>NZ_CP091421.1:2952500-3924335 GCF_021729365.1 Bacillus sp. R45 | reverse complement strand
TATCCGGCACAGCCCTCCTTTTCTTTAAAAATCAGCGCCCTTCCCCTGTTATAGAACACAAAAAAAGAGCATATGGCTCTGACCATTCGTACACACGAAATGTTGAAAACATATAGTATAGTAGAAAAATAGCTTTTCGACAAATTCCACAAGTTGTGGACAACAATCTACACAAGCTGTGTGAAAACAATCCACAACTTATCCACAATTTGTGGATAAAGAGAATGGACTGGATAAGTAATTAAGAGTTAAAACACAAATATAATATCAAATTAAGCGAGGACTTGCAATGGTTCTCGTAATCTTATCCACAAACCTGACAACTTGTTGAAAAATCTTTGTCCACAGGGGTTAGCAATGTGAAAATGTTGTCGATAACGATTGTGGATATTAAAAAAAGACCGAAAAATTATCCACATGTCGTTTTTTCGGGGGAGCGCGGCTTTTTTTGTGCGTTAAAAAAAGGAATATGAAAAATAAGGTTTCTAATCTGGTTAAGGTATGTTATCCTATTATGGTTGTAAGAAATAAAAGCACTGCTGAAGTTGACAATGAATAGGCAGCACAAATATAATAAGTAAGACTGTCTTTAACAGCTATTCCTCGAGGGAGGTGTCATAAATGAAAAGAACATTCCAACCGAATAACCGTAAACGCAGTAAAGTTCATGGCTTCAGAAGCCGTATGAGTTCAAAAAACGGTCGTCTAGTATTAGCACGCCGTCGCCGCAAAGGCAGAAAAGTATTATCAGCTTAGGCCACTGAATAATGTCAGTGGTCTTTTTTCACATTAAGAGAAAAGAGATGTCATGCGTCGCCCGGTACTGGAGAAATTTCTTCAGTATTCCGGCGGCCCGTTTTTTTTAAATAGAAATAAAAGTTTCTGCGAGTGAATATCGGAGTGAATTAAAGTGAAGAAGCGAAATCGGTTAAAGAAAAATGAAGATTTTCAAAAAGTGTTTAAACGCGGAACGTCTATGGCAAACCGCCAGTTCGTGCTGTATACGCTTGATCAGCCGAAACAGGAAGAGCTCCGGGTAGGGCTTTCTGTCAGTAAAAAAATCGGCAATGCCGTCGTGCGCAATCGGGTGAAGCGGTTAATCAGGCAGGCGGTTCAGGAGGAAAAAGAGCTGCTCAAGCCGAAAGATTTTATTATTATCGCAAGAAAACCCGCCGGCGACCTCAGTTTTGAAGAAACGAAAAAGAGTCTGCAGCACTTATTCAGAAAAACCTCATTATATAAGAAATCTTCGTCAAAATAGCTCATATTTTGTTTTCTTCACGTTTTTAAAAGCGCTTCCTTTTATTTGGCGAAAAATGAACGCCATTTGAAACTGAAAGATGCTAAAATACATACAAGGTTTATAAAGATTGGTATAGGAGGAAACGTTCTTGAAAAGGAGAATATGGTTACTACTGAGTATGGTCGGTATGCTCGTGCTGCTGGCCGGGTGCTCGAGTGTGAAAGAGCCGATTACGGCGAATAGTCCGCATTTCTGGGACAAATATGTTGTGTATCCATTGTCAGAAGTCATTACGTACGTAGCGAAACTGACGGGCGATAACTATGGTTTGTCGATCATCATCGTTACGATTTTAATTCGTCTGCTGATTCTGCCGCTGATGATCAAGCAGCTTCGAAGCTCAAAAGCGGTGCAGGCGCTGCAGCCTGAAATGCAGAAGCTCAGAGAAAAATACAGCTCTAAAGATCAAAAAACGCAGCAGAAGCTTCAGCAGGAAACAATGGCCCTGTTTTCAAAGCACGGGGTAAACCCGCTGGCGGGATGTTTCCCGATCCTGATTCAAATGCCGATTTTGATCGGATTCTACCACGCCATTATGCGTACGCAAGCCATTTCACAGCACAGCTTTTTATGGTTTGATTTAGGAGAGAAGGATCCTTACTATATTCTTCCTATCGTTGCCGGTGTGGCCACTTTTGTCCAGCAGAAGCTGATGATGGCGGGAAATCCGACTCAGAATCCTCAAATGGCAATGATGGTATGGATTATGCCGATCATGATCATCGTATTTGCGATCAACTTCCCGAGCGCGCTTTCTCTGTATTGGGTAGTCGGAAACCTGTTTATGATTGCTCAGACATTCCTTATTAAAGGACCTGACATTAAACACGATCCGGAAACGCAGAAAGCCGGAGGAAAGAAAAAGTGAAGAAGGTGACTGCTGCGGGACGGAATGTCGAAGAAGCAGTTCAATCAGGCCTTCAGGAACTTCAACTGACGAAAGATCAAGTAGAAATAACGGTGGTGCAAGAAGAATATAAAGGGTTTTTGGGTATTTTCGGAAAAAAGAATGCGATCGTAGAACTGGAAGAGAAAAGAAATCCTGTTCAGGAAGCGAAAGCGTATTTAGAAGAAATCATCCATTCCATTGCCGGGCCTTCTGAGATTGTTACGGAAGAAAACAAGAAAACAGTCTGTTTTCACATTAAAGGTGAAAAAGCGGCGCTGCTTATTGGCAAAAGAGGACAAACACTCAATGCCTTGGAAACATTGACGCAGCTTGTTTTGAACCGCGGCTCCGGCCAGTATCGCCAAGCCGTTGTCGACGCTGAGAATTATCGGCGGAAAAGAAGAGAAATTCTGGATCAGCTGGCAAACAGGCTGGCCAAGCAAGTGTCGAAAACGAAAAAAGAGGTGCATTTAGAACCGATGCCGTCAGGTGAAAGAAAAATCATCCATGACGCGCTGTCAAAGCATCCAAATATCAAAACGTTTTCTACCGGTGAAGGCCGGTACCGCCATCTCGTTATTTCCCATAAAGATAGCAGAAAACCGAAGTCCGGGTAAAATCGGAACTTCGGTTTTTTTATTGGTAAAAATGGCTCTATTCCTGAGCAGAATCGCATTTTTTGCGTTTAAGTTTTTTCTTTTTCGGTCTATGCTGTTGATAAAAAAGGTTTTAGGAAATAAAATTAATTGTTATTCACATGTGGGTAAGTTAAAGTAATAAGGGATGAATTTCTGCTTTTGTGGATAACGTATCTTCCACTTCAAACCAAACTATGTTATCTTTTAATTTTGGCATAAATAAATTTTTTATATAGATGGAAACAGAGATAAAGAGAGGTGAACAGCATGGATACAATTGCAGCGATTTCAACTCCGATGGGTGAAGGCGCGATTGCGATCGTTCGGCTGAGCGGCCCGGAAGCCGTAAAGATCGCCGACAAAATGTACAAGGGTCCGAAAGGCAAAACGCTCAGTTCGGCAGAATCGCATACCATTCATTACGGGCATATCGCGGACAGTACGACGGGACGGATTATTGAGGAAGTCATGGTGTCTGTTTTAAGAGCGCCCAGAACATTCACAAGGGAAGATGTCATTGAAATCAACTGTCACGGGGGTATTGTGACGGTTAATCAGGTGCTCCAGCTTGCTTTAAGAGAAGGTGCGAGACTGGCAGAACCCGGTGAGTTTACGAAGCGCGCATTTTTAAACGGACGGATTGACCTTTCACAGGCGGAAGCGGTGATGGATCTGATCAGGGCCAAAACGGACCGTGCCATGAATGTCGCCATGAACCAGATGGAAGGACGGCTTTCCGCGCTTGTCCGCCGTCTGCGTGATGAGTTGTTAGAAACACTTGCCCATGTTGAGGTGAATATAGATTATCCGGAATATGATGACGTCGAAGAAATGACGCATCAGCTTTTAGTGGAGAAGGCAAGCGGCGTGAAGAAAGAAATCGAGGCGCTGCTCCGTACGTCTGAGCAGGGGAAAATTTTGCGTGAGGGACTGTCTACCGTGATCATCGGCCGTCCGAACGTCGGGAAATCCTCTCTGCTTAACAGCCTTGTCCATGAAACGAAGGCGATCGTAACCGATATTCCGGGAACGACGCGTGATGTGATTGAGGAATATGTCAACGTGCGAGGCGTGCCGCTTCGGCTTGTCGATACCGCCGGAATCCGTGAGACAGAAGACATCGTCGAAAGAATCGGTGTGGAACGGTCACGGCAGGTTCTGAAGGAAGCGGATCTCATTTTGCTTGTGCTTAACCACAGCGAAGCGCTTTCTGAAGAAGATGTGAAATTGTTTGAAGCGGTTGAGGGAATGGACGTCATTGTCATTATGAATAAGACGGACCTTGAGGCTAAGATTGACGCTGAGCGCGTCAAGGAACTGGCGAAAGGCCGGCCTGTCGTCACGACCTCATTGCTGAAAGAAGAAGGCATTCAAGATTTAGAGGAAGCGATTCAGTCGCTATTTTATACAGGAGCGATCGAAAGCGGAGATCTCACCTATGTCAGCAACACCCGTCATATTTCGATTCTGCATCAGGCAAAGCAAGCGATTGATGATGCGCTGAACGGGATTGAACAGGATGTTCCGATTGATATGGTGCAAATTGATTTGACAAGGTGCTGGGAACTGCTGGGCGAAATCATCGGTGATGCCGTCCACGAAAGCTTAATTGATCAGCTCTTTTCACAATTTTGTTTAGGTAAATAAAAGGGAGGAAAAAACCATGGGGTATGAAGCAGGCCAATACGACGTGATTGTCATCGGCGCCGGGCATGCCGGTGTTGAGGCTGCCCTCGCATCCGCGCGCCAGGGAGCCAAAACGCTTGTTTTGACGATTAATCTTGATATGGTTGCGTTTATGCCATGTAATCCGTCTGTCGGCGGCCCCGCGAAAGGGATTGTCGTCCGCGAAATTGACGCGCTCGGCGGAGAAATGGCTAGAAATATAGATAAAACTCATATTCAAATGAGAATGCTGAATACAGGAAAAGGTCCGGCCGTACGGGCGCTGCGTGCGCAGGCGGATAAATTCCAATATCAGCACGAAATGAAGCATACGCTGGAAAAAACACCGAATTTGACACTTCTTCAAGGGATTGCCGAGCGTTTAATCATTGAAGACGGAGAGTGCCGCGGTGTCATTACGCAAACCGGTGCTGAATACAAGGCAAAAACGGTCGTGCTGACAACCGGAACGTATTTAAGAGGGCGGATCATTCTCGGGGATCTGTCTTACTCAAGCGGTCCGAATAACCAGCAGCCGTCTATTAAACTTTCTGAGCACTTAGAGGAGCTCGGTTTTGATCTCGTCCGTTTTAAAACGGGCACGCCTCCTCGTGTCTCAAGCGATTCCATTGATTACAGCAAAACAGAAATCCAGCCGGGGGACCCGGTTCCGCGCGCTTTCTCATATGAAACGGTTGAATACATTACCGATCAGCTGCCTTGCTGGCTGACTTACACGAGTCCTGAGACTCATGAGATCATCGACAGCAACCTGCATCGTTCGCCGATGTATTCCGGTATGATTAAAGGAACGGGACCGAGATACTGCCCTTCGATTGAAGATAAAGTCGTTCGGTTTAATGATAAACCGCGCCATCAGATTTTCCTTGAGCCGGAAGGCAGAAATACGCAGGAAGTATACGTTCAGGGTCTATCCACGAGTCTTCCTGAGGACGTGCAGCAGCGGATGCTGGCGACCATTCCGGGACTGGAAAAGGTGCAGATGATGAGAGCCGGATACGCGATTGAGTATGACGCGATTGTACCGACGCAGCTCTGGCCTACACTGGAGACGAAAAAAATCCCTAACCTGTACACAGCCGGTCAAATTAACGGTACATCAGGTTATGAGGAAGCAGCCGGGCAAGGAATTATGGCAGGGATCAACGCAGGCCGCAAAGCGCTTGGAAAAGAAGAAGTGATCCTCAGCCGTTCCGATGCTTATATCGGTGTATTGATTGATGATTTGGTAACGAAAGGAACCAATGAACCGTATCGTCTGCTGACTTCACGGGCGGAATACAGACTGCTGCTCCGTCACGACAACGCGGATCTTCGCCTGACGGAAATCGGCCATGAGATCGGCTTAATTTCTGATGAGCGCTATGAAGCGTTTGAGAAGAAAAAAGCGGCGATCGAGGCAGAGAAAAAACGTCTCTGGTCTGTTATTATCAAGCCGTCTCCTGAGAATCAGGAATATATCCGTTCACTCGGCGGAAGCGAGCTGAAAGACGGAGTGCGCGGCACAGATTTAATGAAACGTCCGGAAATGAACTATGAAACAGTGACAAAACTTGCGCCTGCAGATTCTCCGGTTCCGCAAGATGTGGCGGAACAAGTGGAAATTCAGGTGAAATATGAAGGATATATCGAAAAATCCTTGCAGCAAGTGGAAAAGCTGAAGAAAATGGAAAACAAAAAAATCCCTGATCGGATTGATTATGACGCCATTAAAGGAATTGCTACTGAAGCGCGTCAAAAGCTGAAAGAAGTGCGTCCTTTATCAGTTGCTCAAGCGTCCCGTATTTCCGGCGTCAATCCGGCAGACATTTCAATCCTGCTGGTATACCTGGAGCAGGGCCGTATTGCCAAGGTAGCTGAATAGAAAGGATGACGGCATGAATATAGAGCAATTTACATCCAGTTTAGCGGAGAAAGGGATTTCCCTTTCTGACCGCCAGCTGGAGCAATTCGAGTTGTATTACCGGATGCTTGTGGAATGGAACGAAAAAATGAATCTGACATCCATCACTGAGAAAAAGGAAGTTTATCTCAAGCATTTTTATGATTCGATAACGGCGGCATTTTATATTGATTTTGAAAAGGTCACCACTCTTTGTGACGTCGGCGCCGGCGCCGGTTTTCCAAGCCTGCCCGTCAAAATCTGCTTCCCGCATCTGCATGTCACCATCGTCGATTCACTGAATAAGCGGATTACGTTTTTGGAAACTCTCTCTGATGCTTTACAATTAGAGCATACGACATTTGTCCATGACAGAGCGGAGACATTCGGACAGCGGAAAGACGTACGGGAAAGCTTCGATCTCGTGACGGCCCGTGCAGTGGCGCGTCTGTCAGTCCTGAGTGAGCTTTGTCTGCCGCTGGCCAAGAAAAACGGTATATTTGCGGCACTAAAAGCTGCAGCCGCTGATGAAGAGCTGAAAGCGGGGCAAAAGGCGATTAAAGTATTGGGAGGAGAGCTTGAACAAGTTCATTCCTTTACACTTCCCGTTGAAGAAAGTGAACGGAACATTATGATCATTCGCAAGACGAAAAGCACTCCGAAAAAATATCCGAGAAAACCGGGTACTCCAAATAAATCGCCAATTGAAGGGTAATTTAGACAGCCTGATGTGACAATTCCATCATATTTTCTGCAAAATTGATGAAGATACAGCAGGAAAAACCATGAGAAAATAGAATTATAAAAATGGCAGTTTTTAAAGGTGGTGTAGGTACATGAAGCATTCATTCTCTCGTTTCTTCGGGTTTGGTGAGAAGGAAGAGGAACCGGAGATAGCTGAGCATGATACAAACAAAGAAGAGATACTCGAAATACCGGTACATGCTATCGTTCCCAACCGTTTTCAGCCACGCACCATTTTCTCAGATGAAAAAATCAAAGAGTTAGCAATGACTATCCATACACACGGCATCATTCAGCCGATTGTTGTCAGACATACAGAAGATGAAGGACAATATGAGCTCATTGCGGGTGAAAGGCGCTGGAGAGCGGTACAGACGCTTGAATGGGAGAAGATTCCCGCAATTATTAAAGATTTTTCTGATACGGAAACAGCATCTGTCGCTTTGATTGAAAACCTGCAAAGGGAAGAATTGTCCTCCATTGAGGAAGCTCATGCGTACGCAAGGCTGTTAGAACTTCATGATTTAACACAGGAAGCCTTGGCGCAGCGCTTAGGAAAAGGCCAGTCAACGATTGCGAACAAGCTCCGATTGTTAAAGCTCCCGGAACCCGTCCAGGATGCGATTATGGAGAAAAAAATTACGGAACGTCATGCAAGAGCACTGATTCCGCTCAAACAGCCGGAGTTTCAGGTCACATTGCTTGCGGAAATCATTGAGAAAAGCTTAAACGTCAAGCAGACAGAAGACAGAGTGGTGAAAATGCTTGAACAGAATAAGCAGAAACCAAAGCCGAGACGCAAAGCGTTCAGCAGGGATACAAGAATTGCGATGAATACGATTCGTCAGTCACTGTCCATGGTGGAAGACAGCGGCGTCAGGCTGAACACTGAAGAAGAAGAATTCGAAGAGTACATCCAGCTTACCATTCGGATACCTAAATAAAAACTCTCCTGATCAGCAGGGGAGTTTTTATTTTAATCAAAAAACTATTTTGAGATAATAATAGATTTATTGTGCACTATACATTATATATGTAAAATTTTATCTTTTTGTGTCGTGAATTGTCTTTTTACAGTCAAAAAAGTCACTTTATCGGAGAACTTATATTAGAAAGTGTCTTTTTCGTTTACATTTTTTTCACTTGCTGATAAACAAATTATGAAAAAAATAAAACGCTTTACTCTTTTTTTGATAAGATAGAAACAAGACAGTACATGTTCATGTGAAGGTAGGTGACATCGTGGGAAAAATCATAGCAATTACGAACCAAAAAGGCGGAGTCGGGAAGACGACGACTTCTGTTAATCTGGGGGCTTGCTTGGCTTACATAGGTAAAAGGGTTCTTCTTGTTGATATTGATCCGCAGGGCAATGCAACGAGCGGATTAGGGATTGAAAAAGCCGATGTGGATCATTGTGTGTACGACATTTTAGTAGATGATGCAGATGTTACAGAAATTATTAAACCGACTTCAGTAGAGAACTTAGATGTCATTCCGGCCACGATCCAGCTTGCGGGAGCGGAAATCGAATTGGTTCCGACGATCTCACGGGAGGTCAGGCTGAAAAGAGCATTAGAATCTGTGAAACAAAATTACGATTACATGATTATTGATTGTCCTCCGTCTCTCGGGTTATTAACGATTAATGCGCTTACCGCTTCAGATTCAGTCGTTATCCCGGTTCAGTGCGAATACTACGCTCTTGAAGGATTGAGTCAATTATTAAATACAGTTCGGCTTGTGCAGAAACATTTAAATACCGACTTAATGATAGAAGGAGTGCTTCTGACGATGCTTGATGCCAGAACGAATCTCGGCATTCAAGTGATAGAAGAGGTAAAGAAATACTTTAGAGATAAAGTGTATCAAACCATTATTCCTCGCAATGTCCGTTTAAGTGAGGCGCCGAGTCACGGCAAGCCGATCATATTATACGATCCGCGTTCGAGAGGTGCGGAAGTATATTTAGATTTAGCAAAGGAAGTGGCAGCGAATGGCTAAAGGCGGGCTCGGAAAAGGGATTAACGCGTTGTTTAATCAGGTTGATTTGTCTGAAGAGACAGTGGAAGAAATTAAAATCAGTGATTTACGCCCCAATCCTTATCAGCCAAGAAAACAATTTGATGATGAGTCATTAGCTGAACTGAAGGAATCCATCATTCAGCATGGCATTCTTCAGCCCATTATCGTGAGAAAATCATTGAAGGGCTATGATATTGTAGCCGGCGAACGCCGTTACCGCGCCGCAAAACTTGCCGGTAAAGAGACAGTGCCGGCTATCGTGCGGGATTTATCTGAATCGCTGATGCGGGAAATCGCTCTTTTGGAAAACCTTCAGCGTGAAGACTTATCACCGCTTGAAGAAGCTCTGGCATATGACTCACTGCTGAAGCATTTGGATTTAACCCAGGAACAGCTCGCTAAACGGCTCGGGAAAAGCAGGCCTCATATTGCCAACCATTTAAGACTGCTGACGCTGCCGGAAAGCATCCAGAACCTCATTGCAGAAGGTACGTTATCCATGGGACACGGCAGAACCTTGCTTGGCTTGAAAAATAAAAACAAGCTTGAACCGCTTGTGAAGAAAGTGGTTGAAGAACAGCTGAACGTCCGCCAGCTTGAGCAGCTGATTCAGCAGTTAAACAACAATGTTCCACGTGAAACAAAGAAAAAAGAACCTGTTCAAGATGTTGTGTTAAAAGAGCGGGAATCGTATTTGCAAAATTACTTCGGAACAACAGTCAATATTAAGAGACAAAAGAAAAAAGGGAAGATTGAGATTGAGTTTTTCTCAAATGAAGATCTTGAACGTATCCTGGAACTATTGTCCGAAAGAGAAGCGTAAAAACCATCTTTTTAAAAAAAGATGGTTTTTTATATACGTCTTGTCAGCTTATGAAACGGACTGAGCCGTTCCTGCCGGCCTTCTGATTTATCTGTCAGCTGTAACCCCTCTGCTAAAACATTTGCCATGCTCATAACAAGATGAAGCCTCGTATTCTGCAGGACAAAATACTCCATAAACCCGCTGACATTGACGATTCCATTGATATGGACGTCACCGATTTCAGGAAGGTCTTTTTGAACACCTGCTCCGGGCTTCAGCGGCCCATCGCCGATTTGAAATGAGCCTACGCTTTTGACGCGGCCTAAACAAGCATCAACCGCTATAATAAACGGATTTTTATGTAGATGTTGAATATCTTTCAGCTTGTCTTTCATATTGACGGCGTGAACAGGATCTGACAGCGTGCCGTAAACGTGCAATCTGCCTAAATTCATTTTTTCTAACTTTGTTCCTACGAGCGGACCTAATGAATCTCCGGTCGACCGATCTGTACCGATACACACGGTGACTAACGGTCTGCCGGCTGCTTTACGTAAAGATGAAGTAAGGATTGCTTGTATTTGATTCGCAGCAGAAGAATCCGTATGGGATACATATTGTTTTGCCCGTTCTTGAGAAAAAAGCCCGCCTTTTCGATTCATAAGGTTCACTTCCTTGTCATGTCATACGAGTATTACATTGTTGTTTTTGGTGATGTATGGTTGTTTACAGTATATCCAGCGCTGCCTTTTTTTATGCTTATGTTGATGAGCATGCCGGTTGTTTGAAAAGAGCGGGATAGAAAAAAGAACCCAGAGCAGTTATTCTCTAAGTTCATGAAAGAAATAAGACCATTTGATCTACATCAACATATTGCTGATGATCTAATTTCAGCGCTCTTTTTTCTGCAGAGAAGAGGATAAATCCTAACTGAGCGCAGAGTTTTTTTGCGGGTTCATTTGTTGAAGTAACAGAGAGATGGAGCTGTTCTGTGTCTTTCATCTTTTTTGCTTGGCTGATGGCTTCCGTCATTAAAGCTTTTCCCGCGCCTGACCCTCGGTTTTTGGGGGAAATATACATAGAACCAATAACCGCAATGTGTCTTAGTTTAAACAGCGAATGCTTGGAGATCTTGAGGATTCCTATCAGTCTGTCTTGTTCAAAGGCGCCAAGCACGATGGCATTGCCGGCTTCAAGCCTGGCTTTGAATTTTTCAGACGGCCTCATAGCTGACGGCGATTGCGTCCGGGTGATCTTTTAAAGCTTTGAGCCTGAATCGGAGTAAGGCTGGGTATCACTTGCGATTAAACGCCTGATGTCCATGATTTGAGCGCCTAACATAAATGAATTTTCTGAATAGTCAATCGTCGTTATCATACCATATTTGTCCCAATTGTATGAATGTTTGCTGCTGTCACTCAATATAGTAGCAATATGCGGAGATGATCAGAAATTTTATGAGGTGATGAGGGTGTGGAGAGCCGGGATGAAGTGGATGCTGCTCATATTAAGCAGCCAGATTGGGGCCGGGTATGCAAGCGGGCAGGAAATATGGCAGTTTTTCGGTGTCGAAAGCGGACTGGCTATTGTATTGTTTACAGTCATGTTTACGATTTCGGCTTATATTGTGTTGAAGATCAGCTATCGGGTTCAATCAACGCACTTTTTACCTGTGCTTGAGCATCTGATGGGGCCGGCTCTTGCTAAAGTCTATGATGTGCTTATTATGTTTTATTTGTTTTCAATGACGATGGTTATGATTGCCGGTGGCGGTGTGACGCTGCAAATGTACAAGCTGCCGTTTTGGATCGGTATTTTTCTTCTTTGCATTGTGACCGTGGGTTTATTCTTTTGGGATATAAAAGGGATATTATCTCTGAATAGTATTTTGATACCGATTCTTGTAGCGGGGCTGTTATATGCATTGGTCTTTTTTCAGACAACGCATCATTACACGTGGACGATAGACTTGACCCGCCAGTATAATTGGCCGGCAAGCATTACCTTCACGTCCTTAAACATTCTTTCTGTTGTTGCTGTTCTTTCTTCAATCGGGAAAGATATGAAGGGACTGGGAGAAGCGAAAATCGCAAGCGTTGCAAGCGGGCTGATTTTCGGTATGATTTCATTTGTTTACAATGAAACGCTTGTACAGCTTTCAGGCAGTCTTACACAATATGAGATTCCTCTTTTCGCCGTCCTTGAAGGCGCTCCTTATCCGTTATTTCTTTGTATGGCCGCCGTGCTTTTTTTAGCCATCTATACGACAACGGTGACCGGTCTGTTCGGGCTGTCCAGCCGCATGCTTGCATTTGTGAAATTGCCGAGATGGACGCTCGTATCTCTTCTTTTAGCTGTGATGGTGCCTTTTACGACAATCGGTTTTTCAGATTTGATCGCCATTTTATATCCCATTTACGGGCTTTTAAGTCTTTATTTGCTGGTATGTCTTCTTCTTTACCCTATTTTAGGGAGATGGAAAAAAGTATAATGCTCATTTTGAGTGCGGCCGTTGCTCTTATCCTGTCTTTTTTTGTACAATAAATAAAGCAGTCTATGGAGAGAGGTGAAGGGTCTTGGCGGATAAAGACTTTGGCCTGAATGATATTGTTGAAATGAAGAAGCCGCATCCTTGCGGTGAAAACAGGTGGAAAATCATTCGGATGGGAATGGATATTCGGATCAAATGCACGGGTTGTTCCCACAGTGTCATGATTCCGAGAAGAGATTTTGAGAGAAAGCTGAAAAAAGTACTCGTCAAGCATGAGGAGCCTACATCATAAGGGCTGGCGCTCATGCTTTTTCATATAGAGGAGAGGAAGAGGCCCGATGAGCAAAGTGCATCAGTCAGCGTGCCCGCTGAATTGCTGGGACAGCTGCGGCTTTTTGGTGACAGTTGAGGATGGAAAGGTGACGAAAGTAGACGGAGACCCGAATCATCCCATTACGGAAGGGAAAATTTGCGGCCGGGGCAGAATGCTGGAGACGAAAACGAATGCGCCGGAACGGCTTCGTTTTCCTTTAAAAAAGAAAGACGGCGAATTTGTCCGCATTTCCTGGGAGCAGGCGTTAGATGAAATTGCTGAAAAAATGGCGGTGATTAAGGAGACGTTGGGCACTGCCGCAGTGCTGCACAGTCATGACTACGCCAATAACGGTCTTTTGAAGGCGCTCGACCAGCGTTTTTTCAATGGATACGGCGGTGTAACCGAGATTGCGGGCAGCATTTGCTGGGGTTCCGGCATTGAAGCGCAGCGCTGGGATTTCGGGCGTTCTTACGGGCATGGACCGCTTGATATTTATCACAGCAAGCATGTGATCGTATGGGGCAGAAACGTGTCCCGGACGAATATGCACCTCTATCATCATCTGCAGCAGGTGAAGAAAAAAGGAGCGACACTGACGGTCATTGACCCTATTTTTAACCCGACTGCAAAGCTTGCCGACCGGTATATATCCGTCAAACCCGGCATGGATGGCTGGCTTGCGGCGGGTGTTTTAAAAATATTATGCCAAACCGGCAGAACCGATTCTGATTTTATTCAAAAGCATTCGGTCGGTTTTGAGGAAATAGACAAGCTTCTGCAGACGATTTCTTTTGAGGAGATCATTGAGAAAACAGAAACGTCTTTAGAAGCGCTTGAATATCTTGCCGATTTATATGCTGACGGTCCCGCCTCCACTTTTATGGGTCTTGGGATGCAGAGATATAAAAACGGGGGCGGGACGATACGGTGGATTGACGCTTTAGCTGCGGCGAGCGGAAATGTCGGTATCAAAGGCGGCGGCGCCAACTTCGGAAATGTGCAAGTCGGTGAAAGCTTTGCAAAGGCCGAGCTCACTCGTCCTGATTTGAAGAAAAGTTCGAGAACGTTTTCGATGATGACTCAAGCTGAAGAGGCGCTGAATGCAGCCGACCCGCCGATTGAGATGATCATCGTGACGTGCGGCAATCCGCTGACACAGGTGCCGAATACAAAAAAAGTGAAGGAAGCGTTTGAAAAAACGCCGGTCACAGTGGCCATTGATTCGGTCATGACCGATACGGCGAAGCTCTGTGACTATGTGCTGCCGACGGCCGTTGTTTTCGAAGAGGAAGATATTTATTATTCCAGCATGTATCATCACTATGTTCAATATGGTAAGAAGCTTGCGGAACCGCAGGGAGAGGCAAAATCAGACCGCTGGATCTGGACGGAACTCGCAAAGCGTCTCGGATTCGGGGAGCTGTTTGATTACAGTGCGGAAGATTTCTTGAAAATGGGGCTCTCTTCTTTGGAGAAAGAAGGAATCACCCTTGAGCAATTAAAGGAAAAAGGACATATGCCGATTCCGGTTAAACAGGTTCCGTGGAGTGATTTTCAATTTTTAACCCCAAGCGGAAAATTTGAATTCGTCTCGTCACTGGCAGAAGAGAAAGGATACAGCGGCCTCCCTCAATTGGAAGTGCCGGAGGAGTCTGTTTATCACGACGCCGGACTGGCCGGGAAATATCCGTATACGCTGCTGTCCATTCACCCGCAGCGCTCCAATCATTCACAGCACGTGCCGTTTATTGAAAAGCTCCAGCAGATTCAGGTGGACCTGTCGCCGGATATCGCCGAGGAGCTTTCACTTCAAGACGGAGATACGGCAGAGGTATACAATGACCGCGGCCGTCTGCGCGGCAGGGTGAAAATCATGAAGCAGGCTCACCCGAAGACGGTGAATATAGATGAAGGCATGTGGGCGGCATTCGGAGGCTCCGTCAACATGCTCACAAAGGATTCAAATTCCGATAATGGAATGGGAAGTACGCTTTTTGACTGTCTGGTAGCGGTTAAAAAAGGATAATCTAAGGAGAGAGAGGGCGGGAAATGCTTTTTTCTCAGCTTGTCTTTTCCTATGAACCTCCTTATAATTGCTCTAGGTTTACAATACGTTTATACGATGATGGTTTGATATAGAGGAGATGAAAGAATGGCTTTAACTGCTGGAATTGTCGGTTTGCCGAATGTCGGAAAATCGACGTTATTTAATGCAATTACCCAGGCTGGTGCCGAATCAGCCAACTACCCGTTCTGTACAATTGATCCGAACGTGGGAATCGTGGAAGTGCCGGATGAACGTCTGCAAAAGCTGACTGAATTGGTGAATCCGAAAAAAACGGTGCCGACTGCGTTTGAATTCACTGATATCGCGGGGATCGTAAAAGGCGCATCTAAAGGTGAAGGACTCGGAAATAAGTTTCTTTCTCATATCCGTCAGGTTGATGCGATCTGCCACGTTGTACGTGCATTCGCTGATGACAATATTACGCACGTGTCAGGGAAAGTCGATCCGATTGACGATATTGAAACGATCAATCTTGAATTGATTCTTGCCGACATGGAGACAGTCGAAAAACGCATCACGCGTGTAAGCAAGCTTGCGAAGCAAAAAGACAAAGAAGCGGTTTTTGAATTTGACATTCTGTCTAAATTAAAAGAAGCTTTCGAACAAGAAAAGCCTGCCCGTTCCGTTGAATTTACGGAAGAACAGCAAAAGCTTGTGAAGCAGCTTCATTTGCTTACGTCAAAACCCGTGCTTTATGTGGCGAATGTAAGCGAAGATGAAGTGGCTGATCCTTCAGACAATGAATACGTTGCGAAAATCCGTGAGTACGCCGCGGGTGAAAATGCCGAAGTTATCGTCGTCTGTGCGAAAATTGAGTCTGAAATTGCCGAATTGGAAGGCGAAGAAAAGCAAATGTTCCTTGAGGAGCTCGGCATCGAAGAATCAGGTCTTGATCAGCTGATTAAAGCGTCATACTCTCTTCTCGGCCTTGCGACATACTTTACGGCGGGCGAACAGGAAGTGCGCGCATGGACATTCAGAAAAGGCATGAAAGCTCCTGAGTGTGCGGGTATCATCCACACTGACTTTGAACGCGGCTTTATCCGCGCTGAAACGGTTGCTTATGAAGACCTTTTGGCAGGCGGCGGAATGTCCGGAGCGAAAGAAGCCGGAAAAGTGCGTCTGGAAGGTAAGGAATATGTAGTCCAAGACGGAGATGTCATTCATTTCCGATTTAATGTATAGGACACAGTTGTAAAGGGACAAGAGCTTTGGTATAATATAAACTTGTGAGTAATAGAATTATTGCTCCTTGCCCATTATAGGGCCGCTTAGACCAAAAGGAGGTGCAAACAGATGAAAAAGTACGAAGTTATGTACATTATCCGTCCGAACATTGACGAAGAGTCAAAGAAGGCAGTTATCGAGCGTTTCAACAACGTATTGACTTCTAACGGAGCGGAGATCACTGGAACAAAAGATTGGGGTAAACGTCGTCTTGCTTACGAAATCAACGATTTCCGTGACGGTTTCTACCAAATCTTAAACGTTCAGTCTGAAGCTGCAGCGGTTGCTGAATTCGACCGTTTAGCTAAGATCAGTGACGATATCATTCGCCACATCGTTGTTAAAGAAGAAGAATAAGCAATTTGAAATATATAATGTTAAAAGGTGGTCTTTCATATGCTTAACCGAGTTGTATTAGTCGGAAGACTGACAAAAGACCCAGAGCTTCGTTATACGCCAAGCGGTGCGGCTGTCGCCACGTTTACTCTTGCTGTGAATCGTACATTCACGAACCAGTCCGGAGAACGTGAAGCCGATTTCATTAATTGTGTCACTTGGAGAAGACAAGCCGAAAACGTTGCAAACTTTCTTAAAAAAGGAAGCCTTGCCGGCGTAGACGGCCGACTCCAGACAAGAAATTATGAAAATCAGCAAGGACAGCGTGTCTTCGTGACAGAAGTCCAAGCTGAAAGTGTTCAATTTCTTGAGCCTAAAAACAGCGGCGGTTCTGGATCAGGCGGATACAACGAAGGAAACAGCGGCGGAGGCCAATACTTTGGCGGAGGCCAAAATGATAATCCGTTCGGCGGAAATCAGAACAACCAGAGACGAAATCAAGGGAACAGTTTTAATGATGATCCATTTGCCAACGACGGCAAGCCGATTGACATCTCGGATGATGATCTTCCGTTCTAATAGATTATCGCTATATTCATAACGAGAAAGGTGGGAAATGACAATGGCAGGAGGACGCAGAGGCGGTCGTGCGAAACGCCGTAAGGTTTGTTACTTCACTTCTAACGGCATTACGCACATCGATTACAAAGATGTAGATCTTCTTAGAAAGTTTGTTTCTGAGCGTGGTAAAATCTTACCTCGCCGTGTAACTGGAACAAACGCGAAATACCAACGTAAATTGACTATCGCGATCAAACGCGCACGTCAAATGGCTTTACTTCCATACGTAACTGGCGAGTAAGCCGAAAGAAAAGAGCAAGAGCCTGCGGGCTCCTGCTCTTTTTTTATATCAGTCCTCCTCCATCCTGCCGAAATGTTTCACATGAAACATGGAAGTGCTCCTGACATCTATCTTTGTTATCTTGCTCCTCTATTCAAATACGCGTACTTATGCAATGAATTTGTTTATACTGAAGAACAGGGGGTGGCTGAGATGGAGACAGACAGAAATATCCTGACTGATGAAAAGTGGAGCGCAATCATATGCAATGATGCTTCTTATGACGGGGCATTTTATTATGCAGTAAAAACGACGGGGATTTTCTGCCGGCCTTCTTGTAAATCGAGAATTCCGAATAAAGAAAACGTGCTGGTGTTTGATACGGCTGATGCAGCGATTGATAAACATTTTCGTCCCTGTAAAAGGTGCCGGCCGAACGGTCTTCGTCTTCCTGATGAAGAATGGATTGCTCAAATCATTGAGTACATTGAACGCCATTATCACGAATCTCTGACTCTGAGTGTACTGGCCGAAATGTGTCACGGCAGCCCTTATCATTTACAGCGGACATTTAAAAAAATCAGGGGAATATCCCCGATTGAGTATATACAGAACATAAGATTGGCGAAGGCGGAACACCTTTTAAAGCATACTGATATGACAGTCATGGAGATTGCTCTGACGGTCGGAATTCCAAACACAGCGCATTTTGCCACTCTTTTTAAAAAGAGAACCGGGAATTCGCCCACAGAATACCGAAAAACTGCCGGAATGGGACAGGGAGGTTCAATATGAGTAAAGAGACAATGGTCTATTGGACACTTTTCACACGGAATGATTGGAGCCTGTATACAGCCGCCACATCTAAAGGGCTTTGCTTTATAGGTTCAAATCATGGAAGCTTTGAAGAGCTTGAGCAGTGGGCAAAAAAATCACTGCCGCAATACCGATTGGCACGTGATGATGAGAAGCTGGCGTCTTACACGGCAGAGCTGTCCGAGTACATCGAAAATGGCAGATCAGCTTTTTCAGTGCCGGTGGATCTTTACGGGACAGAATTTCAGCTTGCTGTATGGAAAGCGCTTATGGACATACCGTACGGCGAGACATACTCCTATTCGGATATAGCAAAAATGATTCAGAAACCGGCAGCCGTAAGAGCCGTGGGCGCCGCAATCGGGAAAAATCCGGTATTGATTACAGTTCCGTGCCATCGCGTCATCGGAAAAAACGGAAAACTGACCGGATTCAGAGGCGGTTTAGAAATGAAAAAGCAGCTGCTGGCATTAGAGGGCGGAAACATTGAAACACTGGAATGCCGGCTGAGCCGGACAGGGGGGAACACATGAAACTGATTTCTTGGAATGTAAACGGCTTACGTGCCGTGATGAAAAAGATAGATATCAATACTTACGTTCAGGAAACGAAAGCCGATATTTTATGTCTGCAAGAAACGAAAGTACAGGACGGACAAGTATCATTACAGCTTGAAGGGTATCATGACTATTGGAACTATGCGGTGAAAAAAGGCTACTCAGGCACGGCTGTTTTTTCGAAAGAAAAGCCGCTTCACGTGTTTTATGGATTGGGAATTGACGATCATGATCAAGAAGGACGGGTGATCACACTTGAATTTGAGAACCTGTTCGTCGTCAACTGTTATACGCCGAATGCCAAACGCGGATTAGAGCGAATTGATTACCGTCTTCAATGGGAAGCCGATTTTAAGGAGTATCTGCAGAAGCTTGACCGGAAGAAGCCCATGATATTATGCGGCGATCTGAATGTCGCACACAGGGAGATAGATTTAAAAAATCCGAAAGCCAACCGGAAGAACGCCGGTTTCTCGGATCAGGAGCGGGAAGCGTTCAGCGCCCTGCTGAACACCGGATTTACCGACTCATTCCGCTATTTATATCCTGATCGGGAAGGCGCCTATTCCTGGTGGTCTTACAGGACGAACGCACGTGAGAAAAACATCGGCTGGAGGCTTGATTACGTCATTGTTTCAGACAGACTGAAGCCGCGGATCAGCGAAGCGGCCATTTACGCCGATATCATGGGTTCTGACCATTGCCCTGTTGAAATGACAGTGGATTTATGATGAGATAGCAGTAAGAGAAATCCACTCTTGCTGCTTTTTTATCACCAAAAATGGAGGAGCACATGGCAAATATAAAAGAGATTGCGAAACTGGCGAATGTGTCGGTGGCTACCGTATCACGCGTATTAAACCGACACCCGTACGTATCTGAGGAGAAAAGGCGTCTTGTGAATCAAGTGATGAAGGAGCTGGATTATACCCCTAATCGAACCGCCATTGATCTGATTCGAGGAAAGACCAATACAATCGGCGTGATTTTGCCGTACAGCGACCATCCCTGCTTTGACAAAATTGTAAACGGTATCACGAAGGAAGCGTTTGCCCATGATTACGTGACAACCCTTCTCCCCACCAACTATGACCCCGCTATAGAGATGACCTATTTCGAACTGCTGAAAATGAAAAAGATTGACGGACTGATTGTCACGTCCCGCGCGAATGAATGGGAAACCGCTGTGCCTTATCTGGAGTACGGTCCCATTGTCGCTTGTGAATATACGCAGCATCAAGAGATTCCCTGCGCTTATAATGACAGGCAGGCAGCTTACAGAGAAAGCTTTTTGTATTTGAAAAACCGCGGACATCAAGACGTTGCTTTTACATGTGTGCGGGAAGCGGAAAAAAGCCCGAGTACGGCCGACAAGGTAACCGCATATAAGGCGGTTTTCGGCTCTCTTGATGAAACCCGCATTCTGATCGGATGCCATGATATGGACGACGGAAAGCGGGCAGGTGAACACTTCTGGGGTTTCGACAAGGCGCCGACGGCCATCTATGCGCACAGTGATGACGTGGCTGCCGGCTTGTACCAGTTTGCGAAAGAACAGAAATGGGATGCGGAGATCATCGGCGAGGGAAACCTGAGCGTCAGCCGGGCATTGAATATCCCATCTCTGGAACTTCATTTGGAACGGGTCGGAAGGGAAGCATTTTTGCTGTTTTTGCACGGAGAAACGGCTAAAAAACAAATTATGCATCAATTTCAGCGGAAAAAGTCTTGAGCTGAAATGGGTTTCATGCTTTATAACTAGATTGAGAAAAAAAAAGGAGGCGGACATATGCGAATTGAACATGCGGCCATATGGGTGAAAGATTTAGAACGGATGAAAGAATTTTATGAGAAATACTTCGGCGCCAAGGCCAATGACCTTTATTATAATGAGAAAAAAGATTTCAAATCGTATTTTCTTTCGTTTGACTCCGGATGCAGGCTGGAACTTATGAAAAAAGGCGGCATTGATGAAGCTCCGTCACAGAATATGACCGGATGGGCGCATCTCGCATTTTCTACAGGCAGCAAGGAGCGGGTGAATGAATTGACGGAGACGTTTAAAAACGACGGATTTCAGGTTGTAAGCGGCCCGCGCGTGACGGGTGACGGATATTATGAGAGCGTGATAGAGGATGGGGAAGGCAATTTGATAGAAATCACAGTGTAACAGTGCGGGGGAACCCGCACTGTTTTATTGATTAAATTTGCTGAGCGTTAGTTTTCGGACCGAAGAGAATTAACAAAACGGAACATAGAAGCCAGCAGCCGCCGATGAACAAAAAGACGCTGATGTAGCCGAGCTTAACGGCAATAAATCCGACGAGCAGGGAGCCGAATATATTGGAAAAACGGCCGAGCCCGTATGCCAGCCCGCTCCCGGCCGAGCGATATTCCGTAGGATACGGCTCCGATGTATATGCGTATAAGTTTGAGGTGAAAACCCGTTCCGTGACGTTGACGACAAATCCAAACACAATAATCATGACGGGAATAAACGTCATGCCGTATAACAGTCCGGCAATGGCAGTCAGAAAAGCGCTTGCGGCCAGAATCCATTTTCTTTGGAACGTCTCGGATATCATGGAACCGAGCAATGCGCCAAGCGGTGCGCCGACAGAGTGAAGCACATTGTACCACAGCGTTTTTTCCATGGTGATGCCGTTGCTTTTCAGCAGGCTGGGCACCCATGAAGCAAAGCCGTAAAAGCCAAAGGTTTCAAGAATCCATACCGCTGACAGGATGATGGTGATCTTTAAATTCCTGCCCTGAAACAGCCCTAAGTAGCCTGCGTGCTTCACTGTATGTACTTCTGCCGCCTCTTTTGGCGCGGGAAGCGGGCCTTTTTCTTTCTCTATACGTGCTTCAAGACGGTTCATAATGGCGTTTGCCTGATCATATGCGCCCCGATTTTCGTGCCAGCGCGGCGATTCCTCAAGCCGGCGGATAAAAAAGAAATAAATGAGACCGGCCGCCCCCCATACGAATACGAGCCGCCACCCCCATGAGCCTAAAGGAATGACAAAAGCGGAAACAACGTTTGTGACGGGAACGCCGATCAGTCCGATCATGGCGCAAAAGGAGATGTATTTTCCTCGTACGGATGATGGAAAAAATTCCGCCAAATAGCTGTTCGTCACAATCATGGCGGCCGCGACGCCGAGCCCGGTCAAGAAGCGGAAAATCATTAAGGACGGAATGTCCCATGCCAGCGCATTCAGAAAAGATGAGATCGAAAAGACAAGGACAAAACAATTCAGCGCTTTTTTCCTGCCGATCCGATCGGACAGTCTTCCGCCGATGGAGGCGCCTAAAAACATGCCCAGGAAGGATGCGGCTGTGACGTCGGCAATGACGGACAGCTTCACGCCCCAATGCTCAATCAGCGCCGGAGCCACGTTGCTGAGCGTAAACAGATCAGCGAGATCGAAAAAATAGATGATTCCGAGAGCGGTTAATACTTGATAGTGCACACGCGAAATGGGGAGACGGTCTAATCGGTTCGCTACATTTGAGAATGTCTGATGTTTCATAAAAAACCCCCTGACTTAGCAATTGTAATCAGAAAATACTGTAAATTTATCTGACGAATACATTATAAAGGTCTTTTTTTGGCAAAAACAGAGTGTAAATAACCAGAGCCAAAGGAAACGGCATAGCGCTTTCTTCTTAAAATATATAACATTTCCTATATCTGTTTCTGTTTATATTGTAAAATGTTGAAGGAAAGGAAGTTGATGCATAAATATGAATACATTTGTACGGCCCGCAGAGGGAAGAAATAGTGTATCGAAATATCTTCTTTCTCTGTTGCTCATTGTGGGTTTGTTCTTTTTCGGAAGCATACTGACCGTGTTTTATATGTTTCTCACGTCCGCTTTCAATCCTTCACTGACGATAAATTGGGATGAGGCGGCATTAAGTGACCCGCTGGCGGATATTTATTTACAGCATATCGTCTATTTCATAGCGATTCCGGGCATTTGGATAGCGGTTCGTTTCATTATGAAGCGGCGGTTTTTATCCATCATTACACCGAATCAGTCGCTGAACTGGAAGAGAATTTTCTTTGGATTCGGCACATATGTTGTGCTGATGTTTGTCGCGGGGCTGATTGATTTTTTAATTCATCCGGATCGTTTCACGCTTCAGGAATTCCATGCTTCACGTTTTCTGCTGCTGTTAGCGGCGGCCGTCTTGTTGGTGCCGATTCAAACCTCTGCGGAGGAATTTCTCTTTCGCGGTTTTCTGCTTCAGTTTGCCGGAAAATTGACGGCAAACGCGGTGGTTCTGACGGTCATTATCGGCGGATTATTCGGCGCACTTCATTTCGGAAATCCGGAGATGGAAAATGGAGCTCTCTGGGCGGGAATCGGATATGTTACCATCGGCATGATCTGGACCTTTATCACGATTAAAACGGGCAGTCTGGAGATGTCCCTTGGCGGTCACGCTGCCAATAATATGTTTTTATTTATCTTTCTCACAGAGGATCATTCGGTATACGGCGGCATTCCGTCGATATTTACAACAGCAGCCGGCGGCTATGAAATATACGATTGCATATCGACTCTGGTGATCAACATCATCTTCGCATGGCTCGCATTCCGTTTTGTGAAAAAAGAAAAGCAGCAGGCCGCCTAGGCTCTGCTGCTGATTTGTAAGGTGTTCATCGCTTCATCAATATCCGTCGTCGGCCTCCGGCAGGCGAAATTCTCACAAATGTAGACCGTTGTCTTCCCATCGATCATTTGATAACCCGCGGCAAAGTCAGAAATGCCGGCAAGCTCATCCGGATGTTCTGCGGCGAGAATCGTATAGGCGGGAGTGAAATGCTCCTGAAGCGCCTCAATGAAACGTTTTCTGTCCGGGTCATCTTTCCTTCCGAACACAACGATTTCTTTTTGGGGCATTGTGTGTGCCAGTACGCTTTGCATGAAGAAAGCGCTGCTGCTCGGATAGGCCTCTATTTCCCGTTTGAACACGGAAAACATCGCTTCGGCTTTTTCAATCAGTGATACATCACCCGTCAGGCGACCGAGGCGAAGCAGCTGTACGGCAGCCGCGCTGTTTCCGGAAGGCACGGCTCCGTCATAAACTTCTTTTTCCCTGACAAGAAGAGTCTCGGCGTCATTCCCCGTAAAGAAAAAACCTCCGTGCCGTTCATCCCAGAACAGCTCCAGCATGCTTGTACATAACGTTTTCGCTTTCTGCAGATAAGACGGATGAAAACCCGCTTCATACAATTCAAGGTAAGCCCAGATGAGAAAAGCGTAATCATCGATAAACCCTTTGTTTTTCACTTCGCCCTCGCGGTATCGGACCATGACGCGCCCGTCCGGCATGAGGTGACGTTCGAGAAAGCGGATCGCTGTTTCCGCCATGCTGAGAAAGTCAGGCTCGTGAAATACCTTTGCGGCTTTTGCCAGCCCGGCAATCATGAGCGCGTTCCATGAGGTCAGCACTTTGTCATCTGTATGCGGATAGCTTCTGTTTTCACGCGCTTCCAGCAATTTTGTTCTTGCCTCTTCAAGGCGTTCGGCCAGCTCATGTCCGGTGAGGCCGGTCTCTTCGAGGATGGCCTCACGCCGCGTGAAAATGAGGTGCGGGATGTTTTCGCCTTCAAAATTGCCTTGATCTGTGATGTTATACACCTTGCAATAAAGCGGGCCGAGTTCATCACCGAGAAGATTCATGATTTCTTTTTTGGACCATATGTAATATTTCCCCTCACGGCCTTCGGTATCAGCATCTAAAGCTGAGAAAAAGCTGCCGTCTTCATGCATCATTTCCCGCTGAATAAACGTTACGATCTGCATCGCAATCTGTTTGTAGCGCTCATTACCCGTGACTTGATAGGCTTCCGTATAGGCAGTCAGGAGAAGGGCGTTGTCATACAGCATTTTCTCAAAATGCGGCACGAGCCATTCATTATCAGTCGAGTAGCGGGCGAATCCGAACCCGATGTGATCAAAAATTCCGCCGTTCGCCATGCCGTCGAGTGTCTTGGTTACGCCGGCCAAAGCCTGTTCCTTGCCCGTATAGCTGTAGTAGCGAAGCAGAAACATGAGCATATGCGGCATCGGAAATTTCGGAGCCTGGCCGAACCCGCCGTACACCGTGTCAAACCCGCCGGCCAGCTGGCGATACGTGTCATGAACCGCCTGTTCGCCAAGCATGCCCTCAGCCGGGTGAACCTTGACTTCAAGATGAGCGGCGGCGTTTTCGGCGATATCCTCGACATGCTGCCGGTCATTCGCAAACGTTTCGGACAGATGTTCAAGCACATCAATAAAGCCCGGACGGTTAAATTTGCTCGTCTTCGGAAAATATGTCCCCGCATAAAACGGCTTCTGATCTGGTGTGACGAACACGTTCAGCGGCCACCCGCCCTGCCCCGTCATCAGCTGGCAGATTCTCATATACACGGAATCCACATCAGGCCGCTCCTCACGATCAACCTTGATGGCTATGAATTTATCGTTTAACATACCGGCGATCTCTTCGTCCTCAAAGGACTCGTGAGCCATTACATGGCACCAATGACAAGTCGAATAGCCGATGCTGACAAGAACCGGCTTGTTTTCGCGTTTTGCTTTTTCGAAGGCTTCTTCTCCCCAAGGGTGCCAGTTTACGGGGTTGTGGGCGTGTTGGAGCAGATAGGGGGACTTCTCCGTGATTAAACTGTTGGGTTTATTATTGTTTGGCATGGGCTCACCTTCTTTCACTTTTAAATTGGTTGCTATTTTTACTTTACCATAATGGAGTTTAGTTTATACCTTATTAGATTAACTAGACTAGATTTTATCTACTCGTCTAAGGAACACCAGTCATTTTGCGCACAATTTTTTTGCAAAATAAAGACTTATAAACATTTGCTGTTTCTTGTAAAGTTGTAACTAATAAAGAAATAATGAAACAAACCTATAGAGGTTTAGTACAAATTTATAAGACGTTGATTATTTATACAGGAGGAGAGAATTAACATTGGCATATTTATATTTATTGCTCGCAATTTTTGGTGAACTTATTGGTTCCTCTATGCTCAAGGCCGCAGAAGGCTTCACGAAACTTTACCCTACTATTGGTGCAATTATTGCTTTTATAGGTTCCTTTTTCTTCTTATCACTTGCAATGAAGTCCATACCTTTGAATACCGCCTATGCAGTTTGGTCTGGTGTAGGGACTATTGCTACTACAATAATTTCGATTTTGATTTGGAAAGAAAAAATTAACATTGCCAGTGTTACTGGGATTGTTTTGATACTTGTAGGAGTTGTAATATTAAATCTTTTTGGACCTGGTCATGGTGAAGCACATAGTGTTGAAAACGCAAGCGCAACAACAAACAATGAAAAAATAATTGAGTAGTGAACTGTTTGATAGTGAAGTCTATAAAACCTCACTTTTTTATTTATAGTCATATAATATTTGAATGTCATCATCTTTCATGAAAAGTAAAGTCTCTTCGTTTTTAAGTTGTTCAATTGCTTCATTGACTGTTTGATCCAATTTAGATTTGGGTCTGTCCTTTTCTTCTCTACCGACCAAAAAATCAGTGGATACATCATATAAATCAGCGAGTTTCTTTAATGTCTCCGGATCGGGCGATCTATAATCCCTTTCGTAATTAGACAATGTCTACCCTGTTAATCCAATTTTCTCTGCTGTCACGTCTTGATTAGAGTAACCGGATTTTTTTCGAGCTCATTTTAATCTTTGGCCTAATGTCATTTGTTATCATCCATTCCACAAAGAGTTGATTAATTATTATAATATCAGCAATTGCTGACCCTTTCATAAAGTAGAACAAAAAGGCGAACATTAACCTTTGACTCTCCGAATCGGAGTGTTAAACTTAATCTGTAGTTTTATTCATTTTGTTGTCTCGTCCATACTTTCGTAAAAATTCTCCGAAGGCATCTTGAAGCACAAAAAAGCTCTGACTAATTAATTTAGTCAGAGCTTTTTTTTATGAAGTATTCCCGAGTATCTGTCCTTGTTTTTTTAGGCAATACTACGTCCAATTCTTTATTTAACCATGCGAGCGTTTTATTACGAAGATAATTACGCATCTGTTCTTCTGCTTCAAGCATTACCAAGTTAATTGTACAAGAAGAATTGCTGGATTCACAAGAGTTGCATTTGTCTCGATAAAGTAGACCATTGCTTACAATATTTTTACATTGAAAAATGGGTTTTGGTCCTTCAACAGCCTCTATTACATCCCAAAAGGAAATATCCTCCGGGGATTTTGCTAACCTATATCCTCCCTTTACACCAGGGACAGAATTTACAATACCAGCTTTAGATAATTTACCGAAAACTTTTGAAAGAAATGTTTCTGAAAGTCCTTGGAACTCTGCAAGGTCCCGAATCCCGACACTTTCCTTGGAGGGAACATCTATTAAATAAACCAGACAATGTAAAGCATATTCAACCCCAACACTGTACTGCATATAAACTCACCTGCTTTTGATTTTAAGGTTTATCACATTGTATCTTAGGAGTATTTTTGATGATAGTCAATCTTAAAACCCTTCTTCAGATACTATTTGTTCCGTTTGACAAAATAAAATACAAGGTTTATATTAGTGACCAAGTTAATCGTCGATTAATATAGTCTTTAATATAAAATAAAAGGAGAGTTTCAAATGAGCAAAACACTTATCATTAACGCACATCCAAAAGTAGATGATACATCATCATACAGTTTACGGGTAATGAACCACTTTTTAGAGGCTTACAAAGAATTAATTCCAGAGAGTGAAGAGCTTGAGCAAATTAACTTATATAGTGATGATGTGCCTATGATTGATAAAACAGTTTTAAGTGCATGGGATAAGGCAGGAAAAGGCGAAGAACTGACAAGCGATGAACAAAAAGTAACAGGACGCATGACAGAAGTATTGAAACAATTCAAAAGTGCAAAAACGTATGTCATTGTTTTGCCTTTGCATAATTTCAATATTCCATCAAAATTAAAAGACTATATGGACAATATTATGATCGCACGTGAAACATTTAAATATACTGACACTGGGTCAGTAGGTCTGCTTAAAGATGGACGAAGAATGCTTGTCATACAAGCTAGCGGATCAATTTATACAAATGATGACTGGTATGAAGAAGTTGAATACTCAAATAAATATCTGAAATCAATGTTCAATTTCCTCGGTATTGAGGATTATCAAATTATCCGAGTGCAAGGAACAGCTTTACTGAGTCCGGAGGATGTTTTACAAAAAGCAAATAAAGAAGTTGAAGAAGCTGCTTCAAGATTGGCAGGTAAATAAGGTATAGCATGAAGATCATTGTTGCTTGGTCGGTCCCTTCTTCCTAAATTAATACAAAACGGCTATCCAGTATTTGCATTGACCCGAGGTAACCGGTCGAACACGTTCCTCAAAAGAATAGGGGTAACTCCTGTAAAAGCAGATGCAATGGATCGAGATGCTGTTCTTAATGCTTTTAGGAAAATTTAACCTGAGGTTGTTGTCCATCAGTTTACCTCTTTAACAGGTTACAATCTTGAAGAAAAAGCGAGAATCAGAATTATAGGTGCGCGAAATACTGTTGATGCGTGTCATGAAATTGGAGTGAAGAGGATAATTGCTCAAAGTCTTTCTTTTGCTTATGAACCCGGATTAATACCTGCCAATGAGGACGTCCCTTTAGATCTCGACGCACCGAATCCAAGGAAAATAAATGTAATTGGAGTGGCATCATTAGAATCAGCAGTTGCTGAATTACCCGATTTAGTAAACAACATTAAAACATTGCAAGAAAATGGGTTGAACAATATCTCATTTGAAGAAAATCATGACACGTTAGAGCATCTTTCCAGCGTGTTTTTTTATTTGTGAAAATGAAAAACCTGTCAAGAAACAAAAGACATACAATAATCGCAATAAAAACGAAAAGAATAATTTAATCAATAGACACTTTGTACCTTTTTACATTTTAACTTTGTCAATAAATGTTCAATCTGCCATGTAAATTTTCAAAATTCTTTACGGGAGTGGGGGAATTTGCTTGCAACAAGTTTTCTTGAACAAAGGTAACGCCCACAACCCCGTAAACTGGCACCCTTGGGGAGAAGAAGCCTTCGAAACCCAAGTATTAAAAAGGAGAACTGCTTATGACTCTATTTTCAGGGTTAAATGTCATCTGCTTTATTGCTTTTTAGATAAGAAATAAGGATTTAAAATCTTTATCTTTTTATTTACTGTTAGATAGGTGAAACACACCCCGGCGACTGTAACCATCCCGCCTGTCAGTGCAATAAACGCAGGTACTTCACCTAACCACACCCAAGAAATGGCCAAGGCTACGGCTGGTGTTAAATAAAGTGAAATGGCTGCTTCTGAAGCACCGACGAGTGAAGTGACGTATGCAAGTGCAAAGTAAGGCACAACCGTTGGTAATAAACCTAAGTAAACGATAGACAATGTTGAGTTCATTGAAGCGTTCAAAAACTCTTCCCCTAAGCCAGGCAGAAATACAAGCATAGGTATTGTCCCGCCCCAAATAGTGAATGTAACGAATGGAATAAATCCATATTTTTTTATATAGCGGGCTTGAAAAACGAAATAAATACTCTCCGAAAAAGCTGCCAGCAGGATTAACAAAATGCCGTTCACTGAATTTGTATAGTTTCCTGCCCCAAATGAAATGATCGATACACCCAATAAACTTATGATAGAGCCGACCCATTTATAAAAACCGAAATGTTCACCAAAAAACAGACGGGATAACATTGCAGAAAAAATAGGTGTCATGGTCACGAGTAAGCTCGCAACTCCTGCACTGACTGTTTTTTCTCCGATATTCAGCAAAATGTGATATAGTGCAAAACCTAAAAACCCTAACGATAAAATAGCGGGGATATCCTTCATGTCAGGCAAACGCATATGAGTCAAAACAGCAAAAACCAACAATGCCATTGACCCAATCAACAAGCGAAACAAAGCAAGGTGTTCCGGCGTGTAACTCTCAAGACCCGCGCGAATTCCCGGGAAAGCTGATGCCCACAATCCAATCATCAGACTGTAAGATATGCCGATTCGAACTGTTTTCTTTCTCATCTTTCTCACTCCTCTTTACAAAAACCAACCAGTTATTTAATGTTTTTCTATATTAATAAAGATTTGATGAGATGACTTCAACCAGTTAAATAGATTTTGACCCAACCACTTTAGTTTTTAAGGAGGACCCTTTTAATGAGCGCTCCAGAAGAAAAAAAGATGAGAAAGCTTCCTAAGTACATACAAATCATTCAATTTATAAAAGAGAAAATAGGAAATGGAGAATGGCCGATCGGAAGTAAGATTCCAAGCCAGCGCACGCTTGCCAAACACTTTGAGGTGAACAGGAGCACAGTCATTACAGCTTTAGAGGAATTGACGGCGGATGGATTAATCGAAGGCAGAATGGGCAAAGGGACAGTTGTTACGAACAATACATGGACACTTTTGGCTAAGAATTCCCCTCCCGATTGGGATCAGTATGTAACCTCCGGAATTCAGCAGCCAAGCCAAAAAATCGTTCAAGAGATCAATAAATCAGAATCAAATTCTGATCTTATACAGCTCAGTAAAGGAGAACTTTCACATGAGATTTTTCCTTTAGCTGTTATGAAAGAGATCATGGGAAAGGTATCTCAAAACATAGAGGCATTCGGATATGAGGAACCAAAAGGATATTTGCCTTTGAGAGAGGCATTAAGCGGCTATTTAAGAACAATCGGCATTCAAGCTTCTCCTTCTTCCATTCTTATTGTTTCTGGAGCGCTGCAAGCCTTACAGCTTATATCAATGGGGCTTTTACAAAGGGGATCGACCGTATTTCTCGATCAGCCTTCCTATCTTTATTCATTACACGTCTTTCAATCAGCCGGGATGAAGCTGACTGGAGTTCCTATGGATCATGATGGACTTTTGCCGGAACATATCCGCATGGCAAGGGGGGAACGGGGGAGGGCTATCTTATATACAAATCCTTGTTTTCAAAACCCGACAGGTATTTTAATGTCAAAAAAGAGACGAGAAGAAATCCTTGCGGCAAGTGAGAATACACAGCTTCCCATTATTGAAGATGACATTTATCGTGAGTTATGGATAGATGAGATTCCCCCGGATCCTATTAAAACAATAGATAAAAATGGGCATGTGCTTTACATAGGCAGTTTATCGAAAACATTAAGTCCGGGCTTGAGGATTGGCTGGATCGTCGGGCCGGAACCAGTGATTGAACGTTTATCCGACATAAAAATGCAAACAGATTACGGCTCCAGTTCGTTATCCCAGAGAGTAGCGGCAGAGTGGTTTATATCCGGTGAATACCAACAGCATCTAGAACAGGTGAGAAGTCAATTAAAGGTGAGAAGAGAATTGGCCTTGAGTGTTTTAGAAACTCATTTGAAAGATGTGGCGACATGGAATATCCCAAAGGGAGGATTCTTTGTCTGGGTAAAAATATTGCCTTCCATATCCATGAAATTACTTTATACCAAAGCCTTATCAAAAGGGATTCTGCTCAATCTCGGCAGTATCTATGCTGAGGAAAAAGGGAATTATATTCGCTTATCATATGCTTATGCATCTCTTGAAGACCTTCAAAAGGGAATTTATGAATTGGGTTTGATGATTAAGGAATTGGCAAGCAGATAAATTTATCATGATTACTTTAATAGAAAGAGACATGACACCAATGACACGCGGATTGTTCGCTGACTACGGTTGGGGTGCTGGTTAAAAAATACTTAGGAGAACTTGATATTCAAAGAGCTGTAAGAGAGAGATTATCTTTAAAACCGTCACTAGCAGAAGTCTTCAAAATTATTTAAGTTAATATACCGGTCTTTATTGAGATTTGTTTTAAATATGCATTTGAAGGTCAAGTTTCTTTATGATGACTAAGAACTAAGAATTACACTACTTTATAACCGTAATTTATTAATGGAATATTTCCCGAAAAACTTTGATTTTTAATTGCAGATTGATATAACAGCCAACCATTGAAGATAAATTGAAACAGAATAGTATTAATTCTAAAAAGTGCGGGCGCATTATGGGGAGAGGGGAATCTTACACACTTATCTGCAGCTTCACCGACATACTTTGTGAAAGCCCCAACAGCTTCTTCGCATTCTGCAAGACAACAACTATTCCGTTGCTTTTTAACATTTTCACATTACAGGATTCAGGATAAAAAAGCCGCCAACAGGGCGGCTTTTCTTAAGTTAATATACCAAATATATATCAAACTTCAATCTGTATAGCTATGTCTTTCCTAAAAAACCATCGGCTTGGTTCTTGAAGAGTAAATCATTTAATCCAAAGCACTATTACTCCTGCAGATGAAATTTAGATTATTGGGCTGTATAGCCGCCATCCATTACGACCGCCTGCCCTGTAACTCCTTTAGCTTTGTCACTGGCGAGGAATACTGCGTAATCAGCGATTTCTTGCACGGCTAACAAACGTTTTTGAGGAACCAAGGGGTAAATGACTTCTTCAAACACCTTTTCTATAGAAATGCCTCTAGTCTCTGCAATATCTTGTAACTGGTTTTGTACCAATGGAGTGTCGATATATCCCGGACACAAGGCATTGACAGTAATTCCGTATTCCGCTCCTTCTAATGCTGATACTTTAGTTAAACCGATCAAACCGTGTTTAGCGCTGCAATAAGCTGCTTTCCCTGCAAAACCAATTAAACCATTTATGGAAGCCATATTGATGATGCGGCCAAATTTTTGTTTTTTCATCAAAGGGAACGCTCTTTTTGTCGCACCAAAAGGAGCAGTAAGCATTAATTTCAGCATAAATTCAAATTTATCAGTCGGGAAGTTTTCTATATCGGACACATGCTGAATCCCCGCATTGTTTACCAGAATATCCAATCGCCCAAAGGTTTCAAGTGTCTTAGAGAAACTTTTTTCAACTTGTTCTTCGTTTGTTACATCACAAACCGCAGGCAGGACTTCATATCCTTGTCCCTTAAGTTCCTCAGCTGCATGATGCACGGCTTTTTCGTTCAAATCGGAAATTACCACTTTTGCGCCTTCTTTAGCGAATTCACGTGCAATTTCTAAACCAATTCCGCTAGCCGCGCCTGTCACAAGAGCAACTTTACTTTCTAATAATTTACTCATAGTAACCCCTCCAGGAAACATTTTGGCCTCCTAAAAGTTTACACCCGGCAGTTGTATAAGTAAAATGAATAAAAAGAATATAATGTATTCGTTAAACTTATGGAATGGAGAACATACGATGGATATACGTCAAATCACATACTTTCTTGAAGTTGCTAAATCCAACAGTTTTACTAAGGCATCAGAAAATCTGCATTTGTCACAGCCTGCCTTAAGTAAGATGGTTAAAAGTTTGGAAGAGGAATTAAAGGTTGAGCTCATTGATCGATCCGCTAGACAAATCGCTTTGACAGATGCGGGCGAAATTGTATTTGAGCAAGGCCAAATGATTATGAAGTCATTAGATGACTTGTCGACGAACTTATACGATCTTTTGCATTTAAAAAAAGGAAAAGTGAAAATTGGAATACCGCCGCTGATCGGTGTCTTGTTTTTTCCTAAAATCATTAGAGGGTTTAAACAATTGTATCCTGATGTGAACATCAAGCTGATAGAACATGGAGGAAACAAGGTGAAACAGGAGGTTGAAGATGGAGTACTGGATCTTGGCGTGGTTATTGAACCAGTGGACAAAGAGCAGTTTGATATCATTCCATTGCTTAATGAAGAACTGATGCTCTTCGTTCATTCCGCTCACCCGCTTGTTCATAAAGAGATTGTGGAAATGCAAGACTTGAAAAATGAACCTTTCATCCTGTTTAGTGAAGACTTTTCTCTTCACGATCGGATTATTCAGGAGTGTATTAGAGCCGGTTTTCGTCCAAATATTGTTTATGAAAGTTCTCAATGGGATTTTATCAGCGAAATGATTGGAGAAGAACTAGGTATTTCCATTTTCCCTCAGTCGATAGTGAAAAAGACTGATCAAAGTTTAGTTAAGGCAATCTCCATTGTCAATCCATCCATTCCTTGGAAAGTGGCGATTATTTTAAAAAAAGGAAAATACGTTTCACACGCAGTACGCGAATTTATCCGGTATATTTCATCTTTTTGTAAGAGTAATTACGTAGACTAAGATCACTCATGAAAAAAATGAATGGTTTTTATAGTTTTTATGTATTTTACGGTTAGAGAGGGCTGCGATATATTATCTTATGTCAGGAAATAAGTACCTTTCAGGAGGAATTTCAAATGGATCAAAGCCGTTACCAGCAAGGTTTAGACAAATTAATGGAGTACACTTTAACAAGCGATGATAAAATCTCTACGCATTTAAAGATTTCTGAAGACTTGAAAGATATCGCTCCAGATGTAAGTAAGTACATTATAGAATTTGCTTACGGAGATATATATTCACGACTGGGATTAACCAATCAACAACGTGCGCTTGTTACCATTTCATCCCTTGTAACGCAAGGAACCGAGCCGCAGCTTGAACTTCATATCAATACAGGGCTTACATCCGGATTAACACCGACTGAGATTGTAGAGAGTATCACCCAATTGGTTCCTTATACAGGCTTCCCGCGTGTACTTAATGCTCTTTCAGTGGCTAAGAAGGTGTTTGCACAGCGGCATGTAGAAAGCCATTGAGAAATAAAGAGCTTGTATGGAATGCGGGATGAAGTAGTATAAACTCATCAATAGAATATACACAAAACGACAGCCTATAAGGCTGTTTTTTAACACAAATGTCTGACCTCTTTTTTGTTTTCGGCTGATCATATGTAAAAGCGATTATATGAATCGCTTTTACATACTTAGAAACATGCTAACCTTCGACCTCTTTATCAGTAAGCACTTTTAAAGCATTTCTTACTTTTAAGGCGAAGTTGACAGGTTTATCAATCGCTTCGAAATGAATATACATCAGTCTCGGTTTATCAAACAGCCAGTGATTGTGTAGAGACGTTACAATCAGATCATGTTTCCGAAGAGCGCTGATAAATGGATTGATTTCTTTTTGCAGAATTACAGTTTCTCCGCTGCAAAGAGCACGGCCGTCTTTTGTCATTGATTCAAATGAAAACATTTGCGGAATGAGCAAAAATGATCTTCCGGGCCGTCCCAGTACAACCGGTTTTATATTCGTTCGTGATCTCATTACTGTACAAATTCCATTTTCAAACGTATGCATGGTTCCGCCCAGAATATCGTTGAATTCGTCACAAAGACCATGCCGTTCAATCATTTCCCCATCAGTTTTTGGTACCGCACGCACAGTTTTAGTAGTCAGAACTCTTAGGGCCTCTCTTACTTTTCTTGCAAAATTGAGAGGTTTGTCAATTGATTCAAAATGCATAAACATCAGACGCGGTTTATCAAACAGCCAATGGTTATGAACGGCAGTTACGATGATACCGAATTTGCGCAGTTCACTCATTAATGGGTTCACTTCTTCTTGCAGTAAAACAGTCTCACCTAAACATAAGGCTCTGCCTTCCGAGTCCATGCTCTCAAATGAAAAGGCCTGAGGAATAAAAGGAAATGCCTCGGCTCTTCTTCCGAGTACCACCGGGTGAATGTTGCTTCGAAATCTTGTCGCCGTACATACGCCATTTACGACACTGGGCGTTGAATTGAGAATTCTTGCAAATTCTTTGCAGAGTCGTGATGGCTCCATACTCGTTTCTTCCACTTCATATCTCCTCCTGAAATCAATTTAAACGTACTTAATAGTAAAGATATGTGAAGATAGAAAAAATGTAACGCGACAGGAGTCCATAATAGAGAGAATCAGCTTTTTTCACCATCTCTTCAACTGTTAATTATTAATAGATTTTAATCGGACTATTTAAGATGTGATAAAAGCCTTCCGCATGTGTTTGTCCATTCAGTTTACATTGGGTGATGCCTTTTTCTTTTACCATGTTTTCTCATTCGCTTATGATTACTTTGCCCAACCCGTATTTGCGGTAAGGCTTCAGGATGCAGATTCGTTCGAGCTTGCCTGTTTGGTTTACGATGCGGATCCGTCCTGTGCCGGCAGGCTGATTCTCATGATAAACCAAGACATGCCCGCACTGTTCCCCAAGCGTATCGAACTGATCAAATTCATCGGATTCAGGTACTTGCTGTTCCTCAATGAATACTGCTTTTCTCATCTCAAGCGCTGCTTGCAAATCAATTTCCGTTGTTATTCTTTTTATCCTCATGATCAACCAATCCTTTTCACATATTAGTCTGGACTGCACGGCTTGCTTGTGGTCTTATAGAAGTAACGACAAAACATTTATATTGCAAGTGCAACAAAAACATGAAGGGTTTGAAGAGATATGACTGATATTTTGCGTGAAATCGGCATGATCGCACGGGCATTGGATTCCATCAGCAATATTGAATTTAAAGAATTAGACTTAACAAAAGGGCAGTATCTCTATCTTATGCGTATATGTGAAAACCCGGGAGTGATACAGGAAAAACTGGCGGAAATGATTAAAGTTGACCGAACAACAGCGGCGAGAGCGATCAAAAAACTGGAAATACAAGGATTTGTTGAAAAGCGTCCTGATGATCAAAATAAAAAAATAAAAAAACTGTTCCCGACCGAAAAAGGGAGAAAGGTTTATCCGTTATTGCAAAGAGAAGGAGAGCACTCTGCGGAAGTAGCCCTGTCCGGCTTTACGTCTGAGGAAAAAGAAACCATTTTCAGTCTTCTTCAGCGGGTGAGAAAAAATATAGAGCATGATTGGGAATATGTGAAGAAGGGAAACAAAAGAGACTATTAATGGATGATAATTCCTTTTACTGAATGATTGCGTTGTGAATGATTAAAGTCATAAATGGATACGTTATCTGTGAAATCTCCTTCCTCGGTTCCTGCTTCAACTAGCCGATAGGCTTATTTTTAACGAAAAGTATCAATTATGGTATATTTAAATAAGACAAAATAATTGAAGCGGGGAATGATATGAGTACAATCGAAAAACAAAGACGTAAGAAATTCAGAGCCAAATCAATCGTACGGGCCATCATGGTCATCATCGGCGGAATGATTGCCGCGTATGGACTGGAAACCGTACTGATTCCGAATAGTGTATCTGACGGCGGTGTAACCGGGCTCAGCATTGTCGGTTCACAGCTCTTTCATTTGCCTCTTGGGATCTTGATTGCGGTGATCAATATACCGTTTGTCTGGTTAGGATATAAGCAAATCGGGAAAGGTTTTGCGTTTCTATCAATTATCGGTATTGTCTCACTTGCCGCGGGCACGAGTTTTTTCCACCACACGCCGGCTATCATTGAGGGAGATACCCTGTTAATCACCGTTGTCGGCGGGATTATTCTCGGCTTGGGAATGGGATTGGCATTGCGCAACGGCGGCGCCTTAGATGGAATTGATATGCTGGCTGTGCTTCTGTCACGGAAATTGCCGTTTGGCACGAGCGATCTCATTTTATTTTTAAACATTTTTGTGTTTATTTTTGTTTCTTTTGTATTCGGGCTGCAAGGCGCATTGCTTTCCGTCATTGCTTACTACATCGCATCCAAGGTGATCCATGTGGTTGAGGAAGGCTTAAGCGGTTCTAAAACATTTCAGATTATCACCAACGAGCCTGCATTAATGGTAGAGACCATTCGTGAAGAATTGGGCCGGAGCGCTACGTATAAAGAAGCATACGGCGGTTTTTCTCATGAAAAATTCAAAGAAATCACATGTGTCATCAACCGTTTGGAAGAAACCAAACTGAAGGAAATTATTAATGACATTGATAATCAAGCCTTTGTGACGGTATATGATGTCGCTGAAGTAAAAGGCAGTAATTTCAGAAAAATCCATAATCATTAAGAAGGAGCTGCCGTTCACCGGCAGCTTTTTTTAAAAAAGGAGAAAACACTTGCAAAAAAAGAATAACGGATGTATATTATTGATATATCAAACATTGACTAGTCAATTAATTGCGCAAAAGAAAGTAGGGATGGGTTTTGACAGCATGTTGTTCAGAGGAAGGCGAGATTTTGTATCAGCTCCAATCACTGCACAAAGTGATCGGCACGAAGTTTGAAGCGTGCACCGGAATCAGCCAATCCCGCCTTGAGCTTCTCGCCGTGCTTTTTTACGTCGATGAGATCAGCCAAAGCGATCTTCAGAAAAAGGTGAATATTGACGGCGCAGCTGTGACAAGACACTTGAAACAGCTTGAAGCCAAAGAAATGGTCACAAGAAGGCGGAAGCCCGAGGACAACCGAATTATACTTGTCCGGCTTACTGATCAGGGGCGGGAGAGAATTGAGGCTTCCAAAAAGGAGAAGGAGCGTTTCATAAAGGAAATGCTTGCCGGTGTCAGCGAGGAAGAACGCAGTATGTTAAAAAACGTATTGTCGCAGATGCAGAATAATATAGAAAATATGAAAGCATAGGAGTGTATTACACATGAAAACAGAACTGAAAACAAACGATTTTATGGACATTATGAAAGGCCGCCGTTCCATTCGGAATTACGATCCGGCTGTAAAAATCAGCAAAGAAGAAATGACTCAAATATTGGAAGAAGCAACGACAGCGCCGTCTTCAGTTAACGCGCAGCCATGGCGTTTCCTCGTCATTGACAGCCCTGAAGGAAAAGAAAAACTCGCGCCGCTTGCCAGCTTTAACCAAACACAGGTCAGCACATCATCTGCGGTGATCGCGGTTTTCGCAGATATGAACAGTGATGACTATTTAGAAGAAATTTATTCAAAAGCGGTCGAGCTGGGCTACATGCCGCAGGAAGTAAAAGACAGACAAATCGCTGCGTTGACGGCGCATTTTGAAAAACTGCCGGAGCAAGTGAACCGTGAAACGATTCTGATCGACGGAGGTCTTGTTTCCATGCAGCTGATGCTTACGGCACGTGCGCACGGCTATGATACAAACCCGATCGGCGGCTATGATAAAGAAAAGATTGCCGAGGTTTTCGGAATGGATAAAGAGCGTTATGTACCGGTCATGCTGTTATCAATCGGAAAAGCGGCAGACGAAGGATATGCTTCCTACCGTCTTCCTATCGAAACAATCGCACAATGGAAATAAGGTTGAAGTGAAGCTGAGAGGAGAGGGACAGTGGACATAATTGCGGCTGTTTTCGTCGGAATTGTAGCTTTAGAACATATATTTATCATGATACTTGAAATGTTTTTTATCAATTCGAAGGCTGCCAAGCGGTCTTTCAAATTGCCGAAGCATTTAGAAGGTGATCGGAATGTGGCGGTCATGTTTGCAAATCAAGGTCTGTATAATGGATTTCTGGCTGCCGGCCTCATTTGGGGACTGATCCTCGGAGCTGATCCGATTGGCCATATGATTCAAATGTTTTTCGTCATCTGTGTGGTCATTGCGGCCATTTTCGGAGGCTTTACTTCAAACAAATCAATTATCGTAAAACAAGGACTTCCGGCTGTTTTAGCGCTTATTTTTCTTTTATTGGCGTAGCAGACGGAGTGAGTGAGGGTTTCCGGAAAGGAAGCCCTCTTTTTTTATTCTGTTTTGAAAATCATTTCTTATATACATCACTATAGATTGGGGATGTCAAATCAGCTGTTACTCCTTCTTAATTGTTATTTGCTGAAAGTCTTCTTTCTGCTAATAAAGCCTAATAGATGGAGTGGATTCCATGTCAATCTGTTTTTTTAAAAAAAGCTGATCGGCAAATATGGTATGATTTACATAATCAGGGAGTGGGGTTGCAGAGGATGAATATGAAGAGAGCGTATTACGCTATTTTATACAGCCAGACCGCTATCAACTTGGGGTTTTCACTTTATACGATGGCCGTCATCTTGTTTTTGTTTACAAAAACCGGTTCGACGGCGATGGCCTCTCTTATGACGCTCGTCAGCATTGTATGCCGCGTATTGGGCAGCGCCGTTTTGCCGCTGGTCACCGGTCGGTTCACGCTTCGTTCTTTGTTAATCAGTTCTCAATTGATACAGATCACACTGTTAGTCTGTTTGTTTTTTGTCATCCAAACCGGTTCATCCGCATTCTTTTTTCTGCTGTTTTGTCTGATCGGAGGCATTTCTTTTTGCAACGGATGGTTTGCTCCGATAAAAAGCGCGCTGATTGGGGAAATCATTCCTCCTGATCGAAGGGCGAAAGCGAACAGTTTATTATCGGCGGCGGATCAGACCGTTCAGTTTGCGGGGTGGTCTCTGGGCGGCGTCATCATAGCGTTCCTGGGAGAGAGCGATACAATGATCGTCACTGTCATGTTATTGGTTTCTTCGGTGTTGGGCATCATTCTGTTTCTTCAAGTACGCATGTGTGCGCCGGCAGCAGTCAGGGAACGTTCCCTTTTTGCAGATGCGGCAAGCGGCTGGGTGTATTTATTTCAGCAAAAACAGCTCAAGGTTCTCATTGTGATGGATGTGATCGAATCGTGGGCAGGCATGATATGGATCGGGTCTGTGTCCTTAACTTATGTGCATGACGTCCTTCATAAAGGAGAGGCTTGGTGGGGGTATGTCAACGGAGTCTATTATGCAGGGACGATGATCGGCGGACTGATCATCTATAAGTTATCCGGTAAGCTTCAGCATCATCTCATTCCGCTTATGCTGACGGGAGCCTTGGCATATGGAATGTTCACGTTTATTTACGGGCTGATCACAAGCGCCGTTACGGCCCTTTTTCTGGTGCTGTGTATGGGGCCGGCTTGTGTATTACGAGATCTCACGCAGGAAACATTACTTCAAAATATCACGACCGAAAAGACACGGGTCAATATATTAGCGGCGAGATCAGCTTTAGTTCAGTTCATTTTTATGTTTTCCATTATCGGAACGGGGATTATCTCGGATGTATTCGGCGTGCGGTTTATTTATATTGGCGCAGGCCTTCTCTTATTAATTTCGGCTTTTATCGGATTTTCTCAGCTGCGAATGAAGAAAATGGTACAGAGCGGCATGTAGTGTAGTATAATTAGGAACGTACGTTCTATATCGAGAGAGGAGAGGGTAATGTGGGACATCTGGCACTGCAATTGTATGATTATCATCTTTGGGCAAATCAGCAAATATTCACCCGGCTTAAAGAGCTTCCGGAGGATGTGTACCGTAAGGAGATTCAAAGTGTCTTTCCGTCGATAGCCGGTGTATTGACTCATGTGTATCTGTCGGATAAGGGGTGGTTTGATGTGTTCTCCGGAGAGCGTCTGGAGGATACGCTGAAATCAGCTGAACAGCAAAAAGAGGACATCTTGTCTAAAGAGATAGAAGAGCTGGAAGATCTATTTTTGGAATTATCAGACCGATATCGACTATTTTTGCAAAAGGAGGAAAATATCAGTCTCCCCCTTGAAATAGAGCATCCGTCAGGTGACATCATGAAAACCGCAGCGGCCGATATGATCCTCCATGTTGTGAACCACGGAACGTATCACCGCGGGAATATAACAGCCATGCTCAGACAGATGGGGTATGCTTCTGTGCCGACGGATTACGGTATTTATTTATATATAAACAAAAAGTAAACAAGACAGCCAACGCGGCTGTCTTGTGATATCCGTAAAAGAGCCAAATCATATGAGTGATTTGGCTTTTTCGTTTGCTATGCCATGTTTTGCAGCCGTTCTAAACTGTTTTTCCAATTCGCTTCAAGCGCTGTAAAAGCAGCGGCGGCATCTTGCTGTTCTAATGCGTGAATGATATCAGAGTGTTCATTATATGATCTGTTTAAAGCGCCGCTTTCACTGAAATAGCGGATTTCCAGTCTCTGAATTTTGACTTTCAGGCTTACAAGCAATTTGTGAAGTTCAGCGTTGTCCGCAAGCAGAATGATGTGATGGTGAAATGCATTATCCGCTTCCAGAACGGCCATTTTATCGCCGTCTTTCATCGTTTGAAGAAGATTTTCATTCAGCTGTTTCAATTCTTGAATCACGGCATCGTCCATACGCGGGAGGGCTTGCTGCAATGCGAGTTTCTCAAGCGTCCAGACGATGGAATACAAGTTTTCCGCTTCTTTTAACTCAATCGGAGCGACAAGCGTCCATCTGTTCGCTTTTGTTATCACCAAGCCGTCATCTTCCAGCCGCAATAAGGCTTCCCGTATCGGGGTGCGGCTGATTCCCAATGTTTCCGACAAATCCTTGTCCTTTAACTTTGTTTCCGGTTTGAGCTTGCCCGTTATGATCCAGTTTCTGAGTGTGCGATACACTTCGTCCCGCATGATGGTTCTTTTCAGCACAGGTTCTTTGTTTTGATTATCCAATGGAACACCTCATGAATCGTAGTATACATATTTGCATTTTACCACAGTCCGGGCGCCGGTTAGAAATGAAGAGGGACGTCTAAGAATGAATCGAACCGAGATGCTTCATCTCAATATGCTGAAAGTCAGCGGAGCCGCCTTCAGAAAAGAGCGTGATTCCCTGATCTTCGTGTTTTGGGAACACTTCATTTGTCAAAACGGTTTTTCCGTCGTCTGCAAATACTTCAATACTGGTTTTATCCACGAGAATTTTCAGATGGACGCGCCCTTTGTTTCCGTCAAATGGAGCTTTGCTTTCGACGTATGCGCCGGTTTTATCAGGCTGGTCTGTAAACGATCTGTTCACATAGGCACAGCCGTCTTCTGCTGAAATACCGACATCAATATGCCGGCTTTGGTCTGCTGATTCTCTGAGTCTGACGCCTGCATTTTTGATATCTGACCAAGCGATATCCATATCAAGCTGATATGTATCACCTTTGATCGGCAGTGTCTCTGAACCGTTCACCTGTTTGTGTTCTATGCTGTCAGTTGAAGAAGTTAATTGGTTCAATGCTTCAACCGGCTCTGACACAAGGCTGTATGTGCCGCCGTCCTGCTGCTGAAGACGGATTTCACGGACGATAGAATCCGTGCCGTTAAAGCCGTTTTTTAGTGTCGGTGTTTCATTCGGATAATCCCAATTGTTCATCCATGCCAGCGCATAGCGTTTTGTCAGCGGATCTTCGCTATTACCGTCTTCAAATGTGACGCCGCCGTACCAGTCAAAGCCGTAATCAAGCCATTGCGGTTCTTCTTGATCGGCGGTAAATTCCTTCCCGTCAAAGTTTCCGGTCCAATACGCGTACGTATTCGGTTTGCCTGCGGGTTTGCCGTTTGCGCTTGCGCCCAGAACCCACTTGGCTGTGCCGTCATCTGCACGCATCATATAAAGGTCGGGGCATTCGATGAGGCCGATCTGCTGAGTGATAAAACCGCCCGTGTATTTCCAATTTTTTAAATCGGGTGATTCATAAAAACCGATTTTTTCTCCTTCGGCCATGGCCATCACCCATTTGTCATCCTGTTCATCCCAGATCACTTTCGGGTCCCGGAAATCCTTAGTTCCCGGGTTTTTCATAACGGGCTGATCACTATAGGAAGTAAACGTTTTTCCTTTATCCGTGCTGTACCATAAATATTGTTCCTGGGCTTTTGTTTTGGCTGTCGGCTGCGTTGTGACGGCGACCAGCGCGTTTTTGCCGAAGCCCGCGGTGTTGTGTTTATCAATGACGACAGAACCGGACCAGATATCGCCGTTTTCGTTGGTGTATTTCGGAATAGCCGTGCCTTCGTCCGTCCAGTGCACCAAGTCCTCTGATACGGCGTGCCGCCATTCTGTGCCGTTGCCGTTCGGGTAATCCCGATTATAAAGATAGTAGTAATGATATTTCCCCTCGAAAAAAATGGGCTTTTGAGGGTCGTTTTTCCATTTGTCCGGAGTCGTAAAATGATACGCCGCCCGGTAATCCTTCTTATGCTCCGTGTTGTTTGTGTCAGAGGAATTGTGGTTTTTGTTCGGCAGTAAGCCGACAAACAGGAACGCACCCAAAAAGATCAATATTACAACGGGCCATTTTCGTGCCATGATTGAATTCACCATCTTATTGAGAAATAAAAGAAAATGCCAATGAAGTATCGGCATTTTCTTTTTGTTGTTATTAGTTGTTAACCGTAAGCTGTCCTTGTTCAAGGATGCTGTTTTTAACAACGGATGTTTTCTTGCCTTTGATGTTCATTAAGAAGCTTGGCGCAAATGTCGCCTTTTTATCCTCAAAGAAGCCTCTGTTTGTCATGTAGCTTGTGATCACGACATTGTTGCCTTTGGCTTGCGGCACTGCGAAGTGAGAGTAAGTGAACGTTACGTCGTTAGGATCAAGACCCATTTGCAGGACAAGACCAGTTTTGTTCAGCGGCTTGTAAGGACCTGTTAAAGAGTTTGATACATAACCAAGCATGTAAATATCGTTTGAGTTAATACCGTCGATCGTCATTTTTGAACCGCGTGAATCAGTGAACAGGTACCATTTGCCGTTCATTTTGAAAACATTCGCGCGCTCGATTTCATCAGTTACCGTGTTTGAAGTGATCAGCGGCTTCATGACTTTTTTCAATGTGTAATCATCGTTTAACTCTACCATACCGAGGGCGCCGTTCGCTAATTCAGCATCGCGTTTTTTAGCGCTTTGCTGAAGCTTCTGACTTTCTTTACGGAAGAAGTTTGTGCTGCCGCCGTAGTACGCTTTGTTAAATAAAGATTCTTCGCCTTGGTATCCGTTTTCTGTTCCCGTGTTGGCTTCGAATACAAGGTATTTATGTCCTTTGTCTTCAACGTAGTGAGGGTCTCTCAGCGTATGGTTGTCGCCGGATGTATAGTTCCCTTCATCGATAAACTGCTGAACGTTTTGATATGTTTTTCCGTCGCCGTCAAAAATCGTTTTATGATCTTCCACTCCGTTGATCTTGAGCGTGTCATCAGATTTTGACACATTTACCTGCGCCGTTGTCAGGCTTTGTTTGCCGTAATGTTTACCGGAAAAGTCAGTGTAGAATAAACGGATTTTTCCGTCAGATGTAAAGGTTGCAGAACCGGACCATTCTTGTGTCTGTTCTTTCAGGATTTCATCGTTGGCGTCGAACTTATCGCTGTCTTTAAAGACACGGCCCGCGTTTTTCCAGCTGTCGATCGAGTTGTCGCCGACTTTTTGATAAAACATGTAGATGGATGTGTCATCAGCGTCTTTCGGGCTTCCGGCAAGAGCAAACACGACGTGATAGCCGTTGTATTCAGCCACTGTTCCGTCAGCGTTTTGGAGCGGCCAGCTGTCCCACACATCCAGTCCTTTCGCGGACTCGATATTTTTAATTGTTGATGAGTCGAATTGAGGCACTTGGTATTTTTCACTTTGCTGCTGTTTAGGGATCTGCAGCATATCATGGCGTGTGATATGAGAGACGCCGTACGTTTCTTTGTAAGGTTTTTGGGTATTTTCTTTCGCGAAGGCTTGAGTCGCTCCCCCTGCCAGAAGTGCAGTCGTAAAAGTTAGAACTGTGGCTCGTTTTGCAAATTTTTTGATGTTCATGTTCATGTCTCCTTTTGTATGTACCTTTTTTTGCGATCTGCCGATTCGATCCTCCTGCATTCATGGATGACAGGTTTGTTACAGAAAAAAAGACCTAAAATATGTATGGGGTGACGCCAAAGAATACACTTTGCCCTTAACACATTTTAGGTCTTGCCTGCTTTATCAGTAACAATCCTGCATGATTTACTTGTCGACATCATTCTATTAGACTCTGATTCTATTGACAACTGGTCTATTTTCCTCTTTTGGATGATAGTAAAATGAAAAAAGGCCTTTTAATATATGGGTAATTGAGCCTAAGGGGTGCTCTGGCCCTAGGAAAAAACCTCTCTAAAAAAGAGAGGTTATTTTTTCTTGATAGATAATAAAGCGATGGTGGTTAAAATCAGCAAAGTACCCAGCCATTCTGATATTCCGAAGGGAACATGCAGCCAGATAACAGTTAAAAAAGCTGCCGACAGCGGCTCTGCACAGGCGAGCAGGCTGGTTTCAGAGGCACTCAGATATTTCAGGCTTTCCAAGTAGCAATAAAAAGCGATGAGCGTTCCGAAAATGATGATAAACACAATCGCGGCATATGCAGGAAAGGACCACTCGCCTTCAAATGTCCAGGGCGGGCGGATCAAGCTGAGGGCGGCTCCGCCGATCAGCATGCCCCATCCTACAACAATGGCGGATCCCCATTTCTTCAGCAGACGATGCGGCTGAAGGGTGTAAAACGCCAGTGCAAACGCCGAACTGATTCCCCAAAAGACGGCCAGACCGGATATGGACAGGCTTCCGACATTCCCGTGCGTGACCAAAATGAATGTGCCGGCAACCGCCAATAAGACGGCGAGCAGCTCTTTTCCTGAAGGAATTCTCTTTGCGCGAATCGCTAAAAAGCATGTAATGATCGCCGGCCCTAAATACTGAAGAACGGTAGCTGTTGCCGCGTTGCCATGCTCAATTGCCGCGAAGTAGGTGTATTGAACACCTAACATTCCGAAAATCCCGAATAAAAGAAGGGGAATTCTGTCCTGTCTGTCTTTCCAAACAGCCCATATCCGTCCTTTTTCTTTGCGGTACGCGATTCCGAGCAGAAGCGCCCCTGACACCAGAAGGCGCACCGAAGTCAGCCATTCTGTATTAAAATGGCGGTGCTGGAACAGATACTGGGCAACCGTTCCCGAAACCCCCCATAAGATAGCTCCTGTAAGCACAAGCCAAATGCCTGTTGTTCGTGAATAAGAAAGAGCAGCGTGTTTTTCCAGGATAGACACCCCCGATTCTGATGTTGTGATAGCAACTTACAATAATTAGAAAAAAGAACGCCTTACATGTGATATATTATATATTGTATATTAATAGGCGTCAAAATAATTTTAGAGTAAGCGCTTACAAAACGGCCGTCTGATGAAAGAGCAGAAAAAAAACACCCCGGCTGGTTGCCGGGGTGTTTTGGTTATTCTGCAATCGCGTCTGTTAAAACAGGAACGACTTGTTTCTTTCTGGATACGACGCCTTTTAAAAGAGCCGTGTTGTTTTCTAACGTCACGTTGAATGCTTTTTCCACTTTTGACGCTTGATCACCGATGGCAAGCGCAAGGGAATCGTTTTCCAGAATATCCGTAATCACGAGAAGGAACAGGTCAAGGTTCTTCTCGGCAATTACTTTTGAAAGAGCCGCTTCTAATTCCGGCTGCCGCTTTTTGACATCTTCAATATCAACTGTGTTGACTTGGGCGATTTCGACTTTTTTGCTGCCGAGCGTGAACTCTTTCGCATCAAGAGAAATCAGTTCTTCCACAGTTTTTTTGCTTAAGTCGGCGCCCGCTTTCAGCATGTTTAAGCCGTACTCTTCCGCATCTACGCCGGCAATTTCAGCAAGCTCTTTTGCCGCTGCGATATCTTGCTCCGTGCAAGTCGGAGATTTAAATAACAGAGAGTCGGAAATGATTGCTGACAGCATGAGGCCCGCAATTTCTTTCTCGATTTTCACGTTATTTTCTTTGTACATTTTGTTTAAGATCGTAGCCGTACAGCCGACCGGCTCAGCACGGTAGTAAAGAGGTTCCGCTGTTTCGAAGTTGGCGATACGGTGGTGGTCGATCACTTCAAGAACCTGAACGTCTTCGATATCTTTGATGCTTTGCTGGCGTTCATTGTGGTCAACAAGGATGACGCCGTTTACTTCGTTTGCGGCTGTTTCCACCAAACGCGGGCTTTCCTGCTTGAAATAATCAAGCGCGTATTGTGTTTCGCCGTTGACTTGTCCAAGGCGGACGGGCTCAGCATTGAAGCCGAGTTTATTTTTTAGATCAGCGTAGGCAATGGCAGAGCAAATGGTATCTGTGTCTGGGTTTTGATGTCCGAAAATAAGAATTTTTTCCATAATAACTCCTTGTCCTTTTTTGTAGTGTAAACAATCTTTTTATAGTTTAACACGTCTTGCGGAGGGTGTAATCTTCAAAACCTTAAAAATTGATGTGAAAAAGAAGCATTTTTGTTGAGCGGTGAGGAGGATTGCGAGTAAAATACTGGGTAAGTCAGATGCTAATCAGCATATAGTATCAAAAAAGGTACTATGGAGGATGAAAAATGAACATATATCCGAATAAAGAAGGTTGTCCGGTTGAACTGACGCTTTCCGTTATCGGCGGAAAGTGGAAGGGTATTTTGTTTTATCATATGATCGGCGGAAAAAAGCGGTTTAATGAGTTTCGGCGCATTTGCCCCAGCATTACGCAGCGTATGCTGACGCTTCAGCTTCGCGAGCTTGAGGCGGACGGCATCGTGCATCGCGAGGTATATCAGCAGGTGCCTCCAAAGGTGGAGTATTCTCTTACCGAATTCGGCAGGTCGCTGGAACCGATCGTTTTGCAAATGAAGAAATGGGGAGATGCCAACCGGGAGTTTCTCGAGACATACCGGGAAAAAACGTCGCCTCAAGATCAGTCCGCTCAAAAATAAGAAGCAGCAAAGGATTAAATTCCTTGCTGCTTTTTTTTATTTCATCGCGATGGCTTTTCTGGCGTTGCGCACATCATTCTTCAGCAATTCGCTCAGGTTGTAAGCCGGATATTGACCGCGTTCTTCCATATACTCAAAGACCATTTGATGCCACTTGATGGCCGCGTTTAAGTGCTTGACGAAAACGTGTCTTAATTGGGGTGTGGCCGTCTCTGTAATGGCTCCGGCGTAATTGCGCACAGACGTTTTGGCCATGCTCAGCAGGCCGCCGCTGTAAAACGCGGAATCAGCGCGCTCTTCTGTTTCATCCTCACGAAAAGCGGGAGCTTCAGGGAAGAAAGGAAGCAGTTCACGCAGATTTTGTTCCAGCGAATGGATGGAAAATCGGTAAAGCTGTTTTAATCTGGCATCGCTTACGTCCCGCTCTGTTCTTTTTAATTTCACAAGTCCGTTTGCCTGGAAAGCCACTAACTCATGCAGTTCTAACGTTTCATGCCATGCTAATGTTCTCCGCTCGGTCATAGTGTAAGAATCTCCTTTATCCTTCATTTTCACTTTCAGCATATGCCCCGGTCCCGATGTTGTTCCTGATGTTTTGAAGTTTCCAGAAAGGGAAACTCAATGTAAAGGAAATACGAAATAGAGGTGAAACTATATGTGGGACATGATAAAGAACTTCTTCCTTTTCAGCAGCGGGGTTTTACAGGCGACCACTCTCTTACTTATCGTTATCGTCTTGTTATATGTACGAAAAACCAAAAAGAAAAACAGAGATACTTCTGGTTTCATGGATGATCAGGATCACTGATACAACGGGCATTCTTTCACGGGGATGTCCGTTTGTCTGTTTTCATGTTTCACATGGAACATTACGGCTGTCCGCGCTCATTTTACTTGCGATTTCGACTTATGTTAAAATATATACGTGTATTTTGGAGAGTTTATGGAAAATTCAGGTCTTGAAAGAGACATTGCGGCGTCAAAAGAGCAGTCGTCTAAGCTGCTCTTTTCTATTCGTATGTTCGAATGATACAAGGTTTGAGGTGAGTAAGTGAAAAATACAAGGGCTCTAATAGAAGGCGCCATTTTGATCAGTATTTTTGCAATCATTTCCCTTTTGGTCGTGTACCTCCCTTTACTGGGGGCAATTCTTCTCTTTGCTTTGCCGCTGCCGATCATTCTTTACACCATTCGGCACGGTCTGAAGCCCGGGGTATGGATGGGGCTTGCCAGCCTTCCTGTCAGCTTTATTGTAGGTTCGTTTACCGGGCTTACAGGCGCTTTTATGGCGGCCTGTACGGGAATCGCCATGGGATATTATTTTAAAAAGAAACAGCCCGGCTATGCGGTTGCTGCCGGCGCTATGGCGTATGTGCTGTGCGGCGTCGTTTTTTTTGTGGTCAGCATCGTGTTTCTTAATATGAATGTGATCGATACCACCATGTCCCAGCTTCGGGAGTCGATGTCTTTAGCAGAAACCATGTCAAAGCAGCTCGGTTACGGAGATCAGTTCGGGAAGCAGATCAAGCTGATGGAAAGTCAGCTGAACACGGTTCAATATCTTTTTCCGACAGTGCTCGTATTGACCGGCATCGTTTTTTCTTTCCTCAGTTATGCTATGGCAAGGCCGCTTTTACGGCGATTTTCCCCTGATCTTCCGAAGATGAAGCCTTTTAGAGAGCTCAAACTCCCGCAAAGCGTTGTCATTCTGTATTTTATTGTGACGATATTAGGGTTTCTGCCTTTAGAAAAAGGGCATATGCTGTATTCGGTTTCATTGAATGGGGGATTTATTCTCAGCTTGCTGATTTGTATTCAAGGGTTAGCGTTTATTTTTTTCTATTGCCGCGAAATGGAGATGCCGAAAGCCGTTCCTGTTTTAGCAATTGTGCTGGGTGTGCTTTTTCCGCTCATCTTGTCCGTGTATCTCCTCTTAGGCATCATTGACATAGGCTTTAACATAAGAAATAAGGTGACGCGAAATTGAGTGTGACTTACAGGTGGGGAGTTGATAGAAATGCCTAGTTTTTATGAAAAACCGTTGTTTCGGTATCCCATCTATGCATTGATTGCATTGTCAATCATCATAATCCTCATCAGCATTTACTTTAACTGGCTGATAGGAGCCATCGGCGTTGTGCTGCTCGCCGTGATCCTGTTTTTCATTAAGCGTGCGGATTCTCTGATCAGAAAAGAAATTGACGATTATATCTCCACGTTATCGTATAGATTGAAAAAAGTAGGCGAAGAGGCATTAATGGAAATGCCTATCGGGATTATGCTGTTTAATGATCAATATTACATTGAGTGGGCGAATCCGTTTTTGTCTTCCTGTTTTAATGAAAGTACGCTCGTCGGGCGCTCGCTGTATGACACATGCGAGGCCGTCGTGCCGCTGATCAAGCAGGAGGTCGATTCGGAAACGATCACCTTGAATGAGCGGAAGTTTAAAGTAGTGATTAAAAGAGATGAGCGCCTGCTCTATTTCTTTGATGTGACAGAACAGATTCAGATTGAAAAGCAGTACGAAAATGAGAGAACCGTGCTGGCATATATCTTTTTAGATAACTATGATGACGTCACACAGGGGCTGGATGACCAAACGAGAAGCACGATGAACAGCCAGGTCACTTCATTATTAAATGCGTGGGCGCAGGAGTACGGCATTTTCCTGAAACGGACGTCCTCGGAGCGGTTTATCGCGGTGTTAAATGAACACATTTTAACGGAGCTTGAAAACGCGAAATTTTCGATTTTGGATGAAATCCGTGAAAAAACATCCGTTCACACTGTATCTTTGACCCTCAGCATCGGGATCGGCGCATCGGTTTCTTCCTTGAAGGAGCTTGGAGATCTGGCGCAGTCCAGCCTCGATTTGGCTCTCGGCCGCGGAGGCGACCAAGTGGCGATCAAAATGCCGAACGGCAAGGTGAAATTTTACGGCGGCAAAACAAATCCGATGGAGAAACGCACAAGGGTGCGCGCCCGGGTGATTTCCCACGCGCTCAAGGAGATTGTCTCAGAAAGCAGCAATGTCATTATCATGGGGCACAAATTTCCTGATATGGACGCAGTCGGAGCCGCAATCGGAATATTGAAGGTGGCGCAGGCCAACGGCAAAGAAGGCTACATCGTCATTGATCCGAACCAGATCGGATCAAGCGTTCAGCGCCTGATTGAAGAAATTAAAAAATATGAAGAGCTGTGGTCGCGGTTCATCACACCGGAAGAGGCGATGGAGATTTCAAATGACGACACGCTGCTTGTCGTCGTTGATACACATAAACCGTCCCTTGTGATGGAAGAGCGTCTCATGAACAAAATCGAGCACATCGTTGTGATTGACCACCACCGCAGAGGCGAGGAATTTATTAAAGACCCGCTGCTCGTTTATATGGAGCCATACGCTTCATCCACCGCAGAACTCGTGACGGAGCTGCTTGAATACCAGCCGAAGCGGCTCAAAATCAATATGATTGAAGCGACGGCCCTGTTAGCTGGTATAATAGTGGATACGAAGAGTTTTTCCCTTCGCACGGGCTCGCGGACGTTCGACGCCGCTTCTTATTTGAGAGCGAAAGGCGCAGATACGGTTCTGGTGCAGAAAGTTCTCAAAGAATCCGTCGGTTCTTATATCAAGCGGGCGAAACTGATCCAGCATACAGCTCTTTATAAAGAACATATCGCGATTGCTTCTCTTCCTGAGAACGAAGAGGAGTACTTTGACCAGGTGCTGATTGCGCAGGCGGCTGATTCCCTCTTATCGATGAGTGAAGTGGAAGCTTCATTTGCGGTAGCCAGACGGGATGAGCATACGGTGTGCATCAGTGCGAGATCGCTGGGCGAGGTCAATGTGCAGATTATTATGGAGGCGCTGGATGGCGGAGGGCATTTAACCAATGCGGCAACCCAGTTATCGGGCATTTCTGTCTCAGAAGCGCTCGTCCGGCTGAAGGAAGCCATTGATGAATATTTTGAGGGAGGCGTTCAGAGATGAAGGTTATTTTCTTACAAGATGTAAAAGGTAAAGGAAAAAAAGGCGAAATGAAAAACGTAGCAGACGGTTATGCACATAACTTTCTCATTAAAAAAGGCCTCGCTGTCGAAGCAAATGCGACAAACATCAGCGCATTGAAAGGACAGAAAGAAAAAGAGAAAAAAGAAGCGATTGCCGAGCTTGAAAGAGCGAAAGATTTGAAAGAAACGCTTGAACAGCTGACTGTTGAGCTGAGTGCCAAATCCGGTGAAGGCGGCCGCCTGTTCGGGTCTGTCACAAGCAAGCAGATTGCAGAAGCGCTGCAAAAAACGCATAAGATTAAAGTGGATAAACGGAAACTGGAGCTCCAAGACGGTATCCGCACACTGGGATATACAAACGTTCCTGTAAAGCTGCACCCTGAAGTTCAGGCTGTGCTGAAGGTTCACGTAAAAGAAGAAGCGTAATACACAATGAAAAACCCGCCGATCCGGCGGGTTTTTTTCATGCAGCAGACGGCGCAGCGCAAGAAAATGATGAGATTGTTTCATTTCCGATCGTTACCAGATTGCATATTATATTACATCATAACGAAGGATGTGTCGGTATGAAACGATTTTTTTCTGAAACATATTTTAATAATCCGGAGAATAAAAAGGCGCTGGAGCATTATCCGCTGATCGGAGACGGAAAAGACGGGGAAGTCTACCGCTTAACACACAACAAATGCATAAAATACTTCTTTGAAAAAGGGACATGCAAGAAGGAATTGGCGGCTTTAAAGACCGGACAAGGTTCCCCGGTGATTCCAAGACTGTATGAATACGGAGATCGTTATATTGTGATGGAATACGTCCAAGGCACCTCTCTTGCCCGCCATATCAGAAAAGAAAAATCCCTGTCCGTCAAAATGACTGCTGATATTTTAAATATGCTGGATGAATTAAAAAGAATCGGTTTTACCAGATGGGATGCCGAAATCAGGCACATTCTGATCAATGAACACGGAAATCTTAAAGTCATCGACCATAAAAGAGCTTTTTCCGCTATTACCCGGTTTCCCGTAAAACTATTAAAAGGACTGGACAAATACGGCTTGGCGGATGAGTTTTTGAATACTATAAAAAAATTAAATCCGTCACGTTACCTGGAATGGCAGCCGCACATGTAAGTTTCTGAAAATCCGCACATGTAAGTTTCCTTTTTTTAGGGTCGTCATATGATATTTGTAACATTTGTTTGGTGGAGTGTGGAAAAAATGGCAGAATACATTATGGTTATCGGCGCTCATCCCGATGATGAACTATTGGGAGCAGCGGGCACCATAAAACGGCTGATCAATGAAGGATATAAAGTGATTTCCATTATTACGGCATTAGGAAGAAAAGAAGAAGCTCATCATATTAAACAATTAGGCGAACGCGCGAATCAAGAGCTTGGAATTGAGAAAGTCATCTTTTTGGAGCATACGAATTTAGAGCTGGAATGTATCCCTCTTCATAAGCTTGTCAAAGAATTAGAGCAGCTCATTCGCGTCTATCAGCCTGATAAAATCTTTACACATCATTACGGCGATATCAATATGGACCACCAGAGAACATTCCAAGCAGTTTTAACAGCCGCCAGACCGCTTCCGAATCAAAAGCCTATCGAACTGCTTACGTTCGAAACGCTATCTTCAAGCGAGTGGGAGAGGAATACGGCTGATAAACTCTTCAAACCTAATTACTTCGTTAACATCACAGACACAATGGATGCCAAACTCGCGGCGCTTCACCACTATGACGTAGAAATGAGGGATTACCCTCATCCCCGTTCATATGAAGGCGTTAAACATTTAGGAAGAGTCAGAGGGATGACGGCGGGTGTGGAATACGCTGAAGCTTTTGAAGTCGTGCGGAGGATTTGGAAATGATCAAGACATTTTCCGTCCCGTATCCGTATATGGTTCAGACGCTTGACCGCTACTATGGGGTCAAAACGCGCCCTCAAAAAAAGGCGGCAGTAAAGACACAGTTGAAACATGAACATCATATTCCGCGGTTATACAGGAAAAAAAAGAAGTTATCCATTTTGATTGCCACGTTTTGGGACTACCCGCACACGGGCGGTTTATCAAACTATATTAAAACGCTTAGTGAAGGCCTGAAAAAGAGAGGTCATAAGGTGGATGTCATCTCCCCTAATCTGTTTCCGTCCGCACAGGTAAAAGAACTGCGGGCGGCTGTTGTTCCGAAATTAAAAGATTTCTTTAAAGACAGATATGGGGATTATAACGATCATATTTTGAAAAATAATCGGCTGATGTTTATATACGAGCAAATGCTTCAAAAGATTCATTTGGAAAGATATGATGTGTTCCACGCTCAAGATTTATTTACAGCCAATATGTTAGGCAGGTTCAATCAAATCTATAAGAAACCTTTATTTTTCACACCGCATGGCATGTTTACTTTCAACAGACTTAAATTTCACATCTTTAAAAAAGGCTCGGTAGAAGAGTTTTATTATAAAAAACTAGAGATGAAAGCCATTGAATACGCAGATCGCCTGATTATTATCAGCGATACGTTCCGCAGCCCGCTCATGAAGCTCGGAGCCGAACAGGAAGACATGACAACGGTGATCACAGGAATCGATTACGATGCAAAAACAGGCGGGAAAAGAAAAATCCCGGTACCGAAAAATAAGATCATCATCTCGTGTATTGCAAGATTAGGCCCGAGAAAAGGTCACAAATATTTACTGGACGCACTTTCGAGAATTCCATCTGATGTACTTGAGCATGTTGAAGTGCTGATCGCGGGCGACGGAGAGATGAGGAGCGCCTTAGAGGAACAGGCTCGAAAACTGAATCTATCTATGGTTTCCTTTTTAGGAAAAAGAGATGATGTTCCCGCTATTTTGAATATGACGGACATATTCGTACTGCCGACGGTTAATGATAGTCTGCCTATTTCGATTATTGAAGCGATGTTCAGCGGCTCGGCTATCATCGCGACCGATTGCGGGGGTATTCCGGATCTGATCCGCCATAACAAAACGGGGCTTATTGTCGAGCCGGGAAATGCAAAGGTTCTTGCCCGGGCTTTAGCGTTTTTTATCACTAACAAATCTGCGCGGAAGATAGCTGCTTCAAACGCAAAGGCCTACGCGGAGAAATATTTAAGCAGTGAGACGATGATAAAAAATATCGAATCGATTTATCAAAATACCAACAGCTCGGAGGGAGATCATGAAACATGAACATGCAGCCGTTGTACTAGATTTCAGTGCAAACGGGATTGGGATCATTCGCAGCCTGGCCCGAAGAGGAATCGATGTTTACGCGTTTGACACGGAGGGACCTTATCGTATCGGAAAATCAAGATTGGCAGATTGCGGGATATGTCCCAGCCCTTTAACACAAGAGGAAGAACTGCTGACATTCCTGACTGATTTCGGGAAGCGATTCCAAGCAAAGCCGGTTCTGTATGCAGGTTCTGATGATTATGCGGGATTTATATCTAAATTCCGCGAGACATTAGCCGGTTTTTTTTTATTTTTGCTCCCGAGCCGCTCTCTGTTAGAAACGGTCTTAGATAAAAGCAAAGCATATGAATTAGCGGTCAAGCATAACATCCCCTGCCCGAAAACCTTTTTTCCGAACAACCGGGATGAGCTGGAAGAGGCCATCGCCAATATTGACTTCCCGTGTATTTTAAAACCGGTGGCCGGCCATGAATACAGAAAAAAAGTAAACAAAAAAGCAATTGTAATGAAGGATGCCGCACAATTGCGCAAGGAGTTCAGCTCCTACAGAGAAAATGGAGAACTGCTCGTGCAGGAGATCATCCCCGGAGACAACCAGTGTTTTTATAAAGTCGCCACTTTTTATGATGACCAAATGAAATTAATGGGCTTATTCTCTCTGCAAAAGAACCATCAATTCCCTGCTGATTTTGGCGCGGGGGCCCACGTCGTCAGCAAACGGCTTCCTGATTTAATCGAGAAGACCCTGCCGTTTTTTGAAGCGATTCAGCTGAAGGGAGTAGGCATGGCAGAATTTAAAAAGGACCCCCGGGACAATGTTTATAAGTTTATCGAAATTAATCCGCGCTTTTGGCTCAGCCATAGCCTGACAGAACCGGCAGGCATTCATTTCGTTTACATGTACTATCTGTATTTGACCGGACAACATGTGAAGCCCCAGCTCGAACAAAAAGACGGAATCAACTGGATTTATGAGGTGCGTTACTTCTTAACGTTTTTGAAGAAACGAAAAAGAGGAGAAATGACGTTCCGGGATTTTTGGAAAGGATTTAAAGGAAAAAAAGAGTACGCTCTTTTTGCTTGGAATGACCCGATGCCATTTATCAGAAACACTTGGTCTCATCTCAAAAACAGCTGGAAACGGAAGCGGAAGGAAGATCGGCATGTATGAAAAGGATCTTTTGTATGACGCATTTCAAAAACTGAGAATTGACGAAAAACTGTCGTATTCGTTCGGTGAAAGGGCCGCGGTGAATCCGGATGACATCACATGCCTGAAATCAACAGACAGAAGCGCCATTTATAAACTGTTTGTAAAGAAAAAATCCGGAATTGTTCCACTGATATTGAAGGTGTATAAATCTTCACGTGAAAAAAACAAGGTCGAGATTAATATATACGGGAAAGCCCGTTCTGTTTTAGGGGATTTGCTGCCGGACATCTATCTTATAGAGGAAAGTGACCATGAAACGTGGATATTTATGGAGTTTGTCAGCCAGATCAGAGGACAGCTTACATTTCATCCGAAGCATTTCAAGTATATTATTCCGTCTGTCGCAGAACTGCACAGCCGCACCTTTGAAAACAAGACTGTTTCTGACGGTAAATGGCGGTCGTGGCTGCCGGTATACGAATCGGAAACCATGAGAAAAGGGCGTAAAAAGCAGATCAAAAAGACAGCGGAATTATTGGATAGAGCTCTTAAAGATGAGCGCACAAAAGATATCGTGAAGCCTCATTATCGGCAAATCACAAACTTGCTGGAGCAGGAGGAGCCGGATTTTTTCCCTGAATTGATCCAAAACGGCTCAGCCATCACACACGGTGATCTTCATATGCAGAATATCTGCACCCACAATGCGTCCGGACATGAACCGTGGGATATTCAATTCATCGATTGGGAATCCGCAAAGTACGCGCCGGTTTGGTTTGATATGACGGTGCTGGTCGAAATTCTGCTCGGCTTCAGAAAAGACTGGAGCCGGCACGCAGAAGATATTCGAACGTATTGCGTAAAAGTGTATACGAAAGAAATGAAAAAGCGGGGCATTCATTTTCAGACCCCTCCTATGACGCTTTATAAAATGGCTTATTTGCAGAGAACACTTGAGAAAGGGCTTCATACCCAATTGCGGAGAATCTTCGACAATCGGGGAGGAGAACTGCTGCCGTATCATGTTGACAAAGTGTCAAAATGGGGACGGGAATTAGGATTATAAGTTTAAGAGAGGGGGAGCGGATTTGAAAGAAGAGATCGGCAAGCCGAACGGTCTGGTGCCTCTTGCCTTATTGCGCGTCATGGATCAATTTTACGGGATCGAACATCAAAGTGAGCCGGAGATGCTGTATTCGTTCTGTGCGGAAGGAAAAAGCTCCCCCAAACGAAAAAAGCCATTGCGTATTCTGTACGCAACCTTTCTCCGTTACCCGAATGTCGGAGGACTGGCGAGTTATATCACGTCAATTAAGACGGGTTTTGAGCGCATCGGTCACCAGGCGGATGTCATCTCGCCGCTCCAAATGCCGCCAACTTTTTTTCAGGAAGATATCCCGCGGGCCGCTGACGAGATCAGAGCGTTTCTTGTTGGCAGATACGGGGCCGCAAACGAAAAGTTTGTGAAGAATCTCAGCTATTTACATGTCTTTCAAAGATTTTTGAAGGAGAAGGACTTAGAACAATATGACCTGTTTCACGCGCAGGATTTATTTGCGGCATTTTTGCTGGGATACCTTAATCAAACGTATCGGCGTCCGCTTTTTTTCACGCCGCACGGACATTTCACGAAAAGCCGGATGAAGTTTCATAAAATCCAAAAGGGTTCAATAGAAGAGGCATATTTCAGTGAAATAGAAAGGCAGGGTATTCGGGCTTCGGATAAAATCATTACAATCAGCGACTCCTTTCACGAGCCCTTGTTGGAGTACGGAGCGAAGGAGGCTCAGCTGACGACTGTTCATACCGGCATTGACATCCGGGTTGCACCCGAGCCAAAACGTGCTGAAAAGGTCGTGATTGCGTGCGTTTCCCGTCTGACCGAGCGAAAAGGACATGATGTGCTGCTGGACGCTCTCGCCCGCATCCGGCACCATTTATCCGGAGTGGATATATGGATCATCGGGGACGGAAACATGAGAGGGTTTCTGGAAGAGAAGAGACGGAAACTGGGCCTCACAAATGTGTTTTTCCTCGGAAAACGACATGATGTGCCGGCGCTTTTGGCTGAATCATCTATATTTGTCCTGCCGACATTGAATGATAATTTCCCCATAGCGATCATCGAAGCGATGTTCTCAGGTCAAGCCATTGTCGCAACTGACTGCGGAGGAATCCCTGAGATGATCCGGCATGAGGACACAGGGCTTATCTGTCAGCCCGGCAACAGCCGTGAACTTGCTGATGCCCTTGTAAAGCTGATTACGGATCAGCCTTTCAGGGAACGGCTTGGAAAAGAAGCGCGCTCCTATGCCGGCCGGCATCTGCGTCAGGAACTGATGGTTTCAAAAATAGAAAGGATTTATCAATCATTTTTCTGAATGATACCGGCGCCGCATGGCAGGTGCTTCAAGAGCAAAATAAAGAGGCCGGTGTTTAACTATCCAGCCTCTTTCCGAGCTGTTTTTTCATCTCATACAGAGTCTGCTGACTTTGTCCGCCCGGGCCGCCTGTCATTCCTCATCGGGCTGAGCCTGTTTTTCCGGTGCTGTATCGGTCAGCTGAGATTTTTGTGCCGTTCTTTTTAATCCATGAGACAAGCTTTGTGTTGCCTGAATTGTTTCCGGATAATAAGAAATAGTTCAATTTTCCTTCGTCAACAAGTTTTTTCAGCTGTGAGACGGTTTTACCGAAATTTTCTTCATGGAAAAAAGAGGCGGAAAGCCATCGCTTCCGCCTCCCGTACATATATATGAGAGAGCAGCCTTTATTTGTGATCGTTCTCTTTTTGGATTTCAGCTAATTTGGCAAGCAGAATGTGCTGAGGCATGTGCATGATTCTCTCAAGCGGCATATTCAGTGATTCTGCGAGCTTTTGCGCCGTTTCGGCGGAAATTTGCAGCGGTTTCATGTGATCACTCCTTCCGTTTCTTTATTGTACTAAAATCAGAAATCTATCGTAAGAGGATATGACAAAGGAATGGAGGTTTGAAAAGCGGGGCTTTATAACAGAATGGGGGAGGTTTTTTATGCAATCGCCATTGATGTTATTACAGCTGAAGCTGGCTGATTATCAGAAAAAAGCCGCAGAACTGCGGACAATTGACGAATTTATCATACTGAAACAGACATTGCAGGACATGATGAAAGTATTCGCCGCCTTTGAAGAATGGGAGCTGTATCAAAAAACGGCCGATCTCATGGCGCAGACGGTGCTGCACATCCGTTTCATCGAATAAGAAAAGCCCTCGCACGGGCGAAGGCTTTTCTTAAAAGGAACGTTCCTCTTCAATGTTTTTATGCTGATCATAAATGACAAGCTTAGCCGGGCTGTTCTCTTTCGCCATCTGCTCCGCTTTTTCAATCGCCGCGTCCTTTGATGTACAAAGAGCCGTCGGCGCCACATTTTCCACCTTCACAAACCATCCGTCCGCATCAACACTGGGTGTTACTGCATATGTTTTCATCCTTCTTACCTCCCGGTTTCGATTTATTTATTTGTTTCCCGGCATTCGGAACGGTAAAACACATAACCCTCTCCTGACAAATACAGGGAAAGTGATATTTTTCTATTCTTTTTCATGAGAAATGGTAAAATGAAGTTTGGATATTTTTTAAGGAAAGGACGGTGCTTAGCATGACAGACCTTCTGAATGATCGGCTGCCGCCGCAAAACATAGAAGCTGAGCAGGCCGTGTTAGGTGCTGTTTTTTTACAGCCGTCTGCGTTGACACTGGCTTCTGAAGTGTTGATTCCGGATGATTTCTACAGAATGTCACATCAAAAAATTTACAATGCCATGCTCGTGCTCGGAGACCGCGGTGAACCGGTTGATTTGGTCACGGTAACGTCAGAACTTGCGAATACCGATTTGTTAGAAGAGGTGGGAGGCGTCTCTTACCTGACGGACATCGCGAATTCCGTTCCGACAGCGGCTAATATAGAATATTACGCGAAAATCGTTGAGGAAAAATCCATTCTCCGCCGTTTAATCAGAACGGCGACCTCGATCGCTCAAGACGGGTATACGCGCGAGGATGAAGTTGAAGATTTATTAAGCGATGCGGAAAAAACGATTATGGAGGTCGCGCAGCGAAAAAATTCGGGCGCCTTCCAAAATATTAAAGACGTGCTTGTTCAAACATACGACAACATTGAGCAGCTTCACAACCGGAAAGGCGATATTACCGGGATTCCGACCGGCTTTATCGAGCTTGACCGGATGACGGCGGGTTTTCAGCGGAATGATTTGATCATTGTCGCAGCCCGTCCGTCTGTGGGGAAAACGGCGTTTGCCTTAAATATTGCGCAAAACGTGGCCACCAAAACGGATGAGAGCGTCGCGATATTCAGTCTTGAGATGGGTGCCGAGCAGCTTGTCATGCGTATGCTCTGCGCCGAAGGGAATATTAATGCCCAAAATCTCAGAACGGGTAATCTGACGGAAGAAGATTGGGGCAAGCTGACGATGGCGATGGGAAGCCTGTCAAACAGCGGTATCTTTATAGATGACACCCCCGGCATCCGCGTCAGCGAAATCCGTTCAAAATGCCGAAGACTGAAGCAGGAGAACGGATTGGGCATGATTTTAATTGACTACCTGCAGCTCATTCAGGGAAGTGGCCGTTCGAGCGACAACCGTCAGCAAGAGGTATCGGAAATTTCACGGGCGCTAAAAGCGCTGGCGCGGGAGCTCGAAGTCCCGGTCATCGCCCTGTCTCAGCTCTCCCGGGGTGTTGAGCAGCGGCAGGATAAACGTCCGATGATGTCAGATATCCGTGAGTCGGGAAGTATTGAGCAGGATGCCGACATCGTCGCCTTCCTGTATCGTGATGATTACTATGATAAAGAATCCGAAAACAAAAACATCATCGAAATCATTATCGCCAAACAGCGTAACGGCCCGGTGGGCACCGTCTCACTGGCTTTTGTGAAAGAATACAATAAGTTCGTAAATCTGGAAAGGCGCTTTGATGACGGCGGTGTTCCGGCAGGTGCGTAAAGCCTCAAGCAATGTCTTGAGGCTTTTTTTCATCCGAAAAAATGAGAGAATGCCGTCTGTTCGGCAGTCGATAAAAAGAAAGCGCTTTTATATAATGGCATTAAGGGAGGGATGATGATGACAATTGAATTTCCGCAATTTCAAGCGGCGCAAATCCGGATTGCCCGGCCGACCGGACAGCTCAAAGAAATCATCAGGTTTTATGAAGAAGGCCTCGGATTGAAGAGGGTCGGCAGTTTTTCCGGACATGAGGGCTACAGCGGCGTCATGTTCGGCCTGCCGCATACGCAATATCACTTAGAATTCACCGAAGAAACCGGCTCGTCTCAGCCGGCGCCCGTTCCGCACGGCGACAGCCTGCTTGTCTTTTACATCCCTGATCAGCAGGAGGTCATTCGCATCAGCACGAAATTAAAGCAGATGGGATATGAGGAGAAAGAACCCGAAAACCCGTACTGGGAAGAAAAAGGCGTGACCATCGAAGATCCTGACGGCTGGCGGATCGTCCTGATGAATACAAGCGGAATATAAATGACTGTCTGAAGAACCCGGGATATGGGTTCTTTTTCGTGTTAAAGTATGAAAGTTTCGGGAGTAATAGATAGCAAATGAAAGAGAAAACGCTTTTAATCAGGTTTAAGGCGAACAAATATAGAATAATAAGATTTTAATGTTCGGATTTACGATTGACTTTCTGTTTCGGCACTGATACACTTAATTTGTTTGAATGAGATATCGTTTTGAAAGGTTAACGGAGGTGCACGGATATATGTCTTCAGTAGTCGTAGTAGGTACGCAGTGGGGCGATGAAGGAAAAGGTAAAATTACAGATTTCCTATCAGAAAATGCAGAAGTGATCGCACGTTATCAAGGCGGAAACAATGCAGGACATACCATCAAGTTTGATGGCGTCACGTACAAGCTTCATTTAATCCCATCAGGAATTTTTTATAAAGAAAAAGCGTGTGTCATCGGGAACGGAATGGTTGTTGATCCGAAAGCGCTCGTAACGGAGCTTGCGTATCTTCATGAACGCAATGTGAGCACGGATAACTTGAGAATCAGCAACAGAGCCCACGTCATTCTTCCATACCATCTGAAACTGGATGAAGTAGAGGAAGAACGCAAAGGGGCCAACAAGATCGGCACAACGAAAAAAGGCATCGGACCTGCTTATATGGACAAAGCGGCGCGGATCGGCATCCGGATCGCAGACCTGCTAGATCGTGACGTGTTTGCAGAAAAGCTTGAACGGAACCTTGAAGAGAAAAACCGTCTGCTGGAAAAAATGTATGAAACGGAAGGCTTCAAAATTGAAGATATTCTGGATGAGTATTATGAATACGGCCAGCAGATTAAAAAGTATGTATGCGATACATCCGTCGTTCTGAATGACGCGCTGGATGAAGGCCGCCGCGTTTTATTTGAAGGCGCTCAAGGGGTTATGCTTGATATTGACCAAGGGACATACCCGTTTGTCACTTCATCCAACCCGGTCGCCGGAGGGGTGACGATCGGTTCAGGCGTAGGTCCGACAAAAATCCAGCACGTCGTCGGTGTATCTAAAGCGTACACAACCCGTGTCGGTGACGGTCCTTTCCCGACTGAGCTGAAAGATGAAATCGGGGATCAAATCCGTGAAGTCGGACGCGAATACGGCACAACAACAGGCCGTCCGCGCCGTGTCGGCTGGTTTGACAGCGTTGTTGTCCGCCATGCCCGCCGTGTCAGCGGAATCACAGATCTTTCTCTGAACTCAATCGATGTGCTGACTGGCATTGAAACATTGAAAATCTGTGTCGCTTACCGCTACAAAGGTGAAGTGATTGAAGAATTCCCGGCAAGTCTGAAAGCTCTCGCAGAGTGTGAACCGGTATATGAAGAAATGCCTGGCTGGACGGAAGATATCACAGGCGCAAAAACATTAAGCGATCTTCCTGAAAATGCGCGCCATTATCTGGAACGCGTATCTCAGCTGACAGGTATTCCGCTTTCTATTTTCTCTGTCGGTCCTGACCGTTCACAAACGAACGTCATCCGCAGTGTATACCGCGCTAACTAAGAATTTGCAGCAAACAAGCCTCCGGTCACGGAGGCTTGTTTTTTTATGTAGGAAAAAAATAATAGATTTTTTTCAAAAAAGTAGTTGCCACTTTCGAATGTTCTATGATATTATAAATCTCGTTGTTACGGAACAGCTTCAATAGAGTACTGCAAGAAAGCTTTTGTCTCAATGCTCTATGATACATAATCCGACACATCAAGAGCCATTAGCTCAGTTGGTAGAGCATCTGACTTTTAATCAGAGGGTCGAAGGTTCGAGTCCTTCATGGCTCACCACTTTTTATGGCCCGTTGGTCAAGCGGTTAAGACACCGCCCTTTCACGGCGGTAACACGGGTTCGAATCCCGTACGGGTCATTGATTTACTTTAGCGTTATTGCTAACTCCTTATTTGTCCTCGGAGGACCGCCACGATACGGTTCTCCGGACAAATTACTGTAAGGTCCGGTAGTTCAGTTGGTTAGAATGCCTGCCTGTCACGCAGGAGGTCGCGGGTTCGAGTCCCGTCCGGACCGCCATTTTACTTTACTTTATAGTATAGAAAAGAAACATCTGGCTCGGTAGCTCAGTTGGTAGAGCAACGGACTGAAAATCCGTGTGTCGGCGGTTCGATTCCGTCCCGAGCCACTTACCCAAACGCATCTGCAATAGTAGGTGCGTTTTTTCTTTTGTTATAAAAAAGGGAGAGCCGGCTTTTCAGCCGGCCCAGAAGAAGACGTCAAACACTAGACGGCGTTTTTTTTCTTGAGGTTTCAAAAAAATATTATTTTTTAAAAGAAAATAAAAAACATGACAAAAGGATGGCAGTTCAATACGTTTTTGCGCTGTTCTCTTTAATTTTTTTATCTTTTGACCTGAAACCGTTATAATAGACGGGGAACGTTTTTCACGATACGAATTGTGATCATCATGAAACATCAATAGATGAAATGAAGTCATTCTGGCAGGAGGAAAATCAAGATGATGGATAAGAAAATCCTTGTAGTCGATGATGAAAAACCGATTGCAGATATATTAGAGTTTAATTTAAGAAAAGAAGGCTATGACGTGCATTGTGCGTACGATGGAAACGAAGCCGTGGAAATGGTGGAGGAGCTTCAGCCTGATTTAATTCTTTTAGATATTATGCTTCCGAATAAAGACGGAGTTGAAGTGTGCCGGGAAGTCCGGAAAAAATATGATATGCCGATTATTATGCTGACGGCAAAAGACTCGGAGATTGACAAGGTCATCGGGCTTGAAATCGGAGCGGATGACTATGTCACGAAGCCTTTCAGCACGCGTGAGCTTCTGGCCCGCGTCAAAGCGAACCTGCGCCGCCAGCTTACGGTTGCGCCGGCTGAGGAAGAATCAGCTTCTAATGACATTCATATCGGTTCTCTCGTCATTTTCCCTGACGCTTATGTCGTATCAAAAAGAGAAGAAACGATCGAGCTGACTCATCGTGAGTTTGAATTGCTTCATTACTTAGCCAAACATATCGGACAGGTCATGACCCGTGAGCATCTGCTGCAGACTGTGTGGGGCTATGACTATTTCGGTGACGTGAGAACGGTGGATGTAACAGTGCGCCGTCTCCGTGAGAAAATCGAGGATAATCCGAGCCATCCGAACTGGATCGTCACAAGACGGGGTGTCGGTTATTACTTGAGAAATCCTGAACAGGACTAACCGGCGATGAATAAGGTTGGTTTTTTTCGGTCGATTCAGTTTAAGATCACGCTGATCTATGTGCTTCTCATTATCATCGCCATGCAGATTATCGGCGTGTACTTTGTGAAACAGGTGGAGAATTCTCTTCTCAAGTCCTATGAATTATCGTTAAATCAGCGGATTGACAATCTATCCTATTATATTGAGCAGGAATATAAAGGAGATAATGACAGCACCGTCATTAAAGATGACGTCAAACGGATTTTGAATGATTTTACGAAAAACAATGAAATACGGGAGATTACATTTGTTGATAAAAGCTATGAGGTCGTCGGTTCTTCGAGGCCTTATGGCGAGGAAATAGCGGGGAAACAGACGACTGACCCGATTTTTAAACGGATTTTCTCAACAAAACAGGCCTATTCAAAAAAATATTATGATCCTAAAAGCAAAAACAGAGTGCTGATTTCAGCAAAACCTGTCGTCACAGAGAATCAGGAAGTTGTCGGCGCGATTTATGTCGTGGCCAGTATGGAAGATACCTTTAACCAGATGAAAACCGTCAACTCGATTCTTGCTTCAGGAACAGGCTTAGCCCTTGTTCTGACGGCTCTTCTCGGTATATTTCTCGCCCGCACCATCACCCATCCGCTATCGGATATGCGTAAGCAGGCGATGGAACTGGCAAAAGGGAATTTCTCCAGAAAGGTGCGGAAATACGGGCATGATGAAATCGGTCAGCTCGCAACGACGTTCAACCATCTGACGAGAGAGCTTGAAGATGCCCAAGCCATGACGGAAGGGGAGAGAAGAAAGCTTTCTTCCGTTATCGCGTATATGACGGACGGTGTCATCGCTACGAATCGCAACGGGGCTATTATTCTTTTAAACAGCCCTGCGCTTGAGCTGCTGAATGTTTCACGTGAAACGGCTTTAGAGATGCCGATTACGTCTTTATTGGGCATAAAAGAGAACTTTACATTTGAGGATTTAGTAGAACAGCAGGATTCAATGCTGCTGGAGATCGAACGTGACGATGAAACGACTGTACTGCGGGTGAATTTTTCCGTTATTCAGAGAGAGCACGGAAAAATCGACGGTTTAATCGCGGTTCTTTATGATGTCACCGAACAGGAAAAACTCGATCGGGAACGCAGAGAGTTCGTTGCCAACGTGTCTCATGAGCTGCGGACACCGCTGACGACCATGCGAAGCTATTTAGAGGCGCTTGCAGAGGGCGCGTGGGAAAACAAAGATATCGCTCCGCGTTTCTTAATGGTGACCCAAAATGAGACTGAGCGCATGATCAGATTGGTGAACGACCTGCTTCAGCTTTCTAAATTCGACAGCAAAGATTATCAGTTTAATCGGGAGTGGATTCATATGATCCGCTTTATGTCACTGATTATCGATCGTTTTGAAATGACGAAAGAACAGCATGTTGAATTTATCCGCGAGCTTCCGGACAGAAATCTGTACGTGGAGATTGATCAGGATAAAGTGACGCAGGTTCTCGATAATATCATTTCTAACGCACTGAAATACTCACCGGAAGGCGGGCATGTCACTTTCTCAGTCGATGTGAACGAGAAAGAAGAGCTGCTTTATATCAGCGTAAAAGATGAAGGTATCGGCATTCCGAAAAAAGATGTGGAAAAAGTCTTTGACCGTTTCTACAGAGTGGATAAAGCGCGCACGAGAAAACTCGGCGGCACCGGGCTCGGCCTTGCGATTGCAAAAGAGATGGTTCAGGCGCACGGCGGAGACATTTGGGCCGACAGTGTAGAAGGCAAAGGAACGAAGATTACATTTACTCTTCCATATAAAGAAGAGCAAGAGGATGATTGGGATGAGGCGTGAAAATATAAAAACAGTCATACTGTCAGTGCTGGTCGTCATTAGTCTTGTTTTAACATGGGGAATTTGGACATTCCAGCCCAATTTTTCAGAAGGCACGGCCTCAACCAAATCGACTGTCCGGGAAAAGCATAAAATTGATAAAACGAGCCAAAAAGTGTCGCAAACGGTAAAACCCCGGGATATGTTTATTCATACAAACGGCTCTCATTATAAAGTGGATGATGAGACGCTCTTTAATGACCTGTGGGCGGATTTGCCGCAATGGGAAGTAAAAGGGATGAAGGATATTTCCGATCAATACGACAAGCTCGGTTTTAAAAATTGGCTTTACGGCAGAAACGGCAATTCGGCAAAGCTCGATCTGCAATTCAATGACACCATTCCGATTGATTTCTTCCAATCGATGTTTAAATGGTCAAATCCGTCAATGGAATACAGCTCATTTGACCATATTGTTATTCCGTTTAATGAGAATAAGACGAATAAGAAGATTTACATGGTCTCGTACAGCAAGCAGCTGATTTTGGAAGTGACTGTGGAATCGGCGAATTACCGCAATCTGATGAATGAGCTGTACAGCAAAAAGTCGAGTATGCCGTTATACCACCTCTATTCGGTCGGAAAAAGCAAAGAATTTCTCATGCCGAATGCGCGGTTTAATATGAAGGAAAAAGAATTTATCACTGAAACCATTAAGACGAACCTGTTTAAGCAGACGCTTTTTAATGATCCGAGCACGGTCAGAGAGGACCCGAATTACAATCGGAATGTGCTGACTGACGGAATCAGCCGTCTGGAAATCAATTCGACACAGCGGCAGATTCAATTCCAGCATCGGAATTTGGCACAAAGCGCTTCTTACCAAACGGGTGAGCTGATTAAGAAAAGCTATAAATATTTAGAGGATACGGGAAGCTGGACGGATCATTATCAATTTTTCAATGTGAGTGATAACCAGCAGCTGAGTTTCTACATGTTTAAAGACCAAATGCCTGTGATCAACAGCACGTCTAAGCCTTTCGGATCCGGACCTGTTTTGACCCTGCAATGGGCCAATGACGAGGTTCTCAGCTACAAGCGGCCGAACTATGTTCTCGGGCCGAATCCGATTAAAACAAAAGACGTAAAAATGATGAACGGCAATGAGGTTGTGTCTCTGCTGGAGCAGCAGGATAAATACGACGTGAACAAAATCGACCAGATCTTCCTGTCCTATCAAATGGTCTCTTCTTCAACGAATGATCTCGTTGAACTGGAACCCGTCTGGAGTATGAAGATCAACGGGAAGATCGTCCCGATTACGAAAGATCTGCTGGGGAAGGAGGAGGACGATAATGGAGTGGAATAAGACAAAAACGATCTTCATCATTGCCTTCCTCATCCTCGATATTTTTCTCGGCTATCAGTTTTTTGAAAAACGCTCGAGCAGTGAATACGAAGTGATTAAAAATTCAAACGTGGAAAAAGACATGGAGATGGACCATATCACATTCGGCAACCTGTCTTCTGATTCCGCGACGGGCTACCGGCTGACGGCGGGCCAAAAGGTATTTACCGCTGAAGATATTGATGCTTTGAAGGATCAAAAGCCGTTAATGGAAATGCCGGCGGATGATCATAAGGTCACAACGCTGAAAATGAAATTTACCGATCCGGTCGGTTTATCGAAGCAAAAACCGCAGGAGGATGCGGAATCGCTCGTCAGTTCTAAAGTAACCGGCGGTGAAAAATATAAACTGTGGAAAGTCGACAAGGATCAAAAACAGATCATTTTTTACCAGACATATGACGGACAGTTTATTTATCAGGATTTTGACTCGTCCACGGATGCGATCGGACAGGTGATTCTGCATCTGAACGATAAAAACCAGGTCGTATCCTACGAGCAGACCATGCTGGAGTCATTCAAGCGAATCCAGACCGAGAGCCTGATTCCTGAGCTTGATGCGGTCGAATTATTGTATTCTCAAAATTACTTAAAAGCGAATTGCGCCGTTAAAAGCGTCAAGTTCGGCTATATTGCCCAATACCCGCTGACAAGTACGCAGGTGCTGGCGCCGGTATGGAGAATTACAATTGAAGATAAGTCAAAAGGGACGAAGAAAAAGACACAGCAAACGTACACTGTGAATGCATTGGAAAGCACAGTCATTGATAACAATCAAAATAAATAATGGAGTGAGACACAATGGGCTTGCAATTTAGCGTGCTTGCGAGCGGGAGTACCGGAAACGCGTTTTATCTGGAGACAGAGGAGCATTCTTTTCTGGTGGATGCCGGCCTGAGCGGTAAAGCGATGGACGGGCTGATGGAGAGAATCGGCCGCAAGATAGACGACGTCGACGGCATCTTTGTCACTCACGAGCACAGCGACCATATTAAAGGGCTCGGCGTCATTGCGAGAAAGTACGGTCTACCCGTCTACGCCAATGAAAAGACGTGGAAAGCGATGGAGAATCAGATCGGCAAGCTTGATACCGGACAAAAGTTTTTGTTCCCGATGGAAAGCGTAAAGTCTTTCGGCGGGCTTGATGTTGAGTCATTCGGCGTCTCTCATGACGCGGCCGAGCCGATGTTTTATGTTTTCCACTACCAAGGCAGAAAGCTCGCGCTGATGACGGACACCGGATATGTGAGCGACAGAATGAAAGGCATCATCCGTTCGGCCAATGTGTTTGTGTTTGAAAGCAACCATGACGTCGGCATGCTGCAAATGGGCAGATACCCTTGGAGCATTAAGCGGCGGATTTTAAGCGATGTCGGCCACGTCTCGAATGAAGATGCGGCGCTCGCCATGACTGATGTCATCGGCGACGGCACATCGCGCATCTATTTGGCGCATCTGAGCCAAGACAACAATATGAAGGAACTGGCGAGAATGTCCGTGCAGCAGACATTGGCTGCGAAAGGATTTGTCGCCGGGGAAACGTTTCAGTTATTTGATACCGATCCGAAAATTCCGACGCCGCTGTGCGCCGTGTAATTTTTCCAAATGAATCATGATTATTAATCCGCGATCTGACCCACACTATAAGCAAATCGAGTACTCTTGAAAGGATTTGAGATAGGGTGGATTATAATCGCGATGATGAACAGTACGCCTCCGAACAGCCCCGCCGCAGCAAGAGAGGATACTTTCTATCAAGTCTGATCGGCGTCATCGTCGGGGCCGCGCTCATGGCTTTCCTGATGCCGTACTGGACAGGCGGAGACCATGGAGACAGCAGCAAAAGCACCAGCCGGCGTCTCGGCAGCGAACAGGTGAAAACAGTCAACGTAAATGTCAATGACGCTGTCACGAATATGGTCAGCCGTGTATCGGATTCGGTAGTCGGCGTTCTCAATATCCAAAAGACTGATATTTGGGGAGAGGGCGGCGAAGCGGGAAGCGGGTCGGGCGTCATTTACAAAAAGAACGGAAACACTTCTTATATCGTAACCAATCACCATGTCATTGAAGGTGCGACTGAGATTGAGATCAGCCTGAAGGATGGTTCGCGCGTGCCTGCTGAGCTGATCGGGAGCGACCGTCTGATGGATCTCGCGGTACTGAAGGTGAAGTCTGATAAAATCAAATCGGCCGCCCAGTTCGGCAATTCTGATCAAGTCAAAGTCGGAGAACCGGTCATTGCGATCGGAAATCCGCTCGGACTTGAATTTGCGGGATCAGTGACACAGGGGATCATTTCAGGCACGGAAAGAGCGGTGCCCGTTGACTCAAACGGCGACGGACATCCGGATTGGAATGCGGAAGTGCTGCAGACCGACGCCGCGATTAATCCCGGCAACAGCGGCGGCGCTTTGATGGATATTTCGGGCAAGGTGGTCGGCATCAACTCAATGAAGATCGCTGAATCCGCCGTTGAAGGAATCGGCCTGTCCATCCCGTCAAAGCTTGTCATTCCCGTTATTCAGGATTTAGAAAAATACGGAGAAGTCCGACGGCCTTTCCTCGGTATTGAGATGAAATCCTTAACGGATATTGCGAGCTACCATTGGAGCCAGACGCTGAAACTTCCGAAAGGCGTTAAAACCGGGGCGGTCATTATGGGTGTCGACGCGTTTTCACCGGCCGGAAAAGCGGGTTTGAAAAAGCTCGACGTGATTACCGGGTTCGACGGACATAAGGTCAATGACGTTGTGGATCTCCGTGAGCGCCTGTATCGCAAAAAGATCGGCGACCGTGTGAACATCACGTTCTACCGTTCGGGAAAGAAAAAAACAGCGGAAGTCAAACTGACAGAAGCAGATCGATTACAGAAATAAAAAAGCAGCCCGGACATCCGGGCTGTTTTTTATTGATTTATTTGTTAATATTATACTATTGTGAAGCAGGGAGGTGAAACACATGAAAACGGCTGATGTGATCATCGTATTGAATGAAATCGAGGGTGAATGTGAAGGAAGAATTATTTTAGAATGCAGAATTTAAGAAAATGAAACATGTCATATTAAACGTCCTTTTTCAGGGGCGCTTTTTTTTATGCCTTTTTTCAGAAGCTATAAAAAAGAACTGAACGCGGGTCACAACACGTTCAGTTGAAAATGGATATATGTAGAAAAAGGCAGACATGACCTTAGAACTTTGTGATTGAAACAGACTGGTGCTGCTGAATAGCGGCAGATGAAACTGCCGGCAGCTTATTTGCAGATGGCTCCGTTTTCAGCGTTTACTTTCACCAATTCAGCTTAGCTTCCGTTTTGTTTCAGATAAAAGCGAATAATAGAAGGGGAAGCGAAAAAAATAAACACAGGCTGATACATCTAAGGAGAGACTGCATCATGAATAAGTTGAAAGGCATCAAGCTGCTGAGTGCAGACGGCGAGTCTGCACTCATTGATTCTTTAACGATGGGGCTTCATCACGGAACGGTTCTCGGGGAAGACAATATCGTCGAGACATACATTCGTTCTTTGCGCGAAAAGCTGAAGGACAAAGAACACAAGGTGATTCGCACGGTTCGGGGCGCCGGGTACAGGGTGGACCTGGCATGAAACGGCTGTACAGAACCCTGCGGTTCCAGCTCCTGTTCAGGTCACTGGCGATTTTGACCTTGCTGTTATGTTTCATCGGCGGTACACAGTACATGTTTATGAGACGGACGATGTATGAAAATCAGGCGATCAGCATTCAGAGTGATATCAATTCAATGGATCAAAGTGTATGGAGGTCAATCAAAACCCCTGCCCGTTCCGAAACACCGGCTCATCCGAATGTGATTTATCCCGGGGTGACGGTTGCTTTTATCAATCAATCATACAAGATGTCAGTTTTATCAGAAGACCCGCACGCGGGAGCCGCTCCTTCTTTCCCGAAAAACGTGTATCGGGATGCGCTGACAGATACAATGGCGCTTCACTATCAGGTGGCTCACAATAAGGCGGGTGAGGAAATCATCGTCGTGTTTCAGGCGATTTCCGTTGACGGAAGGCAGGCGGGAGTTGTACAGATGAGCACGCTGACCCAGCCTCTGAATGATTCGCTTTTCCGCCAGATCAGCATTTTCGCGATACTTTCCTTTGCGGCTTTGGTTATCGGACTGTTTGTTTTTTTGCCGGTGATCCGGCTCACACTCAAGCCGCTGTCCCGCATTGTGCATATGATGGGTGACATTCATGCCGGCAGTCTCGATAAACGGCTGCCGATTGATAGGAAGCAGGCCGAAATTGAGTCATTGGGCATCTCCATCAATCAGATGCTGGAACGGATTGAAACCGCGTTTCAGGCGGAAAAAGAAGCGAAGGAGCGCATCCGGCGGTTTGCATCAGACGCATCACATGAGCTGAGAACGCCGCTTACCTCCATTCACGGCTTTATCGAAATTTTAATGCGCGGAGCGGCGGAAAAGCCGGAGCAGAAAGAAAAAGCGCTTCAAAGCATGTACGCGGAATCCGTCAGGGCGAATAAGCTGATAGAGGATCTTTTGTTTCTCGCGAAGATTGACCGGGAGCCGAGCTTTGAAATGAAAAAAGGGGCATTGGGAGACGTCATTTTGGAAATGGAGGCTGAGCTGAAGCTGCTTGCGAGAAACCGGAAACTCGAGTTCTTTGTTGATCAAAAGATAGAAGCTGTTTTTGACAAAGACAAAATGAAGCAGGCCATTCTCAATCTCTTTTACAATGCGGTGCAGCATACGGATGAAGACACGGGTGTCATCACCGTCTCCCTGCAGAAAGACGGAGGAATCATGCTTATGATTGCGGATAACGGAACGGGAATCGCTCCGGAGCATGTGCCTCATGTGTTTGACCGGTTTTACAGGCCGGAAACCTCCCGATCCCGTCAATCCGGCGGCGCGGGGCTGGGTCTTGCCATTACAAAAACCATTATCGACAGCCATAACGGAACAATTGAAGTGAAAAGTGAGCAGGGAAAAGGCTCCGTGTTCATCATCCGGCTGCCGGGATAAACCGGAATAGCGGAAGAAATATCACAATTTATATATAAATTCTAAATTTTCAAAAAATAACTTGTCCTTTTCCAATATTGATGATAATATCTAGTTATTGGCAAAGGGGGTGTGTACTGATGAAGATTGAAGAACTTGATCTTGATACAGAAACAGCAAGCTTGGTGCATCGCTGCTAGTAAAGCCGTGACTCCCCTTTTTGGGGAGTTATTATCTTTCAGGGGGTATGTCATGATGTCAACGGACTGTAAGCGCTGGAAGTTTAAAGACAGCGTGCAGGTGCTGACCTACACGGGGCATATTATCATTCAATATCGAAAGGCGATTAAGCTTGCGCATACGAGTGAGATCAAAGAGGCGGTTGAACGGCTGATCACCGGCTGTGAAAAACAAGAGCTTTCTGATCTTCTGGGAGAGGAAGCGGGAAACCAGTTTTTCGATGCATTAATGAAATTGGATGCTTTAATAGAGCCATGGCAAAACGGCCGTGAAGGCTGCATCACTGAAAAGCAGCTGTACCATTTTGAGAAATACAACCAAAACCCCAATCTGATCCAAAACAGATTAGACGGCAGCAGGGCAGCGATCGTGGGTCTGGGGGGCGTCGGAACGATCATTCTTCAAAACCTTTTGGCGGCGGGCATGCAGCATTTTATTCTCATTGATTTCGATGCCGTATCAGTACATAACCTGAACAGACAATTCGTCTATACTCAATCTTCTGTAGGCAAATTAAAGATCTCAGAATGCAGAGATTATATCGCGGGTATCAATCCCCATGCGGACGCAGCACTTTACCATCAGGAAATGACACAGCCGCAGGACCTGCGTGTGTTAGATCCGTACGAAATTGATATCGTCATAAATGCCGCTGACAAACCCCATAACATTTCTGAATGGGTTTATCAGTATTGTAAGGAGCGGAATATCGCGTTTATGACCGGGGGTGTCGGCAGCTTCAGCGGCCAATGGGGGCCTCTGCTCACGCCTGAATCCTATCAATCCGGCGTCACCTATGAAAAAAACATGCCGGCCGGACTTCTGAACTGTTACCCCGATGAACCGATCAAAGGTTCGTTAGGAGCGACAAACGGTATTATATCCTCGTTTATGTCTCATGACATTATCACATACCTTGCAGGCGGAAGCCCGAAATCCCTGAATACCCGCATCGGCCTGGACTTTGACGGACTTCATATTACAGAAACGAAGCTTTCTCAAAAGGAAAGCGCTTTATGAAGACGATGCATCGTACGGCGAGAAAACCGGGCGACCCTCTGAAAATAGAAATCGACACAAGCCCGATACGCTTGAACCCATTAGATACGCAGGATTACACAAGCAAGATGATTTGCAGCATTATGTATGAAAGCCTGCAGGACGGCTATAACTGCCGAATCATCCGCAAAGATCGCCGCACCTGTCAGGTGGACATTCACCCGGACTATTTAGGTGACGCCGAGGGTGTGGTTCAAACCATCATCTATCATCTGACGAAAGAAAACCAAAGTCCCCATCTCGGCAGTTTCCTGAACATAAAACAGGCCGTTCCGTATGTAAAAGGCCTCGTCTCATCCGATCAGCTCGGGGTGAACGTAACGGGCGAAAAACGCTTTGAAATCACCTTGGACGAGCCGTCTGATGAAATAGAAGCCGTTTTGCAGAGCAGCTTTCTGATTCCGGCGACCGCCGGGGGCGATGTGCCGGAAAACGGCCCGTACCGATTCAAGCGTACGTTTGAGAAGGGACTGGAATTTGAGCGGAATCCGCAATATAAAATGACGCCCGCGGATGACCGCACCGTTCAGATCATCCAATTTATTTTGAATGATGATCTGGAAAAAAGCATCGGGCTGTACGAAGCGAATCAGACCGATGTGACCTGCCACACCCAGTTTCATCATTCCAACATGAGGTATCGGCAATATGCTGATTTTAAAGAAAATCATTTGCCTATGTTATTTACCTTCAAGGTAAAGGATGACATGCTGAGAACTTTCATTCAGCATTATTTTGATAAACAAAAGCTGGCCGGGGATTTGGGGCATATCATCACACCGACTGATTCACTGATCGGTATATGGGAAAGCGGACGGACACCGCAGAAAGATCCGCCCCTTTTGACAAAAGAAGAGCCGATCCGAATTGTTTATGCCGATTATTATCCCAACGGAGAGATCATTGAAAGGCTGGCTGAATTGTTTCGGAGGGCCGGAGCGGACGTATCCGTCTCCCGCGTCAGTCATTTCAATGATTATTACCATATGGATAAAAGCGGGTTTGATATTGAGCTCCATTTGTTTCTGCCGGGTTATATGCATGAGCTGAGCTATATCAAATATTTCATCCGCGACATCAGCGATCCGGGGAAGAAAAAAACGATCATTGATGCCATAGGATCTGAAAAAAAGAAGGAACTTTTTGGGTTATTCGAGAATACAACTCATTATTGCCCAATTTGTTTTGGGAAAAGTCTGTATCTGCAAGATCCATGTATAGAGGGTTTTAGTGTAAAGACTGACGGGCTCCTTTCTGTTCATGATGTTAAATGCAGATAGCTGGAAAGGGGTATTCATTTGCGGAATCGAAATTTGCTTTACTTCTCCGGTTTTTTCGGAAACTTCTTTTTCGAACGGGGAATTTGGATTTTATATTTAACAAGCATGAATTATTCATTGTTTCTAGTGGGCATCCTGCAATCGGTCCTGAATTTGGCGATGTTTCTGGCGGAAGTGCCGAGCGGCGTCATCTCGGACAGAATCGGGAGAAAAAAATCGCTCTTGCTCGGCCATTTTATGGTCATTGTCTATTTGGTAATGTTCCTGAGCTTTCATAACTTCATCGCCCTCTTCATCGCTCATATTATATACGGTATCGGGCTGACGTTTATATCAGGAACGGATCACGCCTTTTTGTTTGATTCACTGAAAGAACAAGGGAAAGAAAAGTGGTACGGCAAATCCATCGGAAATTATAACGGACTTGTCATACTCGGTCTTGCGATCGCCATGGGCATCGGCGGCTACTTGCAGGAAATATCATGGTCGTATGTGTTTATCGCCGGGATTGTGACTCAGCTGATTGCGATGGCGGTCATTACACAGCTGACGGAGATCAAATTTGAAAACAGTGAACACGAAACGCAGACGGTCGGGGACATCTTAAAAGAAGTCAAAGATTTCTTCAGGCTGAACAAAGCCTTTAAATATTTGGTGCTGTCACTCTCCGTTTTCTTTGCGATTACATCGGTTTTTTATATGTACGGACAAGATCTGTTAAGTCAGGAAGGGCTGTCCGTGCGCAATATATCCATTATTTTTGCGGGGCTGTCCATCTTGCAGGCGCTGTGCTCCATCTTTTCTTCAAAGCCGGCGGAAAAATTCACGCCGAGGCGCGTGCTTCTGCTGACATTCTGCATCATCGGGGCGGCCTATCTGTTTATACCTTCGGGCAGTCTGTACGTGACGATTGCAGCTTTTGTCGTCATCAACGCGCTCTATGATGTGATAGAACCCGTATCCAGTCAGGTGGTGAATAATGAGATTCCGTCCAGAACGAGAGCCACGCTGCTGTCCATTATCAGTTTGATGACCTCGCTCTTCATGTTCATTGCCTTTCCGTTTATCGGATTCTTAACGGACTATTTTGATTCAGCTTTGCTGCTGACCGCAATCGGGGTATTATCCATCTTATTGTCGCTGTTTATGATGCTCAGCTTTTACAAACTGAAAGCGAGCGTCGCCATCCAGAATAAAGTCGAGCTTTGAACCAGAATGACAAAGGGATGATGTGAGTTGCTGAATATTCATAATCTTACGGTAAATTTAGCGGGAGATACCATTTTCAAACAAGTTTCTTTCTTCATCAATGAAGGCGAAAAAGTGCTTGTGGCCGGGCCGAACGGTTCCGGCAAAAGCACGCTGTTCAGGGTGCTTTCCGGGGAGCTTGAGGCGGATGAAGGAACGATTGCGATCAACAAAGGGGCGAAGGTCGGTTTGCTGAAGCAGATCGCTGATCCCCATGAGGATCTGACATTGTATCAATATCTGGAAAAATCGTTTGAAGCTCTCGCGGCGATCCAGAAGGAAATGAAGGCTATTGAGCTGAAGCTTTCGGAACCGATGGGTGAGGACGAGCTGACTGCTTTATTGGAAAAGTACAGTCAATACACGGAAACATTTGAGCGGAACAACGGCTACCAGATGCATGCGATGATTGACGAGGTATGCAACGGGCTCAGCCTCAGCGAATTAAAGGATCAGCCGTTTTCAAAGCTGAGCGGCGGCGAAAAAACAAAAGCCGGCCTTGCCGAAATTTTAATCCGCAACGACGACATTATACTGCTGGACGAGCCGACCAACCATTTGGATGTTCATGCGATTGAGTGGCTTGAAGGGTTTATTAAAAAATCGAATAAAACCATTCTGTTTACGACCCACGATAAAACGTTTGCCGACCAGACGGCGATGAAAGTGCTCGAGATTGACGATACCGAGGTGAAGATTTGGCCTTACGGTTTCAGCGAATACCTGAAAAAGCGGGAAGAATTCATCATCGCCCAGTTTGAGAAATATGAAGAACAGCAGAGAAAAATACAGAAGATGAAGGAATCCATCGCCCAGCTGAGAGATTGGGCCAACCGCTCGAATCCGCCGTCTGTCGGGCTGCACAGACGCGCGAATAATATGGAAAAGGCGCTGAAAAGGATCGAGCTGATCAATAAGCCGGTCCGGACGGAGCAAAAATTAAAAAACGCATTTCAGGAAGCGGGCGCCGGTTCAAAAGATATTGTGTTCATTGAAAACGGAAAGGTGGCCAACGGATCTTCCCTTTTATATCAAAATGTGAATCTGCGTATAAAGCATAAAGACAGAATCGGCATCGTCGGCAGAAACGGCGTCGGCAAAACAACGCTGATCCGCTGCATCATCGGGGAAAGAGAACTGTCGGACGGCACCATTAAAGTGGGGGAAAATCTTAAAATAGGCTACATTGATCAAAAGAGCCACGTCGGAGATTCGAGTCAGACGATTCTGCAATTCTTTAAAGAAAATCTGCTGACTGAAGAGGGCATGGCCCGGAATATGCTGGCCAAGTACGGATTTTACGGGTCGTCGGTCTTTAAAAAACTTTCCGTCCTGTCGGGTGGTGAGAGAATCAGGCTGAAGCTGTCCATCTTAATGGAAAAAAAGCTGAATGTCCTGATCCTGGATGAGCCGACCAACCACTTGGATATTGAATCTCAGGAAATTCTCGAAAACAGCCTGATGCAGTTTCAAGGCACCATCATCTGCGTTTCTCACGACAGAAACCTGCTGGAGAAGTTCAACAAGATTTTCTGGCTTGAGAATCAAAACGTCACCATCTTTTCAGGTCCATACAGTTACGCCAAACAAAAAAAACGGCAGATTGCCGAATAAAAGGGGAATGGATATGACCATTGACAGACTGACAATCAATGAGTTATCGTACGATCTTTTTGTAAGCGAGTATGCTGATAAGAAACCTTTTATTTTGACGGGGGCAATGGATCACTGGGAATGCAGGCCGTGGACGCTTGAATACATTGACGAACACTATGGAGACAGAATGGTCACCATCCGGAAATCAGATATCGAAGGGGTCAAAACGTTTAAACAAGTAAAGCTTTCCAACTATATCGAGTACATTGATCAGAATGATGACAAATGGTACTGTGACTGGAATTTTACGCAGCTGAACCAAAATGACTTAGACCTTGTCTATTCCGCACCCGAGTATTTTACAAAAGACACATTGAGAGCGGATGAAGAAACGGGACGGGACTGGAAATGGTTCTTTCTCGGTTCTAAGCAGACAGGCACGCCGCTGCATCAGGATTTTAACAGCACGCACGCGTGGAACGGCGTCATTTTCGGGGAGAAGGAATGGATTTTCTATCATCCGGACGACTCTCCGTATTTGTACGAAGGAAATATCAATGTCTTTGATGAAAAAGATATAGAGCAAAAACCGCTGGCGCAAAAGGCGTCTCCGATCCGCTTCAGGCAAAAGGCGGGAGAAATCATTTACGCGCCGCGCCATTGGTGGCATCAAGTCGAGAATACGGAACATACATTGGCAGTGAGCGAAAACTTTTGGTTTACCGGAGAGCGGCTTGCCAATCAGATATAAACGAAAGGCTGAGGAGCACCTCAGCCTTTTTTTGTATGGATTCATTTCATCCGGTCCAGACCGAATTTTTTCAGGCGGTATTGCAGGCTCTGCCTGCTGATTCCGAGCTCGTTTGCCGTTTTGGATATGTTATTGCCGTTTTTTCTCAGGGTTTTTTCGATCATGTATTTTTCGAAGTTTTCCATTTTGTCTTTTAAATCTGTGCCGGGCTGGGTGCTTGCGGCTGCTTTGCTTTCCGTGTCAGCGGGTTTGATTTTCATCCGGTATTGGTAAGGCAGGTGGGCCGCCGTAATCGTCGTTTCATCCGTCATAAAGTTCATGGCGCCTTCAATCATATGTTCAAGCTCGCGGATGTTGCCCGGCCAGTCATACTCCAGGAAAAATTGCTGCACATCGTCACTGATCGAATCAACATGCATTTGAAACAGGTGGTTGTTTTTCTGAATAAACACTTCGGCCAGAGGCAGAATGTCTTCCTTGCGCTCCCGGAGCGGGGGAATGATCAGCGTGACAACGCTTAAGCGGTAGTATAAATCTTTGCGCAGCCGCTCTTCTGAAATGGCAGTGATCGGGTCTTCATTCATCGTGGCGATGATACGGACGTCAATCGGTTTGTCCTGAGCTGATCCGATGCGCCTGATTTTCTTTTCCTGAAGGGCGCGGAGCAGTTTTGCCTGCAGGCTGAGATTGAGAGAGTTGATCTCATCGAGGAGCAGGGTGCCTCCCTGCGCCTGCTCAAATAAGCCGGGCTGGTCAATGGCTCCGGTAAAGGCGCCTTTTTTCGTGCCGAATAAAATACTTTCGACCAGACTGTCCGGCAGGGCGGCGCAGTTTTGTGAGATGAACGGGGCGCCTGAGCGCTGGCTGCCGTTGTGAATGCTTTGGGCGAACAGCTCCTTGCCTGTTCCCGTCTCGCCGGCCAAAAGCACGGACGATGATGTACGGGTTGCCCGTTTCGCATTTTCGATGACTTCCTGAATGACCGGGCTGTTCCCGAGAATGCTGTCAAACGTGTAGCTGTTCTGTTCTTTTCTGTGCATGTTCTCTCTGATCAGCCGTTCGAGCTTGGTGACGTCCTTGGCGATTTCCACGGCGCCCTTGATCTCGCCGTTTTGCACAATCGGGAAGGTGTGGTTGATCGTCGTGATTTCCTGGCCTTTGTTATTGAAATAGCTCTGCTTTACATTTTTAATCGTTTTGCCTTCTTGAAGGGCTTGAACGAGCGTGCTGTCCTGCTGATTGGAAAACATAAATACATCAGTCAGGTTTTTGTGCAGGACGTCCCGTTCATCCATATCTTCAATCTGCATCATTTTCTTATTGTAAATGACGGTGCTGCCCTTTTCGTCCACCACATGCAGCCCGACATCAATCTCTTCCAGAATGCTTTGTAACACGAGTGTGTAAAATTCGCTGGTTGTGTGCAGGTCAATTCCCCCTCTCAATCGTCTTAACATTCATTATTTTAAAATAAATCGAACAGGAAACGCAAAAAAATTTTGCGCTTGGATGCAGTTTGCACGCAAACTGCCGGAATATTTTGCAGGAAAAGAAAGAATGCTGGCGAAACATCCCGTTTTTTCGGATTGGCACGGAACTTGCTTTATAAAAAGGGAAAGCAAGATCTAATGTTGAATGATTACAAAACAAGGGGGAATCAGATTATGTCAGCTTTCACAAAATCTCAAGAAATTATCAGCCAAACTTCACATTACGGCGCGAACAATTATCATCCTCTGCCGATTGTTATTTCCGAAGCGCAGGGTGTTTGGGTAAAAGACCCTGAAGGCAATCAATATATGGATATGCTGAGTGCTTATTCCGCGGTGAACCAGGGGCACAGACATCCGAAGATCATTCAGGCGCTGAAGGATCAGGCGGATAAAATCACTCTGACGTCACGCGCGTTCCATAATGATCAGCTCGGCCCGTTTTATGAGAAAACAGCCAAGCTGACCGGAAAAGATATGATTCTGCCGATGAATACGGGGGCGGAAGCCGTTGAATCCGCTGTCAAAGCGGCGAGACGCTGGGCATATGAGGTCAAAGGAGTAGCGGATAATCAGGCGGAAATCATTGCGTGTATCGGCAACTTCCACGGCAGAACGATGCTTGCGGTATCCCTTTCTTCAGAAGATGAGTATAAACGCGGTTTCGGACCTATGCTTCCGGGTATAAAATTAATTCCATACGGGGACGCAGAAGCGCTGCGCCGGGCGATCACGCCGAACACAGCCGCTTTCTTATTCGAACCGATTCAGGGAGAAGCGGGCATCGTCATTCCGCCGGAAGGATTTTTACAAGAAGCGGCCGCTATTTGTAAGGAAGAAAATGTGCTTCTGATCGCTGATGAAATTCAGACGGGACTCGGCCGCACAGGGAAAACATTCGCGGTTGACTGGGAAAATATCGTACCGGATATGTTTATCTTAGGCAAAGCGCTCGGCGGGGGCGTCTTCCCGATTTCGTGCATCGCGGCGAACCGTGACATTCTCGGCGTGTTTAATCCGGGTTCCCACGGCTCGACATTCGGCGGAAACCCGCTCGCTTGCGCGGTATCGCTCGCATCTCTTGAAGTCCTTGAGGAAGAAGGGCTGGCAGAGCGTTCCCTTCAGCTTGGCCGGTATTTTAAAGAAGAGCTTGAGAAAATTGATAACCCGATCATAAAAGACGTGCGCGGACGCGGCCTGTTTATCGGTGTTGAACTGACAGAAGCGGCCCGTCCGTACTGTGAAAAGCTGAAAGGCGAAGGGCTTTTATGCAAAGAAACACATGATACCGTGATCCGTTTTGCACCGCCGTTAATGATTTCCAAGGAAGACTTGGACTGGGCGATCCAAAAGATCACAAACGTGCTTCAAAACGCGTAAAACCTTGATGCGGCAATGCTTTCCCTCGGCTTGTATGGAATTTACAAATAAAAAATTCAGCACACTCTATTTGCGCGGAGACAGTATTTTAGTATAATGTATCTTTATGTACGAAAATGAATTTCATATAACATTCATATACAAATAGAGGCTCTTTGGACAGCAAATCGGTTTCAAAGCACCGGCTTGGTTCCAATACAAGTTGCTGAAGGGGTGCAGAATAGTGAATACAAATCAAAAAGAGAATCAGCTTCAGCGCACAATGAAATCGCGCCATTTGTTTATGATTTCATTAGGCGGAGTGATCGGCACCGGGTTTTTCCTGAGTACCGGATTTACAATTAACCAGGCGGGACCGTTGGGCGCGGTTCTGTCTTATCTGGTCGGCGGTTTTATTATGTTTTTGACAATGCTCTGCTTAGGCGAGCTTGCGGTTGCCCTTCCCGTATCAGGGTCGTTTCAGACATACGCAACCAAATTCATCAGCCCCGCTTTCGGTTTCGCATTCGGCTGGCTGTACTGGCTCGGCTGGGCGGTGACATGCGCCATTGAGTTTTTATCTGCGGGACAATTGATGCTCCGCTGGTTTCCGCATGTTCCCGTATGGGTGTGGTGTCTCGTGTTTGTCGGACTGATGTTTCTTTTGAACGCGATTACCACAAAAGCGTTCGCTGAGTCGGAATTTTGGTTTTCCGGCATTAAAATTTTAGTCATTCTGCTGTTTATTATTTTAGGCGGCGCCGCCATGTTCGGTCTGATCGACATGAAACACGGCGAGCAGGCTCCTTTCTTCTCTCATTTTTATGAGGATGGATTGTTTCCGAACGGCATTAAGGCTATGCTTATTACGATGATTACCGTAAACTTCGCGTTCCAGGGAACGGAGCTGATCGGGGTTGCCGCGGGAGAAAGTGAAAATCCCGAGAAAACGATTCCGCGCTCTATCCGGCAGACGGTATGGAGAACGCTTGTCTTTTTCGTTCTCTCCATCATCGTCATTGCCGGCATGATTCCGTGGAAGCAGGCGGGAGTGGTCGAAAGCCCGTTTGTCGTGGTGTTTGAACAAATCGGTATTCCATATGCGGCCGATATTATGAACTTTGTTATCTTAATTGCGCTGCTCTCAGTGGCCAACTCAGGCCTGTTTGCATCGACGCGTATCCTATATGCCATGGCGAACGAAGGACAAGCCTTTAAATCACTCGGCAAAACAACTAAACGCGGCGTGCCGATGAACGCTCTGATCGTGACGCTGGCCGTCGCCTGCCTGTCCCTGCTGTCTAAAGTGGCAGCGCCGGAAACCGTTTATATGTTTCTCTTATCATTAGCCGGACTAAGCGCGCAGGTCGGCTGGATCACGATTTCCCTGTCACAGCTGATGTTCAGACGGAAATACATCCGCGAAGGCGGCAAAGTGGAAGACCTGAAGTTTAAAACACCGCTGTACCCGGTGCTGCCTATTATCGGGCTGACGTTAAATACGGTCGTTCTGATCAGTCTCGCATTTGATTCAGAACAGCGGCTCGCCCTTTATTGCGGCATCCCGTTCATGGCGGTGTGCGTTATCGTCTATCATCTGTATGTAAAAAAGCATAAGCAGTCAGAAAAACAGATAGAGCTTTAAATCTTTTTGTGTCCAAGTCATCTTTGAGAAACCCGCACAGGACAACATACAACATGTTGAGGTGGAAAAACGGATGAACAAGAATATCTCAGTTATTGGAATGCCGATGGATTTAGGACAAGCACGACGCGGAGTGGACATGGGCCCGAGCGCCATCCGCTACGCGCATCTCATTGAACGGTTATCTGACATGGGGTATGCGGTGGAAGACTTAGGCGACATCCCCGTCAATCGTGAAAAACTCAAACATGATGAAGAGCTGAAAAATTTGAACTCTGTGCTCTCGGGGAACGAGCAGCTCGCCCAAAAGGTGGACAGCGTCATTGAGAATGAGCGGTTCCCTCTCGTCTTGGGCGGCGATCACAGCATCGCGATCGGAACGCTGACAGGAACGGCAAAGCACTATAAACAGCTCGGCGTCATCTGGTACGACGCGCACGGCGACTTAAACACCCTGGAAACATCGCCGTCAGGCAATATTCACGGAATGCCGCTGGCCGTCAGCCTCGGCGTCGGGCACGACACGCTGGTGAATCTGGGCGGGTATGCCCCGAAAATCAAGCCGGAGAACGTCGTCATCATCGGCGCGAGATCGCTTGATGAAGGCGAGCGTGAATACATTAAGGAAACAGGCATGAAAGTCTATACGATGCATGAGATTGACCGCCTCGGCATGACAAAGGTCATTGAAGAAACCATTGACTACCTGTCAGACTGTGACGGCGTTCACCTCAGCCTTGATCTAGACGGCCTTGATCCGAGCGACGCACCCGGCGTAGGCACGCCTGTCGTCGGCGGCATCAGCTACCGTGAAAGCCATTTGGCAATGGAAATGCTGTATGATGCCGACATCATCACTTCAGCTGAATTTGTCGAAGTCAACCCGATCCTCGATCACAAAAACAAAACCGGCAAAACAGCGGTCGAGCTGGTGGAATCTTTGTTAGGAAAAAAACTATTATAAAATATGCGCCTCCGCACCTGCGGAGGTTTTTTTTGTTGCCACGAGGAAACTAGCGGGCTGCCACCCTCTTTTTGGACCTGTAAATATGATATATTTATTACACAAAATGGGAAAGGGAGGTGTCCTGACAGATGGCTGAGGTGATGGCCCACGAAACAGTTGCGAAAAAAATTAGTGACTGGTATGAGGAAATCAAAAAGCACAACACTGAATCGGCTGAGGCGTTAAGAGAACAACTGCTTACGGATCTGCAAAATATGACACAAAATCAAACGGTGCTCCTTTATTTTAATTTAATTGATTCCCGCTATAAGCTTTTAATGGAAGAGTATGAGAAAACAGACGGCATTTTAAAAACGATCCAGCTGAACGCCGATAAAGAAAAAACAGACCAGATGATTCAATACTATTATTATTTCTTTTCCGGAATGCACGAGTTTTACCGTAAACGGTTTATGAACGCCATTAATTTTTACCGGATTGCTGAAAGCAGGCTCCGGCACATACCGAATGAGATTGAAAGAGCCGAGTTTAATTATCAAGTGGCGATTGCCTACTATGAAATCCGCCAAAACTACTTTGCGATGAACCACGCGGAAAAAGCGTTGGAGATCTACAAAGCCAATGAAATGTACGCGGTCAGAGAAGCACAGTGTTTAATGGTGATCGGCTGTAACAGAATGGACTTGTTCCACTATCAGAAAGCCGAAGAGCTCCTGCAGACGGCGGTTCATCAAGCCGCCAAAGCGGGCGATCCGCATATTGAAGCGCTCGCCCACTTTAACGCAGGCATTTGCTATGAAAGACAGGAAAAACTGGAAGAGGCGCGGGTCGAGTTTGAAACGGCTCTTGATCAAAAGGAGCATTTGCGATCAGCGTATTCGGTGCGGAGTCTGTACATGCTGGCCAGAGTGTTATTGAAGCAGGAAAAGACGGATGAGGGCCGGTTTTGGCTGCATAAAGCGCTGAATGCCGCTGAAGAAAAAAACGAGCCCGTATACACCCAAAAGCTGCGCATCTTACAGCATGTCTTTATTGACCGCAATGAAGAAGCGCTTGAATCAGCTTTCGCCGAGTTAAGAAGGAAAGAGCTGTGGAGTGACGTTTCCGATTTGTCGTATCAGGCCGCGGCGCATTTTAAAAAACAGGAGAAATACAAACCGGCGGCGAAGTATTTTCAGGAATCAATTGATGCCAATGACCAAATTTTGAGATTAACGGAGGGGATTCGTAATGAAAACATGTAAATTCATTGTACTCTCAGCAGCCTTGGCAAGTCTCATTTCGATTGGATTATTTGCACAAACTGGTTCAACGGCACAAGCCGAACAAATCATAAAACCGGCGGAAAACGGAGCCTTCGGATAATACTGCATGATATCGCTTTCGTGTAAGGAGTGATTCAATGGCTATCACGCTGCAGCCGATGACAGGACAAGAGTTTCAGTCCTATCTCGCTCATTCAACCAAGCATTACGCTGAAGAAAAGGTAAAAGCGGGAACGTGGCTGCCTGACGAAGCGCCGGAATTAGCGGAGCTGGCGTTTGAAGACCTGCTTCCAGACGGCTTGGAGACAGCCGATCACTATTTATGGACGCTGACATTGGACGGAAAGGAAAATGCCGGCTGGCTGTGGCTGCACGCCGATCCGGATCACCCGCAGCAGGACGCATTTATTTATGATTTCGGCCTTCATCCGCCTTTCCGCGGCAAAGGCTATGCAAAAGAGGCGCTCGCAAGGCTGGAGGACAAAGCCAAAGATCTGGGTGTCCGCAAGATTTCTCTCCATGTGTTCGCTCATAACGAAACGGCGCGGAAGCTGTATGAGAAGACGGGATTCCTGGAGACGGATGTCATCATGAGCAAAAAGCTGTCATGAAAAGAGGCCCGCACGATGGGCCTCTTTTGTTATTCATCTAACAATGTCATCATTTGTTCCGGGTAACGCTCGCCGGCCGCCGTGCCGATCGGAAACATTTCATCCAACCGCGCCTTCACATCCTCCGGAAGCACAATGTCGAGAGCGGCGAGGTTCTCTTCCAAGTAGTGTTTCTTTTTTGTACCCGGAATCGGAATGAGATCATCGCCGTTTGCGAGAACCCATGCGAGCGCAAGCTGAGGCGCGGTGATATTCATTTCCCGGGCAATGGCGGTAAGTTTTTGGACGAGCCCTATATTCACCGCCAAATTGTCTCCCTGGAATCTCGGCGTTCTTCTTCTGTAATCATCGGCATCCAGCTGATCTGTCGACGTCATCTTTCCGGAAAGAAAACCTCTGCCAAGCGGACTGTAAGGCACAAATGAGATGCCGAGCTCACGGCAGGCGGGCAGCACATGCTCCTCTGCTTCCCTGCTCCATAAAGAATATTCTGATTGAAGCGCGGCAATCGGGTGAATGCGGACGGCGCGCCTGATCGTTTCTGCGGAAGCTTCTGACAATCCGATATACCTCACTTTTCCTTCGTCAATCAGCTCCTTCATGGCGCCGACAGTTTCTTCAATCGGCACCCGCGGATCAACCCGGTGCAGATAATAAAGGTCGATATAATCCGTCCCGAGACGTTTCAGACTGGCGTCACACGCTTTTTTCACATAATCGGGCCGTCCGTTGATTTCGATAAACTCACCCTTTTCGCTTCGGACATAACCGAATTTCGTCGCGAGGCACAGCTCCTTTCTGAATGGGGCGAGCGCTCTGCCGACAAGTTCTTCATTCGCACCCAATCCATATTGATCAGCCGTATCAAACAAATTCACGCCGAGATGAACGGCATGATGCAGTGTGGAGATCGACTCTTCCTCACTCTGGCTGCCATAGTATTCCGACATGCCCATGCACCCTAACCCCATTGCGGAAACCCGCATCGAACCGATCGTTCTGTCCTTCATATGTCCTCCCCCTTTCTTGTATGATAACCAGATTTCCTGATATTTGAAAATGATTTATGTATATGATTTACATATTGTTATAAAATTTTTAAAAATCTGTAAATTGTATATTTTTTTATCACAATTTCGTCATATAATGAAAACGTGGAAAAATTAACCTTTGAGAAAAGAGGCGAAGTCAATGTGTAAAAAGCTGTTCAAAGCCGTCCTCCCGTTTGCCCTGTCATTCACCATGGTTCTGTCGTTCTCCGGTTTGAATGTAAAAGCGAAAGAAACAGAAATACCACGCTACGCAAAAGAAATCGCAGACCTTCAGCAGGGCACGACTCCTCAAGACGTTCTCCAATCCGCCAAAGAGCTTGCCAAACAGAAGCATGTTTCAACAGAAGCAATTCTCAAGCAGTTTCATCAAGAAATCACGGCAGACAAGGTGCAAGGAAATGTAATCGCTTCCAAAGACGGACTCTCTGCGATGGGCGGATCGTCAGGAACCAAAAAACTCCCGAAAAGCACAAAAGGCAATATTTATTACACGAACTCATACACGGCTTATTACAATCACGGGCATGTCGGCATGTATTCATCCGCTGATAAAATTGTCGAATCCGTGCCGGGAGACGGCGTCCGTCAGATTGCGTATAACGGCAGAGAAGTCGAAGACAATTCAATCGTCCAGACCGTGAAAGTTACCGATGCTCAAAAACAAGCCGCCGCTGACTGGGCCGTATCAAGAGTGGGTGATGAGTACTCCTTCAACTTCGTCAATAACAGAAATACGGGCCATGAAGGCGCCAAAAACTGCTCAAAACTGCTGTGGTCGGCATTCCTTTTAAAAGCGGGGATTGATATCGACTCTAACGGCGGCTTAGGCGTATACCCGCGCGACATCACAAGCTCGTCCTACACAACCACGATCCTGACCATTCACTAAGGAGAACAACGTGAAAAAAATCATCTGGATACCCTTAGTGATCATCGCCGCCGCAGCGGTCTTATGCTTCTTCTATTTCCGCACGGAAGACCCTGCGGAGGTTGCGAGAGACACATTAAATGACCCTGATTTTCTGAAAGATAAAGAGGCGCTGCTGTATTTCTCCACTGCGGCTGACCAAGACACGTTCGGCGGCGGAAAAAGCTACGCCCTCTTCGCCGATGAAAAAGGGCGGCTTTCTTCTTATCAAATGAAGGGGCTTGAGCTCGGATCGGCCAAAGTGCATGACGAAAGCGTCCTGCTGGAGGACAAAAAAGGAATCTACACCGTTCAGGACGGTCTTCACACGTATAAAAGAGCGTACCAGCATACGGGAGACAGCGCGGGATATATCGAACGGGCGAAAGGCTTTTACACGCTGTATAATTCGGGCTACGACAAGAGCGGCGGCAGCTACCGTTCAGAGCTGTACCGCCAGATGGACGGCAAGTGGAAGCAAGACGTCATCCCGCACTATATCCGCGCTTCAGGCTTTTTTAAAGATCATCTTTTCGCGCTCACGCCGACAGATGACGAAAAAGGCTATCACGTCCAAGACATTCAGGCCGATAAAGAAAAGCTCCATACAACATCAATCGCGACGTGGACGTATAAAGAAGGCACGTCTGTCGAATCCCAGCTCGCCGCGGACGACAGCGCCGTCTGCTTTGTTACCAGAGGAGAAAAAGCCGATCACATCTATCAAATGGTGAAAGTCATGAAAAACAGCGGCGCCATCAAAACGTATGACATCGCCGCTTATAAAAATGACGAACAGACGATCTATGACTCCATGCCGTTCAGCTTCAAAAAAAGCTTTTTCATGGAGCATCGCAGCTTCTATTTCGTTGACGGCTTCGGAACCGTCTACCGCATCAACCCTGAGACCGGAAAAAGCAAAAAGGCCTTCACCCTCCCCGCATCACGAATGAAAGCCGACTTCAAGGAGCTGACCCATCAAAACGGAAAGCTGTATCTGTTTACGTACAGCTACAAAAAGCCCGCCAAAATCGAGTCCTTCGACCTGAAAACGGGCAAAAAACTGAACGACCTGACCATCCCAAACTTAAAAAACATCGTCACGCCGAAAAGCCATCTCAAGCTGTATGATGTGCAGGTGATGGGGGGGTTTTGAGAAGGAAAAGCAGTCATCATAATGAAAACACAAACTTTGGATGATATGAACAAAAAAACCTTTTATTGGTTTACTTGTACTCGTTTGAGGATATAGAGTAGTAGACTGAATAAAAGGAGGATATATAGTGAAAAAACGTTTCAAATGGTTTGTGGGAGTAGTTATTTTTGTTTTTATGTTCAGTTTTTCAGGTGTGACAGAAGCTATTAGTACAAAGACAATAAAAGATGAAATCACATGCCCTGTCTGTGATAAAACGATTAAGTCTGAAGGAAGTAAAAAAGACAGACAAAAAGCTTTGAATATCGTCAAAGACAGAGATGATTTGGATATGGATAAAACAGAAGTCTTTGTGACTGTTTTAAATAATAAAGATCATAAGATTGCATTGGTTCATTATGAAGATCAGCAAAATCATTCATTTGCGCAGAGGTATATTAATTTAAACACTGAGCAAATCGTTTTATCCGTAGAGGGTAAAGGAAAATGGGACAAAGAAAAAAAAGAAGGAAACTTCAAATTAAGAGTTGGAGATAAAGAAATTATTAATGAAGATTTTAATCAAGATGGATTAAAAGGCAAGGGGAATAATGCTTTATTGAACTCTGTCAAAAAAGCATCTCCGGCAAAATCAAAATTGGAGTCCTGTAACGATTTAGTCACAAAAATGCTGGGGCTGGGATCCAGTATTGCTTGCGCAGGTGCTTGTATGGCTGTCGGAGGTGCTGTCGGCGCAGTAGTGTGCTCGCCCTTATGTTTAGCAATTGAAAATGGAGTTGGCGAAGCAGGTGCTAAAGAAATTTGTGAACAATTCTTTGGTTGAAATATGCAGATTTGAAAAGAGCTTGCCGCTTTTGGTAAGCTTTTTATAATGAAACGTTACTGCAAGAAAGAAGGTGTTCATTTGAAATCATTCAGTATCTTCTTATTGTTGTCCGTCATTTGTATAACCATTGTTTTTGTCATAATGAATATGTTGATTGGATACCCTGATGTGAGCAACGGGGCATTGATTATGATTGTATATATCGTTGTGACCCTCTTGATAAGGCTATATAACAAGAAAAAAGCCGACCGAACATAGAGATAGAGGAATTTAGGAGGGAGCCGATGAAGAAAAAGCTTGCCGCGGTGGCCGTAACCATTCTCCTGGTTTCCGTGATAACCAACTCTTTTTTAAACGGCGGAAAGCCGGACTGGATTGATGTATGCTGTACGCTGCTGGCGTGTCTATTAGGAATTCTGTTCGTCCTTCGCTTAGAAAAAAGAGAAAACACGTAAAGAGCCGGGTGCTGAAAACACCGGCTCTTTTTGCGCGTGATTTGCCGAATTGTGGATAAAACTCAGCCCGAAGCACTACTAACATGTGTATAAATAGGTTATATTGAAAAGAGAACAATTGCCGCGCGCAAAAGAAAACCGGAGGATGTAACAATGAAAACCGCTTATTATTCTTGTGAAGAACATATCGAAACCGTGCTGGACATGTACATAGATGATCATGAGCTTCCGCCCGAAATCAGAAAAATCGAACATACTAACAGTTTATCCACAGCCTGTGAATTATGTGGGGACACTGCAACATATCTAGTAGGGAACGAATGATCCTACACAAAATACAGAAAAGATATCCACAATTGTGGACAATATATATGAATAACTTGTTTCTAAAGTGGGGATGACCTGTGAATATTAATATTGTGACCATCGGAAAACTAAAAGAAAAATACCTTAAGCAAGGCATTGAAGAATACAAAAAACGACTCTCAGCCTACGCAAAAATCGACATCATCGAACTCCCGGACGAAAAAGCTCCGGAAAACCTGAGCGACCAAGACATGAAAATCGTCAAAGACAAAGAAGGCGAACGCATCCTGGCCAAAATCAGCCCGGACACCCACGTCATCGCCCTCGCCATCGAAGGAAAAATGAAAACATCTGAAGAACTGGCCGATACAATAGATAAGCTGGCGACATATGGAAAAAGCAAAATCACCTTCGTCATCGGCGGCTCACTCGGCCTAAGCGACGCCGTCATGAAACGGGCAGACGACAAACTGTCATTCTCGAAGATGACGTTTCCTCATCAGTTGATGCGTCTCATACTAGTTGAGCAGATTTATCGGGCGTTTCGGATTAATCGTGGGGAGCCTTATCATAAGTGAGTTGGGTTTTACAATCTAATAGTAACGAGGAAAGAACCTACCGTTCACGAGTTTTTTAAGGGATATTTTTGATCACGAGATAACTTATTTGATTTTACAATTCTCTTTAAAAGCAAAACTAGTTGGTAGGTTCTTTTTTATGTTAAAAGTTATTTGCAACCTTCTTTTTTCTATTTTGTGATCAAATTTCTCTTATGGAGTACATAAACCTAAAATATTTTTATTGTGTATATGATTCTAGTTATTAGATATATTAGATTGATATTACCAACAGTTCTTTTAAAAAAGCACTAGCCAGCTACACCCTGTACATATTGATTCCTAAAATTGGGAGTAGCAACTAACCGGTTAACCCTTGTGTAAACAGTTATAAAGACTTATTTGATGTAGAGGGGTGAATGTCATCGTCATTAGTTTCCTATGTCAGAATAGCGATGATTGTTCAAATGAAGAAGCAGCGGCTAGCTCTTCAATTCCAGAAGAATATAAGCTGCAAGTTTTGACAATCTTACAATCAGAGGAGGTAGTGGATGTTCGAGACGTACACATGGTTGAGGATAGGCAATTATATCATGTAGAATGGTTGCCTAAGATTGATAGAGCAAATGGTATTACTGGCTGAGACTTAGGAATTAGTTAATAGATCAAAAAAATTGGCCCCAAAGATTCGATCAATAGATAGATCTACTGATCGAGTTTTTGGACCATGGATGAAAATATTCCCTTGCTAACCTCGAGCATTTTTCAAGAGGGTGTTCCAAATGGTTTAGAGAGAATTGAATAGGACATTAATCTTGAGGTTTGGCCAGATTAGTAGTGAGTACCTCACCTCAAAGTTGGACTCTTAAATAAATTACTTTTGCACAGTTTATTAGCTTCTGGGTTATAGACAGGTTCCAGACTCTAACTCTACTATGCCACTTTCTGTATTTTAAAAACTGACCCCAATTCAATTCAATTCAATTCAATTCAATTCAATGATTTTATTCAACAGGTAGTTTTCATTGATTATTACATACTCAAACTTTGGTGGTTCAGGCATTATTGAATTTGGTTCATTTAAGCCTTAAAAAACACCAGTAGTCTTGCCAGTTGTTGACTTGATACTATACCTTTTCCCCTTTAATACTAATAGCGTCAATGTTTGAGTACCAACAGGAGCAAATTGTAACTTAGGTAGTCCTACAGTCCTGCTGTAGTAATTAATAGCATAATATTCACCAAGATCATCTAAGAAGTTTTTACTTCTAATTATCTTTCTTTTTTAATTGGTTAATTACGAATTCATACGCCTCTATTAATTTTTCATCTGTTAGTTCTTCTATTTCCATCATAAGTTATTACACATCCCTAATTCCGTTTTGAAAAGATTTTAGCCTTAAAAGGAATTTTTTCTATTTTAACATCAATTGAATAAATGTTGGTGTTTTTTTAAAAAGTCTCTTAGTTGAGTAGTTAAACAAATAAAACTGGATTAAATAAAAAAAAAATAATAATTAATAAAAAATATTGAATTAAAACAGCTTTAATGAGTATAATCTTAACTAACAGCTGTTTAAATTCTTTTTTTATGTGTTTAATGATATGAGGAGGCGCTTTATATGGTATCTGTCAAAGAAAGCTTGCTATTAATAACTAAAATTACTGGTTTTTATAACATTTCAAAGAACCAACTATCCAGGGTTCTTGAGATTGACTTTGAAAAAGAAGAGGACCTTACTGATAGTCATTTGATGTTGAAGGAAATTATGAATCCAAGCAAATTTATTGGGCTCTTAGAAAAAAAGGGTCACCTTCTAACACCAAGTGCTAGAGAAAAAGTGTATCAAAATGTGAAAGGTAAATATGAAAAGCTAAAAATGAAAGAGAGCGGGTTAGTTTTTGGAAAAGTACTACAATCTAATGAATTGGGTATTCGTCCCAATGGGGAAAGGGCAGGTTCTTTTGCATTAATAGCTCAACAAGTTGCAAAAGATTTTTTCGGAGAATTAACTATATCTGAACTAAATCCGAAAAAGAAATTTACTGTTAAAGAAAGTAATAGCGGGGAGGTTCATAATTTTAATTATGATTATCATAATAGTAAAATTGTTGAATCAAAACCTAATGGCCGAAATGAATATCGCATGTATTCTGGCTACATCAAGGATTTAGATCCTGATGATATTATTCTAATGATTGAATCCCCTAATTCAAGTGAGGACTATATAGTTGGGTGTATTCATCCTGAAAGTCCAAATTATAATGATATCATGGATTTGATCAAAAAATATAAAGTAGGAAGAAGTTTATCTGCTTTGATTCCATCATTAGAGCTAATTTCTAAAGGCGTTACATTCACGGAAATGTTTGAGGGGACTGAGTTGCCAAGTTTAGAATCCAGTCCATTAGATGATGGAGAAGTAATAGATGAGAGACTGGGTGTAGAGCTCCCAACAATATTGTCCCCGGAAGCATTAGCTGAACTATTAAAGAAAAGTTTGGAGACGGATGGTATAGATCGCACTGTAACCATTCTTAAGAAAATAAAAAGGGATCGTCGTTTCCGTAAATCAGTGTTGGAAGCGTACAATTACAAATGCGCTGTTACGGGGCAATCTATTGTATATGGGGATACACTAAATGTTCAAGCTGCTCACATTAAAGGGAAAGAATATGGAGGATCAGATAATCCTACTAACGGACTCTCACTTTCCTTAGATCTTCATTGGGCGTTTGATCATGGTTTTTTTGCAATAAATGATGATTTCACTATTCAAGTGCATGAAAAGATGCAAGAGAATAAGATTTTACAGGAAATTGATCGAAAAAAATTACTTTTGCCACAAGATAAGACTCTATGGCCCAATTTAGATATGATTAAATACCATAGAGATTATATTTATGGAAAATTTATAAATTAGTTTTAAATTTCTCTATTTGGTATACAACTTATAGTCTGTTTATGCGCATACATTGTTATATTTGGAATGAAAAGATAGTATAAGAGAGGTGATAGGATGCAGAAGTTCAACCTAAAGTGAGAATATTAGCAATGAGATATTTGGAGTGAAGAGTCGGAAAAGAATGAAATTAAATTTGGAATTCCTTTCTAAGGACTAATTATTCACGAAGGAATTTATGAAGTTGCTGTAAATCTCTTTGACGGAAAAAAAGTATTACTCAACTTCTAGGTGGAAAGGATTAACAACCTCTTTTTCATTTATTAGTGGCAAATTGATACCGAAAAGTGTTATTATAAAACTTTGGCTATTGCATATATAATAAAAAAAATTTAAAATAAAAGGGAATATACGTTCGTGGAATGGAGGATAGGTCTATGAGTGAAAAACAATTAAATGTACTAGATCTATTTTGTGGTTGTGGAGGTTTATCACAGGGATTTCTAGATGCTGGATATAATGTCATGCTTGGTGTTGATTTTGAAGAAGTAGCGTTAAAAACCTTTAAATATAATCATGAATCGTCAGATGTTTTATTGGCCGATCTTTCCAAAGATGAGGCTATACAAGAAATTGCTGATAAAATTGGGGACCAAAAAGTTGACATTGTTATCGGAGGGCCACCTTGTCAAGGATTTTCATTAACAGGATCACGAGATATAAACGATACACGAAACACCCTTTACTTAGCAGTCGTTAAAGCTGTAAGGAGATTTAAACCTAAAGCATTTCTGATTGAAAATGTACCGGGGATTGCAACATTATATAATGGTATTGTTAAGCAGCAAATAATAAATACCTTTGAGGATATGGGATATAATGTGTCAGTTTCACCAAAACCTTTATTAGCAGCTGATTACGGCGTACCACAGATGAGAAAAAGAATGTTTTTTGTGGGAATAGAAAAGGGATATGGATATTTTGAATTTCCAGAACCAACTCATACACCAGAAAGATATGTAAGCTGTAGTGAAGCGATTAGTGATTTACCAAGTAGAGATGAAGAGTTTGGAGAAGAGGTTGATAACTATGAAAAGAAACCTCAATCGCTATATCAAGAATTCATGAGACAAAACAGTAAAAAGCTTCATAATCATGTTGCTACAAATCATACGGAACATGTTAAATGGGTTATAAGTCAAGTTCCTGAGGGTGGTAATCATAAGGATTTACCTCCCGGTATTGGTGATAGCAGAAAGTTCAATGAAGCTTGGACTCGATATCACAGTAAAAAGCCTTCACGAACAATTGATACTGGTCACAGAAATCACTTTCACTACAAGTATAATAGAGTACCAACTGTTAGAGAAAATGCAAGGTTACAATCCTTTAGGGATGATTTTGTCTTTATAGGCACTAGGACTCAACAAAATAGACAGGTAGGGAACGCGGTACCACCTCTTTTATCCCTCAATTTGGCCAAAGCCATACTTCGACATTTTGATGATGTGAAAAGCGGGCGTAGAAAAGTTAAAGACTTAGAACAATTGAACTTGGAATTGAATATATAAAGGTGATATTATGACTAAACTAAATACATTAGAGTTATTTGTTGGGTGTGGAGGACTCTTAGACGGTTTTGAAAAAACGAAGCATTACTACACAGTTGCTAGTGTTGAATGGCAAAAATATGCCTGTGATACTCTAATAAATAGATTAAAAAAAACATATAATTATGAGGATGCTGAAGAAAGAGTTCTTCATTTTGACATTCAACGAACAGAAGAATTAATAAATGGTTGGAAAGATGATGAGGTTTATGGATCGCATGTTGGTCTAGACTCTATAGTAAATAATAGGAAAATAGATTTAATTGTTGGTGGCCCTCCTTGTCAAGCATATTCAGTTGCAGGTAGGATACAAGATAAAGATGGTATGACAAATGATTACAGGAACTATCTTTTCGAAAGTTACTTAAAAGTTGTAAAAGTCTACGACCCTAAATTGATTGTCTTTGAAAATGTTGAAGGTATGCTGTCGGCAGCTCCAGATGGTGAAAATATAGTTGATAAAATAAAGCGAGGATTCAATGAATATGGCTTTGACATTATTGACGATATTAAAGGTCGAGCTTTACTTGATTTAACTCAATTTGGTGTTCCACAAAAAAGGAAAAGGGTAATACTAATTGGTTTAAATAGAAGGTATTTTGGTGGGAATAAGACAGAAAATCAAAAAGCACTTCAGTTCTTCTACAACGAAATTCTAACTAGATATAAATCTGAAAAAATTTATACAGTTCGTGATGCGATAGGAAAGCTTCCTAAGTTAGTACCTTCACCAGAAGACTATAAATTAGGACGTCGGAAATATTCACATGTCCCACCTGAAACGAATTATAATGGGCATTATCCAAGATACCATAATAGAAGAGATATGGATATATTCAAGATATTAGCAGAAGATATTGATAAAGGAAATAATAAATATCTCTCGACTGAAAATCTTAAAAAGCTTTATACCGAGAAAACAGGTAAAACTTCAAATATTCATAAATATTACGTGCTAAGATGGGATCAGCCTAGTAATACAATACCAGCTCATTTGAAAAAAGATGGACTTAGACATATTCACCCAGACCCGGTTCAGTCTAGGTCAATAACCGTTAGGGAAGCAGCTAGACTACAAACCTTTGATGACAACTTTGAATTTATAGGTAGTATGGTTCAAAATTATGAAATGATTGGGAATGCAGTTCCACCCGAATTCAGTAAGAGATTAGCTAGTGCTATATACGATCTATTTAAAGAAAAAGGAATGATTTGAATTAATCATTCCTTTTTTAAGTATTATTCTATTTTCTTTGAAATATTTAAGTCATTATTACCATCAAATGGATGTTAATAATGAAATTTTCCACATTTAACACATACAACATCATACAAACGGGAATATGAGAGCTTTTCGTTAGTTGGGATTTTTTTCGATCCGTGTTATTAAAAAAGCGTCTCTACAAGGACAAAACATATCAATATAGTTTCGGTAAAGTTAATTAGAGAGAGTAGCATTTTTATGATAAGAGAAGTAATCGCTTGCCGCAGCATGGGGTAAAACCGGGAGGGCAAAGGCACCTGCTAGGAATACCAAGGCTGCCAGTTTCACTGCGGTTAGCTTCATTTTGCTTTGCATAATTGATCCTCCTCCTTTGGTTGCCATACTAACAAAGGCATTCTGCTTGTTAAACCCTTACCATATAAAATGATAAAAAATTCACCCAATTTCATCACATTAACCAACAAGGTTTGTATGTTTCCCTTCGAAAGTCATAGGAGAGCAGGGTTCATATCTGATGCGAAGTTATCAAGGAGGATAGAAACCGTAAAGAAGAGCTCAGAGAAGCACCTTTATTGCGAACAACAGCTTCTTCCGCATTTTCCACACGTCAGTATAAATCCCTTTCCGTCACGGAAACCTAGTGGAAAAGGTTTCTGAAAGGAGGGGGCGTATGATGAAAAGTGAAAAAATTCAAAACAAAACATCTTTGGTTTGGAAGATGGCGATTGCCTCTGCGGTTTCTTGGGAAGCGGCAAAACTGGCGGGCTCTGATCACCCCTATTTAGCGCCTCTGTCTGTTATCTTATGTTTGCAGCCAACGATAGATCAGTCGATTCGTTTTTCTTTTCATCGTATTGCGGGAACTGCGATTGGGATCATGCTAACGTCCTTTCTTGTCAGTCACTTGCCAATGAATGGCTGGATGCTGGGGCTGTTCCTGTTAGGCGGTACTTACATAGCGAAGTGGTTGCGAATAGATGTAACGGTTCTGCATCAGGTAGCGCTCACCATTTTGTTGGTCTTTACGTTTGAACGGAACTCTAAAGATTATGCATTCGACCGAATCATCGATACGGTGATCGGCGTCATCATCGCCATTCTGGTTCACATGTTCCTTTTTCCGCCCGACTACACAAAAAAGGCAGCGGACTCTTTTCAAACATTGGCTCGTCAGCTTTCCGGCACACTTTCAGACCTTTCCAAATGGGTTCAATCAGAGTGGGGACAAGGAAAAGGGAACCTTATGGAATATAAAATGAACCATCTTCTGCAGGAGCTGCATATGACAAAAGAGATGCTGCAAACAGCCTCTGACAGCTTAAAATTCAACCCCGTCAGAAAAAAACATAAAATCATCATTTCAAGCTATCAAATAGAGATGCAAAAGTTGAACGCCGGATTTGAGTATCTATCAAATATAGTGAAAACGTTAAAAGAATGGGAAAAAGAAGGAGCTTTATCTTCAAGTGACAAAAGGGAGCTGGGGAATGATTTACAAGTGTTAAGTGAATACTTTGCGGGTTTTAAAGGCATACAGCAAGGTGAAACAGACAATCGGAAACAGAAGGAACAGGACGTGTTATTGGAATCTCTCCGCTCCGACATGCTGTCGCACCCGCCGCCCAGTCATAAGGTCTATAAAGACTCTTTTTTTTTAGAAACGAAGAAATTGCTGAAGCGTTTGTAATGTTTTCCGGAAAAAAAGAATACGGATATACAGATGCAGATATGATCAGGTAAAAGCGGGGGACATGAGATGGATGATATACACCGGATTTTGGATGTCATCGCCAATTCTAAGAAAGCTAAGGTACTGGCTACCATCATTAAAACAGAGGGGTCCGCTTATAAGAAAGAAGGGGCCTCCATGCTGATTTTAGGGGATAAAACAAGAGTCGGAATGTTATCCGCCGGTTGTCTGGAAGAAGATCTCGTTGAACGGTCGGAACAGGTCTGGACTGCAGGAGAGCCGTTGATTGTCCGCTTTGATATGAGCGCGGAAGACGATTTATCTTGGGGACAGGGTGTTGGCTGTAATGGTGTTTTGACGGTTTTACTTGAGCCTGTAAAAGGGGAATTGGAACGAAATCTGATGACAGTCAAGACATGCTTAGATGAAAAAAAGTCTGTGACCCGACTGAAACGATTCACTGAAACGTTAGAGCCGAAGGAAGATCTGTATATCGCTGAAGACGGCAGCGTGTTTGGAACCGGGGATGTGATGGAACAAGGCCGTATTCAAAAACTGAGACAGATAGAAAAGGGAATCAAAAGGGATGAACATACATCTGATTTATTTTTTATCCATCAGATGGTGCCAAAACCTTGTTTATACGTCTTCGGAGCAGGGGAAGATGCGAAGCCGTTAGTTTCTTTGGCAGCTGGTACGGGTTTTCATGTGACGGTGATTGACTGGCGTCCCGCTTTATGTCATCACGGGCATTTTCCTGAAGCCGGCCATTTGATTACGGGAGCACCGGAAGAAGTCATGGAAGGACTGAGCATGACAAAAAGGGATTTTGTTGTCATTATGACGCACAGCTTTCAAAAAGATCAGATCATTTTACATACAATAAAAAACGAGAATGTGTTTTATAAAGGCGTTTTAGGCCCCAGAAGGCGCACGGAGCGGCTGTTAGGCGGGGCAGAGATTCCGGCAGATATTCATTCCCCTATCGGCCTTCCCATCGGGGCACAAGGCCCTGAAGAGATTGCTGTAAGTATTGTCGGCGAGCTGATTCAAAAAATGCGAAAACAAAGGTCCCGCTTATGAAAACAGCAGCCATATACCTGGCAGCCGGTACAAGCAGACGCATGGGAACGGATAAGCGAAGTTTATTTCTCAATGGCGTTTCCCTTGGAAGTATGGCTCTTAAACATGCCTTGTTATCTGAATTAGATCATATTTTCGTTATTACGGGAAAGGGAGATTTACTGCATTGGCTTTCGGATTTTTTCTTTTTAGATCCCATGTCAAATAAGTGGAGCCAGGCAGAATGTGAGCAGGCGGGTAAGGGCCAAAGCCATTCTATACAATGCGGTGTAAAAAAAGCGGCAGCGTACGAGGCTGACGCCGTTATCATTCTCCTTGCAGATCAGCCGTTTGTCACCGCAGATATCATCAATACGTTAATTGATTCCTATCAAAAAGAGCGCCGTTATTCATTTATCGCCGCTGAAAATCAGCATCTTCCTATGCCCCCCATTTTATTCTCCAATCAATGTTTTCCGGTATTGCATCAGTTAAAGGGAGATCGGGGCGCCCGGCATGTCATCCGTGAAAGTATGATCAATATGGGAAAAATGATCAGCTTTCAAGACCCTTTGCTTTTTTATGACGTCGATACAGTTGAAGATTATAGGCTGCTGCTGAATAAATTCGGGGAGTGAATGAGTTGGAGTATATCGGGAAGAGTGTCATTCGGAAAGAGGCCCTTGAAAAAGTGACGGGTAAAGCGAAATATACGGATGATTTTCAAGAAACAGGGACGTTGCACGCAAAAATGCTGACCAGTCCATATGCTCATGCCGATATTGTGTCGATGGACTTTTCAGAAGCTTGGAAGATTCCCGGTGTGAGAGCGATATTGGGGGATGAACCTTTTCCGCTTGCAGGTGAGGAAATTAAAGACAGATCGCCGATTGCTTACAAAAGGGTCAGATACCATGGTGAGCCGGTTGCTGTTGTTGTTGCGGAAAATCCGATTACAGCTAAAAAGGCCGCGGATGCCATCAAAGTATCCTATAAACCTCTTCCCGTCGTCAATTCCCCCCGTGAGGCCTTTCAAAAGGATGCGCCGCTCGTCCATGAACATGCGGACCGCTATGAGAAGACAAAAGGTGTATTCCCGGTTCCGAAGACAAATATCGCAAACGTGGATAAGGTTAGAAAAGGAAATATTGAAGACGGATTTAGGGAAAGCCATGTGACAGCAGAATTCCAGATTTCCTTTAACCCTTCTGATCACGCTGCGATGGAGACAAGATGCTCGATCGCTGAAATTCGGGCGGATGAGGAGATTATCATTACCACATCCTCTCAAGCTCCTTTTGCCATTAAAAAATTAATGCAGTGGTATTTTGGAATTGAACCCGGAAAGGTTATCGTCAAAACGCCTTTAGTAGGCGGGGCGTACGGGGGAAAAGCAGCCGTTCAGTTAGAGGTGATTGCCTATTTGGCATCAAAAGCAGTCGGAGGCCGGCCCGTCAAATTGTTTAATACGAGAGAAGAGGATATGATCACATCTCCCGTTCATGTAGGATTGGATGCCATTGTCAAATTAGGGGCCACAAAGGATGGAATTTTAAAGGCGGCGGACATTCAGCTTTTATTTGATGGCGGAGCATACTCTGATAAAGGAGTGGACATCAGCCGGGCTGCGGTGGTTGATTGTACGGGTCCGTACGCTATCGACCATATATCGTGTGATTCATATTGTATGTATACGAATCATCCATATCCAAGTGCATTCAGAGGCTACAGCCATGCTGAAGTGTTATTTGCTTTTGAGCGGACGATGGATGTATTGGCGGAAAAGCTGAACATGGACCCGTTAGAACTCCGCTATAAAAATGCCATTCGCCCCGGTGACACCACACCGACTCAAGTTCTTCTCAATTCAAGCACGGTCGGAAATGTACCGAAATGTATTGAAAGATTGAAGGAATTAATGAATTGGGACGAGGGACAGCGAATTGAAATCGACGGCCGGAAGATACGGGCGAAGGGAATCAGCTGTATTTGGAAAACCTCAACATTTGATACAAATGCAACGTCCGGGGTTATTTTAACCTTTAATCCCGATGGAAGCATTAATTTGATGTCAGGGGTAGTGGAAATTGGAACAGGGACAAAAACAGTGCTAGCCCAAATCCTGGCGGAACGAATGAAAATGGATATAAGCAAAATTCATGTAAAAATGCTTGTAGATACACAAACAACACCCGAGCATTGGAAAACCGTGGGGAGCAGAGGGACGTTAATGGCCGGAAATGCCGTACTGAATGCAGCGGAAGAAGCCATTCGAAAGCTGAAGGACGCGGCATCATGTGTGTTGCGGGTTCCTGTCGAGGAATTGGAAGTGGCCGACGGAAAGGTTTATTTTATAGATCATCCTTCTGTACATGTTGACATAAAAGACATTGCTTACGGATATACGTTTCCGAATGGAAATACCATTGGCGGCCAAATCATTGCGAGCGGCAATTACACATTAACCCGGATGACGAATTTAGACCGGGAAACGGGAAGAGGAAAGCCGGGACCCGAGTGGGCTGTCGGTGCTCAGGGAATTGAAGTTGAGTTGGATAAGCGGGATTATACGTATCGGATTACAAAAGCCTATTCTGTTGTGGATATAGGAACTGTACTGAATGAAAAAGCTGCAAGGGGTCAAGTGATGGGCGGAATGAGTATGGGAATCGCATTCGGAGGAAGAGAAACCTTTGTCTTTGATTCATATGGCAGAGTATTAAATCCTCAGCTTAGAACATACCGCCCCCTTCACTATGGAGAGCAGCCTGAATATATCATTGAATTTGTTGAAACCCCGCATGAGATTGCGCCTTATGGAGCGCGCGGCGGCGGGGAACACGGACTGCTGGGGATGCCGGCCGCATTGGGAAATTGCCTTTCCGCCGCTTTAGGTGTCCAATTGAATCAACTTCCTCTCATTCCCGAACAATTATGGAGAACGCAAGAGGGGTGGAAAGATGATACCGTTTGATTTTGATTATTTTAAACCGAAGACCATTCAAGAAACAATCAATCTATTTCACTCGCTTGCGGCCGAAAAGAAAACACCAATGTATTATTCCGGCGGCACGGAAATTATCACGTTAGGAAGGCTGAATATCATCTATACGGATGCGGTGATAGACATGAACGCGCTTCCGGGATTTCAAACCATCCGCTTTTATGAACATGAACTGGTGATCGGAGCGGGTGTGTCATTAACGAAACTGGAGGAAGAAAATCCATTTCCGCTATTAAGTAAAACAGTAAGTGAAATAGCCGATCGGACGACTCGAAATAAGATCAGCCTGGGCGGAAACATTTGCGGGGGCATCTACTACCGTGAGGCCGTGCTGCCGTTGCTGATTTCTGATAGTTTGCTAGGGATTGCAGGGAGAGCGGGGATTCATTACCATCCTATAAATAAAGTATTTAACAAGGAAATACAATTGCAAAAAGGTGATTTTTTATTTCATATCGTTGTCGATCGAGCGTATGTTGACTTGCCATTTGTCAGTATCAAAAGAAGACAGCAGTGGAATGTCGGATATCCATTGGTGACAGTCTGTGCGCTGAAAAAAGATGATGAGATCAGAATGGCTTTCAGCGGCGTATGTCCATTTCCGTTTCGTTCTGCTGAAATGGAGGCTGTGCTTAACGATAAAAGCTATTCATTAGAAGATAGAGCGCGCAGGTCTTTACAGTATGTACCCAAACCCGTTCTTGATGATGCGGAAGGCTCAAGTGAATACCGAATATTTGTCTTGCAACATACAATTTTAGATGCCTTACGGGAATTAGAAGGAGGTCCAAATGTCTGATCCTATTACGTTGAAAGTAAATGGCGAGGAAAGACAGATGACGGTCAGACCGGCTGATACTTTGTTATTTGCTCTTCGTCTTCGTCTCGGATTAACTGGTGCAAAGCCGGGCTGCTTAAATGGGGATTGCGGCGCCTGTACGGTATTAACGGACGGGGTGCCGATGAAATCTTGCTTAATGCTTGCGGCAGAAGGGGAAGGAAAGGATATTACGACAATTGAAGGACTGATCAATACGCCGATTCAAAAGGCCTTTATTGAAAAATTCGCGTTTCAATGCGGTTATTGCACACCGGGTTTTCTCATGAATTGTCATGCTTTAGTGAATACTGAGCCGAATGCAAGTGATGACACGATTAAAAATTGGCTGGAGTCCAATATTTGCAGATGTACCGGTTATCGGGAGATTGAAGAAGCGGTTAAATCTGTTTTACATACAGGGAAAGGGACTTCTTAGTTCGCAACCGTAAAAAAAGAGCTCAGAGAATTATCTCTGAACTCCATATTCTTCACTTCATATAACGATACTCCCGCAGTTTCTCCAAAATCGCCACTTCTTTCAGCAGTTCTTCACCGACGTTTGTTTCTTTCACTTTCTTCCGCTCAAGCTCTTTGTCGACTAATCGTTTCACCGTTAAGACGTCGGTTCCGGTGCTCAGTACTTCGGCCTTGGAGTTAAAGTGTTTATGGGCGACGAGCTGCATGCCGTAGGAATTGTATAAGAGCGTGTAGCCGGCGATGCCTGTTGTGGATTGGTAGGCTTTGGAGAAGCCGCCGTCGATGACGATCATTTTTCCGTTTGCCTTGATCGGATCTTCGCCTTCGATTTCTTTTACCGGTGTATGGCCGTTGATGATATGGCCGTGATCAGGATTGAGGCCGAATTCCTTCAGGATGTTTCGGCAGGTTGCCTCGTCTTCACGCAAATAGTAATACGGGTTTTTCTTTTCTTTATGCGTTTCCTTCTCTTTAATGAAATACCGCTCAAAGGTTGTCATGGCCCGTTTTCCGAAGAGGGAGGAGTATTCGCCTGTCCATAAGTACCACGTCATATCTGTCGCCAGATCATCGGTTTCTTCCGGATGGGCAAACGCTTCACGTAAGAACCGTTCAAATACATCGAGCAGCTCACGGCCCGCATAAGCTTTATCCTCTATCATCATCGTTTCCATGCTGCCGTTTTCATCGACGGGAATACAGCCGTGAATCAACAGGTTGCCGTTATATTTCAGATACAGGCTGCCTTTTTTCATCATAAAATTCATATGGCGGCCCAGCTTTTCGGAGTGCTGGACAGAAAACAGCAGCTTGTCCATGACTTCTGCTTCTTCTTCTAGCAGCTCGTCAGGCTGTTTGGGATTCACCGTCGCAAAGCAGGTGTTTTCCAGTTGATACGTTTTTCCGTTCAGCGTAATTTCATTGCGGTCATAATCAATCTTTTCCAGTAACAGCCGTTCCTCCATATTAAAGTTTGGCCGTCTCTTAATAATCGGGCTCTCAAGCTTGAATTGGATCATCGCGATCGCCTGATGAATTTTTGTGATTTGTTTAATCTCATCTTCCGGTCTGTTTTCGTCCGCTTTCGGGCGGAAAGACGGGTTATCATCGTAATATTTTTCGGCAAGGTTCAATAGCGGCCTCAGATTGATGCCGTAAACGTCTTCAATAATATCCAGATTGTCATAGCGGGCACAGATGCGGATAATATTTGCCAGGCATACTTTTGAGCCGGAATAAGCGCCTATCCAGAGAACATCATGATTCCCCCATTGAATATCCACTGAATGATAGTTGATCAGTTCTTCCATGATTTTATCCGGCTGCGGTCCGCGGTCATAAATATCGCCGACAACATGCAGATGGTCGACCACCAATCGCTGCGTGCTGTAGGCAAGACCGGTGATCAGCTTATCGGCCTGGCCGAGCGCAATGATCTGTTCTATGATTTCGGAGTAGTATTGTTCCTTGTTGGCGGCTTGTTCTGTTTTGTACAGCAGCTCTTCGGAAATATAAGCAAATTGGGCGGGCAGTGCTTTGCGCAATTTGGAGCGGGTGTACTTGGAAGAACAATAAGAAACGAGCTTAATCATCCGATGAATCGTTTCTTTATACCACTCGTTTAATGCCTCTTTCGTATCAAAGCCATGTTTGATCAGCTTCAGTTTGTCTTCCGGGTAATAGACCAAAGCCGCCAATTCATCAATTTCTCTATCGTAAATGACGCCGCTGAAAATATCGCGGATCTTCTCTTTTACTCTTCCTGAACCGTTCCGCAGCACGTGCTGGAATGCCTGGTACTCCCCGTGCAGATCACTGACGAAATGCTCGGTTCCTTTCGGCAGGTTCAGTATCGCTTTCAGATTAATGATTTCCGTGACCACTTTTTCTTCACAATCGTATTTTTGTGCGAGCAGATCTAAATATTTGGTTTCCAATCTCGTCCATCCCCTTTTTATTTACGAGCAATTGTATGATAAAGTGAATTTAAAGTATGACATAATGTTTAAATGATTAGACCTTATATGATAGTACCGCATAACGCCTTTTTGAGACAATGAAAACGGAAGATACGGCGCTTCAGGCATCAAAAATTGGACCGGGATAACGCTGTGAGCGTATACCCCTGTTGACAATGCATTCAACTTCCATTAAAATAAAAAGTTAGCTGATAGTTATTTCTATCGGAAACTCAATACGTAGCAGGCTATGATTGCTGTGGGTCGCACTACAGCAGGAGCGGCTTCTGGAGAGACCGCGGGTTTTCCGCGGCGCCGAAGGGTTCACAATCTCAGGCAAAAGGACAGAAGAGTACCGAATATGTATTTGTCATGCTGTTGATTGTCAGCGGCGCAAATATAATTTGATATTCTTATGACCATGAGATTGGAGGGCATCCAATCTCTTTTTTTATTGGCTTTTTTTGCTCATCGTTCACTAGAGAGGTAAGGAGGAGTCAGATGTGGAGCAGCGAGAGCTAAAGAGGGACTTATCGAATCGGCACGTGCAGCTGATCGCTATTGGCGGCACGATCGGTACCGGATTGTTTTTAGGGTCCGGTAAGGCGATTCAGCTGGCGGGTCCTTCTATCATCTTTGCGTATTTTATTGTAGGTATTGCGCTTTTTTTCGTCATGCGGGCGCTGGGAGAACTGCTGTTATCTAAAGCGGGGTACCAATCATTAACGGATATAGCCGAGGCGTATTTAGGACTGCGTGCAGCGTTTGTCACCGGCTGGACCTACTGGTTTTGCTGGATTATGACGGCTATGGCGGATGTGATCGCCGTCGGTGTGTATGTGAAATATTGGTTTGATATTCCGCAGTGGATTCCGGCACTTATCTGTTTGCTCATTTTATTAGGGCTTAATTTGTTAACGGTTAAGATTTTTGGAGAATTGGAGTTTTGGTTCGCCTTAATTAAGGTAGTCACGATTCTCGCGTTAATTGTCATCGGGGTGGTTCTGCTGGTGATTGGGTTCAAAACGCATACCGGAACGGTTTCAGCGGCGAATCTGTGGGAGCACGGCGGCTTGTTCCCGAACGGATTTTCAGGCTTTTTGCTTTCATTTCAGATGGTGATCTTCGCCTATGTCGGTGTGGAATTAGTGGGTGTGTCGGCGGCGGAAACGTCAAATCCGAAAAAAAATATTCCGTCCGCTATCAATAAAATTCCATTGCGGATTTTATTTTTCTACGTCGGGGCATTGATCATTCTTTTATGTATTAACCCGTGGATGCAGCTGAATGCAACGGAAAGTCCTTTTGTAAAGACCTTCAGTCTGGTCGGCATTCCGTTAGCCGCGGGAATCATTAATTTTGTCGTATTAACGTCTGCCGCTTCTGCTTGTAACAGCGGGATGTTTTCAACAAGCCGGATTCTGTATAACTTAAGCAAAACGAAACAGGCGCCGGCAAGTTTTGCGAAGCTGAATAAAAATCATGTGCCGAGCCGCGCGTTATGGATATCGGTTATTGTGCTGTCAGCGGGCGCTCTTTTAAGCAAATTGATACCGGAAGCAGCCTTTGGCATCGTGACAACCATCAGCGCGATTTGTTTCATTTGGGTGTGGGGTGTGATTCTTGTCTGTCATATCAGATACAGGAAAACCCGTCCGGACTTACACGCAAGCTCGTCTTTCAAGGCGCCGTTTGCGCCGTTTATCAATTACGCCGTGCTGGCGCTGTTTGCCTTCATTCTGGTGATTATGCTGTTTGCGGATGCGACGCGCCCGGCTTTGCTGCTGACGCCGCTGTGGTTTATTGGATTGTTTCTTATCTATCGGGCGAGAGGGAGAAAGACAGATTGAATGACTTCAGACGGTGTACTGCTATGCAGTATGCCGTTTTAATATAAAAAAAGCGCTATCCTGCCGTGTAAGCAGGGTAGCGCTTTTTACATTAATTCCGGATCAAATAATCAAATGCGCCTAAAGCGGCAGTTGCACCTGATCCCATGGAGATAATGATTTGGTTGTACGGGCCGTCTGTGCAGTCCCCTGCGGCAAATAGGCCGGGAACGCTTGTCGCGCCGCTCTTATCGACGATGATTTCGCCGATGCGGTTGCGTTCGACGGTTTCGTCTAACCATTCTGTATTAGGCACGAGACCGATTTGGACGAATACACCTTGGAGTTCAACGTGTTTTTCTTCGCCTGTTTCACGGTCAACGAACGTAATGCCGTTTACGTTTTGGTCGCCTGTGATTTCTTTCGTTTGTGCATTTTTGTGCACAGTGACGTTCGGCAGGCTGTAAAGACGTTTTTGCAGGACTTCGTCTGCTTTCAGTTCAGGCGCGAACTCCAGCACAGTCACGTGATTGACGATACCTGCAAGGTCAATCGCCGCTTCGATTCCGGAGTTTCCGCCGCCGATAACGGCTACGTCTTTGCCTTCAAATAATGGTCCGTCACAGTGCGGGCAGTATGCAACACCTTTGTTTTTGAACTCTTGCTCACCAGGTACGTTGACATTGCGCCAGCGGGCACCTGTTGAAAGGATCACTGTTTTACTTTTCAGTACAGCGCCGTTTTCAAGTTCAAGTTCGAAGAGGTCTTTTTTCTCAAGGCGTTTCGCGCGCTGAAGGTTCATGACGTCAATATCATAATCTTTCACGTGCTCTTCAAGGCTTGCAGCGAGCTTCGGTCCTTCAGTCGCTTTGACGCTGATGAAGTTTTCGATGCTCATGGTGTCGAGTACCTGGCCGCCGAAGCGTTCAGCGACGACACCGGTGCGGATGCCTTTACGCGCCGTGTAGATCGCCGCGCTTGCGCCGGCAGGTCCGCCGCCGACAACAAGAACGTCAAACGGCTCTTTGTCGGCAAACTCAGACGCATCTGCGCCGCTGCCCATTTTCGCGAGAATCTCTTCGATGGTCATACGGCCGCTGCCGAAAGATTCACCGTTTAAGAAAACAGTCGGAACAGCCATGATGTTTTTGCTTTCTACTTCTTCTTTGAATGCCGCGCCGTCAATCATTGTATGTGTGATATTCGGGTTGAGCACACTCATCATGTTTAATGCTTGGACGACATCAGGGCAATTGTGGCACGTCAGGCTGATATAAGACTCAAAGCGGTATTCTCCGCTGATGTTCTTAATCTGGTCAATGACCTTTTGATCAGCCTTAGGCGCTCTGCCGCTGACTTGAAGCAATGCCAGCACTAATGATGTAAATTCGTGGCCGAGAGGAACACCGGCGAATGTAACGCCTGTGTCTTCTCCGGTACGATTAACGCTGAAGCTCGGTGTTCTGTTTAATTCAGTTTTTTCAACTGAAATTTTAGATGACATGGAAGCCAGTTCGTCAACGAGAGCCAGCATGTCCTTAGAAGTGTCATCGTCACCGGCGCTTACTTTGAGAACAATGTCGTTCTCAATTAGCTGCATGTATTGATTTAATTGTGCTTTGATATTTGCATCAAGTACCAATGGAATGCACTCCTTAGATTTTACCTACCAAATCAAGGCTAGGTGTAAGTGTTTCGCCGCCTTCTTCCCATTTAGCCGGGCAGACTTCACCTGGGTTTTGACGAACGTATTGAGCTGCTTTTACTTTGTTTACTAGGTTGCTTGCGTCACGGCCGATACCGCCTGCATTGATTTCAACTGTTTGGATAACGCCATCAGGATCGATGATGAATGTTCCGCGGTCAGCAAGACCAGTTTCTTCGTCAAGAACGTCGAAGTTGCGGGAGATCGTTTGAGATGGGTCACCGATCATTGCGTAAGTGATTTTGCCGATTTTTTCAGAGCTGTCATGCCAGCCTTTGTGTACGAAGTGAGTATCCGTAGAAACAGAGTATACTTCAACACCTAATTCTTTCAGTGCAGCGTATTGTCCTTGAAGATCTTCAAGTTCAGTCGGGCAAACGAAAGAGAAATCCGCTGGGTAGAAGCAGAAAACGCTCCATTGACCTTTCAAATCTTCGTTTGTTACATCGATGAATTCACCGTTTTTGAAAGCTTTTGCTTCGAATGGCAGTACTTCTTTTCCGATTAAAGACATAATATCTTCCTCCTGAAATGTGATTTGAAATATATTAAAAAGACAAAGCATTCACTTTATCTTTCAATAATAATTCTAATTATATATAGATTATTAAATAACATTTATTTTTTGTCAAGCTATATGGGGTATTATTTTCTGCTTTTTTTGCTTTAGACATTTAATAACGCCTGGTATAAGCGGTTTGGCGCTGCTTGTCATGTGTAGCGCCGGGCGAAAGGAGGATTCTCAATTGGTGAATCGAAACAGTAGGAATCACCCCCTCTATATGGCAGTATAAACCAAAGGGGGTATGATCATGCAAATAAATCACATTACTTTGTACAGTTGTGCGTTGGAGGAGACGAAACACTTCTATGAACGGGTGTTAGGTTTTCCTTTAATTGATGAGTCCGGTGATTCGTTTACCATCAAGGCGGGAGAAAGTGAGTTGGAATTCAGGCGCGCCGATTCTCACTCTCATCCGACGTATCATTTCGCGTTTAATATTCCGAATAATCGTTTTGATGAGGCGAAGGCGTGGATAAAGGATAAAGTCGTTTTTCAAACGGAAGATGGGGAGGATGAGGTGTATTTCTCCCATATTCAGGCGCGTTCCTTTTATTTTAAAGATCCGTCCAACAATCTGGCGGAATTCATCGCGAGAGGCACATCGCCGCCAAGCGCGGAACGTTTTTCGATTGAGTCCGTTCTGAATATCGGTGAGGTGAATCTGACGGCTGCCGAGGTGGTATCGACGGGGAAGGAGCTGCAGCGTTTCGGTATACCGGTGAGAGACGGCGCGCCTCTTAAGGAAAACGGGTTTCATTTTATGGGTGATTACAATGATGGGGCGTTTTTGCTTTTAGGGCCGAGCGGCCGCCGCTGGATTTTTTCTGATCAGCATGCGGAGTTCCATCCGCTGTCTGTCATTGTGAACGGGACGATCCGCATTGAGGCTGACGGAGAAGGCAGCATTGACATCAGGCGGGCACAGCCGTCATAAAAAAGCCCGGGCTCAAAAGGCCCGGACTTGGGGACATTATTTATAAACAACCCGGGTGCTGCACATGATGTCGTGCAGCGTTTTTTTCTCTCCGAAGGCACCCATGATGAATCCGATATAAAGAATGAGCTTGGATATGATATAGGCGAAAGCGCGTCCGAAGGCCTGGCCGATGGAAATGCGTCCGCCATCTTCATTGACGACCTTAAGGCCGAGCAATGCTTTTCCCAGGGTCCCCTGCATCTTTGAGGCTGTGAGCAGGCTGAAATATAAGATGCTGATTACAAAAGAGCTCACAAGAATCGGGATGACGCCGAACACCAGAAAAGAGATGTTAAACTGATTTTCGGTCATGAAGGGGTCAGCCGCCGCAACGCCTGCCGCAAATAAAAAAGAGACCATAAATTGTATGATAAAAATCGGAATTCCTATGATGATTTGATCAATGACGTAAGCCAGAAACCGAATCCAAAATCCTGCCGGTCTTTCCATGTATCCTTTTCTCTCCCTTGCTTTAATCTGGAATATTATACGTAAACATTCCGGATTTTGCAATGGAGCTTAAGCTTCTGCGAGCAGCCTCTTTCCCCATGCCAAGCGTCCCATGATCAGCCCGAAAGCCAGAAGGGCAAACATGATGCCGCACCACATCAGCTGATGGATTCCCAAATGTGAAATAAACCAGCCGCCCGCCGCCGTTCCGATGGTGATGCCGAGGTTGGAAAAAGAGACAAACAGGCTGTTGCCGAATTCAGGCGCCTCCTTTGCTTCCGCAGTAAGCCATGTCTGGCTGACAATGAGACCGCCGGAATGAACGGCGCCCCATACGAAGACGAGGACGGCCATCGGCGCGAAAGACGTCCCAAACCCGTATATGAGCAAGTAGGCGGCTGTATAAAGAAGCGGAAACAGGATGACGGTCTTTTTCATATTTTTATATAACAAAGCACCGAAGACGAAATTCCCGGCTATCATAATCACCCCGAAACTCATCAGCATGAAGCTGACCCATGTGCCGATCATATGGGACACCCGCCCGAGGTACTCCGCAAAATAGCTGTAGACAGAAAACATGGCCGCAAAGAGACAGGTGACGGCAGCGATATTGAGCCACAAAGCCGGTTTGCGAAGAATGCCGAGCTGGCTACTGAAAGACATTTTTTCTGTGACCGGCATGGATGGCAAAAAGAGAAGAATGCCCGTGAACGCGATGAGACTGATGATAGCGCCGAATAAGAAGGCGGCTTCAAGAGAGAGACGATCCGCCAGATAAGACGTGAAAGGCACGCCGAACGCAAAGCCGGCGGTGATGCCTGAAAAGACTTTCGTTACGGCTTTTCCGGATTGGCCGGCGGGGACAAGCCGGGCCGCGGCCGCAAGCGCTACAGAAAAGAACACCGGGTGGCATAAAGCCGGAATGATCCGAAACGCCAACATGACATTGAAATGCGCCGTATACGCGTAGACCGCATTTGAAACGGCAAACATCAGCACCGCTAAAAGCAGAATGTATTTCCGGTTTATACCTGAAGCAAGCAAGGTCAAAAACGGTCCCGACACAGCGACGATGAACGCGAAAATACTGACAAGCCATCCCGCTTTTGAAGCAGAAATATGAAATCTGTCCGCCACTTGCGGAAGAACGCCGATAATGCCCATCTCGGTCGTGATAATCCCGAAAACCCCTAGTGCCAAAAATAGAATGAAGATGGAGCTGCTTTTTTTCATTGTTATGTATGCCTCCTTTTATTTAACTACATATATAGAAAAGTAGATATGTTAGAACAAAAAAAGCCCTCCTTTCATGGTTATAGCTGGTGCTGGACATAGTCAGCAAAGGCTTTAATTTGTTTTTCATTTCTTCTGTAATAGGTCCACTTTCCGATTCGTTCGGATTCCAGCAGGCCGGCTTTTTGCATCGTCAGCAGGTAGCTGGAGATGACGGATTGCGCAAGCCCTGACTTTGCCTGAATATCACCGACGCAAATTCCGGTGCGGAAACTGAGTCCCTGATCAAGATAAGGTCTTTCATCAAAATGGTCTTCCGGGTGTTTAAGCCACGTCATAATATCACTTCGTGTTTTGTTAGATAACGCTTTATGAATCAATATCGGTTCCATAACGTTTATTATATCTATTTTTCTGGATTTGTAAATTCGTTTTTGACAAAACATTCTCAAATTAAGTAAATATCGTGCTAAAATATAACATATTATCAGATTACCGGTAAAAAAGCCGGGTTATTGTCAGGAGGATATTCACATGAATCAAAAGAAAAAAGGTGCGGTTGCGATGACCTTGCTTTCCGCTCTGATGTTTTGTTTATTGCCGGTCCTCGTCTCGCTTTCTCCGCTTGCAGAAACGGGGCCGAACGCGAATCGTTTTAATTCCGCGGGCATGTGGGCCGCCGTCGGTCAGATCCTTGTTATATATGCGGTCCCGCTCATTATGTATATTCTCGGTGTTCGTGTCATGAAAATCATCATGGCTGTTTTTTGCGGGATCGGGCTTATCATTTGCGCGGCTGTCTTGTTGGTGGCGTTATTGACCGCAATTTCCTTAGGGCAGGAGCTGTCTCTTTATTACGGTCTTTTCGTTTGGTCAGGCGCGGCTTTCATCGTCAATGTGGTGTGGTATATTGCCGCGTTTCGATCATCCCCGAAGCATCAGCAGGCTATGTGACATTTGTTCTATAAATCTACCGAAAATACAAATATTTCATAGGATGATTATGGTATGATGAAAGCGGTATAGCAGTTTTTAATAGAAACGGGAGGAACTGACATTGAAAAAAAAGACAGCTTCATTGCGAATGAAAACATTGGCGGCCGGCGCTGCGGTTGCTGCGGCTTTATCTGTGGGGGCGGTTTCTGATCTGCCGGGGGCAAAATGGCTGCATCCGGCGGCTGCTCAAGCCGCGGAAACGGTATTTAAACAAAATCATGCGGCATCCGGCTTCTTGGCGGGACGGTATGACGCGCAGGCGATGTCTCCGACGATGTTCAACTGGTCAAGGGAAAGCCGGTTTACAAGCACTGCCGATGGCGCGTTAAAATGGGAAAAGAATGTTCCGGCCACCCCTCAAAACGGTGCGGGAGCCGCGGTTGACGGGGACGGCACCGTATTTATTCAATCAAAAGACGGGAAGCTGACGGCGTATCATTCGGACGGTACTGTGAAATGGGTGACGGAAAACCTCGGGACGACCTATACGCTGACTCCGGTGCTCGGAACAAACGGTGTCATTTATCTTCCTTCTCACGATAAAAAACTGTATTTCATCGACAAAGAAACCGGAAACATTTTAACATCGGTTCCGCTGAGCGGGGCGCCGAGTTCCGATGCGGCTATCGGCTCTGACGGCACGCTGTATGTGTCGACGCTGGATAACTATATCTATGCGATTAAACCGACGTCGCCTTCGACATGGACGCAGAAGTGGAAATTTAAAACAAACGGCGTGGTCGGCTCCGCTCCCGTGTTAGCATCAAACGGCACTCTGTATACGGCAACGTACAATAATATCTTTTACGCGATCAATTCCGGAACGGGCCAAGTGAAATGGTCAAAAACGACGTCCAACGGGTTTAAAGGTTATCCGGTTATTGATAGAGACGGCACCGTTTACGCCGGAAACCAGGACGGCAACTTATACGCCTATACATCAACGGGTGCTGTAAAGTGGACGTTCCCGTTAAACGGTTTCTCCAGCTCTTCATTAGCAATCGACCATAACGGCAATGTGTATATCGGTTCGGGAAGCGGCGAGCTGTTTTCCATCAGCAAAACCGGTAATATGAACTGGTCTTTCTATACGGACGGGCCTGTGAGAACGGCGCCGCTGATTGATGCGGACGGCAATGTGTACTTCGGTTCTGACGATAAAAACGTCTATGCGGTTGACGCTGACGGGAATGAAAAATGGCGCTATCAAACAGACAGCAATGTCATTTCCTCCCCGGTTCTGGCTGAAGACGGCACGCTCTACGTCGGCACTTATACGAAACTGCTCGCATTCGGGGCAAAAAAATAATAAAAAAGAATCCGCGCACGCGGATTCTTTTTTTATTTAGAAGCTTGAATGAATACGCCTTTTTCATGAGAGAATTCTTTAAAGCCGTACACACCGTGATATGAACCGATCCCGCTCGTATTGACACCGCCGAACGGAAGGTTGACGTCAGTGAAATGAACGACGACATCATTGACAGAAGCATTGCCGGACGTCGTATGCTGCAGAACATAATCGATCAGCTCCTGATTATGGCTGAATACATACAAGGCAAGCGGCTTGTCCCGTTCAGTGATGTAATCAACGGCTTCACTGATATCTTCGTAATTCATAATCGGCAGAATCGGTGCGAAGATTTCTTCCTGCATGATCTTCATATCAGGCGTGACGTTTGTCAGCACGGTCGGAGAAATCGTGCGGTCATGAGCATCGAATACGCCGCCGAACGCCGTTTTTGCCCCTTTTTCAATGGCATCATCATACAGGGCTTTGACACGGTTAAAGTTGCGGTCATTGACAATCTGCGTGAATTTGTTGCGGTCAACCGTATGATCATCCTCCATAAAACCTGCATTGACAATGGTCTGCAGAAGATCTGTAAAGGTGTCCTGTACATCTTCCTTCATAAGGAGATAGTCAGGGGCGATACATGTTTGCCCCGCATTGACAAATTTGCCGACGGCGATTTTTTTCGCCGCGTCCATCAAATCATAGCCGCTGTCGATGATCGTCGGGCTCTTTCCGCCAAGCTCAAGCGTGACGGACGACAAATGCTTCGCCGCTGCCGTCATGACGATTTTACCGACATTCGTGCTTCCGGTGAAGAAAATGTGGTCAAACGGCTGGTCGAGCAGTTCTGTCGCGACATCGACCTCACCTTCAAAAATGGCGACTTCTTCTTCGTGAAATGCCTCGCGAATAACTGTCGCGGCGATATGGCTCGTCTCCATCGTAAAATCGGACAGCTTCACAATCGCGCTGTTTCCCGCCGCAATGGCAGCCGCAAGCGGAGCCATCGTCAGCATAAACGGATAATTCCATGGGCCGAGAATTAAGGTAAGGCCTTTTGGCTCGTACATTAATACGCCGTCAGCGTCGGGGCTGACGGATGAGCCGACGCGTTTCGGCGCCATCCAGGTGTCGAGATTGTTCATATTATCTTTAATCGCCTTGATCGTTCCCTGCGTTTCCGCTCTTTTCACCTCATGATAAGGCTTGCGGACGTCCCGTCTGATCGCCTCGATGATTTCTTCTTCATGTGCGGTGACGGCATCTAAAAAGCGCTGAAGCTTTTCTCTGCGCTGCCCGGCTGTTGAAGCACGCAGCGTTTTTTGATTTTTTTTCTGAAGCGCAAAGACGCGTTTGATGTCTGCTTTTATATGCTGATCCATCGGTTTTCCTCCTCTGGTTGCTTTTTTATTTCTTCAGGGCCTATTATAATGTGATGTGTTTTTGCGGCAAAGACAGCGTAAACGCATCTATACGTTACCGTACAAATTGCCGTGATCTGTCTAATGAAAGGAGTGTCTCTTATGCCGGATTCTATGACAAATGACATTAAACAAGCGCTTTTGGCCATGCTTGGAGAGCGGGATATCCGCCGTGTGACCATGAAGGACATCGCCGAACGGGCGCACGTGAGCCGGGGGACACTGTACCTTTATTACGAAGATAAATATGCGATTTTAGAGGATATAGAGGAAGAAATGAAAGACGGGCTGAGCGAAGCGCTGTATGATTCGCTGAAGAATAAAGATGTGCTTCATTTACAGGGCGGATGGCAAAAAGTGCATCCGACACTGTCTTTTGTTGACCGGCACCGGGTGTTTTTTCAAACGATGATGGATCGTCATAAAATGCCGTATTTTCACGTTCATGCTTTTTTAAAAGATGTGTTCCGGCATGATGTGCTGCTGTCACCGGTCAATGCGGATTTCTCACCGACTGAACAGGATATGTACATTCATTACCGCGCGTTATACACATATGCCATTGTGTTGTACTGGCTGAATGAGGAGCCCGGGGCATCCCCGGAAGAAATCAGCGGACAGGTGTGGGATTTGATTTCTCAAAAACGGTTTTACTGGCTGTTCGGCCGCCGGGTGCCGGAACAAGAAGAAAAAAAGCCCGCCGACCGCCGGGTGACAAGGACGAGGCAGGCCTTGCAAGAAGCCATGATCGGCTTAATGGCGGAAAAAAAAGAGTACGCGGCGATCACGATTTCCGATATTGCCCGTCAAAGCAACCTCCGCCGTGCCACTTTTTATGACCATTACGCCAACAAAGAAGCATTGCTGAAAACGATCATCCATCAATCATGCCGGGATCTGATCGGATTATTGACGGTGAAAGGAGACCCTGCCGACTGCTCCGTGGAAGAAGCGGAAGCCGCGCTCGTCCGGCTCTTTTCGGCGCTGTCCGGCGGCCTTCCGCTCGTTCATTTTCTGAGAGAGGGTTCAGGAGTGCCTGACGTCATCCCGGAAATGTTCAGAGCGCTGCAATCGTTTTATCTTCATCAGCCTCTGCACATTCAGGCGGGCAAAAAGCTCTATGCATACTATGTCGCGTCCATGCTCGTCGGTCTGATTCAATATCGTCTTCATGAAGGAAAAGACCACGCGCCGGATATGCTGGCCCGGGAGTTTCTGCAGTTTTTGGATGTGAAGAAGTATCGGGTGATTTTGCTGTGAGGATGATGAAAAAGAACTCGGCCGAAAACAGGCCGGGTTCTTTTTTGCTGTTTTCTTTGAGAAGTGCAGATATGAAAGAAACCTTCCATATGACGCCTGATCAGCATTCTGCCGCCAAACATGACAAATGTCATATTCGGGGCATGATGGCTGCTACTACAACCGCGTCGGGCGCCCCGTTATACTTGAGGTCATAATGAAAAAGAAGGGACATGACATTCATGATCAATCACGCCGCAACTCAAAAACAAGCGTCTTTAAAAAAGCAGGTTGCCGCATTTTCCGGCGCCGATACAAAGCATAGTATCATTCAGCTTTTCAACACGTTTGTGCCGTTTTTTGCCCTTTGGTTTCTTGCTTACTTCAGCCTCAATGTCTCCTATCTTCTGACCCTCGCCTGTACTGTTATAGCAGCGGGATTTTTGACAAGAATCTTTATTATTTTCCACGACTGCTGCCACCAATCCTTTTTCAAACAAAAGAAGCTGAACCGGCTGTTCGGGTTTATTTCAGGTGTGCTGACACTGTTTCCGTTCCTTCAATGGCAGCGAAGCCACTCCATTCATCATGCGACAAGCAGCAACTTAGATAAACGGGGCACCGGCGATATTTGGATGATGACCGTCAAGGAATATAACGAAGCGTCAGCCTGGACAAAAATACGCTACAGACTTTATCGCAATCCGTTTATTATGTTTATTCTCGGCCCGATTTACGTATTTCTGATTAAAAACCGTTTCAATGTAAAAGGCGCCCGCCGCAAGGAGCGCTGGAACACCTATTTCACGAACGCGGCGATTGTCTTATTGGCTGCTGCGACGTGCTTGCTTCTCGGCTGGGAAAACTTTTTGCTTGTTCAGGGTCCGATTTTCCTTATTTCGGGGTCAATCGGCGTCTGGCTCTTTTATGTTCAGCACACGTTTGAGGATTCTTATTTTGAAGCCGATGAGCATTGGGATTATGTGCAGGCCGCGGTAGAAGGAAGCTCCTTTTACAAGCTGCCGAAGCTTTTGCAATGGCTGACGGGCAATATCGGCTATCATCATGTCCACCACTTAAGTCCGAAGGTGCCGAACTACAAGCTGGAAGCCGCTCATGAGGGACACGAGCCTTTAAAAAACGTACCGACCATTACGCTTAAAACAAGTCTTGAATCCATGAAATTCCGTCTGTGGGATGAGGACGAAAAGCAGTTTGTCACCTTCCGGGAGGCGCGGAAAACATCGGCGCCCCATCCGGTGCCGAAAGAACCTTTAAAGAAAAATGCCTGATACGGCGCACGGCTCTTTCTCTTATCAGAAAGAGCCTTCTCTTCATGCGTGAGGGTGCAATGAAGGCGGTGTTTTGATAAAGTGATGGTAGACACAAGCAGCAGAAGGTGGAACAAAGATGAAGAAGTATTTTAAATTTCAAAAACTGAACGGGATTTCTCCTTATATATGGACGATTTTTTTCATCCTGCCTTTTTATTTTATTTTTAAAAGCTCTTCTACCTTCGTCATCGTGGCCGGCATCATTTTCACGCTCGTTTTCTTTGGCGCATACCGCTTTGCATTTGTTGCAAAAGGCTGGCCGCTTTACTTATGGGCGCTTCTTCTGATCGGCATTTCGACCGGCTCAGCCATGCTGTTCAGTTATATTTATTTCGCCTTCTTTATCGCCTACTTCATCGGCCATATCCGAGACAAAGTTCCATTTTACATCTTATATTACATTCATATCATCAGTGCGGCGGTTGCCGTCAACTTCAGCCTTGTTCTGAAAAAAGAATGGTTTTTGACACAAATTCCGTTTATCGTCATTACACTGATCAGTGCCATCCTGCTTCCGCTCAGCATTCGAAGCAGAAAGGCACGGGAGCGCCTTGAGGAGAAATTAGAATATGCAAATGAGCGAATTGCCGATCTTGTGAAGCTGGAAGAAAGGCAGCGCATCGCCCGGGACCTTCACGATACACTTGGACAAAAGCTCTCCTTAATCGGACTGAAAAGCGACCTTGCCCGAAAGCTGATATATAAGGACCCTGAACAGGCCCGCGCTGAGCTGAAAAGCGTGCAGCAGACGGCCCGCACTTCCTTAAATGAGGTCAGACAAATCGTCTCATCGATGAAAGGCATCCGATTGAAGGATGAGCTCGGCAATGTTCGACAAATTCTTGAAGCGGCAGGAATTGAATTTGTGTATGAAGAAAAAGAAGCGCCCAAACATATCTCTTTGCTGAACGAAAACATCGTCAGCATGTGCATTAAAGAAGCCGTCACCAATGTCGTGAAACACAGCGGCGCCAAAGTATGCCGCATCACCATTCAGCAGCTTTGGAAAGAGGTTGTCATTACGGTAGAAGATGACGGAAGCTTTCAATGCAGAGAAGACCGCTTTTTTTCAAAGGGGCACGGCCTGCTTGGAATGAGGGAACGTCTTGAATTCGCAAACGGCAGTTTAGCCATCGATACAGCCGCCGGAACAAAGCTGACCATGAGAATCCCGAATGATTCAAAATCAAAAGAAAAGGATGGTAGCAGATGATCAACATCTTCATTGCCGAGGATCAGCAAATGCTGCTCGGCGCACTCGGTTCGCTGTTGAATTTAGAAGAGGATATGACGGTTGTCGGCAAAGGCACAAGCGGCCAGGATGCCATCGATTTCGTGGAAAAACATGCGCCCGACATCTGTCTGATGGATATCGAAATGCCCGGGAAATCAGGTCTTGAAGCGGCAGAAGAACTCAAGGACAGCGGTGTGAAAATCATCATTTTGACGACCTTTGCCCGCTCCGGCTATTTTCAGCGGGCGCTAAAAGCAGGCGTCAGCGGGTACATGCTCAAGGACAGCCCGAGCGATGAGCTCGTCAGCGCCATCCGCAGCGTCATGAAAGGGAGACGCGTCTATGCACCTGAATTAATGGAGGACATTTATAGTGAAGAAAACCCGCTGACCGAACGGGAAAAAGAGGTGCTCGAGCTTGTCGCAGACGGAAAAAACACGAAAGAAATCGCAAACGCCCTCAGCATCAAAAGCGGCACAGTCCGCAATTACGTTTCGATGATTCTGGATAAACTAGAAGTGAAAAATCGAATTGAAGCCATTACCCGATCAAAGGAAAAGGGCTGGTTTAAGTAACCCGCCCTCAGCTTGTTCAGCCAGTGTTTTTTTTACACTGGCTTTTTTTATTATCTATCGTCACTCCGTCTCTTCCTTCCACTTCTTATCAATCAGCATTTTCCCCGGCCAAGTGTATGCCATGATGCCGCCGTCTGCGGTGATGTCTTCTCCCGTGACGTAAGAGCTGTCGTCTGAAGCGAGGAAGAGCGCGACAGCCGCCATTTCTTCCGGTTTTCCGAGCCGGCCGAGCGGCGTGATCCATTTGTTGGCTTCACGGAACGCCTCGCCCATTTCGTCTTCTTTCGTGCCTGCCAATTTATCAATGAGCGGCGTTTCAATTGTACCCGGCGATAAGGAATTGACGCGGATTCCGCTTCTGGCGTAATCAATGGCCATCGCTCTCGTCAGGTTCGTGATTCCGCCTTTTGCGGCGTTATAGCCGGAACGGTCAAGGTCTGCGGCCCGGCCGGACATGGAGGAGGTGTTGATGATGGAGCCTCCTTTTTCGAGCATGAGCGGAATCAGGTATTTGCTGCACAGAAATGTGCCGCGCAGATCGACGGCGATGATCCGGTCAAACAGGTCGACCGGGTATTCATGGACTTTGCCGCCCTCTTGGTCAACACCGGCATTGTTAAACAGAATATCAATTGTTCCGTACTTTTGCTGAATGCCGTCTGCAAAAGACTTTACGTTTTCTTCATCTGATACATCAAGGTGAAAGGCTTCTGCTTCTCCGCCGTTTTTTCTGATGGCGCTGACGGTTTCATTCAGTTCGCTTTCATTGATGTCACCGCAGATCACGCGGGCGCCTTCATCGGCGAAAACCCGTGCCGTCGCTTGTCCGATGCCTGTCGCGGCCCCTGTGATGATTGCGGTTTTGTCTGTTAATCTTCCCATATTGCGATTCCTCCTTTTTCTATACCTGTTCCCGCTGAATAGGGGGATAAACATACGGAGGTTTGTTTCTAAATACCTATTAAATATGTTAATATTATGTATATACATCATTGGGAGGTTTACATATTTTGAAGATACAGCATAAGAAGGAGATAGCGTTTTATTGTTATGCCATTGTTCCTATGGGATTTGTGATTTACACCGTTATCTCTATTCTGTTTCAGGACATCACGTTTCCTCTCACTGTAAGAAATGTTCTGCATGAGTCTTTGCGAAACTTGGGATCTCTTATCTTATTTAGTTTGTTTTTCTACCCGTCATACATATGGATGAAGAAGGAATTCGGCCGCCGGAAAGAAGCAGAGAGGAGAGGATGATCAACATTCTCTCTTTTTTATTGATAAAATGGGTGAAATGAATCCATTAACATGTTAAATTTACAATATATGCATCTGCTAATCCTAGTTGACAATTGTCACTGTATATGATAAATAGATGCTGAAAAGATTTTACATAACATCAAAGCATAATTAAAGGAGAGATCTGAAGTGCGGAAAAAAAAGTTTAAAGCAGAATCCAAGCGATTGCTGGACATGATGATTAACTCCATTTACACGCAGAAGGAAATTTTTCTCCGCGAGTTAATTTCCAACGCGAGCGATGCGATTGACAAAATCTATTACAAGGCGTTAACCGATGATTCATTAACGTTTGATCAAGACAATTACTATATAAAAGTGACGGCGGACAAAGAAGCGAGAACGCTCACCGTCACAGATACCGGTATCGGGATGACAAAAGACGAGCTTGAACAGAATCTCGGCACGATTGCGAAAAGCGGTTCACTCGCTTTCAAGCAAGAAAATGACTCGAAAGACGGCCATGACATTATCGGCCAGTTCGGCGTCGGGTTTTATGCGGCGTTTATGGTGGCTGATAAAGTCACGGTGAAAAGTAAGGCGCTCGGCAGTGACGAGGCGTATGTATGGGAGTCGGAAGGGGCCGCCGGCTACACGATCGCGCCGTGTGACAAGGAAACCGTCGGTACGGAAATCACCCTGAAAATAAAAGAAAACACAGAAGATGAAAGCTATGATGAGTTTTTAGAAAACTACCGCATCAAAGCGATCGTGAAAAAGTACTCTGATTTTATCCGCTACCCGATCAAAATGGAAGAGACGGTCAACAAGCCGAAAGAGGGCAGCGAGAACGAATTTGAAGAAGTTCAGGAAGAACAGACGGTCAACAGCATGGTGCCGATCTGGAGAAAAAACAAAAGCGAGCTGACGGATGAGGATTACGAGGCTTTTTACGCCGAGAAGCATTACGGTTTTGATAAACCGCTGACCCACGTGCATATCAGCGTCGATGGAGCGGTACGCTACAATTCGATTTTGTTTATTCCGGAAAACATGCCGTTTGACTATTATACGAAGGAATTCGAAAAAGGATTGGAGCTGTATTCCAACGGCGTGCTGATCATGAACAAATGCGCCGACCTGCTTCCGGATCATTTCAGCTTTGTAAAAGGCATGGTGGATTCTGAGGATCTGTCGCTGAACATTTCCAGAGAGATGCTGCAGCACGACCGCCAGCTGAAGCTGATTGCGAAAAACATCAATAAAAAAATCAAAGCCGAGCTGAAGAGCCTGCTGAAGAACAAAAGGGAAAAATACGAATCTTTCTATGAATCTTTCGGCAGACAGCTGAAATTCGGCGTCTATAATGATTTCGGCGCGAATAAAGACGTCTTAAAAGATCTGCTTCTCTTCTATTCATCTAAGGAGAAAAAGCTCGTCACTCTGGACGAATATGTGTCCAGAATGCCTGAGGATCAAAAATATATCTATTACGCGTCCGGCGATTCATATGAGCGGATTGAAAAGCTGCCGCAAACTGAAATGGTGGCGGACAAAGGCTACGAAATTTTATATTTCACGGAAGATATTGATGAATTCGCGATCAAAATGCTGACAAGCTACGAGGAAAAAGAGTTCAAATCCGTCTCAAGCGCCGACTTAGGCATCGACAGTGACGAAGATGATAAGCAGACTGAAGCCGAAGAAAACGAATATAAAGACCTGTTCGAAAGCATGAAAGAGATTCTTGCGGATAAAGTCAAGAATGTCAGAGCCTCAAAACGCTTAAAATCTCATCCGGTCTGCTTTGCGACAGACGGCGAAGTGACGATCGAAATGGAGAAAGTGTTAAACGCCATGCCTGACAGCCAGCAGGTCAAAGCGGAAAAAGTGCTGGAAATCAACCCGAATCACGAAGTGTTTGAGACGTTAAAGAACGCGCACGGACAAGATCGGGAAAAGCTTGCTTTATACACAAACCTGCTGTACAATCAGGCGCTTCTGATTGAAGGGCTGCCGCTCCATGATCCGGTCGAGTTTACGAATGATATCTGCAAAGTCATGGTATGACGCCAAAAAGGAATCGCCCAGCGGGGCGATTCCTTTTTTGATTACAGTGTGCGCTGTTTAAGAATTTGATTTTGTTTGCTGCGCTTCTTTAAGGAGAACCGTTTTTTCAAGTGCGTTTCGATTTCTTCTAAACTTTTGCCCTTCGTTTCAGGAACGATGTAAGCGGCAAAGAAGAAGGATGTAAGGCAGATGACTGAGAATATTCCGAACACCCAGCCGATGCCCATTGCGCTCAGCATAAGCGGAAATACCAGCGAAACGATCAGGTTGGTTGCCGACAGAATCAATGTCGTAAATCCGGTTGCGGCTCCGCGTGCGTTTGACGGGAACAGCTCCGGCATCAGAACCCATACGACGGGACCCCATGTCGCCTGATAAAAGACGATATAGATTCCGAGAAACAGCACGGTCAGCCAAGCTGTTGAAGCTGACAGGCCGGCCAGAAGGAGAATGGCTGATAGTGACGCCAGGCTCAAGGTAATGCCGACACTTCCCCACATCAGCAGTTTTTTCCGGCCGATCCGGTCAATTAAGATCATGGCGGTGATACACATGATGACGTTTAAGACACCGATGCCCATCGTGCCGAGAACGGACGCCGAAGTGCCGAGTCCGGCCTTTGTAAAGATGGTCGGCGCATAGTAAATCACCGTGTTGATACCGACCGCCTGCTGGAAGATGGCGAGGCCGATCCCGATCAGCAGCATAGGACGGATCCATTTTGCTTTCAGCAAGCCGAGCGTAGATTCTTTTTTCTCGGCTTCTCCTTGTTTCATTTCCGCCAATTCAACGGCGATATCCTCTTTGTCGTGAGTCATTTCCATGACTTGTCTGGCTTCCTGCTCACGGCCGCGTTTGACGAGCCATCTCGGAGATTCCGGCATAAACGCGATTCCGATTAATAAAAGCGCCGCCGGTACTGCCGCGAGACCGACCATCCAGCGCCAAGCTTCAAACGGGGTGAATATGTAATTCACAATATATGCGAGTAAAATTCCGGTTACAATCATTAAGTTATTCAATGTGCCGAGCGTTCCGCGTATTTTTGTCGGCGCCATCTCAGATAGATAAACGGGAACCAGCGCCGTTGAGCCTCCGACGGCTAACCCGAGTATGACACGGGAGATAATCAGCATGGTGACGGTTTGCGAAGCCGCACAGGCAAGCGCGCCGATAATAAAAATGAGTGAAAGGACGAAAACCACTTTTCTCCGGCCCCATCGGTCAGAGCATGTCCCGCTTAAGGCGGACCCGAAAATCGCACCGAGCAGCAGCATGCTGACGACCAATCCCTCGGTCAGCGTGTTTAAAGGAATATCATTGTTAATAAATAACAAAGCCCCTGAAATCACACCGGTATCATAGCCGTAAAGCAGCCCGCCCAATGCTCCGAAAAAGTAAATCAGGTATTTTTTGGTGTTTTTCTTCACAGATGATCCTCCTCATCTTTTGGAACGCATAATAGTTTATTTAGATAACTATTTCATTCCCCGAAGAGAAAAATATAAACATAAAAAAACACGCCCTTTCAAAAAGGCGTGTTATTTTTCTTAGGAAAACAGCTTGTCAATAAACGCGATTTCTTCAGGAGATAGCGTAATGGAGGCTGCTTTCATGTTGTCTTTTAATTGATCCGCGCGTTTGGCGCCCGGAATCAGGATATCGATTTCAGGTCTCGCCAAGTACCAGGCAAGCACGATATGCGCCGTATCGGCATTGTGCTTTTCAGCAATCGGTTTGAGCTGGTTGACTTTTTTGATGTTTTCTTTAAACTGCTCCCCTTGGAAATGCGCCTGATCATTGCGCAGGTCGCCTTCCGGGAAGGTTGTGTTCTCGTCGTATTTGCCGGCCAGCAGTCCGGATACGAGCGGGAAGTACGGAATGAATGAGATGCCGTGTTCTGTCGTATAAGGGAAGAAAGTCTTTTCCGCCTCACGGTTCAGCAGGTTGTATTCTCCTTGAATCACGTCGACTAAGCCGTCTTTATTGGCTTCTTTCAGCTGCTCCAAAGAGAAATTGGATACGCCGATGGAACGGATTTTTCCTTCTTTTTTCAGCTCATTCAATGCTTGAACGGCTTCGTCCTTCGGTGTATGCTCATCCGGGAAATGGATGTAGAATAAATCGATGTAATCCGTCTGCAGGCGTTTCAGACTGTCTTCGACCGATTGTTTCAAAAAGGCCGGTGAGTTGTCGAAAACAAAGTCATTGCCTTCTTTTCTGTGAGCGGCTTTTGTGGCGATGAAGACATCCTCGCGGTTATATTCTTTCAGCACCTCGCCGATCAATTCTTCAGAACGGCCCACACCGTAAATATAGGCGGTATCTAACATGGTAACGCCGCTTTTAATCGCTTCCCGGACCAATTCTTTTCCCGTTTCTTCATTCAGATTCGGATAGAGATTGTGTCCGCCGACCGCATTTGTTCCCAAACCGATCGGAAATACCTTTAGGTCAGTTTTGCCGATTGTTACTTTGCTCATGTTTTCGCCCCCTGAAAAAATTGGATATCATAGCGCCTGCCGGGAAAATACGGCAGCGTTCTCTATTAACTATAACGCTATGCCAAGTGAATGTCGATTTGGTGCTCTTGGCAATACTTCGTATATTCCTCATCGAGCTGCTGAGAAGTGACGATGCTGTGAAGCCGGTCGAAAGGCGCGTATGTCAAAAGCGTGGATTTGCCGAATTTGGAATGATCCGCGAGCAGATACACTTCGTTCGCCTTTTCGGAAATTTTCTTTTTCACCTCGTATTCCAGTAAGTCGGAATTCGTCAGGCCGTGGGTGATCGTTGTCCCGGTAGCGGACATGAACGCCTTGTTAATGTTGTATTTATTGAGTGTGCTCGGATCATCAATGCCGACAAACGACCTTGTCTTCCGTTTGTAGTTATTGCCGATGATGATCAGGTCGATATTTTTCATGGATGAAGCGGCGTTAATAATATCAAGGCTGTTCGTCAACACCGTTACATTCTTGTCGGGATCAAGCGTCTCCAGCATCGATTTGGTCGTCGTGCCGGAATCAATAAATACAAGATCGTGATCCTCGATAAACCGCGACGCATAGCGGGCGATTTTGATTTTTTCATCCTGATGTTGAATGGTGCGGTTCTCAAAAGGGACGAGCACAGATTTTTCTGCTGACGTCACGCCGCCGTACACCTTTTTGATCACCCCTTTTTCCGCAAGCTTATTAATATCGCGTCTGACCGTGTTTTTAGAGACGTTGAATACCTCGCACAGCTCATCCAGCGAAGTGGCTCCGTGTTTGAGAATGTATTCTTCCATCTCCTGAATCCGCATCAGTTTCATAAAAAAACTCCTTCTAGAATTCTTAAAGTAATTAAAATATATAATAAACACCAAGAGTTAATCAATAGTTACTTAACAAATGATAAAAAAGAGGGTTCCCACCGTACAATTCGACACGGTTCTCCAAGTTCCTGTTTTCCCGCTTAAAAAAAGTATGATAAAAATAATGAAAAAATTTTGATTTTTTAGATTGACTTGAAGGTGTGTTGGGCTTACAATGTAACCAAGAAATGACCAAAATATAACCTGTAAAATCAAAAGTAAAAGATGTAACCGTTTGCTTTATCCGGCACATGACCAACTTTTACATGAAAAGATTGGGAGCCACCATCATTTTAGCATTTGTAAGCGTTTAATTCATGTCTTTTATATGTAAAAGATGAATATATTCATCCGTTATTACCCAGGGATGTTTACTATTTAAGGAGGCAATGAGAATGGCAGAGATCAGAAAACTGAAAAACTACATCAATGGTGAATGGGTTGAAAGTAAGACAGATCAATATGAAGACGTTGTCAATCCGGCTACAAAAGAAGTGATGTGCCAGGTTCCGATTTCTACGCGGGAGGATGTGGAATACGCCGTCCGCTCAGCGTCAGAAGCGTTTAAAACATGGTCGAAGACGGCAGTGCCGCGCCGTGCGAGAATTCTATTTAACTATCAGCAGCTTCTCCAGCAGAACAAAGAAGAGCTTGCCCGTCTGATCACTTTGGAAAACGGTAAAAACACGACAGAAGCACTCGGTGAAGTGGGACGCGGAATTGAAAACGTCGAATTCGCAGCAGGCGCGCCGTCACTCATGATGGGCGATTCACTTGCCTCTATCGCCACAGATGTAGAGGCGGCGAACTACCGCTATCCGATCGGGGTGGTCGGCGGTATCGCACCGTTCAACTTCCCGATGATGGTTCCCTGCTGGATGTTCCCGATGGCGATTTCATTAGGAAACACTTTTATTCTGAAGCCGTCTGAGCGCACGCCGCTGTTAACGGAAAAACTGGCAGAGCTGTTTGAACAGGCCGGTCTGCCGAAGGGCGTCTTCAATGTCGTGCACGGCGCGCATGATGTCGTAAACGGCATTCTTGAGCATCCGGAGATTAAAGCCATCTCATTCGTCGGTTCAAAACCTGTCGGCGAGTATGTTTTCAAAAAAGGCAGCGAACATTTGAAACGCGTGCAGGCGTTAACGGGCGCAAAAAACCATACGATCGTGTTAAATGACGCCCACCTTGAAGATACGGTCACAAACATTATCGGCGCGGCATTCGGTTCGGCAGGAGAGCGCTGCATGGCATGCGCGGTCGTGACGGTTGAAGAGGGAATCGCCGATGAGTTTATGGCGAAATTACAGGAAAAGGCCGCAGACATCAAGATCGGAAACGGACTGGATGACGGCGTGTTCTTGGGCCCGGTCATCCGCGAGGACAACAAAAACCGTACGCACAGCTATATTGAAAAAGGCATCGAAGAAGGAGCGAAACTGCTTTGTGACGGCCGTGAACATGTAACGGAAGACGGCTATTTCGTCGGACCGACGATTTTTGACAACGTGACGACGGATATGACGATCTGGAAAGATGAAATCTTTGCGCCTGTTCTGTCGGTCATGCGTGTGAAAAATTTAAAAGAAGCGGTTGACATCGCCAACCAGTCTGAATTTGCGAACGGCGCCTGCCTGTTCACGTCAAATGCGAACGCGATCCGCTACTTCCGTGAGAATATTGACGCGGGAATGCTCGGGATCAACCTTGGCGTCCCGGCGCCGATGGCATTCTTCCCGTTCTCGGGCTGGAAGTCTTCTTTCTTCGGCACATTGCACGCAAACGGAAAAGACAGCGTCGACTTCTATACACGTAAAAAAGTCGTGACGGCACGATACCCGTCTCCTGACTTCAATTGATCAGACAGCCGGCCCGGACGGCTTTGTGATTCCGTCCGGGTTTTCTTTTACCATCCATTAAGGAGGAATAAACATGAGTCATTTGCTGCGCAAACCGCAGGCCGATGAAATTTCTCAAGGCGTGACCATCATACATGACGTCACTTCAGCCAATTCAGACCTCAAATACGTCGGATTTAAAGTCGTTGATCTCGCTCCCGGCTCAACCTATACAGAAGATTTGAAAAAGACGGAGTGCTGCATCGTTGCGGTAACTGGAAAAGTTACCGTCACTGATTATGATCAGACATTTGAAAGCATCGGCACCCGTGAAAGCGTATTTGATAGAAAACCGACGGACAGCGTTTATGTGTCCAATGACCGCTCTTTTGGAATCACAGCCGTCAGCGGGGCGAGGGTCGCGCTGTGCTACTCTCCGTCCGAACACCAGCTTCCCACAAAGCTGATTAAAGCGGAAGACAACGGTGTGGAACATCGCGGCAAGCTGGCAAACAAACGAACCGTTCATAACATTCTCCCCGATTCAGATCCATCGGCAAACAGCCTTCTCGTTGTTGAAGTTTACACGGACAGCGGCAACTGGTCGAGCTACCCGCCTCATAAACATGACCAAGACAATCTGCCGGCTGAATCATTTTTAGAAGAAACCTATTACCATGAAACGGACCCGCCGCAGGGATTTGTCTTCCAGCGTGTGTACACGGACGACCGCTCGATTGACGAGACGATGACCGCAGAAAATGAAAACGTTGTCATCGTGCCGGCGGGCTATCACCCGGTTGGTGTTCCGGACGGGTATACCTCTTACTACCTGAATGTAATGGCGGGACCGACACGAAAATGGAAGTTTCATAATGATCCGGCCCATGAATGGATTCTGGAACGCTGACAAGTGAGGAGTGGCAGATAACGATGAAATATACGTTTAATGAAGAAAAAGAGTTTGATATTGTCGCGATCGGACGCGCGTGTATTGATTTGAACGCGGCGGAATACAACCGGCCGATGGAAGAAACGATGACGTTTTCTAAATATGTCGGCGGCTCCCCGGCAAATATTGCGATCGGCAGCGCTAAGCTCGGATTAAAAGCCGGTTTTATCGGCAAAATCCCGGATGACCAGCACGGCAGATTTATCGTTTCTTATATGCAGGAAAAGGGCGTCGATACGTCACAAATGACCGTTGACAGAGAAGGACGCAAAGCCGGGCTCGCTTTTACGGAAATTCTCAGTCCTGAAGAGTGCAGCATTCTGATGTACCGGGATGACGTGGCGGATTTGTATCTAGAACCGTCCGAAGTCAATGAAGGCTACATCGCAAACGCTAAAATGCTGCTCGTATCAGGTACGGCGCTTGCGAAAAGCCCGTCGCGCGAAGCCGTCTTAAAAGCGGTGCAAATCGCAAAAAAACATGACGTAAAAGTCGTGTTTGAGCTCGACTACCGTCCGTATACATGGCAATCGGCAGAAGAAACAGCCGTGTACTACACGCTGGCGGCGGAACAATCCGATATCGTCATCGGTACGCGTGACGAATTTGACGTAATGGAAAACCGCAGCGGCGGAAATAACGATGAAACCGTCCGCCATTTGTTTGCGCACTCCGCCGACCTTGTCGTCATTAAGCACGGCGTTGACGGATCATACGCATACAGCAGATCGGGAGAAGTTTTCCGGGCGCACGCCTATAAAACAAAGGTGCTGAAGACCTTCGGAGCGGGTGATTCCTATGCGTCAGCTTTCATCTACGGACTGGTCAGCGGCCGGGATATTGAAACGTCGTTAAAATACGGGAGCGCTTCCGCTTCCATCGTCGTCAGCAAACACAGCTCCTCAGAAGCAATGCCGGCTGCCGGTGAAATCATCGAACTGATTGAAGCGCAACACAGTCTTAACGGTAAATAGAACGTATAAAAGGTGGGATCGTTTGTGGGTAAGACAATTCGCTTAACGACAGCACAAGCGCTGATTCAATTCTTGAACCGGCAGTACATTCATGTTGACGGAAAAGAAGAGCCGTTCGTTGAGGGCATCTTCACGATTTTCGGCCATGGAAATGTGTTGGGGATCGGGCAGGCGCTTGAGCAGGACGCCGGGCACCTGAAAGTCTATCAAGGCAAAAACGAACAAGGCATGGCGCATGCCGCGATGGCATACAGCAAGCAGATGCTGAGAAGAAAAATTTACGCGGTATCGACATCGGTCGGTCCGGGTGCCGCTAACTTGACGGCTGCCGCGGGTACGGCGCTGGCCAATCATATCCCGGTGCTGCTGCTTCCGGCCGATACCTTTGCGACGAGGCAGCCTGACCCGGTGCTTCAGCAGGTGGAGCAGGAATACAGCGCCGCCGTCACGACAAACGATGCGTTAAAGCCCGTGTCCCGCTATTGGGACCGCATCACCCGCCCCGAGCAGCTGATGAGCAGCTTAATCCGGGCATTTGAAGTGATGACAGATCCGGCAAAAGCGGGCCCGGCGACCATCTGCATTTCTCAGGATGTAGAGGGAGAAGCATTTGATTTTGATGAAAGCTTCTTTGAAAAACGTGTTCATTACATTGATCGGATGCAGCCGAGCGAGCGTGAGCTGAAAGGCGCCGCGGAGAGAATTAAGGAGAGCAGCCGTCCCGTCATTTTAGTGGGCGGCGGCGCGAAGTACTCCGGCGCGCGTGAGGAATTAATCGCGCTTTCTGAAACATACGGCATTCCGCTTGTCGAAACGCAGGCCGGCAAGTCAACGGTTGAAGCCGATTTTGCCAACAATCTGGGCGGCATGGGCATCACGGGCACACTTGCCGCAAACAAAGCCGCCCGCCAGGCTGATCTGATCATCGGTGTCGGCACACGGTACACGGACTTTGCGACATCCTCGAAAACGGCGTTTGATTTTGACAAAGCAAAATTTTTGAATATCAATGTCAGCCGCATGCAGGCATACAAACTTGACGCGTTTCAGGTCGTAGCCGATGCGAAAGTGACGCTCGGCAGGCTGCACGGCTTATTAGACGGATATAAAAGTGCATTCGGCACGGCGATTAAAGGCTGGAAAGATGAATGGCTGGCTGAACGGGACCGGCTCGGCAAGGTCACTTTTACACGTGACGCGTTCAAGCCGGAAATTAAAAACCATTTCTCACAGGACGTGTTAAACGAGTATGCCGACGCGCTCGAGACTGAGCTGCCGCAAACAACGGCGCTGTTGACCATCAACGACACGATTCCTGAAGACAGCGTCGTCATCAGTTCGGCGGGATCTCTTCCGGGCGATCTGCAGCGGCTGTGGCATTCCAACGTCCCGAATACGTACCATCTGGAGTACGGCTATTCCTGCATGGGATATGAAGTATCGGGCACGCTCGGCCTCAAGCTGGCTCATCCCGACAAAGAAGTCTATTCACTCGTCGGCGACGGAAGCTTTCTGATGCTGCACTCAGAGCTGATTACCGCGCTTCAATATAACAAAAAAATCAATGTCCTGCTCTTTGACAACTCCGGGTTCGGCTGTATCAACAACCTGCAGATGGATCACGGGAGCGGCAGTTATTTCTGCGAGTTCCGCACAGAGGACAATCAGATTTTAAACGTTGATTACGCGAAGGTGGCAGAGGGCTACGGCGCTAAAACATACAGAGCCAATACGGTTGAAGAACTGAAAGCGGCGCTTGAAGATGCGAAAACGCAAGAGGTATCCACTTTAATTGAAATGAAGGTTCTGCCGAAAACGATGACGGACGGCTATGACAGCTGGTGGCATGTCGGCGTGGCGGAAGTGTCTGAGCAGGAAAGCGTTCAGCGGGCATACGAAGCGAAAGAGATGAAGCTGAAGTCTGCGAAGCAGTACTAGAGGGGAGGCATCACGATGGGCAAACAAAATATTTTGTGGGGCATCGCTCCCATTGGGTGGCGCAATGACGATATGCCGGAGATCGGAGCCGGGAATACGCTGCAGCATTTGTTAAGCGATATTGTTGTCGCCGGTTTTCAAGGTACGGAAGTGGGAGGGTTTTTCCCTGAACCCTCCGTCCTCAATAAGGAGCTTGCTCTCCGGAACTTGCGGATTGCGGGGAAATGGTTCAGCAGCTTTATCATTCAAGACGGTATTGAAAAAACGGCTGAACAATTTACAGAACACTGTGATTATTTGCAGAAAGTCGGAGCGGATGCCGCCATCGTTTCTGAACAGACGTACAGTGTCCAGGGCTTGGATATTGATGTATTTAAGAAAAAACCGCACTTCTCAAATGAAGAATGGGATACACTGTGCCAAGGCTTGAACCGTCTCGGGAAAATCGCTGACGAATACGGGCTGGAGCTCACGTTTCATCATCATCTCGGCACAGGCGTCCAGACGGCGGAAGAAGTTGACCGGCTGATGGATGGAACGGACCCGCGGTATGTCCATTTACTTTATGATACCGGCCATGCCTATATCTCAGACGGAGACTATATGACGATTCTCAACAAGCATATGGATCGGATCAGACACGTTCATTTCAAGGACGCGCGGTTTGACATTATGGAGCGGTGCAGACAGGAAGGCAAGTCATTCAGGCAGTCGTTTTTACAGGGCATTTTTACGGTGCCCGGAGACGGATGCATCGATTTTACCGAAGTGTACCAAACGCTCGTCCGTCATGATTATTCAGGCTGGATCGTCATTGAAGCCGAACAAGACCCGGCAGTCGCCAATCCGCTTGAGTACGCGCTGATTGCGAGAAAGTACATCGACAGTGAACTGCTTGATCCTGCAAATTAGAGGGGGACTTATATGAATAGTGCCAAGGCGGAATCAGCTTTCAGCAAACGGACCATCGCCGCAGCATTAGCAAATTACATTGATGCAGGTTCCATCGTGGCAGGATCAGCGGGTTTATCTATGTGGGTCAGCTACTTGAAGCTGTCCGACAGTCAGATCGGATTGCTCGGCGCCTTCAGCGCAAACGCGATATCAGCGGCCATCGGAGCGCTGCTCGGCGGGTATTTGGCTGATAAGGTCGGCCGAAAAGCTGTATACACAAACAGTATGCTCGTCTACGCTTTAGGAATTTGTTTGGTTTTGTTTGGATTCAACTTTCCCATGCTGTTATGCGGATACATGATTATCGGGATTTCTGTAGGCGCGGATATTACGGCTTCATGGACCATTATCGCGGAAAACGCCCCCGAAAAAAACCGGGCGAGGCATTGCGGAGTGGCGCAGGTGGCGTGGGCCGCCGGAGCCGTTGTGGTTCTGCTGTTATCCGTTTTGGTCGGTGACCTCGGGCTTTTAGGAAATAAAATTGTCTTTGCGCATCTATTGGTGATCGCCCTGATCACATATGTGATAAGAAAGCGTTTACCTGAGTCGGATGCCTGGAAAAACAGTGAAGAGCGGCCTGCCGCCGTGAAAAAAACATCTTATTTTGACTTGCTTCAGCCGAAATTTTTCAAGAACATTTTGTTTTTAATGGGTGTGTTTCTCGTATGGAATCTCGCCGCGGGCGTCATGGGATTCTTCATGCCGTACATCTACCAGCAGGTCGGCGGCGTATCCGCAAATACGGCCAACATTCTGCAGATGGCCCTGTTTATCTTCACCGGGCTCGGCGTCGCCTGTATCTTCATGCCTTTTGCAGATCAATATCGGAAAACGGTGTTCGGAATCTGCGCCTTTATGGCTGTTGTCGGCTGGTCGCTGTTTTTGCTGCCGTTTCAGGGACTCCCGATGCTGCTTTTGTTTGTTTTAGCGATCGGCATCAATAACGGAGCCGGCCAGCAGGCGAACTACCAGCTGTGGGCAAGCGAGCTGTTCCCGACAGAACACAGAGCGTCAGCACAAGGGCTCATGTTCTTTCTCGTCCGTATTTCAATCGGCATTTGGAGTTTATTTGTGCCGGTCATCATGTCACAATTCGGCATCGGTTTTATGGCCGGTATTCTGCTCATATGTGTGACGGCCAGTATGATCATCGGGCTTGTCTTCGCACCGAATACGTCCGGCAAGTCGCTTGAACAGATACAGGAGGAACTGTACGGTGCTCCTCAGGACGGCAGAGAGAAAAGAAAGACGAGAACCATTATTTGATTATCAGAAGGAGTGGCGATCAATGAATTTACGTATAGGTGTTATCGGAACCGGTGCTATCGGAAAAGAGCACATCAACCGCATCACAAATAAGCTGTCGGGCGCGGAAATTACCGCTGTCACAGATGTGAATCAGGAGGCCGCGCAGCAGACCGTTCAGCATTTCAATTTGAACGCCTCGGTTTATCCTGATGACGACAGCCTTCTCGCTGCTGAAAATGTGGATGCCGTCTTAGTGACAAGCTGGGGCCCGGCTCACGAATCCAGCGTGTTGAAAGCGATTCAGCACGGCAAGCACGTGTTTTGTGAAAAGCCGCTTGCGACAACGGCAGAAGGCTGTATGCGCATTGTCGAGGAAGAAATGAAGACGGGAAAACGATTGGTGCAGGTAGGTTTCATGCGCAGATATGACAGCGGTTACGTTCAGCTGAAAGAAGCGATCGACAACCGTGCGGTCGGCGAGCCGCTGATGATTCACTGTGCGCACCGCAACCCGACAGTCGCATCGAATTATTCAACGGACATGGCCGTCGTCGATACGCTCGTTCATGAAATTGATGTCCTCCACTGGCTTGTCAATGACGACTATGAATCCGTACAAGTCATCTATCCGAAGAAATCAAAAAATGCGCTGCCGCATCTGAAAGATCCGCAGATGGTCATCATCGAAACAAAAGGCGGCATCGTCATCAATGCAGAAATCTATGTGAACTGTAAATACGGCTATGACATTCAATGTGAGATCGTCGGGGAAGACGGCGTCATTAAGCTTCCGGAACCGTCAAGCATCAGCTTGAGAAAAGAAGGAAAATTCAGCACCGATATTCTGATGGACTGGCAGCGCCGATTTGCGGCTGCGTATGATGTGGAAATTCAGGACTTCATTGATTCGATCCGGAAGAAAGGCGAAGTCAGCGGTCCGACGGCATGGGACGGTTATATTGCCGCGGTGACAACAGACGCGTGCGTAAAAGCTCAGGAATCCGGACAGAAAGAGCCAGTGGCGCTTCAAGAGAAACCGGCATTCTATCAATCATTTACGACTGTGAACAAATAATAGATCGGGAGTGAAAAAATGAAACTGGCCTTAGATCCATCCATGTACCGCGATGATTTAACATTAGAGGAAATGGTCTATAAAACGGCGGAACTCGGATACGAATATATCGAACTGTCCCCGCGCGAGGATTTTTGTCCTTTCTATAAATATCCGAAAGTCGATTCAGCAAAAATCAAACAATTGAAGCGCCTTTTAAAGGATACAGGTGTGAAGCTGTCCTCCCTTCTTCCGCTTTACCACTGGGCGGGTCCTGATGAAGACCGCCGCCAGGCCGCCGTACGCAACTGGAAACGGGCGATCGAAATTGCGGTTGAACTTGAAGTGGATTTGATGAACAGTGAATTCAGCGGTTCAAAGTATGATCCGTTGACAAGTGAAGAAAAATTCATCAAATCCATGGATGAGCTGCTGCCCGTCTTTGAAAAAGAAGGCGTTAAACTCAATCTTCAAGCCCATCCATACGATTTTATCGAAACGCACAAAGGTGCGATGGATATGATCCGCGCGCTCGATAAGGATTGGATCAATCTTGTCTACTCGACTGCGCATACGTTCTTCTATGATGACGGCAAAGGCGATATCGAAACCATGTTTGATGAAGCCGGCGACCGCCTCACACATGTTTTATTTGCAGATACTTTTAATCATAAAGCGGCGCACGGCCTGCGTTACATCGTCAATCCGCCTGATGCGAAAGTAACGGTTCACCAGCATCTGGACATCGGGCAAGGCGAGGTCGATTTTGAGACGATTTTCAGAAAGATGAGAGAGATGAAATTCGACGGAATTGCGACGAACGCCGTGTTTGCTTGGGTCGGCGAAAGAGCGGATGAATCAAGCCGGACCACGCTTAAGAAATTAAAGGAAGAACTGGGTATGGCATAAGCTGAGTATGGAGTTCGGCGGAGCGGGGCAAAAAAGCCCTTCAGCCGGACTCCCTTCATATCGAAAACGCGGAAGGGAGAGGCTGACATGAAACTTTGCTTTAATGAAGCGACTACGCTGGAGAATTCAAACCTGAAACAGGATTTAGAACTGTGCGAAAAGCACGGCTATGATTATATCGAAATCCGCACAATGGATAAGCTGCCGGAATACTTAAAAGACCATTCACTGGCCGATCTGGCGGAATATTTTCAAACCCATCACATTAAACCGCTTGCCCTGAACGCCCTGGTTTTCTTCAACAATCGTGATGAGAAGGGTTATAGGGAGATCATTTCGGAATTCAAAAAAATGATGGAAACCTGCAGGACGCTCGGCGTGAAATATGTGGTGGCCGTGCCGCTTGTGACAGAGCGGAAAATCTTGAAAGAAGAAATCAAAAAGAGCAGCATAGAGGTGCTGACTGAGCTTTCGGACATCGCGGAGCCGTACGGCGTAAACATTGCCCTTGAATTTGTCGGCCACCCGCAATGCACGGTCAATACATTTGAACAGGCGTATGACATCGTGAACGCTGTCGGCCGCGATAATGTCGGACTGGTGTTTGACAGCTTCCATTTCCACGCGATGGGCTCCAATATTGAGAGCTTGAAGCAGGCGGACGGAAAGAAAATTTTCATCTATCATATCGACGATACAGAAGACTTTCCGATCGGCTTTTTAACGGATGAAGACCGCGTCTGGCCTGGGCAGGGTGCGATTGACTTAGACGCCCATCTGTCAGCGTTAAAAGAAATCGGATTCAATGATGTTGTCTCCGTAGAGCTGTTCAGACCTGAATATTATAAGCTGACTGCGGAGGAAACGATCAAAACGGCAAAGGAAACAACGGAAGCCGTCGTATCAAAATACTTCATGAAGGAGGCGTGAACATGGCTTTTGTCACCATGAAACATCTTCTTGCAGAAGCGAAACGGGAGCATTATGCAGTCGGCCAATTTAATATCAACGGCCTCCAATGGACGAAGGCGATTCTGCAAGCGGCGCAAAAGGAGCAATCGCCGGTCATCGCCGCGGCTTCCGATCGTCTGGTCGGCTATTTAGGCGGATTTAAAACGATTTCCGCCATGGTCGGCGCGTTAATGGAAGAAATGGCGATTACCGTTCCCGTCGTGCTCCATCTTGATCACGGAAGCAGTGCGGAACGCTGCAGACAGGCCATTGACGCCGGATTCAGCTCAGTGATGATTGACGGCTCCCATCAGCCGATTGACGAGAATATCGCGATGACAAAAGAAGTCACCGATTATGCCGCAAAGCACGGCGTCTCAGTAGAAGCCGAAGTCGGCACGGTCGGCGGCATGGAAGACGGACTTGTCGGCGGGGTCTGTTATGCCGATATCATGGAATGTGAGCGGATCGTGAAAGAAACCAATATCGACGCGCTGGCCGCCGCCCTCGGCTCCGTCCACGGCAAATATCAGGGCGAGCCGAATCTCGGATTTAAAGAAATGGCGGCTATCTCCCGCATGACTGATATTCCCCTCGTTCTCCACGGAGCATCCGGGATTCCTCAGGATCAGATCAAAAAAGCCATCACGCTCGGCCACGCGAAAATCAATATCAACACGGAATGTATGGTAGCCTGGACAGACGAAACACGCCGCATGTTTCAGGAAAACGGCGATCTGTACGAACCGCGCGGCTATTTGACACCCGGCATTGAAGCCGTGGAAGAGACGGTGCGAAGCAAAATGAGAGAGTTCGGATCAGCCGGTAAAGCCGTAAAACAGCAGGTCGGCTGAAGAAAACGGAAACCGCCAAGATGGCGGTTTTTTTTGTGCGGTGTTGCGTCCGTACGCCCGAAACGATTATGATGATGGCAGCAGTGTAAGAAACGGGAGTGGTTCAGTTTGAATAAAATCATGATTGTGGAAGATAGTGAAGACATTCGCGGACTATTGCAGAATTACCTTGAAAAATACGGATATCAAACCGTGGCCGCCGCAGATTTCACGGCTGTTCTTGATGTCTTTTTGCGCGAAAAGCCTGATGTGGTGCTGCTTGATATCAACCTGCCGTCTTATGACGGCTATTATTGGTGCCGCCAGATCCGCCAGCATTCTACAAGCCCGATCATTTTCATCTCAGCCAGAAGCGGGGAAATGGATCAGGTGATGGCGATTGAAAACGGCGGAGATGATTATATCGAAAAACCGTTTTCTTATGATATTGTGCTGGCGAAAATCAAAAGCCAGATCCGCAGGGCATACGGAGAGTACGCCGCCAAGCAGGGAGAGAAAGTGGTTGAATATGCCGGTGTGCAGCTCTTTGTGGAACGGTTTGAACTGCGCTTTCAGGACGAAAAAAGCGAGCTTTCTAAAAAAGAAAGCAAGCTTTTGGAAGTGCTGCTGGAGCGGGGAGAAAAGGTGACGGGAAGAGACCGGCTCATGGAAAAAACGTGGGACACCGACATTTTCGTCGATGATAATACGCTTAACGTGTATATCACGCGGCTCAGAAAAAAACTGCGGGAGCTGAACGCGCCTGTTTCCATTGAATCGGTGCGGGGCGAAGGCTACCAGCTGAGGGCGCTGTCATGAAGCTGTTTCTCCGGTCTCATGCCGTGCTGATTCTGCTTTTTCTCCTTCAAGGGCTGTTTGTCTTCTTTTATTACTGGTTTGCGGGTCTTCATTCTTTTTCCCACCTGTTTTACATATTGGGCGTGCAGCTTCTTATTTTGGCGGGGTATCTTGCCTATCGCTGGTACAAAGACCGCGGTGTGTATCATTGGCTCAGCTCGGAGCAGGAAGGGACGGACATCCCGTATCTCGGTTCTTCAGTGTTCTGTTCAGAGCTGTATGAAAAGCAGATGGAGCTGACCCGGCTGCAGCACCAGAAGCTCTACGAGACCGAAGCCAAGCTCGACGCGCGGGTGACGTATATGAATCAATGGGTGCACCAAGTAAAAACGCCGCTGTCGGTCATTAATTTAATCATTCAGGAAGAGGATGAGCCCGTTTTTGAACAAATCAAAAAAGAGGTCCGGCAGATTGAATTCGGGCTGGAGACGCTCCTTTATTCATCAAGGCTTGACCTGTTTGAGCGGGATTTTAAAGTCGAAGCGGTTTCCTTATCAGAGCTTCTCCAATCGGTCATTCAAAGCTATAAACGATTTTTTATTCAATACCGCGTCTATCCGAAAATGGATATTCGCGATGATCATCAGATTTACACCGATGCCAAATGGCTCAAATTTGCGATCGGCCAAGTCGTCACAAATGCGGTCAAATATTCAGCGGGCAAGAGTGACAGACTGGAGCTGAATGTCTTCCGCGATGAAGACAGGACGATGCTTGAAGTCAAAGATTACGGTGTCGGCATTCCCTCGCAAGATATCAAGCGGGTGTTTGACCCTTATTACACCGGCGAAAACGGGCGGCGTTTCCAAGAATCTACGGGAATCGGCCTCCATCTCGTCAAAGAAATTACGGGCAAGCTCAATCATACGGTGGACATCAGCTCGTCCCCCGGTGAAGGGACATCGGTCCGATTTTCATTTCTTACAAAAATGTAAGACTGCGTTAAGAAAACAACATAGCTCATTCTGTTTCCCCTTGATAACATGGATTTACGTCAAGGGGATTTTTTATGCTGAATGCCCCGGCACTACATGAAAGCAGCCCAGATCAACAAGAATAAAACCATAAGGAGGATTCTCATGGCGAATATGCTTGAAGTCAAACATATAAATAAAACCTATAAAGGACAAGTATCCTATCAAGCTTTAAAACAAATTTCATTTTCAATAGAAGAAGGCGGGTTCACGGCGGTGATGGGACCGTCCGGCTCCGGAAAAACAACACTTTTGAATATCATTTCAACGATCGACCGGCCGGATTCAGGCGATATCCTGATTCACGGAGAAAACCCGCACCGGCTGAAGCGGACAAAGCTCGCTCATTTCCGCCGCAAGCAGCTCGGATTTGTGTTTCAGGATTTCAACCTTCTGGACACGCTGACAATCGGTGAAAATATCATGCTGCCGTTAACGCTTGAAAAAGAAGCGCCGTCTGTCATGGAAGAAAAACTGCACGGCATCGCGAAAAAGCTCGGAATCGAGGACCTGCTCAATAAACGGACGTTTGAAGTATCCGGCGGACAGCGCCAGCGGGCCGCCATCGCAAGAGCGGTCATTCATAAGCCGTCACTTATTCTGGCCGATGAACCGACGGGAAACCTTGATTCCAAAGCGTCAAAAGACGTCATGGAAACGATGCAGAGCCTGAATCAGGATGATCATGTCACGGCTTTGATGGTGACCCACGATCCGGTTGCGGCAAGCTACTGCCGCCGCGTCATCTTTATAAAAGACGGCGAACTGTTTAATGAGATTTACCGCGGGGAAAACCGCCAAGTCTTTTATGAGCAGATTCTTGATGTGCTGTCTATGCTGGGGGGAAACGCAAATGACCTTTCTTCAGTTCGCTTATAAAAACGTCACGAGAAACAAAAGGGCCTATCTTGCATTCTTCTTGAGCAGCGCCTTTTCCGTTTTGATTTTCTTTACCTTTGCGATGTTCCTGTTTCATCCGGCACTAAAGGAAGGCTACCTGAATAACATCGCCAAAAAAGGCTTAACCGCCGCGGAATGGATGATCTTTGTTTTTTCTTTCTTATTTGTTCTGTATTCGGTTAACGCATTTTTGAAATCGAGAAATAAAGAATTCGGTATTCTGCTGATGCAGGGTATTACGCCGGTGCAGCTGAGAAAGCTCATTACGGCGGAAAACATGATCATCGGCGTCATGTCGATCGCAGCGGGGATTATCGGAGGCTTCATTTTTTCGAAAACGTTCTTTACGGTCGGCGCTTATATTTTAGAAATGGACGCGCTGCCTCTGTACATGCCTTGGAAAGCGCTCGGCATTACGGCCGGCGGATTTCTGCTCTTATTTTTCCTTTTATCGCAGTTCACGATCCTTTTTGTCAGATCAAATACGGTGATCAAATTAATAAAGGGCACTGACAAGATCAAGCCGGAGCCGAAGCCGTCCGTGCTTCTGTCCTTATTCGGCATCGCCTGCCTGTGCGGCGGGTACGGCATGGTTCTGAAAGGCAATGTCCACGGGACCGAGCCGTTCATCATTTTACTGCTTACCGTCATCGGCACGTATTTCTTTTTCAGCCAAAGCAGCATCTGGATTCTGCGCGCGCTGAAGAAGTGGAAAACCTTTTATCTGCGCGGGAAAAATGTTATTTGGGTTTCTGACCTTGTCTATCGTTTAAAAGACAACGCCCGCCTGTTCTTTATCGTCAGTATTATTTCCGCGGTTGCCTTTACGGCGACGGGCGTGCTCGCGATGTACAAATCGACCGTCGGGGCGGAAGAGTCCGCCTATGAGATGGAGTATTTATCTTTCAGCAATAACCCGAAAGAACAGACTCATTTGAAAGATATTGACCATGAACTGAAAACACACGGCTTTACGTATAAGAAAGACAAAATAAATGTTTCCTATGTCCGCTATCAGGAAGGAGATACTGTTCCGCCTGTTTACATGATCAGCGAATCGGATGTGTCAACATACTTCCATGTTAAGCTGAACGGCCTGAAACATAATGAGGCTGTCTATTTCCCGGGCACGTATGACCGCAATTTCAAAAACGACGCGCCGGATCAGCTGAAGCTGCTGAACCAAAAAGGCAAGCCGTCTGACCAAAAACTGACGGTAAAAGAAGTCAAAAAACCGCTGATTTCATTGAATGCCATCATCGCGGTGAACGATCAAACCTTTGATCAGCTGAAATCACTCGGTGAGAAAGCGTCATTATACGGCTACAGCTATGATCATTGGAAAGACAGTCTTGGGATCAGCCAATCCTTGAAAAATGAGATTTACGGCAACTATATCGATGTGCATTCTGATTTTATGGCAAAAGCCGGGACGTACTATGATACGGTGCAGCTGCCGAGCCTGAGTTTATTCATCGGCCTGTTTATCGCGATCGTTTTCTTTGTCGCGGCAGCGAGTTTCTTATATTTCAGGCTGTTCACCGATTTAGATGAGGACCGGGAGCGCTACCGCTCATTGGCCAAAATCGGTCTGAGCGAGCGTGAAATGGCACAAAGCGTGACGATACAATTGGCGATTCTCTTTTTCTTTCCTTTCGTCATTGCCGTCATGCATACGCTGTTTGCTTTGAGAACATTAGCGGTGGAAGGCTATTCCGATGTAGCGGGGCCGCTCAGTCTGACCATCGGAGGGTTTTTCATCTTTCAGCTTCTGTTCTTCCTCGCGGTGCGGACAAGCTATTTGAAAAAAATGAACAAGTAAGGGGAGTGCACAGATGAAAAAAGCATTGGCAATCCTGGCCGTTTTGGCGGCCGCTGCCGTCATATACGGACTTCTCTTTTTTCATAATGATGTTACAGACAGATTTAATCCGTTTATTCACCAGCAAGATGTTTATGTACAGATTGATCGAGATGGCAAACATCTTAGCCCGGACGGTACTGAGTATACATTAGACGGATATAACGCATCCGGGAAAAAAGAAGAAGTGACCTTTTTCGCCGGGAAAGACCTTCGGAAGAACGCGTATTTGAAGGTGAAGGCGAAAGGAAAGTATGTCGAGACCTGGGAAGAAGTCAGATTTGAAGATATGCCGGGATCCGTACAGTCAAAATTAAAGTGAACATGAAAAACGGCACAGTGTCATGACTGTGCCGCTTTTTTTATTTTTTATTTTCTTCAGCCCGTTTGATCAGCATGTCGGTGATGATATCCATCTGTTTGCTGACGGCAATCGGGTCATACGGATAGAAGGTGTTGAAATCGTTGATAAAGACACGGTTGTTCTTTACGGCATCGAGATTTTTCCAAACGGATGACTCTTTCAGACGCTCAAATGTTTTGCTTTCTCCATTCGGGTTGTAATCGGTAATGAACATATAATCAGCCGCATATTGAGGGATGACCTCTTGGGAAACCTGTTTCATGGCGCCCGTTTTCATGATGTCTTTTTCGATTTTGGCCGGCGCTTTCAATCCGAGCGCGTTATAAACGGCTTGGCCGCCGCGGCCGGAATTGTCATTAAAAATCCAGATTTCGCCTTTATCCGTCGTTTCATAAAGGCCGACTGTCTCGTCTTTGCCGATCACGTTTTTGAGGCGCTTTTGATCGGCTTCAGCCTTTTTGTTGAAGTCTGCCATAAAGCTTTTGGCTTTATCCTTCGCCCCGGCAATGTCGCCGAATAGGCTGACCGTATCTTTCGTATTCTTTGCGGTGTTAAAAGGAATGACAATCGTCGGTGCGATTTTCGATAGTTTCTCGTATTGGTCATCCTTCATCAGCACGATTAAATCAGGCTTCAGCTGCATCACTTTCTCCACATTGACGGGATTGCCGATGTCCGTGGTGTTTTTCAGCTGTTTTTTGATAAACGGATTTTTGAAAGCCCATGAGCCCGCCCCGACGACATTTGCGTCAACGGACAGCAGCTCACCCGCATAAAAGTCAGTGACGATCCGTTTCGGATGTGCGGGTATGTCAATATTTCCTTTTGTTGATTCATATGTACGCATGTCTGTCTTTCCTTTGCCTGATGCCGATCCGTTGTTTTCCTTCGCGCCGCTGCAAGCGCTTAATGCGAAAACAAGCAGAAGTGCCAGGCCGATCAGCCATGATTGTTTCTTCATAATGATCCCCCTATTTAAGTGATAATGATTATCATTATTAATATAGCAGGAAGACGTCATTCCGTCTATGTTTTTTATAGAAAACCTTCCTTGATTATCCATGTTATAGTAGTAAAGGAGGAGGAATGAATGTTGATTACGAAAAGAGGGACTTGGTGGGAAGTGCTGCACAGCTGGTGGCTGCTGCTGACTTTCGCGCCGTTTGGGCTGACCGCTTTCTTGGCCTTTTTCTATATCGGCTACCGGGCCAAGAACAAAAAATGGCTGAAATACGGACTTATCTATTTTATTATTTTAGCAATTGCTTTTGTGCTGCCGAGCACGCCGGGCGTGTATATCGTGCTGCCTTTATGGGTCATCTCCATCATCCACGGGCTGAAAGTGCGGGCGGCTTATTTAATACAGCTTGATGTGTTTAAACAAAACGTCGAAGCAAGAGCGTTTGAAGCGGTAAGGCATGAGGCGGAGGAAAAATTCGGCGGAAAACCCGCTCAACGCATTGATCTGACAAAACAGAGATAAAAACAAATGACAAAGCCGGTATCTCGCGCTTTGTCATTTGCATGACCGGCCTATTGCTGGTATGAATGCTGCTGAAACGGTGTGTGATGCTGTGTTTGCGGGAATGAAGAAACATTAGCGTTTGCCATCGGTGCAGGCATGTGTCCGCTTACTTCCTGCTGAATCTGATTGCACACATTCACGATTTGCTGGCATTTCTGAATGGCCAGTTCATGCCCCTGCAGCGCTTGCTGAATGGTATGAACGGCATGCTGTTCATGGTTAAGCATCTGCTGAAGCATTTGAATGTTTTGCTGTTCCTGCTGGAGCATTTGCTTGTACTGCTGACTGCTTTGCTGTGTCTGCTGAATAAGCTGCTGTGCTGTTTGACGGCATTGCTGCAGCTGATTTCCGCTGTATTGGTTTTGATACATCATGAAGACCTCCTGAAGTGATTGATTTTACACATTTATCATGTGAAAGAATAGGAGAGGCATTCATGCAAGAAAAGGATTCAAATATTTACCTGTATGTACAGAGCGGAATACAAGGCTCGGGATGGCCTGTCGAGCTTTGTATTCCGGCCCTTTTTCTCAGAAGCCGCCTTCTGTAGCGTGAAAAGGAATATTGAGTCTGTTTTCGACTGCGCGCAGGCGCTGATTCAAACGGTTTAAGCGGCGGGTATGGATTTCAATGGACTGGCTCAGCCGTCTGATCTGCTCATTCATACGCGTGATTTCCCGGTTTTGGCGCTGGTCTTCTTGTGAGAGGCGGGTGAGCTCTCTCGTTTGCTGGGCGTTTTGTCTTTCAAGCTGGGCGACTCTCCGTTCTAAAGCCGTCGGCTGCCGCTCTTCAGACTGAGGGGGCGCATAATAATAGCTTTCCTGCTGCTGATACGGCTCATACTCAACGGGGCTCACTTCGTATTCCTGCTGCTGAGGGAAATAGGCAGATGGGGTGTAGTACTGATATGGGTTCATTCATCATTCTCCTTATCTAGTGAAGTCTTTATACACTATGTAGTCAATTGCACAGTGCCACGGCATCCGCCTAACTTACAGGCGTAAAAAAAGCTTCAAAAGAAGGTGATCATGTTGCGGAACATACGGATTTTCATCATGACGGTTCTTGTTTTCGGATGCGTCATGATAACAGGCTGCTCGCAAAAGAAAGCAGACGAACCTCCTTTTTATTACGGGACATGGGATGCGGGGCTGAAACCGGGCCCGATGGACGGGGTCAGATCTGAAACCGTCACGTTTACGAAAGACAGCGTGCTGACAAAGCAGGTCATTAAAGGCCGCGGCGAGGTTCCCATGCCCTCAGATGTTTACAAGGTGGTCTCACAAAACACGGACGGAACGATCGAGATTGAATACCTCGGACATCCGCACCCCGTCAAAAGCACGTTGAAAAGAGGAAAAAACGATACGCTCATTTGGAAGATATACGGAGAAACAAAAACAATGACAAGAATAAAAACCGGCGGGGAGGATGCACATGAGAAATAAGGCTGCCGACAGACTCGTTTTGACGGGTGTCATCGTACATATCATTCAATGGTTTTCACTGTTATGGTTATTTTTTATGCTTGTAGAGCAGTTCGGGCGTTTTACCATTTATAATCCCAATGTCGTCAACGGCAGCATGCAGTCTTTTTCATTTTTTGATATGATGCGCGCTCTTCTGTTTTCCGGCACGCTGCGGAATACGCTCCTGCTGTTTCTGTTTGCGGCGATGCTCATTTACTTGTGGGTGAACGCTCTGTTTATCCTGCTGGAAATCGTTTCTTATATCATGATCAGGCGGAACAGCCGTTCATTATGGGCATACTTTCCCGCAGCGATGGGAATAAAGCTTGCCCTTCTGGACATAGCGGCCGTCCCTTTCTTTGCGGCGGGGCTGATGCTCTTGAAGCAGAAAACAGATGACAGCGGCGAACAAGCTGACAAGGGGAAAAGACGGCCCCGCATCCGGAGGCAGGCCCGGTATAGGAAGAGAAGGCGGAGAAACTTGTCCGTTTGATTTTTCATTGAAACGAAAAAACGATATGATGAAAGCATAAGCAGAAAAGGATACAAAGGAGATGCAGGATGTACAAGTTAATCGCAATAGATATGGACGGAACACTATTAAACGATCATCATGAAGTGACGGCTGAAGTCCGCGGGGCGCTTGATGCCGCCAAAGCGGAAGGGGTCAATATCGTCCTGTGCACGGGCCGGCCGATCGGCGGCGTGCGTCGGTATTTGGAAGAGCTGAACTTACAGGAAGAAGGAGACTTTGTGATTGCCTATAACGGCGCACTCGTCCAAAATACGTATACAAACGGTGTCGTGGCCGAGCAGTCATTAGGCTTTGAAGATTTGGAGTCGCTTTACGAGCTGAGCTTACAGCTGGATACTCCGATGCATTACTTTGACACAGCCAATCTGTACACGCCGAACCGGGATATCAGTGAATACACGGTATACGAATCATACATTACGAAAGTGCCGCTTCATTTCCGCACGATCGATGAAGTGCCGAAGGATATTCTGATTCCGAAAGTCATGTTCATTGACGATCCGGACAAGCTGGAGAAAGCGATCGCTTCTATTCCGGAATCATTCAGGGAAACATACACAATGGTCAAAAGCGCGCCATTCTTCCATGAGATTCTTCACCCGAAAGTCAGTAAAGGAAACGCGGTCAAGCTGCTGGCCGAAAAACTCGGCATTGAACAGAAAGACGTCATGGCAATCGGCGATAACGGCAACGACATGTCCATGATTCAGTGGGCCGGCTGCGGCGTGGCAATGGCCAATGCCATCCCGGAAGTAAGGGAGATTGCTGATTATGAAACGAAATCAAATAACGAACACGGCGTGGCGCATGCGATTCAGGAGCTTGTGCTGAAAAAATAGGCACCCCATCAGAGGGTGCTTTTTTACGGCGTGTTTTGGTGATATGATAAGCGGAGAGGGGAGGCGCGACATGGATCGTGAAAAACAGCAGCTCAGCATAGAAGCGGCAAAACTATATTATCAATCAGATTACAGCCAGCAGCAGATCGCCGAACGGCTTAATCTGTCACGCCCCACCGTTTCAAGGCTGCTTCAGTACGCAAAGGAAAAAGGGTATGTGCAAATTCGCGTCATGGACCCGTTTGAGGATCTGGACGAACTCGGCGCGAAGCTGGAAGAAAAATACGGGCTGCTTGAGGCGCACGTCGTCTTTTCTCCAAGCGACGATTACCAGGCCATTACACATTACTTAAGCCGCTATGGCGCAGACTATATGCATAAAACCGTAAAGGACGGCGATATACTCGGCGTAAGCTGGGGGACGACGATGTACCAGATCGCAAGCCGCATGGAGCCGAAGCAGGTAAAGAGCGTTGAAGTCGTGCAGCTGAAAGGCGGCATCAGTCATTCCAATGTCAATACGTATTCATCAGAAACGATTCAGCTGTTCGCCGAAGCATTTCAGACCATGCCGAGGTATTTGCCGCTGCCGGTTATATTTGACAGCGCCGATGTGAAACAGATGGTCGAGCGGGACAGACATATTAAGCGGATCATTGAAATGGGCAGACAAGCCAATATCGCCCTGTTTACGGTCGGAACCGTCCGGGATGAGGCGCTGCTTTTCAGACTCGGCTATTTCCGGGAAGAAGAGAAACAATTGCTGAAAGCACGCGGAGTCGGCGATATTTGTTCGCGCTTTTTTGACGAGGAAGGCAGGATTTGCAGCAGCAGCATTAACGGCAGGACGATCGGAGTTGAGCTCAGCGACTTGAAAATGAAAGAGCGTTCGATTCTGGTGGCGGGCGGCAGCAGAAAATGCAAAGCCATTCACGGTGCCCTGAAAGGAAAGTACGCCAACGTTTTGATTACCGATCAGCATACGGCCAAAAAACTCATTCAAGAATTGTGACAATTCATGAACATAATTTCAATTACCAATTTACATATGTTCAAAATTCGGTTATTCTAAACGTATCCTAGGAAAAAGGAAGTGCATACAATGTCAATTGCAAGTCAAATAGACCATACTGCTTTGAAACCGCATACACAAAAAGCGGATATTTTACAACTGATAAAAGAAGCAAAAGAATATAAATTCGCTTCCGTTTGTGTGAACCCGACTTGGGTCAAACTCGCAGCGGAGGAACTGAAAGGCACGGGAGTTGACGTTTGCACCGTTATCGGATTTCCTCTCGGCGCAACGACATCGGAAACAAAAGCATTTGAAACGAAGGATGCCATCTCAAAAGGAGCCACTGAGGTTGACATGGTCATCAATATCGGCGCATTAAAAGACGGCGATGATGAAGCGGTTGAAGCTGATATCCGCGCGGTAGTTGAAGCAGCTGATAAAAAAGCGCTCGTCAAAGTGATCATCGAAACATGCCTTTTGACAGATGAAGAAAAAGAGCGTGCATGCCGCTTGGCGGTATCCGCAGGCGCCGATTTCGTCAAAACGTCTACCGGTTTTTCTACAGGCGGGGCAACGGCTGAAGATATCGCTCTCATGAGAAAAACAGTCGGACCGGACATCGGGGTCAAAGCATCAGGCGGCATCAGAACAAAAGCTGATGTTGACAGCATGATCGCTGCGGGCGCGAGCCGGATCGGCGCAAGTGCGGGCGTCTCTATCGTGAGCGGCGGAGACAGCGGCAGCAGCGACTATTAATCAGCATTGCGGAAGCCAAAAAGCTTCCGCCATCCTCTTTCTTTGTTGATGCATAAAAAATTGTAAGCGAATACAAATAAAAGGAGAACACATATGAAGTATCTCATCGGAATTATCGGAATCATTGTGTTTTTAGGTCTTGCCTGGCTTGCCAGCAACGGCAAAAAAAGAATCAGAATCCGGCCGATCGCCGTCATGCTCGTGCTGCAGCTGATTCTCGGTTATATTCTCCTCAACACCGGTATCGGGAATTTTCTTGTCGGCGGTTTTGCAAAAGGATTTAACTACTTGCTGGAATATGCATCAGAAGGGATTAACTTTGTATTCGGCGGGCTTGTGAATGCGAAACAGACGACGTTCTTCATGAGCGTGCTTCTGCCGATCGTCTTTATATCCGCTTTAATCGGAATTCTGCAGCATTGGAAGGTCCTTCCCTTCATCACGAAGTATATCGGTCTTGCGTTAAGCAAGGTGAACGGAATGGGGAAAATCGAATCTTACAACGCTGTCGCATCCGCGATTTTAGGGCAATCAGAAGTCTTTATCAGTTTGAAAAAACAGCTCGGCTATCTTACTGAACAGCGCTTATACACGCTTTGCGCGTCCGCAATGTCGACGGTCTCAATGTCGATCGTCGGTTCTTACATGATGATGCTGAAGCCTGAATACGTCGTGACGGCGCTTGTGCTGAACTTATTCGGCGGATTTATCATCGCTTCTATCATCAACCCGTACACCGTCAGCAAAGAAGAGGATTTGATCGTCGTTCCTGAAGAAGAAAAGCAATCCTTTTTTGAAGTGCTCGGTGAGTATATAATGGATGGATTCAGAGTCGCCGTCGTCGTAGCGGCGATGCTGATCGGATTTGTCGCACTCATTGCCCTGGTCAACGGCGTTTTTAACGCGGTCTTCGGCATTACATTCCAGGCGCTGCTCGGATATGTATTCGCGCCGTTTGCGTTTTTAACCGGTATTCCGTGGAATGAAGCGGTGAGCGCCGGAAGCATTATGGCGACGAAAATGGTATCGAATGAATTTGTGGCGATGCAGACGCTCTCATCCGGCGATTTCCATTTCAGCGCGCATACACAGGCAGTGGTATCTGTATTCCTTGTCTCATTCGCGAATTTCTCCTCTATCGGGATCATTACCGGTGCGGTGAAAGGGCTGCATGAAAAACAAGGAAACGTCGTCGCGCGGTTCGGGCTGAAGCTGCTGTACGGCGCAACGCTCGTCAGCTTCCTGACAGCGGCGATCGTCGGATTGATTCACTGAACATAAATGAAGGACAGGTGATAGATCATGAGAATGGTAGATCTTATTGTAAAAAAACAAAATGGAAAAGAACTGACAACAGAAGAAATTCAATTTTTCGTAAAAGGATACACGGACGGAAGCATCCCTGATTACCAGGCAAGCGCGCTGGCTATGGCGATTTACTTTCAGGATATGACGGATCAGGAGCGCGCCGATCTGACAATGGCGATGGTCAATTCAGGGGAAACGATTGATCTCTCCGCCATTGAAGGCATTAAGGTCGACAAGCACTCTACGGGCGGGGTCGGCGACACGACAACTCTCGTACTCGCTCCGCTCGTCGCGGCGCTCGGCGTTCCCGTCGCTAAAATGTCCGGCCGCGGCCTTGGGCATACGGGGGGAACCATTGATAAGCTGGAAGCGATCGAAGGCTTCCACGTGGAATTGTCAAAAGATGAATTCATCAAGCTTGTGAACCGCGACAAGGTAGCCGTCATCGGACAAAGCGGGAACTTGACCCCTGCCGATAAAAAGCTGTATGCGCTGCGTGATGTAACGGGTACGGTGAATTCCATCCCGCTGATCGCAAGCTCAATTATGAGTAAAAAAATCGCCGCCGGAGCAGATGCCATCGTGCTTGACGTCAAAACGGGAGCCGGCGCGTTTATGAAAACGGATGAAGACGCCGTGAACCTCGCCAAAGCAATGGTCCGCATCGGAAACAACGTCGGCCGCCAGACGATGGCCGTGATTTCTGACATGTCGCAGCCGCTCGGTTTTGCGATCGGGAATGCTCTGGAAGTGCAAGAAGCCATTGATACGTTAAGAGGGGAAGGCCCTGAAGACTTAAACGAACTCGTCCTCACGCTCGGCAGCCAAATGGTCGTATTGGCGAAAAAAGCTGAGACATTGGAAGAAGCGAGAACGAAGCTTCAGGAAGTCATGAAAAACGGCAAAGCGCTTGAAAAGTTCAAAGAGTTCCTGAGCAATCAGGGAGGAGACGCTTCTGTCGTTGACGATCCGTCCAAACTTCCGCAGGCGGCGTACAAAATTGACGTTCCGGCAAAAGAAGCGGGTGTCGTTTCAGAAATCGTCGCTGACGAAATCGGCGTCGCAGCGATGCTGTTAGGCGCGGGACGTGCGACAAAAGAGGACGAAATCGACCTTGCCGTCGGTATTATGCTCCGCAAAAAAGTCGGTGACAACGTCGAAAAAGGCGAGCCGCTCGTCACCCTTTACGCCAACCGCGAAAACGTTGACGACGTGACCGCCAAAGTCTATGACAACATCCGCATCTCAGAAAAAGCGGAAGCGCCGAAACTGATTCATACGCTGATTACGGAATAAGACAAAAAAGGCACATACCTCATCAGTATGTGCCTTTTTTTATGGCATGGTTTTATCCAAATGAATGTCACGGACGGATTGTTTCGGCTGTTTCTTTCTCAAAAAACGAATGAGATAGCACAGGATCATACAAGGAATTCCGCAGAAGAGGGCGATTCTTTGATTGGGATCAAATGCAAGGCCTACGCATGAAGCGAAACATAAGATCACAGCGGCGATCGGAACGAGAGGGTATAACGGCGTGCGGAAGGTCAGATCCGCGACGCGTCCGCCGTTTTTCACATAATGTATTCGAAATAACAGCTGAGAAAGGGCGATGCTCATCCACACCACGACGCCGGCAAATCCGGCTATTGCCACGAGCACCACGTAGACCGTGCCCGGGGCGGCGATGCTTGAGATCAAGGATATGCAGGAAACGGCCATGCTGGCGAGCAGAGCATTCAGCGGAATGCCTTTCGGCGTGACTTTTTTGAACCGGGCGCTGATCATGTTTTCATTCGCAAGAGACCACAGCATCCGGGTGGAAGCATACAGTCCGGAGTTGGCGACCGAAAGCAAAGCCGTTAAAATCACGAAGTTCATGATATCTGCGGCGTATGGGATACCGATCTGGGAAAAGACCGCGACAAACGGACTTTCAATCACACCGGCTTCCTTCCAGGAGATCAGTCCGGACAGCACAAAAATGGCGCCGATAAAAAAGATGACCGTTCTCCAGGCGACATTTCGGATCGAACGCGGAATATCTTTTGCCGGATTGGCGGTTTCACCCGCTGTAATTCCGATCAGCTCCGTCCCTGAAAAGGCGAAGCTTACGGAAATCATTGCGATGAAAACCGCAAGAAAGCCGTTCGGAAACAGTCCGCCGTGTGAGGTGAAATTCGACAGCATCGGAGCTTCACCCGAACCGTGCAATGAAATCAAACCGAACATCGCGGCGCCGCCTAAGATGATAAATAAAAGGATGGTGACGATTTTGACGCTGGAAAACCAAAACTCTGTTTCTGCAAACAATTTAACGGAGAATGCATTGGCGGCAAAAAGGAGAGCCGCGAAAATCGCGCTCCACATCCAGACGCTGCTGTGGGGAAACCAGCGCTGCATGAGGATACCGGAAGCTGTAAACTCCGATCCTACCGTCACCACCCAATTCACCCAATACATGATACCGACCATAAAACCCGTGGACGGCCCGATAAACGTTGTCGCATACGTTTGAAATGAACCGGTCACAGGCATGGCTACTGACAATTCTCCGAGACACTGCATGACAAGATACATCATCAAGCCGCCGATCAGGTAAGCGGCGATCGTCCCGCCCGGCCCGGCCTGGCTCAATGTATACCCTGTGCTCAAAAACAGCCCCGTGCCGATGACCCCTCCCAATGAAATCATAAATAAGTGCCTGCTTTTCATCGTGCGCTTTAGTTGATTGCCGCCTTGATCAACATCCATCGTGATCTCCCCCTTTTTGCGTGGCATGAGAATCTTCCGGCAGCCGAGATCACGCGTGCCGGATTTGACTTTAACGTGACAATTTAAATCCCTTCAATGCATGTAAAATGACGTGTGCGGCTGCCCGGCTTGTCATATCGCGAAAATCAAGTGTCGGATCAACCTCAACGATCTCAATACCCGAGATGTCAGCCTCCTGGGCTAAAAACCGGACCGCCTGAAGCAGTTCCTCGGTATACAGGCCTCCGGGGCCGATCGCAGGACAGCCGGGCGCATGAGCTTGATCCAGCACATCCATATCAACCGAAATAAAAATGGCGTCGGCTCTTTTTTGAACGGCCGGCAAAGTGTCTTGTATCGTTCGGAGAAGCCCTTTCTCCCGGATCATCTCCATTGTATGCACGTCTGCCTGACGCTCTTTTACATATTGTTCATATGCCAAGCTGTTGCTGAACTCCCTGATTCCAAGCTGAATCAGGTTTTGTCCGCTTATGATATTTTCATCTAACAGACGGCGGAATGGCGTGCCGTTTGTCGGCCCTCCGTCTTCTGTGTTGCGGACGTCGTGGTGGGCGTCGAATTGAAAGACGGCCGTTGTTCCTTTCGTTTCCGCAATGGCTTTAATGGTGGAATAACTGATGGAGTTGTCGCCGCCGAGAATGACGGGCACCCAGTCAGGCTGGTCCGTCAGAATGTCATAAATGGTCCGATAAATGTGTTCATGAGATTTGACGACATCCGTGACGTGAATCTGAATATCGCCGATATCGTACAGATGGTCAATGACATGCTCCCGCAGCTCCGCGGAATATGCGGAAATGCCGCCGAGCGCCCGGCGGATCGCACCGGGGGCAAAGCAGGCGCCGGAATGGCTGATTGACGACTTAGAAAGCGGAACGCCGATCAAAGCCGGCCCTTTGATCGTTTGTCCCGCCCATGCTTCCGTCACATCGCCGATCCTTGTCACATGGCGGTCGTTGAAGAGGGAGCCGGCTTTTTGCAGAAACGGATACTTATCCAAGAGCGGCTCCCTCCCTTGAAACGACCGTCTTTCCGTTCTTGATGACACGGCGGACATGATTGACGCCGTAATGATACGGGATATACATGTAATTCGGCGCTTCCCAAATGACAATGTCAGCCGCCCGTCCGGCTTTGATTTGTCCGGCCTCTTCGCCTTTTCCGATCGCATACGCAGCGTTAACGGTGACAGCGTGCCAGATTTCTTCTGCGGTCATTTTTAAATGAAGCGCGGCAATCGACATAATGAGCTGGAGATTTTCCGTCGGTGAGCTGCCCGGGTTGAAGTCAGTCGCCAAACTGACCCGTACGCCCGCATCAATCATCTCCCGGGCTCTCGCATAAGTGTGTTTTCCGAGATAGAAAGTCGTGCCCGGCAGCAGGACGGCGATCGTTCCGGACTCCGCAAGCTTTTCGATGCCTGCATCAGATGCCCCCACCAAATGATCGGCAGAAACAGCATGCAGCTCTGCCGCCAATTCCGCGCCGCCGAGCGGGTCAATCTCATCAGCATGGATTTTCAGGCCGAAACCAGCTTCAGCCGCCTTTTTCAGGTAGTCCCGTGACTGGCTGACGGTAAAGACGCCTGTTTCTGTGAAAATATCGGCAAATTGCGCAAGGCCTTTTTCTTTTATGTCAGGCAAAAGCTGCAGCATGCGATTCAGAAATTCGTCAGGGCTGTTCCGGTACTCAGGCGGAATGGCGTGTGCTCCCATAAAGGTCGTGACAAGGTCGACCGGCTGGCGCTCACCCAGTTTTTTCGCCGCGATCAGCTGTTTCAGCTCCGTGTCTTTGTCGAGTCCGTACCCGCTTTTTACTTCCGCGGTCGTGATGCCGTATGACAGCATGCGTCCGAGGTGAAAAAGCCCTTTTTCAATCAGTTCTTCTTCGGAGGCGGCTTTCGTGTCTTTGACCGTTGACAAAATACCGCCGCCGTGCGCCAGAATATCCAAATAAGACATGCCCTGAATTTTTAAATTCAGTTCTTTTTCGCGGGACCCTCCGAATACAAGATGGGTATGGGGATCGACGAGGCCGGGGGTGACGAGCCGTCCCCCGCAGTCGATAATGTCTCTTGCCTCGTATCCTTTCTCCGCTCCTTGATGTCCGGCAAAAACAATGCGCCCGTCGTGAACGCCGATGACGGCATTTTCCGTGACATGAAGATCCTGCATGCTTCCGCCGGATCGGGGGCCGCCGGATTCCATCGTCAGCAGCTGGCCGATGTTGGTGAGTATGGTATCTATTTGTTTCGGCATGTTACCGCTCCTTTTTCATCGGTATCATAATGTCTTGTTCCTCGGCGACTTGAACCGCTTTTTCATAACCTGCGTCCGCATGGCGGATGATGCCCATACCCGGATCGCTTGTCAGAACGCGGGAAAGCCGTTGTTCCGCAAGGATGCTGCCGTCAGCGACCGCGACCATTCCCGCGTGAAGGGAATACCCCATGCCGACGCCCCCGCCGTGGTGAAAAGAAACCCAGCTTGCGCCTGAGGCCGTGTTGATCAGCGCGTTCAGCACCGCCCAATCGCCGACCGCGTCGCTTCCGTCTTTCATCGCTTCTGTTTCCCGATTCGGAGAGGCGACAGATCCGCAGTCTAAATGGTCTCTTCCGATGACGATCGGGGCTTTCAGCTCGCCGTTTCTGACCAATTCATTGATGGCGAGCCCCATCTTTTCCCGTTCACCGTAGCCGAGCCAGCAAATACGGGACGGCAGGCCTTGGAACGTGACTTTTTTCTGCGCCATGTCAATCCAGCGGTGGAGGGCTTGATTTTCTGGAAACAGCTCTTTTAATAAAGCGTCCGTGCGGTATATATCTTCAGGGTCACCGGACAGCGCAGCCCAGCGGAACGGCCCTTTTCCTTCACAAAATAAAGGCCGGATGTAGGCGGGAACGAATCCCGGAAAATCAAAAGCATCGGCGAGACCCTCATCTTTGGCAGCCTGGCGGATGTTGTTGCCGTAATCAAAGACGATAGCCCCTTTTTTCTTGAAGGCGAGCATGGCTTCCACATGCTTTTTCATACTCTGCTTGGAAAGCCTTACGTATAAATCAGGCTGATTCCGGCGCAGGCGGTCGGTCTCCTCAAGTGAGTATCCTGCCGGAATATAGCCGATCAGCGGGTCGTGAGCGGAAGTCTGATCGGTCACGATGTCAATATGGACGCCGCGGTTCAAAAGCTCATGATGCACCTCTGCCGCATTGCCGAGAAGGCCGATCGATAAAGGTTCTCCGGCTTGTCTGGCTGTTTCGGCCCAGCGCAGCGCTTCGTCAATTGATGCGGTTTTCCGGTCGCAATAGTTTGTTTCTATCCGTTTATCAATCCGTGTTTCATCCGCTTCAACGGCGATGACGACGCCATCATTCATCGTGACGGACAGCGGCTGGGCGCCTCCCATTCCGCCAAGTCCGGCCGTCAGCGTAAGGGTTCCTTTCAGACTGCCGCCGAAATGCTGTCTCGCAAGCTCCGCAAAGGTTTCATAGGTGCCTTGCAAAATACCTTGTGAACCGATATAAATCCAGCTGCCGGCGGTCATTTGCCCGTACATCATCAGTCCTTTTTTCTCGAGGTCATGGAAATGCTCCCAATCCGCCCATTTCGGCACGAGGACCGAATTAGCCAGCAGGACGCGGGGCGCGCGGCTGTGCGTGCGGAACAGTCCGACCGGTTTTCCGGATTGAATCAGCAGTGTTTCATCATCTTTTAATGTTTTGAGGGAGCGCTCAATCGCGTGAAAAGCATCCCAGTTTCGCGCGGCCTTGCCTATGCCGCCGTATACGATCAGATCCTCCGGCTTTTCGGCAACCTCCGGGTCAAGGTTGTTTCGGAGCATGCGGAGCACGGCTTCCTGCTCCCATCCTAAGCATTCAAGTTCGGTGCCGCGGCCGGCGCGGATTGATTTCTTTACATCAGTCATCTTGTAAGTCCCCCTTCATTGGTCATCAGTTTTTGGTGATGCTCATTCGGCAGAAAAGACTCCTTCTTCAGCCAGTCACTCAGATGTTCGATGTCATAAGAAAACACGCGGTCTTCTTGTATGGACGGCACGATGTTTCTCATTTCGAGATAGAGCTGTTTTGTGTACGAGGCGCAATGTTCCGCACCCCGGTATTCCACGGCCTGCAGCGCGCAAATGGCTTCAACGGCAAGCACCCGTCTCGTATTCGCGATGATCTGGTAGGCGTGCCTTGAGGCGATGGTTCCCATGCTGACGTGATCCTCCTGGTTTGCCGATGAAGGAATGGAATCGACACTGGCGGGATGGGCCAGGGTTTTATTTTCTGACACGAGGGAGGCCGCCGCATATTGCATGATCATCGCTCCGGATTGTAAGCCGGGCTGAGGGCTCAGAAAGGGCGGCAGGTCATTCAGCTGCGGATTCACAAGCCGTTCAATACGGCGTTCAGAAATATTCGCAAGCTCGGCCGCCGCCACTTTGAGAAAATCCATGGCAAAGGCGATCGGCTGTCCGTGAAAGTTTCCGCCTGAGATGATTTTGGCGCCGTCTTCGAAAATGAGCGGGTTATCTGTCGCGGCATTCATCTCAATTTCTAATTTTTCTTTTACATACGCTAATGTCTGCCATGATGCGCCGTGGACTTGAGGGATACAGCGGATCGAATAGGCGTCCTGGACACGCAGCTCCCCTTGGACGGTCGTCAGCTTGCTGTCTGACAAGTAATAGCGGATTCGCTCTGCGACATCCATCTGTTCCTGATATCCGCGGGCGGCATGAATGTCCTCGTCGAATGCATCGATAATGCCCTGAAGGCCTTCGATCGTTAAGCTCGCGATCCGTTCCGACTGATAGGCCAGCTTTTCGGCCTCGAGGTAAGCGATCAGTCCCATCGCGGTCATGGCCTGCGTTCCGTTGATCAGCGCGAGCCCTTCCTTAGAGGTCAGGACGGCCGGCTGAAGGTTTGTCTTTTCCAAAGCATGAGCTGCCGGCATCCGGGCCCCTTCGTAAAAGACTTCGCCTTGCCCGATAAGCGCCAGTGCGAGATGAGAAAGCGGCGCCAAATCTCCGCTCGCCCCCAGTGACCCTTGCTGCGGGATGACCGGGTGAATGCGATGATTGAGAAACGCGAGCAGTTGATCAATCAGCTCAGTCCGCACGCCGGAAAAGCCTTTCAGCAGGGCATTGGCGCGCAAAAGCAGCATGGCCCGCGATACAGATTCCGGAAACGGATCACCGACGCCGCACGCGTGAGAAAGAATCAGATTCAGCTGCAGATCCGCGGCGTCTTCTTTTTGAATCAGCACATCGCTGAACTTGCCGAACCCCGTCGTAATCCCGTAAATGGTCTTCTCTTCTTGAACGATCCGTTCAACCGCCGCTCTGCTTTTTTTCACACGTTCCATGCTTTCGGCAGATGCTTGAACCTCTTCAAAATCAAACAGCACACGCTGGGCATCTGCGGTTGTCAGTGAGGAACCGTCTAACGTTACCATCATTTCAACCCCTTTTTCTTTACTTTGGTAAAGCGCCCATACAAAAAGGAGCTATGCCATGAAAATGATATTTCACGCATAGCCCCCTATCATCTGAAATCTATGGGCTGATTCATATGTGATTAATTCCGACTCCGAATGTTTCGTGCTCAAGCCCCTTAATCGGAGCTCCGATCGTGCCGTAAAGGGAAACGGCGATCCAATCGCCTTCCGCCTCGCTTTCATACGGATTTCCCCGCAAGACGGCAAACTTCAGGCCCACGGTACGAAGCAGCGAGCCAAGCAGCATTTCGCCCCGCGTCACTCCGTGCAAAGCTTCCATTGTGGCATGATACAGCGCATGTGATTCGCGATAACCCTCAGATTGAATGACGCCGCTCTTTTTGGAAGCGGTTTCAATTGCGGCTACCACCTTATGCGCATCCATTGAACCCACCCTGCCGAGACAGACTTTCCAGCCGTCCCGTTCCAGCCGGCTGATCTGCTGGTTTTCTTCAGTCTCATGAAGCAGAAGAAGGACGGACAATCGCCCGATGCGGCGGTCTTTGTGTAAGGTCATATATGCTTCACTCAATTCTTAAATATTCTGATAACTAGTAACTGTTTTTTATATTAAGTGTTTGCGAATCAGAAGTCAAAACTTTTTTTCCAGTCTTTCACAAATCAGATTGCTATTGTATTAAAGCGGTACATCGGGAAGCCGGCGCTGTTGATCACATATTTCCGCCATCCGCGTCATAAAATGGAGCGTTGTCTTGAAAGCGTTTTAAGAAAAGAAGAGAGCGAGGAGATTTCAGAAAATGAAAACCAGTTTCTTTCGTGTGTGCCTGGTCTCAGCAGCAGTTATCGGGTTCACTCTGCCGCAGGCAAAAGCCCAGCATCCCGTTTTTTCAGAGGTCAGCGTGCATGATCCGTCCGTCATCAAAACAGGCGATACATACTATGTATTCGGCTCGCATTTGGCTTCCGCCAAGTCGAAAAACCTGATGCAGTGGCAGCAACTGTCTTCAAGCGTCAATCCCAATAATCCCCTGATCCCGAACGTCTACTCCGAATTAAAAGAGACATTCGACTGGGCCCAGTCTGATACGCTGTGGGCGCCGGATGTGGCTCAGCTGGCTGACGGGAAATATTACATGTACTATAACGCCTGTAAAGGAGACTCGCCGCGATCCGCTCTCGGTGTCGCCGTGAGTGACAAAATCGAAGGACCCTACAAAAACAAAGGCATCTTTTTGAAATCAGGCATGGAAGGAAAAAGCGAAGACGGCACGACGTATCATGCAAACGTTCACCCGAACGTCGTAGATCCGCAAACGTTTTTTGACCATAAAGGCAAGCTCTGGATGGTGTACGGCTCTTACTCCGGGGGGATTTTTATACTGGAAATGAATCCGAAAACCGGTTTCCCGCTCCCGAACCAAGGCTACGGAAAAAAACTGCTCGGCGGAAATCACAGCAGAATCGAAGGCCCGTACATCAGCTACAATCCGGAAACGAAATATTACTATCTGTATCTGTCATTCGGCGGACTTGACACAGCCGGCGGCTACAATATGCGTGTGGCGCGCTCTAAAAATCCGGACGGTCCGTACTATGACGCCGCAGGCCATAACATGCTTGACGCCAAAGGAAAAGACGGCAGTTTCTTCGATGACAAAGCAATTGAACCGTACGGGGTCAAACTCATGGGCGGCTACAGCTTCGCCTCACAATCTGAAAAAGGCACGGGCTACGTTTCACCGGGACACAACTCCGTGTTTTACGACGGGAAAACGAAACGATCATACCTCATTTTCCACACCCGTTTCCCGAACAGAGGCGAAGAGCACGAAGTCAGAGTGCATCGGCTGTACATGAACAAAGACGGATGGCCCGTTGCAGCGCCGTACCGCTACGCGGGAGAACCGGATACACACATATCGGCAGCCGCCGCATCCGGAGCCTACAAACTCATCCAGCACGGAAAAGACATTACAGCTACGATCAAAACCCCAAAAACCATCCGGCTTAACAACGACGGCACCATTTCCGGGGAAATGACCGGAATCTGGACAATAACGGACAGCAGCAAAGCCCGAATCAACCTGAACGGCACACATTATGACGGTGTCTTCCTGAAAGAATGGGACTCAGCGAGAGAGAAAGAAGTTGTAACGTTTAGTGTGCTGAGCGGTGATGGGGAGGCTGTTTGGGGAGTGAAGTGAGGAGGACTCAGAATCTTCTTTTATTTTAAAGAAGGTTGAAATATAAAAACTACTTGAAAGTAATTAATGCTCTATAGAGTATCATATTGTTATGAGGTTTTTTCTTCCTTCATAAAATAAGTAAAACTTACAAAACCATAGTGAAAAAGATATATTAAATTACTTTTGGAATAAAATTACTCGAGATGAGTTTTAAATTTCAGGAGACATCAGAGCAAAGGAATTGGAATCTATTTTTGCCGGGACACCTTGACTTGATTTGTTTATAAAATATGATGAACTTTAGTTATTAGAGCTGTTTTTGAATGAACCGGTAAGTATAGCGGATAATCCAGATGCCGGAGAATTAATATATTCTGTAAAAGATACTAAAGGGTTTAAACTGGTGCTATTTGTAGATGTGTATAAGATGGAATGCGATGTAAGTCTGACTTATGATAAATCCATCGTTTTTCATTCGAAACTGAACAATGTTACACAATTGAAGAAAGTAAACAATAATATGATCATTTGTATTAAAGATGAAGAAAGGATAAAGGTAGCTTTTAAAGAGCAATTCGGTATATTTTTGCTGTGAACAAGTAATTTTTAAAAGTATATCAGAACAGAAAAAACTCTATTGAAAAAGCACATTACCGTTAGATGCTTGATTAGTGAAAACACTGATCTAGTTTCTGTTTTAAGTTATGCAATTATCACCATACAGAACACAAAATGAATCGCTAAAACTAAGTAATAATCACAATGTAAGCGTTGACACACATGAAGCGCTTCTTTAAAGAAAACGGAATTAAGATCGAGATGAAGGAAGGGGACGAGGCGCTCCTGAAAGAACATACGGTGGATTACATCGGCTTCAGCTACTACATGTCGATGACGGCCAGCACGGCGCCTGAGGATCTGGCGCAATCTAAGGGAAATCTCCTCGGCGGCGTGAAAAACCCGTACCTGAAATCTTCCGAATGGGGCTGGCAGATTGATCCGAAGGGCTTGCGCATCACTTTAAACACGCTGTACGACCGTTATCAGAAACCGCTCTTCATCGTCGAAAACGGGCTCGGCGCGGTTGATCAGCCTGAGGAGGACGGAATCATTCAGGATGATTATCGAATCAATTTATCTGCGTGATCATTTAATAGAGGCAAGAGAGGCGATTGAAGACGGCGTCGACCTGATCGGCTACACGTCGTGGGGGCCGATTGACCTCGTCAGCGCCTCAACGGCAGAAATGAAAAAACGCTACGGCTATATCTATGTCGACCGCGGCAATGACGGAAAAGGCACGTTTGAAAGAAAGAAAAAGAAAAGTTTTTATTGGTATAAAGACGTCATCGCCACAAACGGAGAAAGTCTGTAAGCGCAATGTTCCGGAGAAAGCCGGCAAAATTGACATTCAGCAAAGAGAGGAGGACAATAAAAGCAGAAAGGCGGGATTCATATGTTTAAAAAAATTCTTGCAGCAGTAGACGGTTCAGACATGAGCAGCAAAGCTTTGGACGCAGCGATCCATCTGGCGAAAGAACAGCAGGCTGAACTCACCATTCTCTATGCGGGACGTGAAGCCGTTGTATCCACATCAGCCTTAACAGGGATTGTCTATGTTCCGGAAAACTTCATTGAAGACATCAAACATGAAGTCGAGCAAAAAGGAGCGGCCATTCTGGAAGATGCCAAGCAGAAAGCGGCTGAAAGCGGGGTAAATGCGGAAAGCCTGTACGTCCAAGGCGAACCTGCGCATCAAATTTTAAACATAGCGAAAGAACAGCATTTCAATCTGATTGTCGTCGGAAGCCGCGGAATCAGCGGATTTAAAGAAATGATGCTCGGAAGCGTGAGCCATAAGGTCTCACAATTGTCTCCTTGTCCTGTACTGATCGTTCATTAAACAGAAGACCCTGCTGATGCGGGGCTTTTTTTAATGAGAAAAGACCGCCGTCTTTCGAAAAATAGGATGAAATCTTCCTCTGAATCAAGTAAAATGGCTGTTAGTATTTGTCTGAATAAACAGTCAATGATATGGGGGAAGCGAATCAATGCAAGCTGAACAAACATCAAATGCCGTCATCAAAATGGTCATTTCCATGGTCATTTTCGGATCAATCGGCTTTTTCTCGGAACATACGAATGTGCCTTCAATTGAACTGGTCTTTGTGAGATGTCTGTGCGCCTCTTTGTTTCTGGGCGTTTGCTGGTTTGGTTCCGGACGGCACCGCACCGAACAATGGAACCGGCGCGAGGTGTTGCAGACATTGGCCTGCGGATTTTTTCTCGTGCTGAACTGGGTGTTTTTATTTAAATCATTTGAGGAAACATCAGTGACGATAGCGATTTCCGTTTATCATCTGGCTCCGGTTCTCGTCCTTCTTCTAGGGAGCCTTATATACCGGGAGAAACTGCATATTGTGTCCGTCACTTCCATCGTGATTTGTTTTCTGGGCACCGCCCTGATTTCCGGCATCAACGGAAATACGTCATTTTCTCAGCTGATGGGATCGGGTATTATTTGGGCCGTGCTGGCCGCCCTTTTTTACGCCTTTACGACACTGGCCGGGAAAGGTATCAACAGTCTCAGCCCATATGCGGTCACCTGTTTGCAGACCGGGTTGGGCGTTATCATTCTTCTCCCGTTCGTCCGTTTCGGCGCTTTTTCTGATTTGTCGCATGTGAACTGGATCATGATTGTGTCAACCGGTATCATTCATACGGGAATTGTGTATTTGCTCTTTTTTGACAGCTTGCGGTTTTTATCCACCCGGTTTATTTCAATCATCGTATTTCTTGATCCGGCGGTGGCGATTGTGCTTGACACCGTATTTACGGGATTTCGCCCCGACCTTTATCAATCTTTGGGGATTGTGATGATTTTTGCGGGGATGGCGCTGTCCTTGATTCGAAAGCAAAAAGCCGTGCCGGCGGAAACTCAGGCAGACAGCACCCGTATATAGGCGGCCGTACCGGCTGCTTTTTTTATTTTGGGGCTTTTCAGCCATAACGAAAAAGCAGACAAACAGATCATGGAAAAAGAGGATAGTAATTGTATAATACTTCATGTGTTTACAATTTAAGAGATTAAAGGAGTGAAGGGCATGAAAAAGAAGACGCGTCATCTCGCTTTCTTGGCTGCACTCGGCTTTGCGCTTTGTCTGGCCATCGTATGTTCCGCATCCAAGCAGGCAGAAGCGGCAGCGGCTTATCCGGATGTGATGCAGGGACTTACCGGATTCGCTGGCAATGCGAAGGATCATAACGGAAAAGCAAAATCCGCCGTATCGGGAGGCCAGGGCGGCCCCGTCGTCTACGTCAGCAATCTCAATGATCTGAAAAACAATGCGGGCGGAACGGACCGCAAAACCATCGTCATCACAAGTGATATTTCTTCCCCGGGTAAAGCCGTTGTGACAGTCGGCGCCAATAAAACCATCGTCGGCTCTTATACCAGCCACAGGCTGACCAACATCTATCTGACAACCGGCTCCGGCTCAAACAATGTGATTTTCAAAAATCTCATTATCAGCCATAATGCCGCCATTACAGGCAACAACGATATTCCGATGTACATAGCGAACGGACAGAATTACTGGATTGACCACGTGTGGTTTGAAGGCCACAGCTACAATCCGAACAGCCACAGCGATTTGGGAAAGCTTCTGTATGTCGGCGCCAAAGCGGATTTTGTGACGCTGTCTAACTCTAAATTCACAGACCATCTGTACGGCCTGATTCTCGGTTATCCGAATGATGATAACGAAGGACGCAATTATATCGGCTATCCGCATATGACGATCACCAACAACTATTTTAATAACGTCTATGTGCGTTCACCGGGCCTGATGAGATACGGCTATTTTCACGCGAAAAACAACTATGTGACCAATTTTAATTTAGGATTCACCATTCATACAAACGCGACTGTCTTCTCAGAAGCCAACTATTTCGGTAACGGAAATGAAAAAGGCGGAATGATAGACGACTACGGGACGGCCCAATTCACCGACATCGGTTCATTCCCGTCGCTCAAAGCCCCGAAATCACCGCGCACCGGCTGGAATCCGAGATCAAATTACAGCTACGGCACGCTTTCAGCCCAGGACGCCAAAAACTTCGCCCAATCCTACGCGGGAGCGCAAAATACAAATCTCCGCTATCCATAATACGAAAAACCGCCGGCAGCCGGCGGTTTTTTTATATGAATAAAAGGTTCAAAATTCCTATAATCCTTAAAATAACCTTAAATACCTAGGAAAATATTGATAAACAATTTCAATAATATTACTATTGTTAAGCCTATATTACAAAAGAAGGAGGAGAACCTATGAAAATAGGAAAAAAGAACAAGTGGAAAAAATGGCTGGCCGGCACTCTTGCGGCAACGCTTATGATTTCCATTGCGCCTGCCGATGTATTTGCGGCAGAAACGCGTGAAAAACAAGATCAAGCGAAAACCGCCGCCATTCCGGCAGCAGACCCGGAAAAAGATCTTCCGGCGGAAAAAGCATCCGAGCAGATGCCGTTTGATCAAAAAGATATCAATCAAGACGGTGAGATCACGTCTGAAAGAACTGAGAATTCAAAACTTTATTATGAGGGCGAAGGTGTATACAAACAGGAAATCTACACAGACCCCATTCACACGAAAGAAACCGCCAATGCGGACTGGGAAGACGTTTCCCCTGAATTGAAAACCGGCTCAAAGGATGTCGGGACGGAAAATACAGTGCTGAACTCCGATTTTCTGAAGCAAATGAAAAACGGATTATACGCTACATTTGAACATGATGATCATAAGCTCACATACTCATTAACCGGCGCAAAAGGCCCCGATCAGGCTGCAATCACTCCGACAGATGCCTCAGCAAAAGTGAAGGAAGACAGCAACGAGCTTACGTATCAGCAAGTGTTTCCTGCTATTGATTTACAAACCTACACATTTAACGAAAACATAAAAGAAGACCTTGTGCTTCACAAATATGAAGGCTACAATTCCTTCACCTTTCAAATCAAAACCGACCTTCAGGCTAAAGAACAGGAAGACGGCTCGATCGCGTTTTCTGATGACAAAGACAATGTCGTCTACACAGTGCCGAAGCCTTTTATGACCGACTCAGATCTCGACGAGAAGTCAGGTGAGGTCAGCAGGTCAGAAGATGTCAGCTTCAAGCTTGAAAAAAACAGCGAAGGCTACTTGCTGCATGTAACGGCCGATGAAAAATGGCTGAAAGATCCCAAGCGGGTTTATCCGGTATCTATTGATCCTTCCACATCAGTATCCGTGTCATCCGATACCTTTGTCATGAGTGCGTACCCGACGACAAACTACTCTGCCGCGTCGCAGAAATGGGACGCCGGATTGAAAGCGTACGTGCTGAAAACAGGTTATTATGACGGCACAACCGGAACGAACTACGCATTTATGAAGTTTGATAATCTAAAGCCGATCAAAAACATGACGGTGACAAAAGCGACGCTTAAAGCATACACAGCCCACTCCTATTACGGATCAAAGGCGACGGGGCTTTGGCTCGACACCGTAAACAGCAATTACGACAATGCCAAGATCACGTGGAAAAACAAGCCGGGCTCCAAAAACATCGGCAAAGCCGAGGTCTATAAAGGCCAATGGGCAAGCTTCGATGTCACATCCGCAGTCAAGTCGTGGAACAGCGGCGGCGCCAATTACGGCTTTAAGCTTCACGCAAACGGCAACGGAAAAGAATATTGGAAGAAGCTGATGTCATCAGCAAACTCTAATAAAAAACCTTATATCGAAGTGACATACACGATTCCGAAGGCGGACACGCCGTCAGTCAAAGCGTATCATAACGGAGATTCGACAGGATTTTTCAATATCAGCTGGAAAAAAGCTGAAGGCGCCAAAAGCTATAAAGTGTGGCTTTATAACGGGAAAGAATATCAAGCCATTTCTGTCGGCAATGCAACCTCTTGGAGCACAAAAGGAAAAAACATCTGGCCGACAAAAGCGGAAATTGATTCCGGTAAATATAAGCTGCATACAGACGGAAAAGGCGGAAGTGAATTAGCGCTTGACCCTTCCCCGGTCTATAAAAACTCCGGCGGCAGCTATCCGGCAAGCAAAAATTACTGGGTCGCGGTCAGTGCGGTGTTTGACCAGGGGGAAGGCGCCATGTCTGCGGCCGCCAAGCCCGTCATTCCGAATATTGGAAGAGTTCAAAGGCCAAGCACGAAAGGCTTTAATAACAACAACGCAACAGGATGGTTTGATCTTTCCTGGAAAGCCGTATCAGGCGCAGCCGGGTATAAAATGCAAGTCTTTAACGGCAAAGGCTTTGAAACGCTTGACCTCGGAAATAAAACATCCTGGTCCACAAAAGATCAAAACATCTGGCCGACAAAGGCGGAAATCAGCGCCGGAAAATATGCGCTTCACCTGAAAGACAAAAAAGGCGCGGAATTGCCGATCAACCCGGGCCCCGTTTATAAAAATGCCGGCGGAGACGCAAACCGGAAAACATACGGATTTAAAGTAATCGCCTATAACAAAGACGGAGAAGCGATCGCCTCACCGGAAGCTAGTCCGGCGCTGCCTGATATCGCAAAGCCGAAAAATCTGACAGGCTACGTCTATACGAACACGAAATCGAGCCAAACGGGTTATGTCAATCTCATATGGGATAAAGTCAAAAACGCCAAAGGCTACAAAATCAACATCTACAACGGAAAAGACTATCAATCATTCGATGTCGGGGATACCGATCATTGGACGACCCAAAACAAACACATCTGGCCGTCAGCCGATGAAGTGAAAGCGGGAAAATTCCAGCTTCACACGGACGGAAAGGGCGGCGAACTGGCGCTTGACCCTTCACCTGTTTACGAAAACGCAAACGGCAATTACAAAGGGAAGAAGAACTATTCCTTTACGCTGACCGCCTATGACGCAAATGGTGACAGTATACCGACGGCACCTTTTAACCCTGTTTTCCATGAAGGTGCGGAATTCCTCGGAACGGAAGAATTCTGGTCTATTATCGACATTCCGGACGGACAGCTGAACGGCGCGACGGGAAATGTCATCGTCAATGAAGAAGATATGTCAATCGACGGACGCGGGCCGGGGCTCGGACTCTCCCGGACCTTTAACAGCCTTGACAGCTCTGACCATATGTTCGGCCAAGGATGGTATGCCGATGCGGAAACGTCGATCCTTTCTGAAGACGGCAGAGCCGTTTATATTGATGAGGACGCGACAACACATGTCTTCACGAAAAAATCTGACGGCACGTATCAGCCGCCGACGGGTGTTTATCTCGAACTGACAGAAACAAGCGACCAATTTGTATTAAAAACAAAGGATCAGACGAACGCTTATTTCAGCAAAAAAGGCGGCAAGCTTCAAAAAGTCGTTGACGGACACAACAACACAACCGTATACGAATATAACGACAGCAATCAGCTGACCGCCATAACAGACGCATCAGGGCGCAAGCTGACATTTACCTATGATGAAAACGGCCATGTCACATCTCTTACAGGGCCGAAAAACAAAAAGATTTCGTATTCATATGACAAAGACCTTCTCAAAAAGGTGACGGATACTGACGGCAGCGTCACAAGCTACGACTATGATGCCGAAGGGCGCCTCGTCAAGCAGTATTCCGCAAACAGCACGGATGACAAACCGCTGTTCACTGAATACCAATACAGCGGCCACCGTCTGACCAAAGCCGTCAATGCGAAAAAAGAAACGTACGACTACAGCTATGACGCGGACAAAAAAACGCTGCTCATGACGCAGCCGAACGGCCGCAAAGTGCAGTACGGCTATAATGAGGCGGGCAACCCGATTCAGATGATCGATGATGCCGAAGGGCTGAAAATCACGACCAACACTGTATACGAAGGCAACAACGTCATTCAGGACACCGATCCGAACGACGCGGATGCGGGCAAAGCGACAGAAAGCTATCAATATGATAAAGACGGCAACGTCACAGCCGTAAAAGACAACTACGGCACCGAAACGTATCAGTACAACAAAAACAATGACGTAACGAAAATGAAGGATACCGAGGGGAACATCACTGATATTGCGTACGACGGACTGGATGCCGTTTCTGAAACGGATCAAAGCGGAAAATCCTCATCCGCCGCCGTGTATGACAAATACGGTAATCTCATTCAATCAAGCAAAGAGCTGGCAGCTTCGGCAAGCCTGCTGAAAGACGGCAGCTTTGAAGCAACAAAGCTGGGCTGGAATCTCACCGCTACGAGAGACAGCGGAAGCATCGCGTCTGTAAAAGCAAGAAGCGGCGCGCTGTCCGGACAAAAAGCACTGGAGATCACCTCACAATCCGCTTCAGCCGGAACAGAGCACGGCCATGCGTCCGCAACGCAGGAAGTGCAGCTTGAGCCGAATACGACGTATACACTCAGCGGCCAGATCAAAACGGATCTGACAAAGGCGAGAGCGTATTTCAACATTGATCTGCGTGACAAAGACCAAAAACGCATTCAATGGATTCACAATGAATCAGGCGCATTAGCCGGAAAGAATGACTGGACGAAACGGCAGATTACCTTTACAACACCGGCCAATGCAGGAAAAGCCATCGTCTATATGGAAGTGGATCATAAAGACAAGGACGGCAAAGGAAAAGCGTGGTTTGATCAGGTTCAGCTGGAAAAAGGCGAAGTCTCTTCAAGCTATAACCCGGTTCAAAACAGCAGTTTCACGGCTAAAGCAGATGGCTGGAGCACAAGCGGAGCCGCCGCTGACCTTGATGAAGGCTTCGATGATGACAGCTCATTAAAAGCGTCCCGCACAAATGCATCACAAGCCAATGCGGCCGCAAAACAAACCGTCACATTAGGCCAAAGCGCGGACGATAAGCCGGTATATATCACGCTGACAGGGATGTCCAAGGCAGACGGCGTAAAATTAACGAACGACAATGATTACGCGCTTCAGGCCGGCGTCACCTATGCGGACGGCACGACGGGCGTCTACACCGCCAAATTCCCGCAGGGGACACAGGAATGGAACCGGGCGGCGGCAGTCATTCCGAAAACAAAGCCGATCAATAAAATCGAAATCAGCATTCTGTTCCAAAAAAGCGCCACAGGAACGGCGTGGTTTGATGACATCCGATTAATCGAAGGAAGCATCCTGACGAAAAACACCTATGACGAAAAAGGAAACTACGTCACAAAAGAAGAAGACGAACTAGGTTATGCAAGCACTGCTTCATATGACGAGACTGGCAAGAAAATGTCTGAAACCGACGCGAAAGGCGAAACAACCGCCTACGAATACGATCAGGCCGACCAGCTGACAAAGCTGACCCTGTCAAACGGCACATCCATCCTTCACAGCTATGACAAGGAAGGAAATGAGCTGACAAAAACGATTCGGGCCGGCGCAAACCAGACCTATCAATATGAATATGACGTCATGGGCAAGCTCGTCAAAACAACCGACCCGCTCGGCAATGTACTGAAGAGTGAATATGACGCCAACAGCAACCTGACGAAAACCGTTTCCGCCAACGGCAATGAAGTGTCGCTGACCTATGACGGCACCGACCGGGTTAAGTCAAAAGCGTATAACGGCACTGAAAAATACAACTTTACCTATGACAAAAACGGCAATGAAACGTCGGTCACAAACAAAGAACAAAATACAACGAAAAAACGCACCTTTGACAACAAAAACCGCCTGACCGAATTAACCGACCGCGGCGGCAGCCAAAGCTGGACGTATCCGGCTGATTCAGATAAGCTGAAAACTTTCTCATGGAGCCACGGCGGCCAAAAAGGAACAAACAGCTTTACGTACAACAAACTTGATCAAATGATTGAAATGAAAGACGGCACTTCAGCCTATACATTTGATTATGATGAAAACGGCAATGTCCAGACATTCATCAGCGGAAATGAAGTCGGCACGAGCTTCTCATATGATGAGCGGAATCTTGTCAGCTCTCTTCATATCGGAGCGAAAAACGGCGGCAGCATCTTCCGGGAAAGCTATGAATACGACGCCAACGGCAACCGCACGGTCATCGACAGCTCAGCCGGCGGAAAGGTGCAGTACGAATACGGCAAGCTCAACCAGCTCGTCAAAGAAACTCATGAAGACGGCACCGTCATTCAATATACGTACGACGGCTTCGGCAACCGGACAAACGTCACCACCACAAAGGACGGCGCAAGCAAATCAGTCAACGCATCATTCAATATCATGAACCAGCTGACGAAGGTGAATGACGAAGACCTGTCCTATGATAAAAACGGCAACCGCATATCTGACGGCAAATACACATATACGTGGGACGCGGAAGACAACCTGACCGCCGTCACGAAAAAAGGCGAAGACAAGCCGTTCGCAACATACAAATACGATGAAAAAGGAAACAGAATCCAAAAAACCGTCAACGGAAACGTCACGAACTACTTCTACGACGGAGACAGCTTGAACGTCCTGTATGAAACAGACGCCGACAACAACGTCACAAAATCATACACGTATGGTGACAGCGGCCAGCTGTTATCCTATACAGAGAACGGCAAGAAATATTTCTATCACTACAACGCACACGGCGACGTCATCGCCATCTCAGACAGCACGGGAAAAACCGTTGCCAAATATCAGTACGATGCGTGGGGAAATCCGACAAAAACCGAAGCAAGCGACGAAGTAAAAGACAACCGCTACCGCTACGCAGGCTACCAATACGACGAAGAAACCGGCCTGTACTATCTCATGGCCCGCTACTACGAACCAAGAAACGGTGTATTCTTATCACTAGACCCAGACCCGGGCAGCGATGGGGATTCTTTAGATCAGAATGGATATGCATACGGAAACAACAACCCGGTGATGAATGTTGATCCAGATGGGCATTGGGTGTGGCTAGCCATTAACGCCGGCTTTGCGGCTTATGACGGATATAAGGCATATAAATCAGGTAAAGGATGGAGAGGTGCAGCCTGGGCAGCGGCTTCGAACTTTGGGCCTGGGAAGTTATTTAAGGGTGCTAATCGGATTTATAAAGCTGCTAAAACATATAAACTATCTAGAAAAAGTGTACGGGCTAGAAGGGCCTACTCAAGTTATAGGGATATAACTGGAAAAACTTCTAGGTTCAAAAATTATTCTACTAATGTAAAAAGAAGAACTTTTGAAAAAAATTTAAGAAGACAAGGATGGAGAAAATCAGTTCATCATGGGGGTGTTATCACTATGACGAAAAATGGGAATAAGTATTCCCTAAGGAAACATGCTAAGTCAAGTCCCTATCCAACCGCGGAATATACACCTAAAGGTAGAAAAAAATTCACACACAAAATCAGAATGCGACATTAAAGGGGAAATAAGATGAATCACTATTTTATTGATCATCCTAAGGAGTTAAAAGTCTATCAATCCATAATTAATTCCTTATGTCACGTAGATCAAACATTGCCTAAACAAGTTTTTAAGCAAAGGAAAAATTATTATTTATTCGAGGAATTCCATTGGGTATTATCTGAAGAAAGTTGGGGAATGTTTAAGAGTTTGGCTAATGAACATCATGATGAGTTTATATTAATGGCTGTTATAGACAGTTCTGAACATATAAACCAATTCTACGAAGAATTTGAGTATTTTAACTGGATAAAGATCCCTTTGCATATAACTGCAGATGAGTATCTGTCACTCTTAACTGATTATCCAAAGCACAGTAAAAGTGACTGTATAATGAATATTGCATCTCGTGTTGTTTGGGCTTCACCGACTTTAAAGTGGGCGATTTATGGTGAGAGAGAACTTGAAATCTGTATTCTAGGTATTGATCATCAGAGTGAAGGAAAAGAACTAGCAACTTGGAGATCGTTAGATGGCGTTGTCTTAGATTGGATATCAGTTGTATTCCCAAATCAGACGGTTCCAGTTGAATTTGAAAAAACACTTATGGCACATTACAAATAAGTATATTTTTAATACCTACTACCGATATCATCTGATTGTTCTAAACGGGATTTCAAATAATCTCCAGATAGTATTTTTGCATTCAACAGATATTTAATGACAAATATGCAGAGTAATATATTTTTGGGGCTTGTTTGAATAATCTATGTTTATCATCAAGACACTTCTATCAATGGGTTTGTTAGTGTTAGTTAGGAGAAGGAGAAGACAATGCACAAACAAATTGAACAATAGAGTAGATTATATTGACGAGGGATGTAATATTTTAAAGGTCGATTATCAGTTCTTTAAAAAAGACCTGTTTTAAGGTTCAGGTTGTTAAAAATGCAGCATCTGTTTATTTTAGTGCAGATATTGGTGATATGAGATTAGAAAAAATAGATTCGGAAGAATACAATTGGCAAGTATTTGAGATGAGTTACCACCCGGAAGGAATCGGTAATCTATCAAATGCTGTAATTCCGGAGTATCAATCAAATGCTAATTTTCTCATTGACATGAACAGAATGCTGATTGCTGTAGAAGCTGAAACAGTTCGCTTTGACGACCAATCATTTTATGCGTATCATCCGAAATCATAAATAAACAAATAAGAGAGGTTCCCAGCCTCTCTTTTCTTACATAACGAAATCGTTCGCGGAGGCAAACATGAACACTCCTTTAAATTTACAAAAAGAATCATTGAGGGCTATAGGGAATCTGGATGTGATTAATCCGCTTAAATACAATTCGATTTATTCATGTGATCTAGTGAGTAAAGATACTTTTTCTCAAATTAATGAATGACTTAGAGTTCGAAACAGCTCTAATAGAAGTAATGGCATTCCCTTCTTTTATTGAAGAATGGAAGAAGAAGGTTGAAAAGAAAATGATAAATATGAATACTGTATCGAAAAAGTTCATTCATATTGAATGTGTTCTAACCAAAGAACAATTGATGGCAGATCACTTATTAGATGAATTATATTTTTTAACATCGATCAATGACTTTGTTGTTATAATAGCAAATCCCGCCAAAAATAAGTCCTGCATGAACCTGAACACTCAAAAGGTTGATGTAACTACTGAAAATAATGAAAAAATCATTTGGTTTGAATACGATGCAGCAGATTTATATATCATTGATTAATTTAATATAAATTTCAGGTTCCTATTCAACGGAGTGTTGCTGATGTTAGAACTTACCGCGAAGCGGGTTGGGTCATATAAAAGAGAGCACATCATTTATTTCAATGCGGGTCGGGATGATCAAGTATTTATTGTGTCGGTGCATGATCACAAAGTAATATTGGAGGTTATGAAAGGCAGCTCTCTTTTAATCAAAAAAGAGTTACACGGATTTTCTGAAGATGCCCATTTCAATCTGGTTGATTCGTATGATGACACTATCGTGATCGTTTACCTGGAAAATTATACGTGTCAATTAGCTGTATACTGCGTAAACAGTAATAAAATCAATCCGATTTGTTCTTTTCTATTAAGCGCCAATGTATTTCATCTGGGTGAGGATGGATTACTATGGATCGGATTAACAGACGAGGGTATGTATGATGAGAGAAACCCTCAAGGGAAAGCGATATTTGCTTTTCATGCAGAAGACAGAACGTTTTATTTTAAAGACGATTTTAAAGAAATGATGCACGAATGCTATGCCATACAATCGATCAAATCTGATTTGTATGTATGTTTTGAGGGAGAGGATTGCTGTGTCATCGGTCATTATCAGATTGGACGGGACAGAATTCGTACTGTTGCAGAATATGTGCTAAACGGCGATCAATACTCCTATTGTGACCAGCTGTCCGTTTCGAAAAATAGGGTGCTGCTGATACAGAATCACGAGGATAACCTATTTGCATTTCATGAAGAGAGCAAAGGGTTATCAGAGGCTGACGTCATGATACACGGTATTGATAGAAAAGGAAAAACAACGTACAGAGCCGTCCAGGACCGCATGTTTATCTTTCATGATAACGATTTATATCTGGTAAAGTTTTGATCAATCCTATGCAGATGGCTTTTTTCAGCCATCTGCATATCAATTTACAGAGTGCGATCGATAAAAATATCACCCAAGACTCAAGGGGCAATGACATGAAAATAAAAATGAACAAGATACATGACGAATCAATAAAAGGACGTTTCTTCCATTTTGATAACTGCGGGCATCTGTATCTCGGACGGCATCAGAATGGCGGGCTTTCGTTTACGATCATCGACAAATCGGGCGATACGCGAGTGATTCATATCGATGAACAAATCCCGTATGAGGATATTATGCTGTTCCAACAGAGTTCGGCTGACTGGTATGTGTTGATTTTCTTTGAATCGCATGAGTATAAAGTGAAAGTATTTTCAGCAGAAGGAACAGAACAAAGTGCATTTTCTCTCCCTTCAGGGGTTTCATGCAGTCTTTTGGATGAAAAACAAAACCTGTGGATCGGTTTAAGTGATGAAGGTATTTATAGTGATGAAAATCCTGAAGGGCACAGTGTGCTGTGCTTCACTTTAGACGGGCAGCTAAAGAAAACCCACATTGATCAGCAGCTTTCAGAAATATATGCGCCCGCGGTAGATGACTGTTATGCACTTGCAGAAAAAGACGGACTAATCTACATGCTGTATTACGCTTATACAGTCATTGCTGCGTTTGAAGAAACCGACGTGAAACGAGTGTGGATTATTTCTGATAAAGCATATTCCGGGGTTTACGACCAGCTAGCGATTTCAGATAACGGGTTTTGGGTATGCAAAGATGATCATTCACTGTCTCTCATTCCGGCCGATGTCAGTCTGCCGATGCAAGAGATAACGTGCTGTGATGCGGATGGCGATGAGCTTTCCGGGCATCAGCTGAAGCTGACTGGCGATGCCATTTACGCGGTCTCGAATTCGGGGATTTATAAGCGGGATATCAGTAATGGAAAAGCATCAAAATGAGATGATAAAATCCATCAGATATTCTTTAAATGATGACGTCATCCAAAACCTGAAATTACACAAAAAAGAATTAGAGGGTCCGCTGCCTTCGGATGCTGGGAGATTCGAAGAAGACTTTGAGGGGGCTGCCTGCGCGGGGGATTTTTATGAGTATTTCGCGCTTGTCTGCGGCAGCTTAGATTTTGTTTTGGCGAATAAACAAATGCCTAAGCGCCAGCGTAAAGCCTTATATAAATCCTTTTTTGAGCTGTATCCGCAATATGCGCAGCTGAAAAACGCTTTAACAGATTATCCGGAGCTCAGCCGGGAAATCGGGCGGCACGAACGGGTAAGAGGGCTGTTGGTCAGCATTTTAAACAAGAAAGGCAGGCTTCTGACGTGAAAGAACCCACAATAGCAGAATGTCTGAAGAAGGCTAATCTGATCCTGAACGGTCAAGCGGCGAGGGAAGAAGTGTCGGATTGGGCATGCGAGTACGTGGCTGCAGATGATCCGGAGGTTGAGGATGAAAACGTTTGGGAGATGCTCGTGTATTTGAGCGGGTTTGATCTGAAAGATTCGCCTGATTCGTATCTGCATACGATTGAAGAATTAAAAGATTGGGTGCAGGGTTTTATGAAAACGCATGAAGAAAGGGTGCGTTCATGTCGGAATTAGTCTTTACAAAAATCAATACAAAAATAAACACAAGCGACCCAATCATTCTGACCATGAATGCAGTGGAACTCATCGTACTGCAGATACTAAAGGCACTTCAATCTTGTACCTTAAAGCAAGAGTTTATATATGCGCTGGACTGGCAGCATGAATGTTATCTATTTAATCCTCATGCGCCAATTGATAAAGATGAATTCGGTGAATGGCTGGTCTCCGTTATTCCAAATGGAGACTATTGTTTCTTTATTCATCAGGACTTCCAGTGGGGGCTGCTAGGGGATCCGCGGCAGCAAACCATTACGGTTTTTGGCTCACCGCTAATAAGGGCGATAGAAAGAAACGCTCCTGTCTTATTTCAAAAGTGAAGACCGCTTGCAAATGAATCTCATGTTTTTACGGGGGAGGAATAACAGGATGACAGAAGAAGAGTTCAGGGCTGCGGAAAAAAGCTTGAGAGCGTCTTTTCCGAAAGCGTATAAACGGCTGCTTCATAAAAAGAACCCTGCGGAGATCGGAGAGTGGATTTTTTTCGCTATCCGTGAACAAAGCCGTTTGCAGAAAACCTGGGATGATGTGATCAGGCAAAACAGTGTGTGCAGAGAAGAGAGTATGCCCGACGATTTGATCGTAATTGCCGACAACGGAACCGGGGATAAGCTGTGCTTGAAAAAGACGGACAGTGTAATGGAGGAGACTGTCTATCTGTGGGATCATGAGACTGCCGATGTTGAGTTGTATGCCGCTTCTATAGGAGAATTTATAGAAAATGAAAAAGAATAAGTGGCTGATTCAGGAGCTTTTAGAATTCCGCCTCCTTCGGGGACGAGAGATTTCTGTAATTGAGCTGGCGTTTTCCTCTGAGTATGAACATCAGCTCATTCGTGTAAGGCTCACATGCAAAGACGTTTCTTCCGTTCAAATAAAAGAAATGGAGAGTCAAACGGCTGGCTCAGGCATTGTAGCAATTGATCCTGCTGACGGAGATGATGGACAGCATTTTCTCGTGGAGGAGTGGGAGAACCAAACGTTCCGCTTTTACTGCCGTCAATATGAAGCAGCAGAGAAGAAGGTGTTAAGTAAGGAGGCACAAAATGGAATGGCACAAACATGAGAAAGCAGTTCTGCTGGGGCCGGATTCGCCGGGTTGTTTTGAATTGACGGAGTTTACGTTCTATACCGGGTATAACGAGTATTATGATAAAATCCCGGTGTTTGAGCTGAAGCTGACTGATGGGCAGTATGATGCCGTGCTGCGGTTTGAGGATGTGAGGTCTGCCCGGCTGGATGATCTTGAAAGCATCACCGACATCCATCTGGATATCAGCCCAGTCGACGGCGGCTGGGAATCGATCCGCTACTATGTCGATGACGGGGAAGGAAGTATGAGCTTTTATTGCGCCAAATGGGTCGTGCTCGACATGAAGAAAAAGCAGTCCCCCGAACGGCCCGGCAAAACGTCAGGGTAAAGCGGCGGCATTTCGCGTATAATGAGGGGAGCCGGACAGAGAAGGAGTTTAGTCATGAATGAGTTTAATGAATATGCGATCAGCCCCGAGATCCGACGGGCGCTGAATGGCTTGCAATACACCGAGCCGACTGAAGTGCAGCGGCGCGTCATCCCCGCCGCGCTGCAAAAAAAAGACCTCGTCGTCAAATCGCAGACGGGCAGCGGCAAAACCGCGGCTTTCGGCATTCCGATCTGCGAGCTTGCGGAGTGGGAGGAAAACAAACCGCAGGCCCTGATTTTAACGCCGACCCGCGAGCTTGCGGCGCAGATTAAAGAAGATATCACGAATATCGGCCGTTTCAAACGGATAAAAGCCACGGCGGTTTTCGGAAAAGCTTCTTTTGACAAACAGAAAACCGAACTGAAGCAAAAAAGCCACGTCGTTGCCGGAACGCCGGGACGTGTGCTTGATCACATAGAAAAAGGGACGCTGCCGCTCGAACGGCTGGCGTATGTGGTGATTGACGAAGCGGATGAAATGCTGAATATGGGATTTATTGAACAGGTGGAAGCCATCATTCAGCATCTGCCGAAAAACAGAGTCACCATGCTGTTTTCAGCGACGCTGCCGGATGACGTCGAGAAGCTGAGCCGCACATATATGAAAGACCCTGAATTGATTGAAGTAAAAGCGGAAGGCCTGACGACAAAAGACATTGAGCATTTTGTCACCAGAACAGAAGAAGAGGACAAAACATCTTTGCTGCGTGATGTCCTGATCACCGAAAACCCGGACAGCTGCATCATATTCTGCCGGACAAAAGAAAGAGTCATCCAGTTAACCGATGAGCTGGACAGGCTGGGCTACCCTTGCGATAAAATTCACGGCGGCATGGTGCAGGAAGACCGCTTTGACGTCATGAATGAATTCAAACGCGGCGAGTTCCGCTATCTCATTGCGACCGATGTTGCCGCCAGAGGAATTGATATTGAAAACATCAGCCTCGTCATCAATTATGATATTCCGCTTGAAAAAGAAAGCTATGTGCACCGCACCGGCCGAACGGGGCGCGCCGGACACCGCGGACTGGCCGTTACGTTTGTGACGCCTTCTGAATCGCGTTTTCTGAATGACATTGAGACATATATCGGTTTCCGCATCCAAAAGCGGGAGGCGCCGTCGGAAAAAGAAACAGCGGAACGGAAAGCGGCATTTGCGGAAAAATTGAACGCCCGCCCCGATGTCAAAACAGACAAAAGCGAACAGTTAAACAAAGACATCATGAAGCTGTACTTTAACGGCGGGAAAAAGAAAAAACTCAGAGCGGTCGATTTTGTCGGGACGATCGCGAAAATCGACGGCGTTTCAGCCGATGATATCGGGATTATCACGATTCTGGACAACGCATCATACGTCGAAATTCTGAACGGAAAAGGCCCGCACGTTCTTGACATCATGAAAAATACGACGGTCAAAGGCAAAAAACTGAAAGTCCATAAAGCCAAGAAATAAAATAGAAAGCCTGCCGCGCGCAGGCTTTTTTTACGCCGTTTCCTCAGGCACAAACGCAAGGATGGCGATGCCGATCACAAATAACAAAATCAGGCTGAACACGGCGGCTGACGAATTTCCGGTCAGCTGGGCGGTGACGGCAATCAAAAGCGGGCCGATAATCGAAGCGAACTTGCCGAAGATATTATAAAATCCGAAAAACTCATTGGCGTTCTGTTTGGGGACAAGCTTTGCAAAGTAAGAGCGGCTCAGCGCCTGAATACCTCCTTGGGAAGTGGCGACAAGCATAGCCAAAACCCAGAAATCAAAAGCGGAATCCATAAAATAAGCATACGTGCAGACAATCATATACACGCCGATCCCGGCATAAAGCATCGTTTTTCCCTTAAACCGTTCGGCCAGCCGCCCGTACAAAATCGAAAAAGGCGCGGCGACAACCTGAGTGACAAATAAAACAATCAGCAGATTTGCCGCGCTGATGCCGAGGTCAGCCCCGTATGACGTGGACATCGTAATGATGGTGCCGACCCCGTCGATGTAGAAGAAATAGGCGAGCAGAAACAAAAACAGCGCCCGGTGCTTCCTGATCTGCTTCAGCGTGCCGGCCAGCCGTATAAAACTGCTGATCACAAGCCGCGGCTCCCTCTCGATATAATAGCGCTGGCGGACGCGGAGAAGGAGCGGAATCGAAAACAGTCCCCACCATGCCGCCGTAATTAAAAAGGCAATGCGGCCCGCAGTCTTGGCGGACAGCGGAATCACCTCCGCTTGTGCTGACAGAATCACGGCAATGCTGAGGAGAAAAGGGATTGTACTGCCGATATAGCCCAGTCCAAACCCCCTGGCGGACACCATATTCATCCGCTCCTTTGCGGCCACATCAACGAGAAACGCATCATAAAACACATTAGATCCGGCAAAGCCGATCGTGGAAATCGTATAACAAATTAATAACAGCATCCAAGATTCGCCGGGAATCAAAGCCAGCGTGGCGGTGCCCGCCACACCGATCAGAAAAAAGAAGGCAAAAAACCGTTTCTTGCATCCTTTGTAGTCGGCAATCGTTCCTAAGACGGGGCTGAGCATCGCCAAAATAAAAGTCGCGGCGGCAATCGTATAGCCTAAATAAGCGGTGGAATCAGCTGCGCTGACGCCGTTTTCCGCCGCCGCCGCTTTAAAAAACAAGGGGAACACCGCCGTCATAATAATGACCGAATAAGCTGAATTGGCCCAATCATACAGCATCCAGCTGCTTTCTTCTTTCGAAAACCGTTTCATCACACACGCTCCTTCCCAAAAACCGGTTCTCTGCATTATATGCGCCTCTGCCTCATTGTTGGACAATGATTTCTGAACGGCGTTTTCTGATTGACCTGGAGATATTGACCTGGTACAAAAAGGATGTACAATCAAGGTGTAGCAGGTAAATGGTCAGGCGGGAGGGAGACGGAATTGAAGATTGCGAAAGTCATTAATAATAATGTCGTCAGTGTGCTCAAAGAAGGCAATCAGGAATTGGTCATCATGGGCCGGGGCATTGCTTTTCAAAAGAAAACGGGAGATCCGGCAGATGAAGCCCGCATTGAGAAAGTGCTCACCCTCGATAACAAAGATGTATCCGAAGTTCAAAACCCTTTTGTATGATATTCCGATCGAGTATATGGAAGTATCCGAGGAGATTATCAGCTATGCGAAATTACAGCTTGGCAAAAAGCTCAACGACAGCATCTATGTGTCGCTGACCGACCATATTAACTTTGCCATTCAGCGCAATAAGAAAGGGTTGGATATCAAAAACGCCTTGCTGTGGGAAACGAAGCGGCTCTACAAAGACGAATTTGCAATCGGAAAAGAATCGCTGATCATGGTAAAAAACAAGACTGGCGTGTCTCTGCCGGAGGATGAAGCAGGTTTTATTGCGCTGCATATTGTAAATGAGGAGATGCCCAATATCATCAGCATTACAAAAGTCATGCAAGAGATTTTGAGGATCGTAAAATACCATTTTAAGATTGAATTCAACGAAGAATCGCTTCACTATTATCGGTTTGTCACCCACATAAAGTTTTTCGCGCAGCGTCTTTTTAACGGCACACATCGACTTTTTGCTGGAGAAAAATACCGTCGGGCGTATGAATGCACGAAGAAAATCCAAACCTGGATTGAGAGAGAGTATGAGCACAAGCTCACCAGTGACGAGCTGCTGTATTTAACGATTCACATAGAAAGGGTAGTCAAACAAGCATAATGAAAGCGTTGGCATTATTGTTCTTGGATTCATTTTTTCTTACATTCACATATGATCTTGTTAGGATTGTTGCTGATAAGCATGCAAAACCTAAATTACAATGAGCGCGGATCATTTCTGTTTTTGCTGATGGTAATTTAGGTTTTTTTAAGATTCGTTATTATCATTATTCTGACCGATGTTCCCTTTTAACAGAATCATGTATGATCGATAAAGAAATCGCTCTCAAAGAAAGGGGAATGCCGACATGTTTTATCGTATGAAACGAGTGCTGCTCATTCTTGTCACTGGATTGTTTTTGAGTTTGTGTGCGATCACTTCTGCTGCATCAGCTCAAACAGGCGGATCGTTTTTTGAACCTTTTAACAGCTATAACTCCGGTTTCTGGCAAAAAGCAAATGGTTACTCCAATGGAGATATGTTCAACTGCACTTGGCGTGCAAATAATGTATCCGTGACGTCATCAGGTGAAATGCGTTTGGCGCTGACAAGCCCGTCTTATAACAAGTTTGACTGCGGGGAGAACCGCTCCGCTCAAACCTATGGCTATGGACTTTATGAAGTCAGAATGAAACCGGCTAAAAACACGGGGATCGTTTCATCGTTCTTCACTTATACAGGTCCAACGGATGGTACCCCTTGGGATGAGATTGATATCGAATTTTTAGGAAAAGACACGACAAAGGTTCAATTTAATTATTATACAAATGGCGCGGGAAACCATGAGAAGGTTGCAGATCTCGGATTTGACGCGGCCAATGCCTATCATACGTATGCGTTCGATTGGCAGCCGAACTCTATAAAATGGTATGTCGATGGGCAATTAAAACATACTGCGACAAGCCAAATCCCGACAACACCGGGAAAGATCATGATGAACTTGTGGAATGGGATAGGTGTCGATGACTGGCTCGGTTCCTACAATGGTGTAAATCCGCTATACGCTCATTATGACTGGGTGCGCTATACAAAAAAATAATGTACAGAAAAGGATTTCCGCCAGCGGAAATCCTTTTTTAATTAAAACGAAATAATCCCAATCAAAAGCGCCGCAATCGTCATCACAATTGTTGTCCCCACGGCCCATTTAATAGTGAATTTTTGATGGTCGCCAAAGCTGACGCCTGCCATTCCGACCAATAGATAGGTGGAAGGCACAAGCGGGCTGAGCAGATGCACAGGCTGCCCCAGCAAGGAGGCCCTTCCGATTTCAGCGGCGTCTATTCCGTAAGTGGAAGCGGCTTCGGCGATGATGGGAAGGACACCGAAGTAAAAGGCGTCATTCGACATGAAAAAGGTGAAAGGCATGCTGGCAATCGCCGTGATCAACGGCAGATGCGGACCCATGGCATCAGGGATGAGGGAAACGAGAGAATGCGCCATCGCATCGACCATTTTTGTGCCTGAGAGAATGCCTGTAAATATGCCTGCCGCAAACACCATTGAGACAACGTTTAACGCATTACCCGCATGCGCCGAAATCCGTTTCTGCTGCTCTTTGACATTTGGATAGTTGATCATCAAGGCGATGGCGAACGCGATCATAAAAAGAACAGGGATGGGAAGCAGGCTGGTGATCAGCGCGGCCATCAGAGCGACAGTCAGCAGCAGGTTAAACCACTGGAGAGCGGGACGCTTCAGCGGCGCCGCCTCCGGATCAGAAGACGGCGCGTGTTCAATCGAAATGATGCCGAGACGCTTCCGTTCTTTTTTTCCAAGGAGATAAGCAACGGCGATCACCCAGAGAACGCCGGCGATCATAGCGGGAATCAGCGGCGTAAAAACTTCTGACGTGTCCAATTTCAAGGAAGCCAAAACCCTCGCCGTCGGTCCGCCCCACGGAATAATATTCATGACGCCCGAACCGAGCATCGCAATCCCCGCCAGCACCAAACGGTTCATGCCGAGCCGTTTGTAAAGGGGCAGCATTGCCGCAATCGTAATCATATACGTTGTTGTCCCATCTCCGTCCAGCGAAATGGTCATCGTCAGAACCGCTGTCCCTACGGCGATTTTTAACGGGTCTCCTTTGACAAACGATAAGATTTTGGCAATGAGAGGATCAAACAGGCCTGAGTCGATCATAATGCCGAAATACAGGATGGCGAATAACAGCATAATCCCGGTAGGAGCGAGGTCTGTAACACCCTGAATCATCATCCCGCCAAGATCTTTGCCAAATCCGCTGATCAGGGCAAACACAACAGGAACGACAATCAAAGCAATAAGTGCGGAAAGCCGGTTAGACATAATAAGGTACATAAAAACAATCATCATCACAAAACCGAGTATGGCAAGCATGATATGACCTCCCCTGTTCAACAGCTGTTTTGGTAAGCGCTTTCACATTTTGTTTCTGTGAAAATGGCTTATTTCAAAATGTGTATGACCGCATACGTAAATACAGACCTAAAATCCTAATGAGCGGATCAGCAGTTTATTTAAAGAACGCCGCGGGTAAATGTGCTGTAGAATGTTTCGTTTTAGAAGGGGGAACTGACATGAGTGATGATCAAAACAAACGAGTAAATGAACACTCAAAGGACGAACAGCTGGAGCAGTACCGATCTGATAACAGCGGCAAAAAAATGACGACCAATCAGGGGCTTCGCGTGTCTGAGGATGAGCATTCTTTAAAAGCGGGCGTCCGCGGCCCCACGCTGATGGAGGATTTTCATTTTCGTGAAAAAATGACGCACTTTGACCACGAGCGGATTCCGGAACGGGTTGTTCATGCACGCGGGTACGGCGTTCATGGGCATTTTCAGGTGTACGAACCGATGACGGAATATACACGGGCGAAATTTTTGCAGGACCCGTCTGTCAAAACACCTGTTTTCGTCCGTTTCTCAACAGTGGCAGGCTCCAAGGGGTCAGCCGACACCGTCCGTGACGCCAGGGGATTTGCGACGAAGTTTTATACTGAAGAAGGGAACTATGACCTCGTCGGAAACAATATTCCGGTGTTCTTCATTCAGGACGCGATCAAATTCCCGGATCTCGTTCACGCCATAAAACCGGAACCGCACAATGAAATGCCGCAGGCTGCGACGGCTCATGATACGTTCTGGGATTTTGTCGCAAACAATCCTGAATCCGCGCACATGGTCATGTGGACGATGTCTGACCGCGGCATCCCGCGAAGCTATCGGATGATGGAGGGCTTCGGTGTGCATACGTTCCGTTTCGTCAACGAGAAAGGAAAAGCGCGCTTTGTCAAATTCCACTGGAAACCCGTGCTCGGCGTTCATTCCCTCGTATGGGATGAAGCGCAGAAAATTGCCGGGAAAGATCCCGATTTCAACCGCCGCGACCTGTGGGAAACGATTGAAAACGGCGGCAAAGTCGAGTATGAGCTCGGTGTTCAGATGATTGACGAAGAAGATGAATTTAAATTTGATTTCGATATCCTTGATCCGACGAAGCTGTGGCCGGAGGAGTTGGTTCCCGTCAAGCTGATCGGAAAAATGACCCTCGACCGCAATCAGGACAATGTCTTTGCGGAAACGGAACAGGTCGCCTTTCACCCGGGAAATGTCGTGCCGGGCATTGATTTCACCAATGATCCGCTTCTTCAAGGCCGGCTTTTCTCTTATACAGATACACAGCTCATCCGTCTTGGCGGGCCGAATTTTCACGAGATTCCGATCAATCGGCCGGTCTGCCCGTTCCATAACAACCAATACGACGGCTACCACCGGATGACGATTAATAAGGGACCTGTCGCCTATCATAAAAATTCCCTGCAGAACAATGATCCGTCGCCGGCCTCAGAAGAAGAAGGCGGATACGTTCATTACCAGGAAAAAGTAGAAGGCAGAAAAATCCGCCAGCGCAGTGAGAGCTTCAATGACTATTTTTCTCAGGCCAAGATGTTCTGGAACAGCATGTCTCCCGCCGAGAAAGAACATATCATCTCCGCGTTCTGTTTTGAAGTCGGAAAAGTGAACAGCAAGGATGTGCAGCAGCAGGTGGTTGATGTCTTCAGTCACGTCGACGCCGGGCTTGCCGAGCGTGTTGCGAAAGGAATCGGCGTGAACCCGCCGCCGAAGGACCGTGAATCTAATGAAACGTTCACTTCCCCGGCCTTAAGCCAGGAAAACACGGTGAAGACGGCAGCGACAAGGCAGGTTGCGGTTTTAACCGACCACGGGTTTTCTGATGAGCAAGTCAAACAAGTGCTTGACGCATGCAAACAGGCGGGAGTCAGAGCCGATATCATCAGTCCTGTGCTTGGAACCGTTAAGGGAGAAAACGGCACGGAGCTCGAAGCGTCAGCCACGTTCCTGACAGCGGATTCCGTCCTGTACGACGCTGTTTTCATTCCGGGCGGAAAACAAAGCACAGACAGCCTCAAAGCCCAAAAATCGGCCAGAGACTTCGTCAACGAAGCTTTCAGCCATTACAAAGCGATCGGCGCCTCCGGTGAAGGAAAAGAACTTCTCGCCCTCGCCGCCGGAACCGAAAGCGGCCCCGGTCTTGTTCCGGACGGAAACCATGAACAATTTCTGAAAGCCGTGGCTGAGCATCGGCATTGGCACAGAAACATATAAGAATGAAAAAGCGCCTTTTTATGAGAGGGGCGCTTTTTTCTTGTGAAAGAATATTGGGAGAAAACGAAATTGCTTCCGTGCAAATCCGTACCTTCCGCTGTCCGGGACAGTCAGGGCATTGCATTATTTAAAGCAGGCGGGTTGATGAAATAATATGTTTCACCCTCTTTGGTTTACTTCCGCTCTGTGTTTGTGTATCTTAGGGGTAGATTTTCTGGAGGAGCGATTGATAGTGAAGCCGTTTACCGAAAAACAACTCGAAGAATATTACCGGCGTGACGAAAACATGATGATTTTGGTGTTTGCCCAATGGTGCGTCAATCATGACCTTGATCCGATGGCCATTTACAGCAAGGCTTACCCCGGACAGCCTTTAAACGAAGAGCTGCGAAAAACGGCTGAAGAGCTTGTCGTGCCGAAGGAGGAATCAGAACCGATTCCTGATCAAACCGTCATCGGCGTTTTGGAGATGTTCGGCAACTCCGATTTGGCGGAAGCCGTTTATGAAGCCATTGCGCAAAGACCTTCACGGTAAAAGAGGCGTGGATTATCCATGTCTCTTTTTTCATGGAGAAAATGTGAAAGAAGGCCCAGAAACAATTTGCTGATCTGCGCTGTCTATAGAGTGTAAACCGTTTTCAAAAAGGGAACGGTAATGAAAAGGAGGAGTTGTGATGAAAAAAGCATTCAAAATGATGGCGGCCGTGCTCTTAACCGTGCTGACAGCCGCGCCGTTCGGAGGTTTCGCGCCTTCAGCCGAGGCCGCGCAAACCGCAAAGCCCGTCGTCAAAAGCCAGACGTATAAGCATGTAAAGCAGCTGACGTACCCCGAGGTCACAAATACGGGAAACGCATCTTTTGAAAAGAAAATCAATCAGGACTTCAAACGCTATATTGAAAACTCGTACAAAGAATATGTAAAAAACAAAAAAGACGGTGAAAAACAAGGCTACAAAGCGGAATACCAGGCAGATTTCAAGGTGAAGTATAATCAAGGCGGCAAGCTCAGCATTCAGACGGAAAACTACAGTTACACAGGCGGCGCACACGGGCTGACAGCCGTTCAGACCTTTAATTACGACCTGGCCGCAAAAAAACGGGTCACACTCAATGATGTGCTGAATACAAAAACGAAAGCCAACAAAACGAGAGACTATCTTTACGGCTACATTAAGAAACATAACGATCTGTTTGACCAGGACGTCAAAAAACAAGAGATCATCCTCAATAACGAAAGACCTTTCTTCTTTACGAAAAACGGCATTGCCGTTGTGTTCGGACAATATGATCTCGGACCGTACGCGGCAGGAATCCGGGACGTTTTCGTGCCTGCATCCGTCTATCAATAAAAAAAAGCGATATCACTCCAAAACGGAGCGGTATCGCTTTTTTTCTTTTACCAGACAAACAATCCGACAATCGCTGCGCTCAATAAGGAAACGGCAATTCCGCTGACAAGCAGCTTCCAGACGTTTTTCCCGATGATGGCTGATTTTTCACCATCAAGCAGAGATTGATAAGATCCGTAGATCATACCGATGGTGCTGAAGTTTGCGAATGATGTCAGGAATGTCGTAGCCACGGCAATCGTGTGCGGCGGAAGTGATTTCAGCTGCCCTTTCAGATCGGCCATTGCCACAAATTCATTCGTCGCGAGCTTGATGCCCATCAGCTGTGCTACATACATCGCGTCATGTACGCCTAATCCGAGAAGGAAGGCAAACGGACTGAAGATGTATGAGAAAATCTTTTGAATGGTCAAACCGTGCATGAACAGTCCGAGTACGCCGTTTAACGCAGCCGTTAACGCCACATATCCGATTACCATCGCTAAAATAACAATGACCATGTTCATGCCGACAAGCATACTGTTAGAAATCGTGGAGAAGAAGTCTTTTTTCTCCGCTTTTGAAGGAACGTAAATAATATCATCCTCTTTAGAAACGTCCACGGGATTCAGCATATTGGCGATTAAAAGCGCGTTTAAGCAATTCAGCGGGATGGCTGTAAACACATAAGTGGACGGAACCATCGTCAAGTACGATCCGATGATCGAACCGCTGATGCTGCTCATGCTCATCAGCCCGAATGTCAGAAGCCGATTGTTGCTGACGGCGGCAAGCTGCTGGCGGATGACGGCTAAAGCTTCCGTATTTCCTAAAAACATCATCTGGATGGAGAAAAAGCTCTCCAGCTTCGGCAGACGGGATATTTTAGAAATCAGCCAGCCGATTTTATCAATGAGCCACGGCAGAATACCGAAATACGACAGCATATCAAAGAAGGTCACGACGAAGATAATCGGCAGCAATGCGCTGAAGAAAAAATCAACCGTCGGGTTCGCCATGACAGACGGAAAGGCGAAGGCAATCCCTTGACTGGCGCAGGAAATCAGCCATGTAAAGAACGCGCCGATCTTCCCGATGACAAAGCCGCCGACTTTTGTCCCTAACATAAACCAAGTAATCAGAAACTCAAAGACGAGGAGCATAACAATCGGACGCCATTTAATCTTCTTCTTGTTGGGTGAGCATAAGAAAACAACAGCCATGACAACAATGAGACCGACAATGTTCAATAAAAAGTACATGTGAGCAACTCCTATAAGGGTATTATGGAAATAAAAAAAGCTCTTATTCGTCACAAATTCCTGAAAGCCAGAAAGTGTGATAAATAAGAGCCAAAAGAAAAGAATAGACTGACAGCATCATATGCTTTTCACTCGTTCAAATTTATGCAAACTTTCTTGTAGTCTAGTCTTTTACGGCACTAGGTAGAAACAATCAGACCATATTACTGATCATATACAAGAATAACGATATTACATGAGATAGCAGTATTTTATCGTTTCAATTTTTGAAAATCAACCTTTTTAGATATTTTCAAAATAATAAATTTATATTATAAATAAAGAAAATAAAGGATGTTCACAAGTAATTGGATAATAAAGGTATAAAAGCCCCCGAAAAATAGTTCCGGTTCATTGTAAAGACGGGATGCAGCTGATAAAATGGATCTGAGGGCACCGCCTTCAAAAGACGGCAGAAAAGGGGTCATTTTCATGATCATTCAGTTCATTCGTTACAGATAATGAGAGGTATAGATAAATAGGTTAAACTTCCAATTTTGCGAGGTTTATTTGTCTATGCCTTTTTCATTTCATCGGAATAACGAATGAATGAGGTGTTTTTATTGACGTCTATAAAAAGAAAACGCGCGGAATTACTGCAATCATGCCAGTCCGTATTCAGGTGTCCGCTATGCAGTTCGGCCATGGCGGTCTCACAATACAAAAGCTTGATGTGCGGACACGGGCATACATTTGATATATCAAAGCAAGGATATGTGAATTTCCTCAATAAATCGGTCAAAACCCGCTATGACAGGCGGCTGTTCGAAGCGAGACGCGCTCTTTTTGACAGCCGGGAATTTTTTGTCCCGGTTCAAAAGGAGATCGCCGCCATCATCAGCCGCATTCAATCTCCGCAAACAACGGCGGCGATATTGGATGCGGGATGCGGAGAAGGTACTCATTTAGCCGCCGTATGCAAATGGCTTCAGCCCGCTTTTTCCGTGACGGGAATCGGCATTGATCTTTCGAAAGAAGGTGTGCTGCATGCCGCAAAGGCCTTCGGGGATCATTTGGTTTTTGCCGTTGCTGATGTGGCGGATGCGCCGTTTGCCGACAGCTGTTTTGATGTCGTGATGTCTGTTTTATCACCTTGGAATTACAAGGAATGCAGCAGGCTTTTACGAAAGGGCGGCACAGTCATTAAAGCGGTGCCGCGGCGTGATTATTTGAAGGAAGTAAGGGAATTCTTCTTCGGAGACAGTCCTCGGCGGAATGACACCGCCGATTCTGCGGCCGGACGATTCCAAGCGGGCTTTCAAACCTTTGAGCGCAAACGGCTGTGTTACACGAAGACCTTATCGCAGCCTGACCTCGAGCGGCTTGTGAAAATGACGCCCTTAACATGGAAATGTACTGATGAAAGCATCCGGCGGTTTATCAGCCGAAAAGCGGCGGATATTACGATAGATATCGATATTTTAATCGGAACCGGTCCTCTGTAAACAGAAAAGACACGCTGATTGCGTGTCTTTTTTTATTTCCAGACTTCACCGGCAATGCTGACGACATGACGCAGTTTCGCCCATTGCTGTTCTTCTGTGATCAGGTTTCCTTCCTCAGTGGAGGCGAATCCGCATTGCGGGCTGAGGCAAAGCTGATCCAGGCTGACATATTGTGAAGCTTCTTCAATCCGGCGTTTAATCGCGTCCTTGTCTTCAAGTTCGCCATGTTTTGATGTAATCAATCCAAGCACAAGCTGAAGATCAGAGCGTTTGACATAGCGGAGCGGTTCAAAGCCGCCGGAGCGGGAATCATCATATTCCAGGAACAATCCGTCAAGGTCAAGCCCGTCAAAAATCGTTTCAGCCGCTGCATCATAGCCGCCTTCAGCCGTCCATGTGGATTGGAAGTTGCCGCGGCAGATATGCATCGTAACCTTCAGATCGTCAGGGCGGTCCTTGATCGCGTCATTAATGGAAGCGGCAAACAGCTTGCGCAGCTCATCCGGCGTTGTGCCGAAATCTTCAATCTGACGAAGCCCCGCTTCAGATAAGAAAACGGCCCATGCGGTGTCATCAAGCTGAAGGTAGCGGCACCCGGCGTCATAGAAAGCTTGAATCGCTTTTTTATACGCTTTTGACACATCGTGCTGAAATTGTTTGTAATCATTCTGGTAGTCCGCTTTTTCCAATTTTCCGCGGAAAAACAGCATATTCGGACTTGGGATGGTCATTTTCGGAACAGCATCGCCGGCAATGCTGTGCAGGAATTTATAATCTTCGAGCATCGGATGCTGAGAAAAATCAATATCACCCGTTACTTTAATGCCGCGCGCTTTCGTCCGTACGTTGTGAAACTGAATGCCGCTTTCAGGCGTAAATGCCTCAACCCCGTCTAAATTTTCGAGAAAATCAAAATGCCACCAGGCACGGCGGAATTCGCCGTCAGTCACGACATTGAGGCCGGTTTCTTTCTGCTTTTCCACGCTGCGGATGATTTCTCTGTTTTCGATTTCGCGCAGCTGTTCTGCCGAAATCTCACCCGCCGCTCTTTGCAGGCGGGCTTGCTTCACAGCCGCCGGCCGCAGCAGGCTTCCGACCTGATCCGCGCGAAACGGCGGGTTTTTTCTTAGAAGAGTATGCGATGGTTGTTCTGTGTTTTGCTGTGACATGAACGATTCCTTCTTTCCTGATGAAATATAAAAAAACTCTTCCCTCGGATAGGGAAGAGCTTGCGTCCGCAAATCTCAACCTTATCTTCAGGATTTAGCACCATTCTGCTGAACAGCGGTTGCCGGGTATCATAGGGCCAGTCCCTCCACCTCTCTTGATAAGGAAATATGCTATTTTTCAGAATAAACTGTAATACTCTTAATCTTAGTATGTTTTCTCATATTGTCAATATATTTCGATAAATATTTTTATTTGTCACCCTCAAATAGAATCATATCTATCACGATGGCGATGGCAAGACAAAGAGCAATATCCTCTTCCTTTTCAATCTGCAAATGATAGGAATCGCCCCAGCTCATCCATGATTTGGTGACGGTCATCCGGTTTGATTTTCCGTCTGTCACTTGAAAATTCCGGCCCCACACATCGCCGGTAAGATTCCAGCCGAGTCCGGAAATTTCAAATTTCGGTTTGAAAAACGTGACTTTCTTGATGACTTGGCAGACGGGTTTGCCGCTGACGGAAATCTCGTAACGGGGAACGAGCGACATCAGTTTCTGATTGACGCTGGCGAGCGTGCGGCCGTCCAAATCAGTCAGCTTCAGTTCATCACCGAATGAAAACAGCTTTCCTTCAACATTGTAGACTTCTTTTCCGCTTTCAAGAAACACTTGAAAACGATTCTTAAACGTAAACATTCGCTCTTTGATGTAAAAATGGTACATAAAAAAACTCCTTTTTTATGTTGTACGAAAAAAGGAGGCGGAAGGTTTCATATCGGCCGGGTGCATAAAAAAAGGCTGCCGATTTTGCGGCAGCTGTCGTTTTTATGATAGCGGCATCCGGCGTTTTTGACGGATCGCATTTAAATCAATGATGTTATTCGTGTCGGCAGCTGTCACCAGCGGGCTTGTCTTTGGCGTTTTCCGGCGGTTGTCCTTACTGAAAGAGAAAACAAGATACCCTGTCAAAGCAGCGAAAATAAGTAGCATCATTTTACATACCTCCCAAAAAAAGTTTTGGTATTATTATTGTACGAAAAAACAAACGAAAAGTATTCAAACAATTGTCACTTTTTTAAAAAATAACGTCATTTTCCGTAAAAATAACTATGGGTTGAAGAAATTTTGCTCTTGTTGTGGTTCTATAGATTGTATCGGCTGATGAATGATGATCGTTTATATAACTTTTTTACTATTTTTTGTAAGTGTCTAATTAACTACTTCGGTGTTTTCGTTTGCTTTGTGTTATTCAGTACCCTAAAAAACCTTATGATATGCAAAATAACTGCTTCTAACAGATGACTGCGAGTTGACAGCGCTTTCTTTATTTTTTTAAAGAAAACGAGATGTTATCTTAAAAAAATCGTTTGAACATTTTCCGCAGTTTTTTAAAAGGGTTTGATTTTGTCTCCAGTACACGCGGGTCTTTTAAGGTTTTTTTCAATTCTTTCGCTACAGTCCCTCTTGCCATAGTCTTCACTCCTTCTTTCCATTTCATACCTTATATACGGAAAGAAAGAAGGAAAGGTTTCATGTGAAAGAAAAAAACCAAAGCAGGGGGCTTTGGTTTTAAGCGCGCTCTTCAAAGAGCCTGGCGATTTCAACAATGACGTTTACCGCCTTTTCCATATGATCGACGGAAATGTATTCATATTTTCCGTGGAAGTTTTGGCCGCCCGTGAAAATGTTCGGTGTCGGCAGTCCCATGTAAGAGAGCTGTGAGCCGTCGGTTCCGCCCCGGATCGGTTCGATAATCGGTTCGATGTCGAGGTTTTTCATGGCTTGATACGCGACATCGACTATCTCTTTGACCGGTTCGATTTTTTCTCTCATGTTGTAATATTGATCACGCAGTTCAAGCTTGATGCTTTCCTTGCCGTATTTGGCCGCCAGCGCATCGGCGGTTTTCTGCATATATTCTTTTCGTTCTGCGAAGCGGTCTCTGTCAAAATCTCTGATGATGTACGACAGGGCGGCTTCAGAAACGTCTCCGTCCATGGAAAGTAAATGATAGAAGCCTTCATACCCTTCCGTATATTCCGGCGCTTCTTCTTTCGGCAGCGCGTGATGAAATTCCATCGCGATTTTTGAAGCGTTGACCATTTTGTTTTTCGCCGTTCCCGGGTGGACGCTTTTTCCGTAACAAGTAAGCTTTGCGGCGGCTGCGTTAAAGCTTTCATATTGCAGTTCGCCGAGGGGGCCTCCGTCTATCGTGTAGGCGAACGCGGCGTTGAAGCGGCCGACATCGAATTTGTGAGGGCCTCTGCCGATTTCTTCATCAGGCGTGAACGCGACTCGGATCGTTCCGTGCTTGATGTCCGGATGTTTGATCAAGTACGCCATTGCCGTCATGATCTCGGCAATGCCCGCTTTGTTGTCGGCTCCGAGCAGCGTCGTGCCGTCTGTTGTAATCAGCGTCTGGCCTTTATAGCGGGAAAGTTCCGGGAATTGCTCAGGCGACAGGACGACATTGAGTTTGTCATTCAGAACGATATCATGCCCGTCGTAGCTTTCAATAATCTGAGGATTCACATTTTTTCCGGTAAAATCGGTCGCGGTGTCCACGTGAGCCAGAAAACCGACAGTCGGCACGTCTTTATCCGTATTCGCCGGCAGAGTCGCCATGACGTACCCGTTGTCATCGACTGTAATTTCTGTCATGCCGATCGACTTTAATTCATCTGCCAGCATGTTGGCCAATGTCAGCTGGCCGGGGGTTGAAGGGCAGTTTTCATTGTTTTCGTCAGACTGTGTATCGACTTTTACGTAAGAGGTAAAGCGTTCAATGATTTCATTTTTCATACCGTCATCTCCTTTGTCTTATCTTACCATGCGCGGGGGAGGGATTTCTATTTCACAACCCGTTTGAATCGAGGGCTCTGTTTTTTACGCGAATGAAAATAAATTATGAAGAAACGATGACTAAACGATTAAACTTTTTGGAAATGGATGATTGAGGAAGAAAAAACCGATATAATATGGTCAATTCATTCAATAGGGGAGGCTTTCTTCATGGCGATTTTAGTGACAGGCGGAGCGGGTTATATCGGAAGCCACACATGTGTCGAGCTGTTAAACGGCGGCTATGACATCGTGGTTCTGGATAATCTGTCAAACAGTTCACCGGAAGCATTGGAGCGTGTGAAAGACATTACCGGAAAAGGGCTTGTGTTTTATGAAGCGGATCTCCTTGACCGTGACGCCGTTCACCGGGTGTTTGCTGAAAATGAGATTGAAGCCGTCATTCATTTTGCGGGATTAAAAGCCGTCGGTGAGTCTGTGGCTGTTCCGCTCCGTTATTATCATAATAATCTGACGGGAACGTTTATTTTATGTGAAGCCATGCAGGCACACGGTGTGAAAAAAATCGTCTTCAGTTCTTCAGCGACGGTTTACGGCGTTCCGGAAACAACGCCGATCACTGAGGATTTTCCTTTAAGCGCCACCAATCCTTACGGGCAGACAAAGCTGATGCTGGAACAGATTTTACGCGATCTGCATAATGCGGACTCTGAATGGAGCATTGCGCTGCTCCGCTACTTTAATCCGTTCGGCGCGCACCCGAGCGGCCGGATCGGAGAAGACCCGAACGGCATCCCGAATAATTTAATGCCGTACGTCGCACAAGTCGCTGTGGGCAAGCTTGAGCGATTGCAGGTGTTCGGCAATGATTATCCGACAAAGGACGGCACCGGCGTGCGGGATTACATCCATGTCGTTGACCTTGCCGAGGGCCATGTCAAAGCGCTCGAAAAGGTGCTGAACACAACGGGCGCCGACGCCTATAATCTCGGCACAGGAAGAGGCTACAGCGTTCTGGAGATGGTCAAGGCGTTTGAAAAAGTATCAGGAAAAGAAGTGCCGTACCGTTTTGCCGACCGGCGCCCGGGAGACATCGCCGCATGCTTCGCAGACCCGGCCAAAGCGAAGGCTGAATTAGGCTGGGAAGCAAAGCGCGGGCTTGAAGAAATGTGCGCCGACTCTTGGAAGTGGCAGTCCTCCAATGTGAACGGGTACCAAAAGGTGTAAAAAGAAAGAGACCTTCAAATGATGAGGGTCTCTTTTGTTATGATGATTATTTAATTTTCACTTCAACATCGTTGCTGAACTTTAATTTCCAAGTGCCTTTAGAGTATGCGTTTTTATCCACTTCAAAAGCTTTTACGTCAGTCACTTTAATGTTCGGGTTCAAGTCACTTAAAATTTTACTGTTGTCTACTTTTGTTTCTGTTGCATAGCTTGAAGAAGCATCAATATCTGAATCATAAGATGTTCCTTTAGAATCTACTAATTTCGCTCTTGGAATGGAGAAAGAGCTTAACGGCTTGTTTGAAACATTTTTAACCGTGTATTGAACAGCTACGATAACGCCGCCGTCAGACGCTTTTTTCTCGACAAATTGAGAGCCTACTGAATCTCTTTTTTCCACTTTCGTAACAGTAACTTCAGTTTTCTCAGTCTTAACAGTGTCACCGATGTTATACAGTTTTTCTTTAGATTCCGCAGCTTTTGAAGACGCAGTTTTAGATGATGAAGAACCGCCTCCGCCGCCGATGTTTACGAGAATGATAATAACCACCACTGCCAGAAGCAATGTGATGATTTTATGTCTCATGAAAAAGTTTCTCTGATCTTTACCGCAGTTTGGGCATTTTTTAACGCCTTTAGCGATTTCTTTGCCGCACGCCTTACAAGACACCAGGTTGCCTGCCATAATATTTCCTCCTATGTAAACTATTTCTTAAAAACTACATACTATAATGCCTGTAAAATAACCTATAGTCAATAATATTTTGAGAAAAAAAGTATTTTAATGATTTTTTAGTCATGTATTTTAAGGTCCTTTTTAGTATCGGCAGATCGTTCGCATTTTCCATAGGTTTAATGAAAAAAGAGTGGTTGAACATGTTCGTGATTTCCCGTATAATCTTGAAAGATAATATAAAAACTGAACATAAAAAACAGTGGTTTTCTAGGGTTCCGCAATGCTGAATTGGTCTGGACCGAGAGAAAACACACAGCAGGTTCCTGCTGTGACACGTTGGGATAAAAGCCCGGGAGTTTCTGCTCTTTTAATGAAGAGTGCTCTCCCGGGCTTTTTTGATTTTATAAAAAAGGGAGTGTCTGGGATGAAAAAGAGATTGCTGGATGTGCTGATGCTGATTATTGGAGCTTTTATCTTTGCTTTGGCCGTTAATTTATTCGCCATTCCGAATGATCTTGGAGAGGGCGGGGTAACGGGAATCACCCTGATCTTGTACTATGTGTTTGAATGGTCGCCCGGGGTGACGAATATCATTTTGAACGGGATTTTATTGATTATCGGATATAAATTTTTAGACGGAAAAACAACGCTTTATACGATCATTACCGTTGTCGCCAACTCACTGTTTCTGCATCTGACGCATGATTGGCACTCGCCTTCACATGAACTCATTATTAATACTATTTTTGCGGGTGTGTTTGCCGGTGTCGGAATCGGGATCATTATTCGAGTCGGTGGCACGACTGCGGGTTCTGCCATTTTGGCGAGGATTGCGAACAAATATCTCGATTGGAATATCAGCTATGCGCTTTTGTTCTTTGATCTGATTGTCGTCTTCAGTTCTTATTTCATCATCGGTGCGGAAAAAATGATGTTTACCATTGTTATGCTGTACATCGGAACGAAGGTGATGGACTTTATCATTGAAGGCCTGAATACGAAAAAAGCGGTGACAATTATATCTGAGCATAAGCACGAAATCGCTGAACAGGTCAACACGCTGATGGACAGAGGGGTTACGCTGCTGTCGGGTAAAGGAAATTACACGGGGCAGTCGAAGGAAATTTTATATATCGTCATCCAGAAACAAGAGCTTTCCATGCTCAAAAAAATTATTAAAAGCTGTGATACAAAAGCGTTTGTCATTGTTCATGATGTGCGTGATGTCTTTGGTGAAGGCTTCGTCGATATCTCTAAATAAAAAGGATCCCTCTGCCGGCGCGGAGGGTTTTTTCTTATGCCGGCAGAAGCGGTTATGATTCGTTTCCCGGGAAATAGCCTGAAAGCTGTTTCTTAAAACGAAGTGGATACAATCGGCCGGACGTTTTATACTGAAAATATGATAGAGCGATAGAAAGGAGCGCATATGAACCCGTTATTGGCAATTTACCCGAGGGCTGTGTTGTCTGATACGTGCTGTACGGCGGAGGATGTCTTTTGCTTTTATGATGAGAAAAGGCGGGTCTATGTCGCCATTCCGAAGGAGGATATCACCCCGAAGGAGAAACTGCTTCTGGAATCATTTTTGACGCCCGCTGAAGAAAAAGGCGTTTTTTTTCCGGAGACGGCGGCAGCAAAGAGGTGGCGGCGTTTTCTGCTGGAAGAAGGTCCGGTGCCTGATGTCAAGGAGCCGCGTGTCCGTTTTATCCATTATGACTTATTGGGAGAACGGGACTGGGGGGCATTCACAGAAGCGCTGCGCCATTTCTGGCCGGTTTCATATACAGTTGTCCGGACGGGGAGGGATCATGGCGTGATTGTGGAGGAAGAAAAGCTGGAAGCGCCAGATTCGGATGACATCGCATCTTTTGTGAAGATTCTCGAAGGCGATTTTTATTTCAGTGTTCGTTTTTTCGTCGGAAGGTATTACTGCAAGGGGGAACGTCTGCGCCTTCATTATCAGAGAGAACAGCAATATTGTCAGATCGGCCGGCGTCATCTCCCGCAGCTGAGCACGCTGACCGCGGAAACGGTATTTCCGGCCATGCTCACGGAGGAAAGCAGAGAAAAGCTCTCAGCCTTGCTTCACGAAGAAGCGGCGCTGCTGTTTCAGAAAGAACCGGAGCTGAAGCATACGATTCAGACTTTTATTGAACATAACTCGAACATGTCGCTCACATCGAAAAAACTGCATTTGCACCGCAACAGTCTTCAATATCGGATTGATAAATTTGCGGAACGCTCAGGTATTGATATTAAGACATATCGGGGCGCCCTGCTGGCTTATTTCATTTGTCTGCAATATGAAAAATCACATTAAATGGGAAATGTGCACGAAGGCAGCGGACTTTTTTTATGAACATTGCCTATATCCGCCGCCGTCTGACGCTGTTACAATCCTATTTAAGAAAGCGTTTACAAATAAAGGGGGATATACATGGCGGAACTTCGGCTCGAGCATATTTATAAGTATTACGATCAAAAAGAAGCGGCTGTCGATGATTTTAACCTTCATATTAAAGATAAAGAGTTTATCGTGTTTGTCGGTCCGTCGGGTTGCGGCAAGTCGACAACTTTGCGGATGGTAGCCGGGCTGGAAGACATTACGAAGGGCGATTTCTATATCGGTGACACGAGAGTGAATGACATCGCTCCTAAAGACAGGGATATCGCCATGGTGTTTCAAAACTATGCGTTATATCCGCACATGACGGTCTATGATAATATCGCATTCGGTCTGAAGCTGAGGAAGATGCCGAAACCGGAGATTAAAAAACGGGTTGAAGAAGCGGCGAAAATGCTGGGGCTCACAGAGTATCTGCACCGCAAACCGAAGGCGCTCTCCGGCGGACAGCGTCAGCGGGTTGCATTAGGGCGGGCGATTGTCAGGGACGCCAAAGTGTTCTTAATGGATGAGCCGCTGTCAAATCTGGACGCAAAGCTTCGGGTGCAGATGCGGGCAGAAATTATTAAGCTCCACCAAAGGCTGCAAACAACCACAATCTATGTGACGCACGACCAAACAGAAGCACTGACGATGGCGACACGCATCGTAGTCATGAAGGACGGAAAAATTCAGCAGATCGGCACCCCGAAAGAAGTGTATGAACATCCCGAAAACGTATTTGTCGGCGGGTTCATCGGTTCTCCGGCGATGAACTTTTTCAAAGGAAAGCTGACGGACGGCGCCATTCAGATCGGTTCAGCCGCTCTCAGCGTGCCGGAAGGGAAAATGAAAATGCTCCGGGAAAAAGGGTATGCCGGCAAAGATATCATCTTCGGCATCCGCCCGGAAGACATACATGACGAGCTGATTGTGGTAGAATCTTATAAGAATTCATCCATCACAGCTAAAATCAATGTCGCGGAATTGCTCGGGTCAGAAATTATGGTTTATTCCCGGATCGGGGATCAGGATTTTATCGCCCGGATTGATGCCCGCCATGACATTCGTGCCGGTGAGGAATTGACCGTCGCTTTCGACATGAATAAGGCTCACTTTTTTGACAGTGAAACAGAAATCAGAATCCGCTCATAACGCAAAGCCGGACAGCTGGATGTCCGGTTTTTTTGATGTAACAATTTATGACGCATAACCGATATAAAAAGTAAATAGAAGACAGAAAGCAGGAAAACGATGAAACGCATGATCATGTGCATGTGCCTTTTGGCTGCCGTGTTTACACTTGCCGCCTGCTCGGGCCATGAGGCAAGCGCCGAACAAAGCATTCCGAAGGCAGAAGCGCACAGCGAAAAAAAGTCCGTAAAGAGGCAAATCAAAAAAGAGCCGGATACGTCCGTCTGGGTTCAAACGAAAGGGACGGCGAGACTGCCGATTCTGATGTATCACAGCATTTCAGAGGGAAACAGCCTGCGTGTGCCGAAGGAAGAATTCCGGCAGCATATGAAGTGGCTTCATGATCACGGCTATTATACGATGACTCCTGAAGAAGCCTATCTGATGCTGACGGAGGATAAGGAGCCGCGTGAAAAATGTGTTCTGATCACATTTGATGACGGCTATACAGACAATGTGAAAGCGGCCTATCCCATTTTAAAGAAATACAAGATGAAAGCGACAATCTTTATGATCGGAAACTTTATCGGGCATAAGAATCATCTGACTGAGAAGCAAATGAAGGAGATGGCCGCCCACGGCATTTCCATTCAGAGCCATACGATGAACCATCTCGAATTGAACGGGCTCACACCGCAGCAGCAGCGACGTGAAATGAAGGACTCTAAGCGTTTATTTGATCAAATGTTCGGGCAGCGGACGTCTATGATCAGCTACCCTGTCGGACGATATAATAAAGAAACATTTAAAGCCGCCGCCTCGTCAGGCTACCGTATGGCGGTCACGACAGAGCCGGGAGCGGCGTCTAGAGATCAGGGGCTTTACGGGCTTCACCGCGTCCGTGTGTCGCCGGGCATGTCCGGCGCGGCATTCGGCTCTTATATTCAAAATGTGATGAAATAACAAAGCCTCCGCATATGCGGAGGCTTTTTTTCAGTTTAATAGAATTGATGAAGCAGCAGAAGGGTGACGCTCACGGTAATCGCTCCGCCGATTCTGGTCGACACTTGGGCGAACGGCATAAGCTCAAGCCGTTCAGCGGCGCTCAAGATCGCGACGTCGCCGGTGCCGCCCTGGCCGGAATGGCAGGCATTAATAACCGCCGTCTCAATCGGGTACAGATTCAGCCATTTTCCGGTCAGAAAACCGACGGCCATCATCGTGACGACGATTGATAAAATGGTAATGATGTTGCTGATCGTAAACGCCGCAATCAGTTTGTCCCACGGTGTCATTGAAACGCCGATCGCAAATAAGAGCGGATAGGTCACGGCTGTCGAGAAAAAGCGCGAGACGCCGAAGGCTCCGTTTTCAATCGAAGCCGGCGCCAGCCTGAACAGCTTAATGAGAACGGCAAGGACGAGCATCACGACTGGAGCCGGAAGCTGAAAGAAATCATGCGCCAGCATGCCGACCAAATAAAGGGAAACCGCTAAAATACCGCCCGAAGCGAAAAAGGACAAATCAAACGTTTTATCATCGGCCGGCTGTTCCAATGCGGGAGCGGAATGATCAGACTTATCAACCTTCCCGTTGCCCGTCCATTCCGGTTTGCGTTTCCCGATGACATTCAGCAAACCCGATAACATAATGGCGCACAGGCTGCCGAGCATGATGGACGGCAGCACAAGCGCAAAGGCGTCTCCCTGGGACATCGGCATAATATCGGAGTAGCCGATGGATAAAGGAATCGCGCCTTCACCGACACCCCCCGCCATAATCGGAACGACGATATAAAGCAGCGTGTGCTGAAAGCCGAGCCCGAGCAGCGTCCCGACGCATAAGCCGACGATGGCGGCCGCGATAGACCCGGCGATCAGCGGAATAAAAATCTTAACGAAAGCTTTGACGAGCGTCTCTCTTTTCATCCCGAGAATACTGCCGACGACGATACCGGCAATAAATAGATAGAGAAAGTTGGAGCTTTCCGTGAATTCTGTTGTTGAAGTAATAATGTCTTTCGGAAGCAGGTGGTAGTAGACGACAGCGGATGGAATAAAGGTTGCGAGAATCGCAGGGCCGCCGATGGACCGCACGATCGGAATGGATTTTCCGATCTGGCCGAAGGTAAATCCGAAAAAACTCATGACGGCAATTGATGTCAGAATGTCGCTTTTTACATCACGGCTCATGACAAACACCGTAATAAGCAAGAAAAGCAGGATATAGATAGGAAGAGGAATAATGCCGATTCTTATATTCATTGCTCTGGCAAACCAGTTATCAGTCCGTTCCTGTTTTTGGATTGAATCCGTTTGCAATTTTGGTTGAAGTTCTCCCATGCTTGTTCCCCCAGTCGTTATGTAGTGAAAAAATATCCCCATTTAAAGTATACTAAAAAATTTAAATTGTTCATATATTATGAATTTACTAGAGGACATGCTTTCTTCACATTTTCTTTCTCAAAATGGCGATTTGGCGGGCTTTTTCACCGAGAAAAGCATTTTGTTCGCCACACGAATAAAAAAGAGGTACGATATCAAAGGGACAAATATCCTAGGTGCTGACATAAAATCTCTACAAATCCGACAATAATCAGTCACAATTTCAGCCTGATTTTAGGTATATTGATCTTTTTTTTTGGGCTGAATCGTTGTAAAGTAATGATATTGAATCATTTCTATGACAGCCGCTGTCCCCCAGGGTGTACAGGCTGATATTTCAATAGTTTTGACGAATTTGTGAAACATTGAGCAAATATATCATTTTTTGTGAAATACCGAGCAATGATTTCACTATGTTTGTGAAATGTTGAGCAATTTACCAGATTGGAGGAAAAACATCATGAGTGAGTTGGTATTAGCCCGCATTCAATTTGCATCTACAACATTGTTTCACTTCTTGTTTGTGCCTATGTCTATCGGGCTTGTGTTTATGGTTGCTTTGATGGAGACGCTTTACGTTGTCAAAAAACAAGAGACCTATCTCAAAATGGCTAAATTTTGGGGGCATCTCTTTTTAATTAACTTTGCTGTCGGCGTCGTCACAGGGATTCTTCAGGAATTCCAGTTCGGATTGAACTGGTCTGATTATTCCCGTTTTGTCGGGGACGTATTTGGGGCTCCGCTTGCGATTGAAGCGCTTTTGGCGTTTTTTATGGAGTCTATTTTTATCGGATTATGGATTTTCGGCTGGGACCGTTTATCTAAAAAAGTGCATTTGCTTTGCATTTGGCTTGTATCCTTCGGAACGATTATGTCATCTTTCTGGATTTTGACGGCAAACTCATTCATGCAGGAGCCGGTCGGCTTTACGATTAAAAACGGCCGCGCGGAAATGAATGACTTCGGAGCGCTTTTGACAAACCCTCAGCTTTGGGTTGAATTCCCTCACGTCATTTTCGGAGCGCTTGCGACGGGTGCTTTCTTTATCGCTGGTGTCAGCGCATTTAAATTATTGAAGAAAAAAGAAGTGCCTTTCTTCCATAAATCTTTCAAGCTTTCGATGATTGTCGGTCTGATCGCCGGTATCGGCGTTGCGTTCAGCGGACACATGCAGGCTGAGCATTTAATGGAATCGCAGCCGATGAAAATGGCCGCCAGTGAAGCGCTTTGGGATGACAGCGGTGATCCTGCCGCGTGGACGGCTTTTGCGAATATTGATACGAATAAAGAAAAAAACACATCAGAAATTTCAATTCCTTACGCACTGAGCTACTTGGCTTACCAGAAGTTCAGCGGCAGTGTGAAAGGGATGAAAACACTTCAGAAAGAATATGAAAAAACGTACGGAAAAGGCGACTATATCCCGCCTGTTAAAACGACGTTCTGGAGTTTCCGCATTATGGCGGGAGCGGGTGCGCTTATGATTTTTGCCGCGATTGCAGGCTTTATTCTGAACCGCCGCAAAAAGCTTCATACGAGCAAGTGGTATTTACGGGGCATGATCGCACTGATCGCATTCCCGTTCATTGCGAACTCTGCCGGATGGATTATGACTGAAATCGGCCGCCAGCCGTGGACGGTTATGGGGCAGATGACAACCGCACAATCCGTTTCGCCTAACGTAACGACGGGATCTCTGCTGTTTTCAATTATCGGTTTCGGCGTCATGTACTTGATTTTAGGCGCGCTGCTTGTCTTCCTATTCGTTCGTGAAATTAAAAAAGGTGCGGACCATGATGATCACAAGGATGTTCCTGTATCAACGGATCCGTTCAGTCAGGAGGTCTACCATGGGGTCACTTCATGATCTTTGGTTTGTACTCGTTTCAGTTTTGTTTGTCGGATTTTTCTTTTTAGAAGGTTTTGATTTCGGTGTCGGCATTTCGACCCGATTTCTTGGCCATAATGAATTAGAACGCAGAGTGCTGATTAACACCATCGGCCCGTTCTGGGATGCGAATGAGGTATGGCTGCTGACAGGTACGGGAGCGATCTTCGCGGCATTCCCGAACTGGTATGCGACGATGCTGAGCGGATATTATATTCCGTTTATCATCATCCTTCTTGCTTTAATGGGCCGCGGGGTGGCGTTTGAATTCCGCGGAAAAGTGAATCATTTAAAATGGGTCAAAACATGGGACTGGGTGATTTTCTTCGGCAGCCTTATCCCGCCGTTTGTATTCGGCCTTATCTTCACAAGCTTGTTCCGCGGCATGCCGATTGACGGCCATATGAATATGCATGCGGGTTTCTCAGATATTGTGAACGTGTATTCCGTCCTTGGCGGAGCAGCCGTCACCCTTCTTTCATTCCTGCACGGTTTAATGTTTGTCACACTGCGCACGATCGGTGATTTACAAGAGCGTGCGAGAAAAATGGCAAAACGCGTAATCGGTGTTATCTTTCTTGTTGTACTTGCTTTCTTTGCGATGTCTGCATACGATACGGATATGTTTACACGCCGGGCAAACATCACGATTCCGGTATTCGTGCTGATTGTCATCTGCAACGTTCTTGCTGTTGTGTTCATGAGCAAGAAAAAAGACGGCTGGGCATTCGGTATGACCGGCGCGGGTCTTGCTTTGACAGTTGCGATGATTTTTATCTCTCTGTTCCCGCGCGTCATGGTCAGCTCGCTGAAAAGCGCGTATGACTTAACAGTAGCTAACGCGTCATCCGGTGATTATTCACTTAAAGTCATGACAATTGTTGCACTGACTCTGCTGCCGTTTGTCATCGGCAGTCAGATCTGGAGCTATTATGTCTTCCGGAAACGCGTCAGCCATAAGGAGCCTATGACTTATTAATGGGAAAAGACCTGTTTCTTTATAAAGGAATGAAGCGGATTCTTGCGATCATTACGGGATTAACGATTATACAAACGGCCGCCATCATCTTGCAGGCGGAATGGCTGAGCCAGGCGGTAACCGGATTATTTAACGGGAAGCGGATTGCTTCTCTTTATCCGGTTATCGGCTTTTTCCTGCTTGCGTTTTTGGTCCGGCATGCGGTAACCGCGGTCCGGCAGAAAATCGTGTACCAATATGCCGCGCAAACCGGCGCAGACTTAAGAAAAAGATTTCTTGAGCAATTGTTCCGTCTCGGCCCCCGCTTTGCGAAAAAAGAGGGAACGGGCCGGATGGTGACGCTGGCGATGGAAGGCATCAGCCAGTTCCGCCGTTATTTAGAGCTGTTTCTGCCGAAAATGGTCAGCATGGCGATTGTGCCGGCGGCCGTTGTTATTTACGTGTTTTTTCAGGATAAAACATCGGCTTTGATTCTGATTCTTGCGCTTCCGATTTTGATTGTATTTATGATCCTGCTCGGACTTGTCGCACAGAAAAAAGCCGATCGCCAATGGAAGTCCTATCAGACGCTTTCCAATCATTTCGTGGATTCGCTCCGCGGACTGGAGACATTGCGGTTTTTAGGATTAAGCAAATCACACAGCAAAAACATCTTTCATGTCAGTGAGAGATACCGCAAGGCGACGATGAGCACGCTCCGGGTCGCGTTTTTATCATCATTCGCCCTGGATTTCTTTACGATGCTGTCGGTTGCGACAGTGGCTGTGTTTCTCGGCTTGCGGCTGATAGACGGACAAATTCTGCTCGGTCCGGCATTGACAGCGCTGATTCTCGCGCCTGAATATTTTCTCCCGGTCCGCGAAGTGGGAAATGATTACCACGCGACGTTAAACGGGCAGGAGGCGGGGAAAACCATTCAAGCGATTTTGGCGCAGCCCGGTTTTAAAGATGAAAAGCCGCTCGAACTTGATACGTGGACTGACGGGGATGAATTACAGCTTACGCGTTTGTCCGTCCGAGAATCGATGTCTGAATTTCATCTGTCCTTTAAAGGGAAGAAGAAAATCGGAATTATCGGGGAAAGCGGTGCGGGAAAATCGACACTCATTGATGTGCTGGGCGGCTTTTTAGAGCCTGCGTCCGGTGAGATCAAGGTAAACGGTGAATCCCGCTCGCATCTGCAGTCAGACGGCTGGCAGAAGCAGCTGCTTTATATTCCGCAGCATCCGTACATTTTTGATGACACGCTTATGAATAATATCCGGTTTTATCATCCTGATGCTTCCCGTGAGGAAACGGCGCGCGCTGCTGATTCAGCGGGTCTTTCCGGACTGATCCGCGATCTGCCCGGCGGCCTTGACGGCCGGATCGGCGAGGGCGGACGGGCGCTCAGCGGAGGGCAGGCTCAGCGTGTCGCGCTGGCCAGAGCCTTTTTAGGAAACCGGCCGATTCTCCTTTTGGATGAGCCGACCGCTCACCTTGATATTGAAACAGAATATGAAATAAAAGAAACGATGAAAGACCTGTTTGAAAACAAACTTGTCTTTCTGGCCACTCACCGTCTTCACTGGATGCTTGAGATGGACGAAATTATCGTGCTTGATGACGGCGCGGTGGCGGAAATCGGCACCCACGACGAATTGATGGCGAAACAAGGCGTATATGCCAAACTTGTAAAGGCGCAACTGGGGGAAAGAACATGAGAAAAGAAGAATGGATTCTGCCGTATATAAAGCAAAATGCCCGTTTGTTTGTTCTTGTGATTTTTTTAGGCGCGGTGACGATTTTTTCGGCGGCCTTTCTCATGTTCACTTCCGGTTTTTTGATCTCTAAGTCGGCGACAAGGCCTGAGAATATCCTGCTGGTGTACGTTCCGATTGTGGCCGTGCGCACCTTCGGGATTGCCCGTTCAGTCTCACGGTACGCCGAGCGCCTGACGGGGCACCATATCATTTTGAAAATCGTGTCCGATATGAGGGTGCGGCTTTACAATATGCTGGAGCCGGCCTCGCTCATGCTTTCATCCCGTTTTCGGACGGGCGACATGCTCGGCATTTTGGCTGAGGATATTGAGCATTTGCAGGATGCGTTTTTAAAAACGATTTTCCCGGCGGTTTCCGCTTTGCTGCTGTATGCGGCATCCGTTATCGGACTCGGCTTTTTTTCCTGGCCGTTTGCCGCTTTTGCGGCGATTTACCTGTTTATATTGGTTGTATTGTTTCCGGTTGTGTCGCTTCTTGTGACGAGAGCGAAAAACATGAGGCTGAAAAGCGGCCGGAATACGCTCTACAGCCGGCTGACAGATGCCGTGCTCGGCGTGAGCGACTGGATGTTCTCGGGACGACAGGCGGCCTTTATTTCCTCTTATGAAGAGAAAGAGAAGGCATGGTTTGACCTTGAAAGCAAGCGTCAGCGGTTTACGAGATGGCGTGATCTCGCCGCGCAATGCCTTGTCGGCGGCTTCATATTGATCATGCTGTTCTGGACGGCGGGTCAGTATGCGGACGGCAGCATCGCCAACACGATGATCGCAGCCTTTGTGCTTGTCGTATTTCCATTGACGGAGGCGTTTCTGCCCCTTTCGGATGCGCTGACGGAAGTGCCTTCTTATCAGGATTCCATCAAAAGAATGAGTAAGGCGGCTCCGGAGCTGCGAAGTCGTGAGGTGAAGCAGATAGATGAGATACTGGATGTATCCGATGTGACACTTACATTTGATAACGTGACGTTTTCTTATGATCAGCACAGTCATGTGCTTGACCGTTTTTCCTTCACTCTCCGCCAGGGGGAAAAAATGGCGCTGCTCGGCAGGAGCGGCTCCGGTAAGTCGACCTCTCTCGCTTTAATTGAAGGCGCCTTAGTTCCCGATTCGGGCAAGGTGATGCTGAACGGGCTGGAAACTGCGGCCGTGCAGGAGCAGATTTCCTCAGCGGTGGCCGTTTTGAATCAGAAACCTCATCTCTTTAACACGAGCATTATGAACAATATCCGGCTCGGAAACGGCAAGGCGAGTGATGAAGATGTTAAGCGTGCGGCTCGGCAAGTGAAGCTGCATGATTATATTGAATCACTGCCTGACGGATATGAAACGTCCGTGCAGGAGACGGGGATTCGTTTCTCAGGCGGGGAACGGCAGCGGATCGCGCTTGCCCGTATTCTGCTCCAAGACACGCCGGTCATTATCCTTGATGAACCGACGGTCGGCCTTGATGCGGTCACTGAACGAGAATTGCTTGATACGATTTTTGATGTCTTTAAAGAGAAAACGATCCTCTGGATTACACACCATTTAGCGGGTGTGGAAACAGCTGATAAAATCGTCTTTTTAGAAAATGGAAAAGCAGAAATGGAAGGAACCCATCAAGAGCTGCTTGCAGAAAACGAAAGGTACTGGAAGCTTTACCGTCTTGATGTTCCGATCAGAACATAAACAGCCGCAAACGAGCGGCTGTTTTTTTGTGCGGTTTAAAATCTCTTCTTGTTTGGAATATAAATAGGAGACAGAAGAGGAGGTACAGAGATGAATATAATGGATTGGACGGAACAGGATGTGAAAGATACGATGCCGAAACGGGAGGCGGACAGCCATAAAGGAACGTTCGGGACGGCGTTATTGCTGGCCGGGAGCGATGACATGCCGGGAGCCGCCCTTCTGGCCGGATTGGGCGCGATGAGAAGCGGTGTCGGCAAGCTCGTCATCGGTACATCGGCAGGCGTCATTCCGCTTATCGTCCCGGTGCTGCCGGAAGCCACGTACTGGCGGGACGGGTGGAAAAAAGCCGCGGCGGGCCAGCCCGGGGAAACCATCCGGGCCGCTGCCATCGGGCCGGGCCTTCCCCAAACAGACGAAGTGCAGCAGGCGGCTGATCAGCTGCTTTCTGGCGATTATCCCGTCATACTGGATGCGGGCGCCATTACGAAAAGAACCTATCCGAAGAGGAAAGCTCCCGTGATCTTGACGCCTCATCCCGGCGAATTTTCCAGAATGACAGGCCTTCCGATTCAAGAGATTCAGCAGAACAGAGCGGAATATGCCGCGGAATGGGCGGAGCGGCTTCATGTCACGATTGTCCTGAAAGGAAACGAAACCATTATCGCTTTTCCCGACGGGGAATGCCGCAGGAATACAACCGGAAACGGCGCGCTTGCAAAAGGCGGGACCGGCGACACGCTGTCGGGAATGATTCTCGGCATGCTGTGCTGTCATCAAGACCCGAAGCACGCCGTATTGAACGCCGTCCGCCTTCACGGCGAATGTGCGGAATTATGGACGAAAGAGCGCTCCGCCCATACCTTATTGGCGCACGAACTTTCTGAACTGCTGCCGCGTGTATGGAAGGAATATGAATAAAGAAAAGGCGTCTTCATAGGGAAGGCGCCTTTTCGGTTGCGGAAAAACTTTGACAGCAATTATTTTTGAGTATTCATTCTAATCCGATAAAATAAAAAAGATAGATTTCAAAAGATGGTGACTTTCTCATGTTTCGAAAGGTCTGCTTGAAAAAGAAATTAACTAGATATCAACCATCCTTTTTGGAATCATTGTAGCGGGAAGAGATGAAGCCGTTTTACACATACAACTACCCTAAAAAATTTTTGGTGTCGTTTTTATATAATCTATGCATGATATGGTGTGCAGCCGTGTCTTATTCACTGATCCGCGTATTTTAAAGGTGAGTGGCAAAAAGCATGAATACACAAGAAGAACGATCGAACAAGATACACAAATATATATAAGCTATACTTAAGGTTACTGTGTCAGACCAGACATGACTGAATATATTCTTTACCCAGAGATCCTATTATTGGGATTACACCAATTTACACATTGTTACTACATAATATCAGCAATAAGAGGAGGTTATATTTTTGCTAAATATAAAGATTATATCAACTTAATTTAAATCATAATAGGTAATTTTTAATATTTAAGGGAATATTAAAGTGATTAATTATTGTGTAAATAATTCACCTATAATACTATATATAAGTAAATATTTATTAAAAGGAGTGATAATGGTGTGGACCATTTGTTTTAAAGAATTTAAAAGTCTGTTTAAGAGCGTGAAATCCATTATAACGATAGCAATTCTATTTGCAGTTTCGTATTTAGTTGCTGATTTAATGGAGAGTGTTTCTAAAATCGAAGATTTAGGATTGGATTCAAATGGATATGCGATGGGGATATTTAGTATTGTGTTTCTTATCGGTCTTTTATTAATTTCAGGGCTATCACACGATATTATAAATAGAGAAATTAATATGAGGACTATGCGGTTTTTAGTAACTAAATCATCAAGATTGAAAATTCTGTTGGGGAAATTTTTTGGAATATGGCTATTTTGGCTATTTTGTATTATAGCCTCATACATATTAATCACTTTTGTATCAAAAGAATTTTTTTGGTCAGGTGTCGCGGAATGTATGACGTTTATAACTGTTGGAATATCTTTCACGATACTTTTTTCTGTGATTATTCCAAAACCCGGAGTATCAATGTTTTTTAGTATTATATTTTCTTTGGTTTTTCCTGCGATAAGTCTGTGGGCTCTCTTCTCATCGAATGGTTGGATTAGTTGGTTTAAGTATCTTACACCTTTTTATTACTCATATTTAGGCGGATACTTTATTTTTATAAATCTTATTTACGCTACCATCATATTATATGTCGCAATATTTCTATTTAAAAGGAGAGATTTGTAATGACCGCTATCGAAATTAATGATCTAACTAAAGTGTATGGTTCAAAAACTGTAGTCAATAAAGTCAGTCTTCAGGTAGAACGTGGGGAGATATATGGATTCTTGGGGAGAAATGGAGCCGGAAAATCAACCTTTATAAACATGATTACGGGAATAATTCGACCGACCTCTGGAAGTTTTAAATTGCTTAATGAAGAATCCCTTGACAAAATCAAAAATCGTATAGGTGTACTTCCGGACTATTCTACTTTGTATGACTCTATGTCAGCTGTTGACCATCTAAAGTATTTCTCAAAAATTAATGGAAGAAAAATTTCAACTCCCCAATGTGAGAATGTTTTGGAAAGAGTAGGATTGATCAAAGATGCAAATAAAAAAGTAGGTAAGTACTCATTCGGGATGAAAAAGAAACTTGGAATTGCGCAATCAATTGTACATGATCCTGACTTAATTTTCTTGGATGAACCTACATCAGGGGTTGATGCAGAATCTGCATTACTTCTTCAAAGTTTAATCGTAAGCTTACAAGAAGAAGGTAAAACTATTTTTATGACATCTCACAATTTAAACGAAATTGAAAAAATCTGTTCAAAGATTGCTATTATGAAAAAAGGAAGTATCTTCAATGAAGGTACTTTAATGGAGTTGAAAAAGCAATATACATCTAATATTAAAGTGAAATTTAAACACTCTGTAAAAGAAGAAAATCTTAATGATATTAAAGATGCAGTGGGCAACTTTGGATCCGATATTTTCATTAAGAAGAATGAATTCTCACTTTCTGTAAGTTCTGAAGACAAAATTCCAACTATTATTAGGATATTAACTGAAAGGAATATCGATATATATAGAGTAATAGTTGAAGAGCCAAGCCTTGAGGAAATATTCATGGGATAATTAAAATAAGTCCCCCGTTTTTAAAAAGCGGGGGTTACTTTCCAGGTTGCAACAATAATTTTTTATAATAAGGGACTAACTAAAAAATCACTTTATATAATTAAAAATTAAATTCATATCAGGAGTTTTTGTTTGAAAGCTTTAACAATAATCCCCACTCTGGTCTGCGCATTTAGTTTCTTGGATATCCGAGCTATATAATACTCGATCATCCTTTGAGAATAATTTAGTTTATCTGCAATTTGTTTATTGGGCATCTCACATGCAATTAACTTAATTATTTCTTGTTCAATTTCAGATATATTATTTGTTCTGTTTGCCATCACAATCTCCTTTTTGAATATATTATAACAAATTAACGGGAATTTTTTGCCAATCAGAGGTTTTAGGTACCTAAACCTATTTAATTTGTTGTTTTTATTAATTATTGTGTCATGAAAAGGTAAGGAAAACCTAGTTATAAAGTAACGTCTTCTCCTTTTCGGGTACTGAATTTCTAAATATTGAGAGAACCTAGTACAAAAGATCCTTGTGTTGTTTCTTTGTAAAAGTATGTTTGAAAGTGTGATTTTAATATGAATAAATTAAAAGTAGTGATTTTAGAAAGCGATATATCCGATTTGTATAGATTAGTCAATTTAGTAAACAGTATATCTGAATTAGAGTTGGTTTTTGCTACTACAAGAGCAGAAGAGCTGCTGAAGGAAATTAACACAAATAAATTTGATATTGCTATCTTAGACCTGAGTATTTCAAATGCTTATGGTTTTGAAGTTGCAGAGTTTCTAACGATTAATTATCCGAATGTGAAAATAATATTCATAAGTTCCTACATTGAGTTTGGAATTAGAGCCTATAAGTATTATCCGGAAGATTATTTGGTTAAACCAATTAATGTATTTCGTTTAAATCAAACTGTAAAAAGAATTATGAGTCATGCCTTTAATTTTTATAAAACTGAAAAAATGGTGATAAAAAATAAGGGATTATCAAAGTTCATTGATATAGAAGATATAAATTATATTGAGAAAAAAAAAGACAATACGAAAATTCATTTAGTAAATGAGGAAATTATTGATAGTAAGGAAAGTTTGAATGATTTAGAAATTAAACTTCAGAGTTATGGTTTTTTCAGAATACATCAGTCCTATATAGTACCCTTAAAAAAAATAGAAGAAATAAAACCTGATAATTATATGAAATCATATAATCTTAAACTTAAAGATACAGATGAAATTTTATCACTTAGTCGGAATAAATATAAAATATTAAAAGATATGTTATTTGATTGATATAGCACTTCATTAACAAACAATTCCATCTAATCTATAGATGGAATTGTTTGTTAAAGTCTGGACAGCAGTTTTGAAAATTATTATTTAAAAAAGTCAATAATGGTATTTAGAATACCGGTGAATTTCAACAAAAGAAATATTACACAGATAATAGAGAAGCCCAAACTAATTTTCTCTAAAGTTGTCTTTTTCTCATTTTTACTTGACATAATATTAATCTCCTTTTTTTGATACATATGTTTTTTTGCTGTTATACAGCATGATAAATATTATTATTAATAGGGTTATTAATATAAAAATAGAACGGTTTGATAAATGATTTTGAAGAAGTGTTAAGTTAATAATTTCATATATGAGACTAAATGAAATTATTAAAGGAACATTCCATATAAGAAAATGAGTGAAAATAATAAAAGCTAAAGACCCGTTATATCTATATCCATGAGATTTATAATTACTTTTTTGGAAAACTCTTCTCAGCATTACTTTTGAATTAATATATGTCAGAATCATCAATTCCAACACGCCAAACAGAAAATACTCCCATCTTAAAGATTCCGTTAAAAATACTATAACCAAATAAATTCCTGCGATGCCAGTCGATATCAAGTATAGGTATCGACTTCTTATTCTGTACAACGACTCCAAATCAAAAGGTATTGTAAACAATAAATCTTTATGATTAAGATCGTCTGATTGCACAAGAGATAATGAAATAGAGGTAATGACCAAAGCAAAAACAGTAATAAAAATAGGTAACAAATGCTCCGAAGATACGAATTTATTTCTAATTTCAATTACACTGGTGAAGAGTATAGGTGTTATGTATATTGAAAACATTTTCGGAGATCTAATGAGATAAAGAATATCTTTTTTTAAAAAATAGTTTTGAATATACTTATTAATAAATAAAGAAACTTTCCTTGCATAAAATGATTTTTTAAGCTCCCGGGATGAGATTGATAATAATCCTTTACGATAACAACGCTTTGTGAGATAAAAAGCGATTGCTGTTATTACTAAACTGTAGAAAATTATCAACAGGATAAAAATCAATACATCGGAGGCATCTGCATGATTTAATATTAAAAAGTCTGAATATTTCACAACTCCGTAAAGTATGTATTTTGTGGTGCTATTTTGTGCTATAAAATAAGATTTATAGTTATTTGAAAAGATTATTAATCCAATTACTGCGACTGCAAAAATAGTCATTAAAGTATAGGCAACAGTTTTTAGACCATGTCCTTTAGAGATAAGAAAGGCAAGGGCAAAGAAAATGTGAGTAAGAGAACTGCAAAAGAAAGATACAGAAATAATCTGAATCATTGTCGCTAATACAATATTAAATTCTAAATTCCCGGCAAAGAAATTCGCAATAACAAATGGAGTTAAGAAACATCCAGTTAAAATCATTGTTTCTAAAGTTACAACAAAAAATCTTGAAAGTATTATTTGAGATTTTTGGATTGGAGCTATAATTAATATCTCGCGTTCAATTGAAAGGAAGTACTCTTTATAATATTGTTTTACTGAAGAAGAAAAGGATATAAGACAAAGGAAAGCATAAAGCCCAAGGGTATACTTATTCATATTAACTTGTATATTATGAGGGAACAATTTTATAACGAAATAAAGGATTAATGTTAAAAAGGAAATTAAAATAACAAAAGCAATTCTTTGGGCGTATAAGTCAATCCTAGAATTTTTTTTGGTATTAGCAGTATTGCTGATTTTATATTTAAACTTTAAATAATTATAAAAATTCATACTTCTCTTCCTTCTACCGCAGAAACTAAATATTCTTCAACGCTGTTAAGCGTGTTACGTATTTCGCTTACTGAGATATTATCTCTAATTATTTTTCCTTTATCTATAATATATACAACGTCAGCAATTTCTTCAATAATATCTAATGAATGAGAAGATAAAAAAACAGTTCCACCATTATCAGTAAAGTCGTTCAGCATTTTTTTGAATTGTTTAATACTTAGGGGATCAAGGCCTAATGTAGGTTCATCATACAATAACAGTTTTGGTTGATGTATGACAGATGAGATAATACATACTTTTTGCTTATTCCCTCTCGATAAAGACTGAATAAGGGTATTTCTGTACTCTTCCATTTCATAGTGCTCTAGGTATTTGTCTATTGCTTCTTTTATTTGACCTTCATCTTTCATTCCATAAAGATAGGCTATAAAATTTAAATGTTCAAAAACAGTCAGCTTCTCAAAAACAGCGGGGTAATCCGGACAGTAACCAATATATCTCTTATAGTCATTTTGATTATAATTAATCTTATTATTTAAAAAGTAGACTTCACCTTGATTTGGCAATTCAATACCCATAACAATCTTAATAGTAGTTGACTTCCCAGCACCATTTCGTCCTAAATACCCACAAATTGTACCCTTTTTTATCTTGAGAGATTCAATAGAAAGAATGTTTTTCTCGTCATAGGTTTTTTTAACATTTTCAATACGAAGAATTTCCAAGTAGATAAATCTCCTTTTTTATTATATATTATATGGATTATTCTTTTAATATATAATAACATTTAAAGAACTACACATCAAGAATGGGGTATAAACCAACTTGTTGTGTAGTTCATTTGTATTACTTAGCCAAGAATCATTTTAATAACGTCGTATACAGAATATCCTTTCAGGAACCAATCAACGATTTTTCCTGGGTGTTTTTGGATATATGCAAGGATTTTCTTACCACTTGTATATGAATATTTAGCAGCTGCAGCAGCTAAGTTACCTGCCCATTTTAAGAATGATGCGACCTTACCCCAAGGTACTTTAGATACAAGAGCTTTTAATGCTTTTAAAATTGGTCCGAACAATTTGTTTCCTCCTATTTTTCAAGAAATTATTTACAAAGGCCTTTGTCGCTTTTTATATTAACTAGAAAAATAAGCAAATTCAATATATTCCAGTTTTGATTTCGGTTATCCGAAATGTTTTATGGAATAGAATGTTTGAAATATTGTTCTTTAGAACTTGCGGGAGAAGGATTGGTTTAGGGATAAGGTATGGGTTAATTTAATTGATTTTCTTAGATTCATCTAGAACTTTTTTCTAGAGATGATTTTGATCACACGTTGTTTCAGACGGTGCTTCATCAGGACATAATACAGCAGCGACGGAACGGCCAGGCCGATGACCCAGGCAATGTCGCCTCCGCCGAATATTTCAGCGAGCGGCCCGATGTAAAAGGATGTATTGATGAACGGGATTTCTAATATAATCGACAAAACGAAGGCGGCCGCTGTAATCCAATTGACCCTGCCGTATTGCCCGTTGACGTCAAACATCGATTTGACGTGGTATTTTCCGCGGCGGATAAAATAGTAATCCACGAGGTTGATCGCCGTCCATGGAATTAAGAAATAACTGATGAAAAAGATGAAATTTAAAAACAGTTCCATGAAATTGCTTTGGCCCAAGAGACTTAATACAGTACCCGCTGCCGTCACACAAAGGATCATTACCACTCTCGTTTTCGGCGTCACCTTCAGTTTTAAAAACGGCTCCAAGGTAGTCGTGGTTGACATAAAGGCTCCGTATAAATTAAAGACGTTGATCGCCATTTGCCCGAACAGGACGATGATCAGCATAATAAAGGAAAACGGACCGAACAATCGGACAATCTCATTTCCCGCATTAGCGGTAAATTCCGGGAGCGCCGTCGTCAAAATGGCGCCGAGAAGCATCATCCAGATGGAACTGACTGACGTACCTGCATAGCTGTACCAAAAAGTATGCGATGCCGGTGTTTTGACCGGCAGATAACGGGAATAATCTGCGACATATGGCGCGTATGCCAGCTGCCATGTGGCCACCGCGCTGACCGCCACTAGAAAAACAGGCAGATCTAATGAGCCGGGCACCCAGCTTCCTGAAGGAATCGGCAGTTGAAAAATAAGAATTGTTGCAGCAAAAAAAACGGCAAAGGAGGTCCAAGAGAGGATTTTCTGCATTTTGTGAATCAGATCATGACCGTAGATCGTGAGTAAAAAACAGATGGCGCTTAAGCCGATAATACACCATGAAGCCGGAATCGGGACAAAGCTGCTCAGTGTACCGGCTGCGAGAATCGTACTGCTCGCAAAGAAGCCCAGGTAGATAAACATGACCAAAAAGAGGGGCAGAATCGCTCCGATCACGCCGAATTGCGCGCGGCTTTGAATCATTTGCGGAATTCCGAGCTGAGGTCCTTGTGCGGAATGAGACGCCATAAAGATTGCGCCGATAAAGGTTCCGATCACAATGGCGGCGATACTCCAAAAGAGATCGAGTCCCATTGTAACGGGCAGTGTGCCTGTGACTAACGTCGTAATATGCATATTAGCCCCGAACCAGACGGGGAATAAATCTTTAGCCTTTCCGTGTCTTTCGTCATGCGGAATATGTTCAATCGTTCGCCTTTCTACTTTCAATAGATAATCTCCTCCGTATGTTCTTCTTTAACATAAAGACATAGCTTAACAGATTGACCTGCCGTTTACAAATTCCAGCATGCAGGAAAAACATTGTAAAGCCTCGCTGACAGCCGTTCAAAGTTTTTTTGAAAAACGGTACAAACACTGCCGCCTAAACGATTTACCAGGGATTAAAAGGCATGGATATGCTTACTGACTAATATGTATGAAGGAGAAATGTGTCAATCTTTTGACGAATGGAGCCATTATTCGTTAAGCTGAAAGAATAGTTTACTTTGTGTAAATTTCATTAATGAAAAGGGGATTGATGATATGTGTACAAGTCTTACATTGAAAACGACAGACGGTAATCACCTATTGGCGCGAACGATGGATTTTGCATTTCAGCTCGGTACGGACGTCGTGCTTTACCCTCGTCAGTACAGCTGGAAAAGCGAAGCTGACGGCAGGATGCATAAGACGAAATACGCATTTATCGGCATGGGGAGAAATCTCGGCAATGTTCTGTTTGCCGACGGCGTAAATGAAAAAGGGCTGTCGTGTGCGACGCTGTATTTTCCGGGCTTTGCGGGATACGAGAAAGCAGAACGGGAGGGCACCTGTCACATTGCTCCTCATGAGTTTGTCACCTGGGCCTTATCAAACTGTGAATCTCTTGAAGACATAAAGGAAAAGCTCTCAATGCTGACGATTGTAGAGAAGAAGTTAATGTTATTGGATACGGTGCTGCCTCTTCATTGGATTTTATCAGACCGCACGGGCGGCTGCATTGTCATCGAGCCGACACCGGAGGGAATGAAAGTATATGACAACAAACCCGGAGTGATGACCAACAGTCCGGAATTTCCTTGGCATGTGACCAATCTGCGCCATTATATCGGAATCAGGCCGCAGCAGTCAGAAAGCAAAACATTGGGCGGAATGACATTAACCGCTTTCGGCCAAGGATCTGGAACGATCGGGCTTCCCGGTGATTACACGCCGCCATCCCGGTTCATCAGAGCCGCTTATCTGAAAGAGCATTTAGAGCCTGCCGCTCATGAAACGGATGGCGTTACGGCCGCTTTTCACGTGCTGTCCAATGTGAATATTCCAAAAGGCGCGGTGATCACAGAGGAGAATGAAATTGATTATACGCAGTATACGTCGGTTATGTGCTGTGACACCGGGAACTACTACTTTCATCTGTACGACAACCGGCAGATTCACAAAGTAAGTTTATTCCATGAAGATCTTGACCGTCCGGAGCCGAAAGTATTTGCGGCCGCGGCGGAGCAGAATATACAGGAGCTGAATTAGCTCAAAAAAAAACAGGACGCGATTGTCCTGTTTTTTTATTTAATACGGATCAGACGGATGGCTTTCCTGTTCAGCCTGTTTTGCGGCTTGTGCTGTATCAGTAGTGCCGATCGGCCCGCCGCTGCTGCTTTCGGAGGCTTTTTTCAGCCCTTCCGCAACACGTTTTCCGTAGTCCGGATCTGCTTTTGTGAAATTCTCAATCATTTGATCCTGAATGTCTTTCCGGCAGGAAGAAAGCGTATTGACCAGGTTTGTGATCAATTCGGTCCGTTCAAATTCCGAAAATCTGCGGTATGTTTCACCGGCCTGGCCGAAGTTATTCGGCCGGTCGATCGCTTCCCGCTTCACATCGCCTTCGACATGAGGTGTATGGTCTTTCCCATCCTGCTTTGCTTCGGTGAGTCCTCCCATAATGGACGGCTCATAGTTGACGTGCGGGTTTTGTCCTTCTGCCCGATCGACCCGATACTGCATTTGCCCGCCTTCCTGGTTGGTGGCGACATGCTTTTTCGGCGAGTTGATCGAAAGCTGCAGGTAATTTGCGCCGACGCGGTACCGCTGGGTATCTGAATAGGCGAATGTCCGTCCCTGAAGTAATTTGTCATCTGAAAAATCAAGGCCGTCCACAAGCACGCCCGTTCCGAATGATGCTTGTTCCACCTCGGCATGGTAGTTTTCCGGGTTTTTGTTCAGAACCAATTTACCGATCGGCTTCCAAGGGAAATCGTCTTTATACCACAGCTTGGTCGGATCAAGCGGATCAAAATCCAGCTCGGGGTGCTCGTCATCAGTCATGATTTGCGCATACACTTCCCATTCAGGGTAATCGCCTTTTTCAATCGCCTCATACAAATCCTGTGTCGCATGGTTAAAGTTTTTCCCCTGAATCTCTTCCGCTTCCTTCTGTGTCAGGTTGCGTATGCCCTGTTTCGGTTCAAAGTGATATTTGACGAGCACGGCTTTTCCTTCTTCATTGACCCATTTGTAGGCATGGACGCCTGAGCCCTGCATCTGCCGGTAGTTGGCCGGGATGCCCCACGGCGAAAACAAGAAAGTGATCATATGAGTCGCTTCCGGTGATTGGGAAATGAAGTCGAAAATACGCTCGCCGTCCTGAATGTTCGTAACGGGATCAGGCTGAAATGCGTGCACAAGATCCGGGAACTTCAGCGGATCACGGATAAAAAAGATTTTCAGGTTGTTGCCGACCAGATCCCAGTTGCCGTCTTCGGTATAAAGCTTAACGGCAAAACCCCGGGGATCACGCAATGTTTCCGGGGAATGCTTCCCGTGGTTGACGGTAGAAAACCGCACAAACGCCGGAGTTTTCGTTCCTTTCTTTTGAAACACTTTCGCTCTTGTATATTTAGAAATCTCCTCGTCTCCAAAACTTCCGTACGCCTCAAAGTATCCGTGTGCGCCGGCGCCGCGCGCGTGAACGACGCGCTCGGGAATCCGTTCGCGGTCAAAGTGGCTGATTTTCTCCAAAAAATCATAATTCTCCAATGTCGTCGGTCCTCTATTGCCGACTGTCCTGACATTCTGGTTGTCAGTGACCGGATGGCCCTGCCGGTTTGTCAGCGTGTCTTCTGACTCGCCTTTACCGGTCGTCTTACTGGAAAGCGTTTCTTCGCTGTTTTTGTTATTTTCCATTGTTGAACCCTCCTTTTTGAACGGTAACAATATGCCCAGCAGAGCCGTTTTTTAAAACCGATTTTCAAAAGAAGCGGTTATTCCGCGATCGGCGTCAAGGACCCGCCGTTCCATATTTCGCCCTTGTTCAGCGTCCAGCTGTTTTGATAAAGGCTTTGCGCGCCTTGATTGGCCGCCGGACTTAATTGTTCATCCCATGTCAAAAAGTACGCGGTCTGAGGGTATTTTTGCCTGATCGCATTAATAAAAGCAGCATAATCAAAGCTTCCGATATTGCCGGACGGACCGGTTTCGGCAAAGGCAAACGGTTTTTTCAGAGACAGCATTTCATCATAGCCTGATATCGCATACGGATCAGTGAAGTAAGCGTCCAGACCGGTAATATCCACATAAGATGAGCCTGGGTAGAAGTCTGTTTTAAAGTCTCTGTTGGCATCCGGCGAATACACCCACAAAAGGTTATCCAATCCTCTTGTCTCTGTCATATAGCGGTATATCTTCTTGTAAAGCTCTTTGTACAGCGAGATTCTCTCATTGTCTTTTTGGTTGTAGCTTGTCAGCCCCCACCAGAACCACTCGCCGTTCATTTCATGCAGCGGTCTGAACAGAACGGTGACGCCTTGATTTTTCAGCTGAGTAAGGCCGTCGGCAATTTTGCTGAGCAGCGCCTCAAGCCGTTTTCCTTCCACAGTTGAAGGGTCAAGGATGTTTTTGTACTGGCTGTTTGAGATGGCCGTTTTATAGTTTCCAGATGGAAAGGCCGGATTTGCGAGATGCAGGCTGACCTGAGGGAGGCCGCCGCTTTTCCAGTATGAGATTAAGCTGCTGTTGCAGCTGTAATCGATAGTATCGGTGATATCCGCTGTTTCCAGCCACCCTCTCCCATAGTCACAGCCGTAGATGGCGGGAGACTGTCCCGTCGCGTTTTTCAAGCGGTTTTCCTCTGTCATTGAAAAAGTGACATCGCTGTACCCGCCGAACGCTCCGGACATGACCCTGTTTTCTGAACGGTTGGGCAGGTGGGCCAGCCAGTTCATGATATCTTTTGTCGTCTGCTGGGCATTTGGGTTGACGGGATAAACGGTGTGAGCCGATATCGGACTGGCGGCTCCTAAGAGTAATAAAACGATAGACAGGCAGACTGCTAACTTTTTAAGCATATAAAAGACCTCCTGATTTTTAAGATGATGAAGGATGTGAAACGATAACCTCACAATCTCCTTCTATAACAAAATCTCCGGAATCCGCCGGCACGATAAAGTGATCGCCTTTGTGAACGGGGCATCCATCCAGTTCTCCGCGTCCTTTAATGACGCTTGCGAGTAAATACCGGCCGGGTGCGGGCAATGATGCTTTCCCGCTCACATCCCATTGATAAACTGAAAAGAAAGGTGTTTCGGCGAGTATCGTAATAAGAGCATCTCCGATCCGATGCTTAGTGCTTTTTACATTTTCATCGGTATGGGGAATGTCTGTTACGTCAATTACTTTCTGAAGATGAAGCTCGCGTTTATTCCCGTTCCCATCCGTCCGGTCATAGTCGTAAAGCCGGTAGGTGGCATCAGAGCTTTGCTGGATTTCAAGGACGAGCGTACCTTCACATAAAGCGTGCAGTGTGCCGCTCGGGACATAGAAAAAGTCGCCGGGCTTAATGGGGATGCGGCGGAGCAGGTGATCCCACTCGTTTCGTTCAATGAGCCGAACGAAATCTTCTTTTGTTTGGGCGCGGTGCCCTAAAATGAGCTCCGCGTCTTTTTTGCAGTCCAACACGTACCAGCATTCCGTTTTTCCGAGTTCTCCGTTTTCATGCCGATGTGCATATGCGTCATCCGGATGAACCTGCACGGATAAGTCCATATTTGCGTCAAGAATTTTTGTGAGCAGGGGAAAAGCGTCTTCTTTCGGATGTCCGAACAGGTCAGGGTGTTCATTCCAGAGACGGTGTAATGATGTTCCGGAAAAAGGCCCGTTCCGCACGATGGATGTACCGTGCGGATGAGCTGAAATCGCCCAGCACTCTCCCGTCCGCTCAGAAGGAATCTCATACCCGAATGTATCGCGCAGCTTCGTCCCGCCCCATAATCTTTCTTTAAAAACCGGTTCCAAAAATAAGAGTTTCATCATTTTCCCGCCTCCCGGTTTGCCGTCTCTAATGCGCGCTCCGCCAATACGAGCGAACCGGCCGCGCCGGAGTGAATTCCTAATTGAGGGGGAACGATGAAGTGTTCAATGTCGGGCAGATCAATATATTGATTCAGCCGCTTTTTCACGTGCTGACGGATATAAGAGAACAGCTGATGCTGCTTCATGACGCCCCCGCCGAGAATGATCTTTTCCGGCGAAAGTATGAGAATATACTGCACAAGCGCTTCGGCAATATAATAGCCTTCAAGCTCCCACACTTCCTGCTGATCCGCCAGCAGATATGCTTTTTTCCCCCAGCGTTTCTCAATGGCGGGACCTGCCGCGAGGCCTTCCAGGCAATCTGTATGGTAAGGGCAATTGCCTTTGTAGCCGTCGTCCGGGTGTCTTCTGACATAAATGTGGCCCATTTCAGGATGAGACAGCCCTTGAACAAATCTGCCGTTCATGATGGCGCCCGCTCCGATGCCAGTGCCGACCGTCAAATAGAGGCAGCTGTCCGTGTTTTTGGCCGCGCCGAAAGAAGCTTCTCCGAGCGCCGCCGCATTAACGTCGGTGGTGAAGCCTGCGGGAATATGCAGTGCGCTTTTGATCGTTTGAAGAATAGGGCAGTTCCGCCAGGCTGTCTTCGGCGTCGCGGTGATGCACCCGTATGTTTGACTGTCGGGGCGGATGTCAATCGGTCCGAACGACCCGATGCCGATGGCTTCTATCGGGAAATCTTTAAAGTAACGGATGACTTGTCTGAGTGTGTCATCCGGTTCTCCCGTCGGAAACTCCGCCCTGTCCAGAATGGTGCCGTCTTTTTGTCCGGCGGCACAGACAAATTTCGTGCCGCCGGCTTCAATACCTCCAAGCATGGCCGTACCTCCTCATCTGTTAAAATCCGTTTTGATCGGAAACGGCTTTGAACCAGCGGCCGCTTTTTTTGACGGTCCGTTCGCCCCCGTTTTCCAGATTGACAGATACAAAGCCGTAGCGGTTTTTATAAGCATTTGTCCAAGACCAGTTGTCCATGAAAGTCCACAGGTGATAGCCTTTTACATTTGAACCTTCTCCGATGGCCCGATGCACCCATTTGAGATGTTCCCGGATAAATTCAATCCTGTAATTATCCTGAATGATGCCGTTTTCATCGCGGAAGCGTTCCTCGCCTTCAACTCCCATGCCGTTCTCGGAAATAAAACATTCGATATTTCCGTAATGTTCTCTGAGATTGGTGAGAATGTCATAGATTCCTTTTTCGTATATTTCCCACCCGCGGTGAGGGTTCATTTTCCGTCCGGGCATAACATACGGATCGAAGAAACGCTCAGGCAGGAAAGGGGCGTGCGGATTCGGAACATGTTCTTTTGCCTTGACGCGTCTCGGCTGGTAGTAGTTCACGCCTAAGAGGTCAACCGTATGCTCCTGAATGAGGCGGAGATCTTCTTTCTCGTAACGCGGCAGAAAGCCTTCCGCCTTGAGAATCTCGACAAGCTCCTCAGGAAATTCGCCCTTTACGGCGGGATCTAAAAATGAGCGGTTGAAAAAGGCGTCGGCAATCCGGGATGCTTTCAGATCTTCAGGGTGTGAGCTTCTCGGATAAGAAGGCGTCAGATTCAGAATGATTCCGATTTGTCCGTCCTGTTTCAATTCTCTGTAGGCTTTGACAGCCCTTGCATTCGACAGCAGGGTATGGAAGCCGGCCTGCACCGCTTCTTGAAAATTAACGTGATTCGGATAGTGAAAGTCGTATAAGTAGCCGCCTTCAATCGGCACAATCGGCTCGTTGTGAGTGAACCATTTTTTCACTTTGTCACCGAATAGCGAAAAGCATGTTTTGGCGTAATGTTCAAACGCGTCAACGGTGTCCCGGCTGACCCAGCCCCCCTTACGCTGAAGGGCGAGAGGCATGTCAAAGTGAAACAAATTGACAAACGGCTCAATGCGATGGGCAAGCATTTCATCGATGACGTCCTGATAAAACGCGACCGCTTTCTGATTGACCTCTCCAGTTCCGTCCGGAATCAATCTTGACCAGGAAATAGACAGCCGGAAGGAGTTGTGGCCGATTTCTTTCATCAGCCGGATATCCTCCTTGTATTGATCATAAAAACGTGACGTGTCGCCGGGGCCGACGCCGTTAAAAAAACGGCTCGGCTCTTTTTCATACCAGTAATCCCATATGTTTTGGCTTTTTCCGTCTCTGTCGGCGGCGCCTTCTGTTTGGGTGGCGGAGGCGGAAGACCCCCACCAGAATCCTTCCGGAAAACGATATTGAATATTTGATTCAGTCAATTGATTTCTCTCCCTTACTGCGATTTTGATTACATACTCATGCTGTCATCCCGTGCATGCTGCTCGGCCTCGGCTTCTTTTTCCTTTGCCATGTTTAATTTGTCCAGCGCTTTAAGAAACGGGAACCAGATAATAAACACAATACAGAGGTTGACCAGCTGCATAATGCCGCCCATGACGGAATTGGTCGCCATAATCCCGTTAATGAAAAGGGGGACGGTCCAGGGCACGGTCACGCCGGTAGGAGGGGGCACGATCCCCGCCGACATGGCCAGGTAGGTGACGAGCGTGACAACCATCGGTGCGATCACCCACGGAATGATAATGATCGGGTTCATCACGATCGGCAAACCGAAAATAACCGGCTCATTGACGTTGAAAATGCCCGGCGCGAGACCGAGTTTGGATATCTGTTTCATCTGTTTGCTTTTCATAAAAAGCAAGATGGTGATCACTATGGCCAATGTCATTCCGGTTCCGCCCATTCCGACGGTGTAAATCTCCATAAACGGCTTAGAAATAATATGGGGAATCTCTTTTCCCGCTGTATACGCAGCCAAATTTTCGACCTGTAATGTATTCCAGATCGGGTCCATCACGGAATTGATAATGATCTGTCCGTGAAGTCCGAAAAACCATAAAATCTGAATAAAGAAAACAGCGATTAATGTAGGAATGATGCCGCTTCCAAGTCCGACAAGCGGGGCTTGAACCGTATGATAAATGACATCATGCAGATTGGTGTGAAAGATCTGGGTGACAGCCGCATTGATCAAGAGGAAGACGGTAAGCGTGATAAAAGCCGGAATCAATGCGGCGAACGATTTAGCAACAGCCGGAGGAACACCGGCAGGCATCTTAATCGTTAAGTTTCTCTGGACGATTCTTCTGTAGATTTCACCCGACAAAAAAGCGGTTATCATACCGAGAAACATCCCTTTTGCTCCAAGCCGGTCAACCGGAATGACGCCTGCGACCGCTTTGCCCGTTTCCGGCTCTAAGACGAACGGGGTGAGCAGCAGAAAAGAAACCAATGCAATCGCTCCGCCGAATACGGCCTCCACTTCGTAGCTTTTTGAAAGGTAATAGCCGATCCCGAAGACGACAAAAATGGACATAATCCCCATCGTCGCCGTCGAAGCGCCGCCAAATCCGGATTGAAAGACAGACAGGGCGGAGCTGCTCATGATTTTGTTTAAAAACGGCAGGTTCGTCAGCACGACGAACACCGAACCGAAAATGGTCAGCGGAAACGCCAGCATAAAAGCATCCCGTAAGACTTGCAGGTAGCGGTTATTGTTTAATTTGCCCGCGATCGGAACAAGGAATTGGCTGATTTTCTCAAACACGTCTTCACCCCCGGCTTTTTATAAATTCTTTGATTGAAATAAGTCGAGCATTTCTTTGACGATCTCTTTCATTGAGAGCGCTGACATTAAGTGGTCTTCAGCATGCATAAAAAGCAGGGAGACATCCGTCTTGGCGCCGCCGGCTTCTTTTTGAATCATCTGAAAATGGATGTCGTGCGCTTTTCCCAGTTCTTCTTCAGCCTTTGTCAGAAAGGTGTCTGACTCATCTGGCCGGCCGTCTTTATAAGCGCGTATCGATTGAATAATACAGCTGCGGGCATTGCCGCTGTGAAGAATCAGCTGAAAACTGATCTGTTCATCCGTGTACGTTTCCATGCTTATCGCCTCCTTTATTTGTTCTCTATCAAGGAAACGGCCTGTTCGTATGCTTTTTTGCCGTCTCCCATGCCGTATGCCATCATATCAATCACATCAACGGTGATGTGAAGCGGGTCCGCCTCTTTCTGAAGCTCGCCTTTTAAAAAACTCATCTGCGGGCCGATCAGTACGACGTCTGCGTCTTTCATCGCTTCTTTTGCTTTATCCTGTCCGACTGCCCAAATCTCGGCCTCCTCACCGATGGAGCTGGCGTAATTCTGCATTTTCGTGACAAGAAGGCTGGTGGACATGCCTGAGCTGCAGGCTAATAAAATTCTTTTCATGAGGAATCCCTTCTTTCATAAAGTTAAAACGTTTTCATGAATATTATAATCTTTTGAAATTAAATGTCTATACTTTTAAAATATAAAAGTTTTACTTTTCGGATTTTTGACACAAAAAACCTTTTAAGATTCAACTTAAAAGGTTTTTCATCTCAAGCGAGCCATAACAGCCATAAATAAAGTCCGATCAGGGTGATGAATAACGTCGGAATGGTTAATATCAGACCTGTTTTGAAATACATTCCCCAGGAAATTTTCACGTTTTTCCGGCTCAGCACGTGGAGCCATAACAATGTCGCCAGCGACCCGATCGGCGTGATTTTCGGCCCGAGGTCAGAACCGATAACATTCGCGTAAATCAATGCTTCTCTCAGCAGCCCGTGAGTGTCCGTTCCGCTGATGGCTATGGCGTCAATCATCACCGTCGGCAGGTTATTCATAACGGAGGAGAGGATCGCAGCGATAAAACCCATTCCGAGTGTGCCCGCAAACAATCCGTGATCCGCCGCTTTCTGAATAAGCTGAGAAAGAAGATCCGTCAGTCCGGCATTCCGCAAGCCGTACACGACAACATACATGCCGACAGAAAAAAACACGATGGCCCACGGGGCGTCCTTGATGACTTGTTTCGCAGGGACGGCGGGGCTTCGCTGCGCCAGAATGAGAAAAATGACCGCGATGGAGCCGGCAACGAAGGAAACGGGTATCGACAGCAGTTCGCTGACGAAATATCCGATCAATAAAACGGCCAGCACAGCCCACGATAACCGGAAAAGGCGTTCATCCTTAATCGTGGATGCCGGATGTTTCACAAGACCGGTGTCATACCGTTTCGGAATGTTTTTTCTGAAATAGAGATACAGCACCAAAATGCTTGCCGCCAGAGAAAAAAGGTTGGGCACCAGCATGCGTGATGCATATTCAATGTACCCGATATGAAAGTAATCAGCGGATACAATATTGACCAAATTGCTTACAACGAGCGGAAGCGAGGTGGTGTCGGCGATGAATCCCCCGGCGATAATAAACGGAAAAACCAGCTTTTCAGGTAAATTCAAAGCCCGCACCATCGCCAGTACGATCGGCGTCAAAATGAGCGCCGCTCCGTCATTGGCAAACAGGGCGGAGACAACAGCCCCTAAGACCGACACATAGAGAAACATCCGCAGCCCGCTGCCTTTGGCCGCCATGGCCATATGCAGCGCGGCCCACTCAAAAAAACCGATACTGTCAAGAATTAATGAAATGATAATAATGGCGATAAAGGCGAGTGTCGCATTCCAGACGATCCCCGTCACTTCCGCGATATCGTGCAGGCTGACTGCTCCGGCGATCAAAGCGAGGACCGCTCCGCCGCAGGCAGACCAGCCGATTGATATATGTTTCGGCTGCCATATGACAAACACAAGTGTCAGCACAAAAATCAGCGCTGATAAAACCGCAACTCCCAAGAATATATCCCCCTTACCGGCATGTAACAGTGACTTCTTTTTGCCGCAATGTCTGTAAAACTTCGTCCTTTTCATCTATCTGCTGCAGAATCGAGCAAACCAGCGCGTATTCCGGTCCGGACGGATGAATGGCATAGTACCGCCACTGGCCCTCGCGTCTTTCGCGCACAAGGCCGGCGTTCTTTAATTTCCGCAAGTGCTGGCTGATGCCGGGCTGACTTATATGAAAAATAGCCGTCAGCTCGCAGACACAATATTCCTTATCCTCCAGAAGCTTCAGCATCAAAAGCCTCGTCGGGTCGCTTAGAAGTTTGAGGCACTGGCTGATCCCTTCGGAACTTAAAGCATTATGCCGCCGTTCCATGCGCTCACTCCTTTTTTACACTATTATATAAGCAGACGTTTATATAAGTAAACGGCAATATAAAAAAAGCCGGTCTTGCACTTTTTGCAAAACCGGCTCATGTTTATTTTTGGAACAGTTTTTTCGCTTCATCCATTGCTAATTTATTTCCCAGTGCCGAATAATCAAGCCAAGGCTGATCGGCAATTTTATAGACATGGTTTGCTTTCACGGCCTTAAGCCCTTCCCAGACAGCGCTTTTTTGCAATTCTTTATAGGCTTGCTGTGACTTGTCGTCTCTGTTAACGACCACGAAAATCGCATCTGCGTTGTAATCAGGCAGCACTTCTTGAGAAATGACTTCATAAGGGCGGGAGGTGTTCATTTCTTTAATGCCGTCAGCCGGTTTCAGCTTCAGATCGTCAAACAGAATCGGTCCCATCGGGCGGCGTGTGCTGAAGACGCGAAGCTCTTTTGCGTTCACGCGGATCGCCATGACTTTGGCGTTTTTCCCTAATTCCTTATTCATCATGGATCTGACTTGTTTTGTTTCATCTTCGTAATCTTGAATAAATGCTTTCGCTTCTTTTTCACGGTTGACGATTTTTCCGATGTCTTTTAAATGATCACGCCATGTGCCTTTATCAAGGTCGAAAACGTGTGTGTTTCCGATTTTCTTGTATTTTGACACATCTTTTCCCGCAAATTCTTTATCAAGATAAATGTTGTCTGGATTCAGCTCAAGTAAAGCTTCCATATCCGGGTCTGAGGCAGGTCCGAGTTTTTTCGTGTCTTTCAGCTGATTTTTCACATGAGGGAGAAAATCTTTTAATTCTCCGCCCACGACGGAACCTGCAGGTGTAACGCCGAGAGCCAGCAGATCATTTGTCAGGTGAATGGACATCGAAGCGATTTTATGATCGCCGGATTTCTTTTTTGACTCCGGCTGTGATGAATCGGATTGGCAGGCAGCCAGTAAGAAAATACACATGAAACTGATGAGCGCAATTATTTTTTTCATGGGAATACTCCTTGTTTTATGATTTGATTTTCATGACGAGATAGAGAAAATACGGCGCGCCGATGGCTGCCGCAACCACGCCGGCCGGAATGGCGTTCGGCTGAAACAAAGACCGGCCGATGGTGTCTGCCGCGACAAGAATGACAAGGCCGATTAATCCAGCAATCGGAATAATATGCTGATGCATGGTGCCGACGAGCCGTCTTGCCAAGTGAGGGGCGGCAAAGCCGATAAAGCCGATTCCGCCGGCCATCGCGACGCTCGCGCAGGACAAGCCGACCGCTATGGCGATCAGCATGATCCTTTTTCTCTGCACGTGTGCGCCGAGCCCCGCGGCTGCCTGGTCACCGAGCATTAAAATATTCAAAGACCGGGCGTTAAGCCATGCAAGCGGTGCGAGAATGCCGATCCAAGGCAATAGCGACCACACGTGAATCCAATCCCTGCCCCAGACGTTTCCCACCAGCCAGCGGGAAGCGAAGGTATAAGTTTCTTCATTCAGGCGCAGCGACATAAACAATGTAACGGCGCTGAAGCCCGCGGAAACGGCGATCCCGACCAACAGCATGCGGATCGTTAAAAAACCGTTCAGCCTGTCGTACGTAAGCACTACGATCAGCAGGGCGGCGAGTGTTCCGCCCGCAAACGTAAACAGCGGGATGAACATCGACGCCTGCGCCTCCAGGGAATGAAAGAATGTGATATACATCATCAAACCGAAGGAAGCGCCGGCATGCAGTCCGAGAATGCCCGGATCGGCAAGCGGATTTCGGGATACACCCTGCAAAATAGCGCCCGACACGCCTAAGCCGATACCGGCCAGCATCGTCACCAGTATCCGGGGGAGCCGGTAATCGAATAAAACGGTTGTGCTTTGAAACGTGCCGTATCCGAACAGCGTTTTTCCCACGGTGAGGGGAGAAAGCCGGAATGAGCCCGTGTGCAGCCCGATCAGAATAATGCAAACGGCGATGACCAGCAGAACGAGACCTGCCGCCGCCGCTTTTTTTGTTTCTTTCTGCACTTTCATTTATAAGTCTCTCCCTTCCTTGCGGGCAATATAAAGAAAGAAAGGGACACCGACAAGTGCCACCATGATGCCTATCGCCAATTCTCTCGGGGGACTGACCGTGCGTGAGGCCAAGTCGGCCAAAATCAAAAGAATCGCGCCAAGCAACGCGGACATCGGAATAATCAGCCTGTACGTAACGCCGACGATCTTGCGGGCGATATGAGGAATGACCAGCCCGACAAAGCCGATCGCGCCGGCAGCGGAAACAGACACACCGGCAAGAACGACGGCGATCATTAATCCCGCGGTACGCGTCAGAGCCGTGTTCACCCCTAAATTCGCCGCCACGTCATTTCCCATTGAGAGAAGGGTGACGGACCTGCCCATGAATGTCGCGAGAATGATGAAGACCGCAATCACGGGAACAAGGACTTGTAAATGAGCCCACTTGATCCCCGACACCCCGCCGGCGTACCAGAAGGCCAAATCCTGGCTTAAATCGTAATAAATCGCTACACCGGTACTGAGTGAATGTAAAAGCGCGGCCACGACCGCCCCGGCAAGCGTCACCTTTAAAGGTGTCATGCTGCCTTTTCCCGCCGCACTGATAAAGAAAATCAAGCCGGTGCTTGCCAGTGCTCCCAAAAATGACATCACCATCAGCAGGGCGTATGACAAATGAGGGAAAAAAGCAAAGCTGAGCGCAACAACAAACATGGCGCCCGCGTTTACGCCTAAGACACCCGAATCGGCAAGCGGATTTCTCGTGACACCCTGCATGAGGGCGCCGGCTGCGGCAAAAGCGGCTCCTGTAACGGCCGCGCCGAGCACTCTCGGAAGACGCAATTCATGAATGATCTGCTGGCCCGTTATGTTCGGATTGTAATCAGCAACAGCCGACCAAACCGTATGTAAAGTAATGTCTTTCGCGCCGAATGAGACGGCGAAAAAAATAGAAACAAGCAGCCCGATCACCGCGATCAGGAAGAAAACCCCGTTTTTTAAGATGCTGATCAGACGGCTTGCGGACGTGACAGAATCGCTCAAAAATCAATTCACCTACTTTTATGATCATTGTCCGGCATTTATTGAATATGAGAATCATTTTCATTTGAACCATCATATTATACCGGGCCGATTTTCAAAACGCAATAGAGTGTTCAACAATGATGCCCTTTTTTCTTTCATGTTTATATTGTAAAAAAGAAGTGAAAAACGTGAAAGAGGAAATCGCTATATTCAGAAAGGAGGGAGGCAAATGGCGGGAGAAGGAAAGCCTTTGCCGATTGAATTTTACCAGAGACCGTCAGTGGAGCTTGCCCCTTTATTGCTCGGCTGTCTCCTTGTGAAGGAGACGGATGAGGGAACGGCTTCAGGTTATATCGTGGAAACGGAAGCTTATATGGGAGCGGATGACCGGGCGGCGCACAGTTTCGGCAACCGGCGCACGAAACGGACGGAAATTATGTTCCATGAGGCGGGCCGCATTTATACATACGTCATGCACACTCATACATTAATGAACGTCGTCGCCGCGGACATCGGCATTCCGCAGGCCGTGTTAATCAGGGCGGCGGAGCCTCATGAAGGACAGTTCCTGATGGAGAGCAGGAGACCGGGCAGACCCCCGAGAGAGTGGACAAACGGCCCGGGAAAACTGACGAAGGCGATGGGCATTTCAATGAACGACTACGGCGGCATGATCACGGAACCGCCGCTGTATATTACGGAGGGCTTTACGCCTGAACATATATCAACAGGCCCGAGAATCGGGATTGACAACAGCGGAGAAGCCCGGGATTATCCGTGGCGCTATTGGGTGACGGGGAACCGGTATGTCTCACGCTGACCATGTTTATAAACGCTGATAACAGGGGAAAGACAAGGTAAAAGAAAGGGGATTCAGACATTGAAAAAATTTTTCAAAACGATTATCAAATGGGCGCCCGTCATCTATCCGATTATCAGAAAAATCATAAAAGAACGGAAGGCATCTAAGCGGAACCGCATGTCCGCATCCCGAACAGCCGGCTGATCCGGCTGTTTTTTTACGGTCTTGGCATCGGATTGCTGCATTGACTTGAAATCCTCCCCAGTATAGAATTTACATACATTTACCCCTTCCTCATTCTTTTTGCCCATTTTTCACATCTGCATCTGATCTGATAGGAGGTTTTTCTCATGCTTCATGGGCGGCTTCGTGAACTTCTGCGCTTGCTTTTAGCTGCTGAAACACCGGTTACAAGCTCAGTCATCGCTGCAAATGTAAAGGTAACGACGCGGACGGTCCGCAATGACATAAAGGAACTGCAAACCATTGTAGAAAAACACGGCGCATCCATTCAATCTGTCAGAGGGAGCGGCTATAAGCTGCTGATCCGGAATGAGCAGCCGTTTAAAAACTGGCTTCAGGACAATTTCCAGCAGAACAGCACCGTGCCGATTTTTCCCGATGAACGGATAGATTACCTGATGAAAAGAATGCTTCTGGCCGACGGCTACCTCAAGCTGGATGACTTGGCGGAAGAACTGTTCATCAGTAAATCCACACTTCAATCTGATTTAAAAGAAGTCAAAAAACGGCTCCGCCCCTATGACATCATTTTGGAAACAAGGCCGAACTACGGCTTTAAGCTGCGCGGCGAAGAGCTCCGCCTCCGTTATTGTATGGCGGAATACTTAGTGGACGACCGCGAGCCCGAGCCTGATCTCCTGAGTGAAAAGGCCGGTATTCTGCCGAAAGACGACATTCATGTGATCCGCACAGCCATTATGAAGCAGGTTCGAAACCATAAGATCCCGCTTTCTTTCTTCGGCCTGAACAATCTCATCATCCATATCGCCATTGCCTGCAAACGAATCCGGACAGAAAACTATGTATCTCTCATTCCGGAAGATCTTCATGATATTAAGCTCGAAACAGAATATCAGTCAGCGGAAGCCATTGTAAAAGAGCTTGAATCTGCGCTTTCGGTCACCTTTCCCGAACAGGAAACCGCCTATATCGCCATTCACCTGCTCGGGACAAAGCGCATGACCCAGTCACAAATGGAAGGAAAAGAGCTTACAAGACTGATAGACGGGGAAACCAGCCGTTTGACGGAGGCCATGATTGAAGCCATTGAGCGGGAGCTGAAGCTCGGAATCACGGACGACAATGAGCTGAAAGCGGGTCTTGCGCTCCATATCAAGCCGGCGATTAACCGAAACCGGTACGGAATGAACCTGAGAAACCCGATGCTCTCCGCCATAAAGGAGAATTATCCGCTCGCATTTGAAGCGGGAGTGATTGCGGGAATCGTGATCAAGGAGCAAACCGGCATTGATATTCATGAAAATGAGATCGGGTATTTGGCGCTTCATTTCGGAGCCGCCATTGAAAGGAGAAAGACGGAACGGCCGCCTAAACGCTGTCTGATTGTCTGTGCGTCCGGCGCCGGCAGCGCGCAGCTTTTAAGAGAAAAGCTCCGTTCCCGGTTCGCAAAACGTCTTGAAATCGTCGGAACGGCTGATTACTGCAGCCTTGACCAGCTTTCCTTTGAGTCGATTGATTTTGTGGTCAGCACAGTGCCGATCAAAAAAGACCTGCCCGTTCCCGTATTGAAGGTTCATACGCTGCTGGGCGGCGGGGATTTTACAAAAATCGACGCCATGCTGGAAGAAAATCGGGAACAATTGAACTTTCTGAAACCGGAGCTGGTATTTTTGCAGCAGGATCTGGAGACGAAGGAGGACGTCATCCGTTTTCTCGGACAGCAGGTTGCAGAAGCCGGCCTCGCTTCTGATTCTCTGACCGATTCTATTTTTGAAAGGGAAGCGATTTCTCCTACGAGTTTCGGCAATCTTACGGCGATTCCGCACCCGCTCGTTCCGCAGACAGACACGACGTTTTGGGCGGTATGCACGCTGAAGAAGCCGATTGACTGGGCGGATAAGCGTGTCCAATTTGTCTGTCTGCTCTGCGTCGAGAAAGAAAGCAAAGCCGACCTCCAGCATATGTACAAATGGCTCGGCGGCATGTTGGATGATCCGGCCGCGGTAAGCCGTCTCTTAAAATGCACAACCTATCAGGAGGTTTTACGAGTATTCAGAGACAAACGATCAGAGAAAGACCGGGATACACCTTTTTTCCGTTAGCAGCGGAAAAAGCCTGAGTAGTTATGAAAGCGATTTCATAATATGATGTTACTAACATCGAGACATACAAAATATCAAACTTTCAGGAGGTCTTTTACATGAATATATTACTCGTTTGTGCAGCAGGGATGTCAACAAGCTTACTCGTCACCAAGATGGAAAAAAGCGCGCAGGAACAAGGAAAAGAATATAAAATCTGGGCGGTGTCAGGCGATTCAGTCAACCAGCATATTGATAAAGCGGACGTATTGCTGCTTGGGCCTCAAGTCCGTTATTTGCTTCCGCAGCTGAAAAAATTGGGTGAATCAAAAGGAGTGCCGGTTGAAGTCATCAATACCGTCCATTACGGCACTTGTAACGGAGCGGAGGTTCTGAAATCAGCGGAACAGCTCGGAAACGCATCGTAGAAAGGGGCGGGCCGTGTGAATAAGGTGAACCAGTTTTTAGAAGAGAAAGTCATGCCCATTGCCGGAAAAATTGCCTCCCAGCGGCATCTTCAAGCATTGCGTGACGGAATCATCCTCACCATGCCGCTTATCATCATCGGTTCGTTTTTTCTGATCATCGGCAACCTGCCGATTCCGGGATATGCGGATTTCATGGCGAAGACGTTCGGAAGCGCCTGGTCTCAAAAACTGCAATATCCGGTTGATGCGACCTTTGAAATCATGGGCCTTGTCGCCGCTTTCGGAATCGCCTACCGCCTGGCTGAAAAATACGGGGTGGACGCATTATCGGCCGGTGCGATATCTTTGGCGGCGTTTCTCTTGGCAACGCCGTACAAAGTTCCGTTTCTGCCTTCCGGCGCAAAAGAGGAAATCATGGTGGGCGGCGGCATCCCGCTGTCTCTCATGGGAAGCAAAGGGCTGTTTGTCGCGATGATCATCGCCATGCTGTCGACGGAAATTTACCGCCTGATCATCCAGCGGAATTTCGTCTTCAAAATGCCGGACGGCGTGCCTCCGGCGGTCAGCAAATCATTTGTCGCTTTAATTCCCGGCTTTGCCGTCATCTTTCTGATCTGGGGTGCGCGTTTAATTGTCGAAGCGACGCCGTTTGAAAGCCTTCATAACATTGTAAGCGTTGTACTGGGGACGCCCCTCTCGATTCTTGGGGGAAGTCTCGGCGGAAGCCTGGTAGCCGAAGCGGTTCAAATGCTTTTGTGGGCGTGCGGATTACATGGGGCGAACATTGTCGGCGGCGTCATGGCGCCGATCTGGTTCGGAGCGATGGATGCCAACCGGGTTGCGTTTCAGGCAGGCGATGCGCTGCCGAATATTTTCACCCAGCAGTTCTTTGAAATCTGGATCAACATCGGCGGAAGCGGCGCGACACTGGCGCTCGTGGTCACCATGTTTCTACGTTCGCGAAGCAAGCAGATGAAGCAGCTTGGGAAACTCGCCATCGGGCCGGCTGTCTTTAATATTAATGAGCCGATTATTTTCGGAATGCCGATCGTCATGAACCCGATGCTTCTCATTCCGTTCATCATCACACCGCTTGTCACACTGGTCTTTACCTATATCGGCATGAGCACAGGCCTCGTCGCCAAACCTGCCGGCATTGCCGTCCCATGGACGATGCCGCCGATTTTCTCCGGCTATCTTGCCACGGGCGGAAAAATATCAGGGGCTGTCATGCAGGCGATTAATATCATCACAGCCTTTATCGTGTACTATCCGTTCTTCAGAATGTGGGATTCGCAAAAGCTGAAAGAAGAAAACGAACTTGAACAATCGCAGGCGCCAGCCGTACAGGGAGACGAAAAAGCCGTGCTGTAGAGAAAGGGAGTGAAACACATGAATGAAAAAATGGAACAGACCATTTTTCAGATCATCCTGCATGGCGGCAACGGCAGAAGCGCATCAATGGAAGCCATTGCCGCCGCAAAGCGGGGGGACAGAGCCATGGCCGAGGAAAAGCTTCAGGAAGCCGCAAGGGAACTGACCGAAGCCCATCATTACCAGACAGAATTGATCCAAAATGAAGCCGGCGGAGAAAAAACAGACATGACGCTTTTAATGGTGCATGCGCAGGATCATTTAATGAATGCCATGACCGTGAAAGACTTGGCCGCTGAGTTAGTCGAGATTTACGAAAAAGTGAGTCTGCAAGGGGGAGCAAAAATATGACAAAAGGAATTAAAATTGTAACGATCGGCGGAGGTTCAAGCTATACACCGGAGCTTGTGGAAGGCATCATTAAGCGCTATGAGGAACTGCCTGTCAGAGAATTATGGCTCGTCGACATTCCCGAAGGCGAGAAAAAACTCAATATCGTCGGCACGCTTGCAAAACGCATGGTCGAAAAAGCGGGTGTTCCGATAGAGATTCACCTGACGCTTGACCGGAGAGAAGCCTTGAAGGATGCGGATTTCGTAACGACTCAATTCCGCGTCGGTCTCCTTGAGGCCCGCGCCAAAGACGAACGGATTCCGTTAAAATACGGCGTAATCGGCCAGGAGACAAACGGTCCGGGCGGTTTATTCAAAGGGCTGCGCACCATCCCGGTTATTCTGGAAATCGCGAAAGACATCGAAGAGCTTTGTCCGAATGCGTGGCTTGTGAATTTCACAAACCCTGCCGGCATGGTTACCGAGGCCTTGCTCCGCTACTCGAATCTCACAAAAGTCGTCGGCCTCTGCAATGTGCCGATCGGCATTAAAATGGGCGTCGCAAAAGCATTGGATGTGGATGTCAGCCGGATCGAAGTGCAATTTGCCGGACTGAATCATATGGTCTTCGGGTTAGATGTTTTCTTAGACGGCGTCAGCGTGAAAGATCAAGTCATTGAAGCCATGGGAGACCCGAAAAACGCCATGACGATGAAAAACATTTCCGGAGCGGAATGGGAGCCTGAATTCCTGAAGGCGCTCGATCTGATTCCTTGCGGCTACCACCGCTATTATTTCAAAACGAAAGAAATGCTCGAGCATGAAATAGAAGCATCACAGACGGAGGGCACACGCGCCGAGGTCGTGCAGAAGGTTGAGAAAGAACTGTTCGAACTGTACAAAGATCCGAATCTCGCCATCAAACCGCCGCAGCTGGAAAAACGGGGCGGAGCGTACTACAGTGACGCGGCCTGCAACCTGATCAGCTCCATCTATAACGACAAACATGATATCCAGCCCGTCAATACGATCAACAACGGCGCGATCGCCAGCATTCCGAATGACTCAGCGGTCGAAGTGAACTGCGTCATGACGAAAGACGGTCCGAAACCGATCGCCGTCGGTGATCTGCCGGTGTCTGTCCGCGGACTCGTCCAGCAAATCAAATCATTTGAACGCGTCGCCGCTGAAGCAGCCGTCACGGGAGATTATCAAACGGCGCTTCTTGCGATGACGATCAACCCTCTTGTCCCGTCAGACTCCGTGGCAAAGGCCATTCTGGATGAAATGCTTGAGGCCCACAAAGAACATCTGCCCCATTTCTTTAAGTCGATTGAAGCATAAGAGCAGTAAAAAAACCCGGATTCGCTTCCGGGTTTTTTGCTTATTTTGATTCGCTTAGTGAGGCGACTTTCGTCGTCCAGCCGAACACGTCGGCTTCCGCGCCTTTTTGAATGCCTGTAATGGTATCATACAATTTCTTCGAGATCTCTCCGGTTTCACCGCTGCCGATGACAAGACTTTCATCATTCCAGATCAGTTCGCCGACCGGAGAAATGACCGCCGCCGTACCGGTTCCGAATGTTTCTTCCAATCGGCCGTCACGATGCGCCTGGATGATTTCATCGATCGAAATCTTCCGCTCAGACACAGTCAGTCCCCAATGTTTGAGAAGGGTGATGACGGAATTCCGCGTAATTCCTTCAAGAATGCTTCCGTTCAGCTCCGGCGTCACGATTTCGCCGCTGATTTTGAAGAAGATGTTCATGCTGCCGACTTCTTCGATGTATTTTTTCTCAATGCCGTCAAGCCATAAAACCTGGGAAAATCCCTTCTCTTCCGCAACCTGCTGCGCTTTCAGGCTTGATGCGTAGTTGCCGGCGGTTTTCGCATTTCCGGTGCCGCCTTTGACGGCGCGCACGAATTCGTTTTCCACGGCGATTTTTACCGGTTTAATGCCTTCTTTGTAATAAGAGCCGACCGGGGAAAGAATGATAAACAGCTTGTACGTATGGGATGCCGCTACACCGAGGAAAGGCTCAGTCGCAATAATAAACGGACGGATATAAAGGGAAGTGCCTTCCGCTTTCGGAATCCAGTCTTGGTCGATGGCTACGAGCTGTTTCAGGCCTTCAAGAACAAGCTCTTCATCAATGAGCGGGATGCAAAGGCGGTCATTTGACTGGTTCAGGCGCTCCATATTTTTCTCCGGTCTGAACAGAAGCACTTCCTGATCCTTCGTTACATACGCTTTAAGCCCTTCAAAAACGGTTTGGCCGTAATGATAAACCATGGCCGCAGGATCCATTGAGATGGACTGATAAGGGATAATTCTCGGATCATACCAGCCTTGATCGGCGTCGTAATCCATAACAAACATATGGTCGGTGAAAATTCTGCCGAACGCAAGGTTATGGGGGTCCGGTTTCGGTTTTTTGGCTGAAGTCAATTCAACACGAATGTCTTGTTTCATAATGTTCTGTCTCCCTATTGGTGTTATTGTCAAACTTATTTGAAAATAATTTATATTCTATTGTATACCTTCAACAAATATTCGCAATAGTTTTCCTCAAATTTGTGAAAAAATCAAATCACATAAAAAGCAGGGGAGAGAATGCCCCCTGCGTGTTCGTTTTTACATATTCTGTCATCATCGTGCTCAGTGAACCGTCACCTTGCCGGTTTTGTAAAACTGCTCCATTGCTTTATCGACGTACACCCAGCCCTTCCAGGCGATATGGATGGTGTCTTTCATAAAGTACGGATCATATTCGTGCCCGGATAAGTCGGCAACCTGAAAGCCCTTCGCTTTAATTTGCTTAGTGACTTTTTTGTAGTAATCAGTCCGGCCTTTTTTCGGGAAGCCGGTGTAGTCATACCATTTTCCGTTGACCGGAATAACTACGAACATCGGTTCAGCGCCGGCATCTTTCAGAATGTCCAGCATATCCTCAAAGTCGTGATATTCGACTGATTTGGCGTACGTTCTTCCTTTGTTGATTCCTTTCACTCTCTTTACTTTCTTCTTAATCTTTTTATAAGAAGCGTCATCGATATAGAAAGGATTGGACTTGGAGCTCCGTTCTCCTAATTGAGCGGCGGCTGTTTTTAACTCTGACCACGATTTCCCTTTCAGGTTTTCAGAGATCGTCCGTTCAGGGCCCTTGGTTTCTCCCATTGAATAATAAAGATCTTTTTTCTCAAGCAGAGAATAATAAGCTTTGGCAGCCGGCATGACCGCTTTCACTTTCCATGATTGTCCGTTGACCATTCCCTTGTATAATTCAGAAAGGACGGCATCATGCTGAACAACTTTAAAACGGAGCATGCGCTTCATCATGTTCTTTTTGACCGCGGGATCAATCTGGTTATTAAATGCTAAATCCAATGCCTGAAGTGATGAAAAATTCGGCGCAAAGTGCTGTTCATCAGAACCTTTTTTGATAAACCATTGCGGAGAAACAATGAATACCAGCTTTTTGCCCTTCAGCTGCTGATAATGCGCCGCAAAGTTCACGGCGTGTATCAAGGATTGGTCCCCGCCTTTTCCGACAAGATAAGGCGTGAAGCCTTGGTTGTTCACTTGGAAATAGTTGGACGGGTGAAACTCATCCAGTCTTGAAAGCTCGGAAGAACCGAAAATCGGCATATACTTCGTGTCTTCAAACATTTTGTTTTGCAGATAGAGGCCCTGGAACATATTCGGATTTAAGGCCGCTGCCGACTCTTCGACACGTTTTTCAGGAATGAAGCGCGTAAGCCATGAAGCCGGAACTGCGATAGCTCCGACAAACAGGACAAACGCTAAAATAATTGGTCCAAAGAAACGCTTTTTCATTTACTTCAACTCAGTCAGTTTGTTTACAATGTTGTTTGGCGTATTCCACTCGTCACGGTCAAATTCAGTGATCGGCACTGTAATGCCGAAGCGGTTTTCGATGGCGACAAGCAGTTCTACAGTTCCGAAAGAATCAAGCAGTCCTTCTTCAAAGATTTCAATATCAGGATTTTCTTTCACAGCGTCCTCCTGACAAACCTCAGCTAATACGTCTAATACTTCCTGTTTAAATTCCATGTGTTTTCAATCTCCTTTAGTGATGAAATGGTTTTCCTGAGAAAATATAAAATCCGAAACATACGAAATGGAATGTGATGACGATGGCTAAAAAGGCCGTAAAACGATTGGCGGGCAGCCACTTGTATTTCTTATTCCATTTCTCAAAAAAGTTATACCCGGTCATTAATACGGCGTGGTAAAGGCCGTATATAATATATTGCAGGGCGAGTCCGTGCCAGACGCCCATCAGCATGAACAGCAGGAAATACCCGATGTTCGAGACGGCCATCCGGTTCTTTATCCATTTTTTCTTTGTCATCCAGAATACAAAGCGCATAAATACGTAGTCTCTGAACCAGAAGGATAAGGACATGTGCCAGCGGTTCCAGAAGTCTTTAATGTTTTTGCTGATAAACGGCTTATTAAAGTTTTCCGGAGATTTGATACCCATGATATAGCTTACACCGACGGCAAACATCGTGTAACCCGCAAAATCAAAAAACAGGTACAAGCTGTATCCGTACATGTACAGCACATTACCCCACAGTTTACTGTGGGTGATATGAGACAGATTCATAATGAAATACGTGTTAATCGCATATCCGATAATGAATTTGTACAAGAAACCGATAAAAATTTTATGAATGCCGGTATACAGTAAATCAGCGTATTCTCCCTTTGTCCATACTTTCTGTTCGTCCTTGGCAAATCTGCGGTATCTGTCGATCGGACCGGAAGAAATGGTCGGGAAAAACATAATAAAGTACAAAAGGCGGTGAAGCGGCATTTTTTCTTTAATCAGTCCGTCTCTCGTTTCCATGATCAGCTGGACGCCTTTAAATGTCAAATAAGAAATTCCTAAGAAACTGATCAGGTTATGAACCGGATGATGAGGCGCCGGCGGGAAGAAAAACGGCCATAATTTAGATAAAAACAGGGGTAAAATGGACGCGATCACGGCCATACTGAAGACAAAGCCGCTGTTGGCTTTCAGTCTGTAAGCGAGATAACCCCTGATTAAAAGCACCTGCCACAGCGTAAAGATACATAGTGCGATCACGCCGTGCAGATCATGCGCGAAAATCAAAGCCAATACGATGATGGATATAAACATGTTGTATCCTTGGAATCTCTTGCCGTTCAGCCCTAAAATAATCGTCGGCAAAAGAAGGATTCCAAGTAAGATAAAGAAGAAAAACGAGCTGTAAGGCGTCATACAAGAACCTCTTCGCCAATGCGTTTACGGTCGATTTTTCCGTTCGCAGTCATTTGAATGTGATCCTGATAAATGAATTTTCTCGGAATCATGTAGGCCGGAAGCGAAGCGGCCAGTTCTTTTTTAATGGCGCTTGTCAGCTGGAATTCTTTTTCAAAATCATGTTTTTCAGGCACGATGGCGGCAATTAAATATTCGACTGGTCCGTTAGGCTGATACGGGATGACAACCGCCGTCTGCACATATTGAGACTGCCTTACATGTACTTCGATTTCCTCCAGCTCCATGCGGTAGCCGTGAAGCTTAATCTGGAAATCAAGGCGTCCTTGGCAGAAAATCTGACCATGCTGAACATAACCGGCATCACCCGTGTGATATGCCCACTGGCCGTCAATTGAGAAAAACGCTTTTTCCGTCAGAGACGGTTCACCGAGATAGCCTTTGCTCACGCTCGGGCCGGCGATGATGATTTCCCCTTTTTCTCCGTCCGGAAGCTTATTCCCGTTTTCATCCATGATGAAGATATTCATATCGGGTTTTGCAAAACCGACGGGCAGAGATTCATTTTCATCGATAATCTGCTGCGTAATTTCAACGGAGGTGACGGCAACCGTTGTTTCAGTCGGGCCGTATGTATTGAATACGCGGGCCTTCGGAAAACGGTTTAACAGTTCCTGTGCCACGGCAGCCGGAAGCGCTTCTCCGCAAAACATAAATACTTCTGCCTCAGGCAGGAGCTCCTGCGTAAAGCCGGGGTCCATCAGACACATTTGGACGAAAGACGGCGTCGATGTCCAGACGTTCAGTTTGGATTTCTCCAGCTCTTCAAATAGTACTTTCGGTTTATTGATTTTGTCTTTCGTTACGCAGTGCAGCGTACCTCCCGTTTGAAGCGACGGGAAAATGTCCATGACAGATAAATCAAAAGAAAACGGAGCTTGGTTTAAGAATGTCTTACCCCCGCCCACAGGAAAATCCCTGCAGATCCAGTCAGTGAAGCTTTGCAGGTTATCAGCCGATATCTGCACGCCTTTCGGATTTCCCGTGCTGCCGGACGTGTAAATAATGTAAAACGTATCCAGCTCTTTTACCCAGTTCTCACGGCTGAGGTCTGCATCTCCGTCAGCTGCAAGCTCTTCGGGCGTAACGGTTTTAATCAGATTGCTTCCCGTATCGACTGCATCGCCCGATACGCTGATAAGCAGCTCTGCGCCTGAGCTTTCAATGATTTTGACGATCCGCTCCGCCGGAATGGAAACATCGACAGGGATGTAAGGGCGGCCCGCTTTGACGCTTCCCAAGAAAGAAACGATCATATTCGGCTCCATATGTCCGTAAACCAGGACAGGCGCTTTCGAACCGTCAGCTGTATGTTTTTGAATGCCGGACGCAACCCGCTCCGACAAATCCCATAATTCCCCGTAAGTGAGGGAATGATCTAAGGAACGAAACGCTTCGGCCTGCGGCTTGGCGTCTGCGTATGTTTTTATAGCATCAAGTAGTTTCATAGTTATCCTCCCCGATTAGAAATCGTTGTAAATATAAGTGCCGGTATTCGCTGTATGAAATCCATACATCCAAAAGAGCAATACTAATATCAGAAAATAAAAGCCCGTATGAAACGTCCATTTGATCAATGTATTTTCATAAGCACGTTTTAATTTTTGCATCATATTCAAAATTCCTTCCCCGCGTATTCAATAATTACACCAGTATATGACGATTAGATTAACAAAAAGTTTCAAAATATGTCTAATATCCTAAGCTTAAAATTTCCTTAAAAATGAATGAGAAACAAAAGGATGGAAAACACGCATGTATAAATTGGCAAATGATCATACTAAAAAGGCGCTGTTCAGGCGGGATTTTTAACTTATCGTAAATATAAACGAGGTAAAAAAATTTTGGCGGCTTTTTCTTAAGCAGGCTTGTGCCGAACCCCAAGGGAGAAGGGCGAAAAGCCGTTTCCGGCAGGATAGCTGATAAAGCGCCGCATCTTGTGAAATGAGGAAGAAATTATTATGATAGATAAGGTAGCAGAAAACGTGAAAACCCCAATTCAACACTACTGTTATCGGCTGACTGTGAAAGCCTTTTAATAGAAAGGAAGAGGAAAATGAATCAAAACAATATGGGGGGCAGCCAAAAGACGCCCGAGAAAGAAAGCATGGGCCGCATTTTGTGGCAGCTAACCCGCCCTCATACATTGACGGCATCGTTTGTGCCCGTACTTCTCGGCACCGTATTGGCGATGTTTTACGTAAAGGTTGATTTCCTGCTGTTTTTGGCCATGCTGTTTTCCTGCCTTTGGATCCAGATCGCCACGAACTTATTCAATGAATATTACGATTTTAAACGCGGTTTAGATACCGAGGATTCCGTCGGTATCGGCGGAGCGATCGTCCGCCACGGCATGAAGCCGAAAACAATTCTGCAGCTGGCGCTCGGCTCTTATGCGATTGCTCTCGTGCTCGGTGTTTATATCTGCATGAGCAGCAGCTGGTGGCTTGCGGCTATCGGCCTTGCCGGCATGCTGATCGGCTATCTGTATACAGGCGGCCCGCTGCCGATTGCGTATACACCGTTCGGGGAACTGTTCTCCGGCATTTGCATGGGCTCTGTATTTGTCCTTATTTCTTTCTTCATTCAGACAGGCAGAATTAATGAACAGAGCATTTTGATTTCCATCCCGATCGCCATTCTGGTCGGAGCGATTAACCTGTCCAACAATATCCGTGATATTGAGGAAGATAAAAAAGGCGGACGTAAAACGCTGGCCATTTTGATGGGGCATAGAGGGGCCGTTATGATACTGGCGGCATCTTTTGCCATCGCTTACATCTGGATCGTCGGTCTTGTCATCATGGGTTACACAAGCCCGTGGCTGTTCCTGGTCTTTTTGAGCGTGCCGAAACCCGTTCAGGCCGTGAAAGGCTTTGTGAAAAACGAAATGCCGATGAACATGATTATTGCGATGAAATCAACGGCGCAAACCAATACATTCTTCGGATTCCTGCTTTCAATCGGACTCCTGATCAGTTATTTCCGCTGATCAAATGAAAGGGCAAATGCCATAACCGGCATTTGCTTTTTTTTATGACATAATCTTCACGATATTGTAAAGAACCTGACCGCGGATTGACCCGTCTCATATATGGACAGCAAAGCAAGGAGATGAAAAAAATGGACTTGTCAACAGCCCATATGGATGATTTAAAAACGGTCATGGAAGATTGGAAAAATGAATTATTAGTTTATAAATTCGCTTTAGATGAGCTGGATACGAAGTTTTCTATCATCAGCCAGGAATATAATCTGATTCACGGGCATAACCCGATCGAGCATACAAAATCACGCGTGAAGAGTTTTGAAAGCATTGTCAATAAACTGATGCGCAAAGGCTGCGATGTGACGACGCAGGAAATGAAAGAGCATATTCATGATATCGCGGGTGTCAGGATTATCTGTTCCTTTATTTCCGATATTTATAATGTCGCTGAGGTTTTGAAGCAGCATAAGGACTTGAAGATCGTAAAGGTGAAGGATTATATCAAAAACCCGAAGCCGAACGGCTACCGCAGCCTGCATTTGATTATTGAAATTCCCGTTTATTTGACGAATCGTGTGGAATATGTGAAGGCGGAAATTCAAATCCGCACCATCGCCATGGATTTTTGGGCGAGCCTTGAACATAAAATTTATTACAAATTAAATAACGAAGTCCCAAAGCATCTGACCGACGAGCTGAAGGAAGCGGCGGACATCGCCCATTATTTAGACGAAAAGATGCTTGGGATTAAGAAAGAAGTCGATTAAACGATTGACCCGTCACAACCAGCCGGACCGCTATTATACGCAGTCCGGCTGGTTGTTTTTATGTTTAGGTGTTTTCGCTTTCCCGCGCGATGTATTCTGACAATGATTCAGGCTGAAATCCTGATTGAATTTGAATAGAGAATGCAATAGATATCAAATCGCAAACAGCACATTCCCGCAGAAAAAATGTGTAAGATTGAGGTTTACTTTTTAAAAAAAGGGAAAGACATTTGTACAACAAAAAGGGAGATGAATATCAGTGGGAAAGAATGAAACAATGCATATCGTATCATGTGCCGATGATAATTATGCTCGTCATTTGGGTGGGATGTTCGCTTCTTTATTGATGAATATGGATAAAACAAGGAATGCCAAATTATATGTGATCGACGGCGGAATTACTGCCGAAAACAAGGACAAGCTTGAACAGACTGCGATGTCATTCGGAACGCCGCTTGAATTTTTAGAAGTAGACGCTGATCAATACAAGCATGCAGTCGAAAGCAGCCACATTACAAAAGCGGCTTATTACCGCATTTCTATCCCTGATTTAATTAAGGATGAGTCCGTAAAGCGGATGATTTACATCGATTGCGATGCAATTGTGATGGAAGATATTTCGGTTTTATGGGACTTGGATATTTCCCCGGCAATAGTTGCGGCGGTAGAAGATGCCGGACAGCATGAAAGACTGAAAAAAATGAATATCAGCGACACTGCCAAATATTTTAATTCCGGTATTATGATTATAGATTTCGAACCTTGGAGAAAACAGAATGTTTCTAAAAAAGTGATTGATTTTATCAATGATAACAGCTCGGAGGATTTTCTCGTGTTTCATGATCAGGACGCGCTTAACGCGATCTTATATGATCAATGGCATGAACTGCATCCGCGCTGGAACGCGCAGACGCATATTATCATGAATGAGAAAACGCCTCCTGAACTGATCGACCGTATACGTTACAGAGAAACACGTGCCGAACCGGCCATCGTCCATTTCTGCGGCGGGGACAAGCCTTGGAATACAGGCACCTCGCACCCGTATCGTGATCATTATTTCCGATATATGTCCTTTACGAAATGGAACACGATTGACCGCCCGGCCATGAACCAATAGGCAGATGTGATGAAAACGCTTGTGAAGCCGTTGACCGGCTCACAAGCGTTTTTTTTATTATTTCACCCGAATCGCACGCACGCGTTTTTGCAGGCTGGTCTTTTCGGCAGACGGCTTCAATCGGCTGACTGCCGTTTGCGCCGCTGATTTTGCTTTTTTCGTCTTGGTTTTTTCCGCCGTTTTTACTTTGTCTCTTGCCTGCTGCCGGTTGAGTTTATCTTTTATCCGGCCAAGCCGTTTTTCCAGAGCGGTTTTTTCTTTTCCCGGCTGGATTTCGCTGACTGCTTTTTGGGCTTTTGCGGTGTTGGCCTCAGAGGTCTTTTTTTCCGCCTGCTTGACGCTGGCTTCAGCTGTTCTCAAAAGGCTTGAGTTGACAGCGTTCAGCCGCTTTTGCAGCCCTTTTTTCTCTGAACCGGCCGGTAATTTGCGGATGGCGCTTTGTGCGGCATTGACGGCGGTTTTTTTCTTTTGTTTTTCGGCAGTCCGGACTTTGTCTCTTGCGTCCGTCACATTTCTTGCCGTCTGAACTTTATTGATCCGCGCCTCGAGAGCGGTTTTTCCCTTTGACTTGGACAGTTTGCTGACTGCCGTTTTTGCTTGATTGATATCTGCCTGCTTTTTCGTCTTTTCCGCTTTTATTACGGCCCGTTCGGCAAAGCTCTTTTGTTTTGTGTGATATTGCGCCAGTCCGTACCCGAATCGGCTGTCACGTCCGGGAGCGCCCAGATCTTTGACGTTTTGCTGCATCTGCTGCCGGAGCTGTGTATTTGTTTCCTCCGGGTATTTCTGCCTGAGCAGCGCGAACATGCCGGTGACGTGCGGCGCGGCTTGAGATGTGCCGTCAGCCGTGGCGTACATTTGATTCAGATACGTGCTCGTAATATTAGTGCCGGGTGCGGCAAACTCAATTTGTTTTCCGGTCGTGGAAAAAGCTGCGAGCCCGTTTTTTTCAGTTGACGCTGAGACTGCCGTTACGCTGCTGTAGGCGCCCGGATAATTGACGGGTTTTTTGTTGCCGTCGTTTCCTGCGGCGGCAACGATCACGATTCCTTTTTTGTAAGCTTTGTCAACGGCGTCGTGAAGACTTTTGCTGTCTGCGTTTGTCCCGAGGCTCATATTGATGATGTCCATTTTATTGGCGATCGACCAGTCGATCGCTTTAAGAAGGCTTTTGAGATCTCCCGCTCCTTTTCTGTCTAATGCTTTAACCGCATATAACCGGACATCCGGCGCGATGCCGTCAATGCCGTATCCGTCATGTTTGGCCGCAATGATTCCGGCGACATGCGTCCCGTGTCCGTTGTCATCTTTGTATGAGGGAGTATAGCTGACTGCGGAATAGCCTCCGGCAATGGAGAGATCATCATGAGGGTAAATGCCGCTGTCAATGACAGCCACTTTCACCTTTTTTCCCGTCAAGCCTTCTTTCCACGCCTGCTTAACCTGAGTCGGTTCGATATCCCATTGCGGCAGCACGTAACTGCTGCTTTGGGCCGCTGATAACGGGCGGATATCAGAACCGCCTGCTGCCTGAAAGGATACATTCTCTTCTACATATAAGATGTCAGGGTCCTGTTTCAGGTCTTTCACCGTTTGCGAATCGGCTGACACGGCGACTGCCGGAAGATGCTGATAGGTCTGTTCCACATCCGCTCCGCTGTCTATGGCGGATTCCTTGCCGTTTTGATTTTTGTACACCACGATAACGTCCCGGTCATGCGTCTCGGCGTGCGCGGGCGCCGCGGCGGAGAACAGGCTGATGCACAAGGCCGCGGCCATTATCGGTTTCAGGGTGTGATACATTGCGATTCCCCCTTTTTCTTTATATATCGGCAGTGCGGAATTCTTTTTTTCCTGAGGGGTAAGGAAAATTTCTGTATGCAAATGTAAGCGTTTCCAAAATATGATGGAGAAAATGCTTTAAGACATCTGCGCAATGAACTCAAAAAGGGGGTTTTTGATAAATGAGTACGTTCAATCGGGTCATGGAAGAAAAAATCATGCCTGTCGCCGGAAAGGTCGCCGGCCAAAGGCACTTAAGAGCTTTGCGGGACGGCATTATTTTGACTATGCCGCTTATCATCATCGGATCGGTTTTTCTGATTCTGACGAGTCTTCCGATTCCCGGTTATGCCGATTTTATGGCTGGTCTTTTCGGTGAAAATTGGGTTGAAAAGCTCGGGTATCCCGTGAATGCGTCCTTTGACATTATGGCGCTTGTCGCCGCCTTTGGGATTGCTTACCGGCTTGCGGAAAGCTATGAGGTGGATGCCCTGTCGTCGGGAGCCATTGCCCTTGCCGCCTTTTTATTGGCGACGCCGTATCAGATTCCGTTTATCCCTGACGGCTCGTCAACAGAGATTATGGTGGGAGGCGGCATACCGATTTCGCTGCTCGGAAGCAAAGGTCTGTTTGTCGCGATGATCATTGCAATGCTGTCTACGGAAGTGTACCGGTTTATTATACAAAGAAATATCGTCATTAAGATGCCTGACGGAGTGCCGCCTGCGGTCAGCAAATCGTTCGTTGCGCTCATCCCCGGTTTCATTATTATTACGCTTGTATGGCTGGCCCGTCTGTTTATTGAAATAACTCCTTTTAAAAGTCTCCACAACGTCGTAGGCGATCTGCTGGGCACCCCGCTGTCTATTTTGGGCGGGAGTCTCGGCGGAAGTCTTATCGCCGAATTCGTGCAAATGCTGCTTTGGTCGTGCGGCATACACGGCGCGTCCATAATCGGCGGCGTCATGTCGCCGATCTGGTACGGGGCGATGGACGCCAACCGTTTGGCTTTTCAGGCGGGAGAAGCGCTGCCGAGCATTTTTACGACACAGTTCTTTCAAATATGGATTAATGTCGGCGGAAGCGGAGCGACGCTTGCCCTTGTGCTGACCATGCTTGTGCGCTCCAGAAGCAAACAGATGAAACAGCTCGGCCGTCTCGGCATCGGGCCCGCGATTTTTAACATTAACGAACCGATTATTTTCGGGATGCCGCTCGTCATGAATCCGCTGTTAATCGTGCCCTTTATCATCGCGCCGCTCTTGACCATTACGGCGACATACATCGGGATGAGCACGGGGATGGTGGCAAAACCGGCGGGAATCGCCGTGCCGTGGACGATGCCGCCGCTGATTTCCGGTTATTTGGCGACGGGCGGGAAAATCTCCGGATCGGTCATGCAGCTGATCAATCTCCTGATTACATTTATCATTTATTATCCGTTTTTCCGAATTTGGGATCTTCAAAAATGGAGAGAGGAACGGGCGGCGGAACAAAACGTCACAGAAGAAACATAAAAAAAACGGGCGCTTTCGCCCGTTTTTTTAACGCTGGAAAAATTCGATCCATTCGCCGTCAGGTCCTTCAATGTAAAAGTAGCGGTATCCGTTCGGAAGCGTCGTGATTTCTTCATCAATGAATACGGCGCCCTGCCGCTTCGCATGCGTGAACTCCGCCGCGATATCTTCAGTCAATAAAGCGACATGGTGCACTTTTCCTTCTGCGGGAAGCTCGCTGCTGTAGCCCTGGATCAGCTCAATTTCTGTCTCCGGCCCTTCTTGAAAGCCGAGAAAGGCAAGTTCAATAATGCCGTTCGTATGAGTGATACGATCCTTTAACTGCATACCGAGAACGTCTTGGTAAAAGGCGATGGATGTTTCAATATCTTTGACCATAATGCCTGTATGGTCGATTCTTTTGGCTGTCATGGTTTTCCCCCTGTTTTGAATTTTTCGGGACAATGCGGTGTTGATCATGTTTTATGGTACGATAAGAGAAAGCAAAACGAAAGAGGAATGCACAATGAAGCTACTTACAGTGAAAGATACATTTGCCGGAAAGCTGAAAAAAGGATTCCCCCTGATTGAAAAAGACGCTCTGTCCGGAAGCTCGGCTCATTTAACAGAGGGCGATCTTTTTGATGTGACATCCGAGAAGGGTGAGTTTATCGGAAAAGGCTATTACGGTTTGCAGAATAAAGGAGTCGGCTGGGTGCTGTCCCGCGCGAGAGATGAACGGATCGACGGACGTTTCTTTCTGGACAAGCTGAAAAAAGCGGCTGAAGCAAGAGCCCATCTGTTTAACGCGCCCGATACGACGGCGTTCCGGCTTTTCAACGGTGAGGGCGACGGCATCGGCGGCGTCACGATTGACTTTTATGACGGTTATCTGCTGATTCAATGGTACAGTAAAGGAATTTACGCTTATAAGGACAGCATGATTGAGGCGATTGACGGACTGGAGCTTTCTTATAAAGCGATCTATGAAAAGAAACGATTCGATACTGCCGGGCAATACGTGGAAGACGACGATTTTGTCAAAGGCGAAAGAGGAGATTTTCCGGTCATTGTTCAAGAAAACGGCATACGGTACGCGGTGGATTTAAACGACGGGGCGATGACGGGCATTTTCTTAGACCAGCGTCATGTACGCAAAGCGATTCGGGGCAAGTATGCAAACGGCAGACGGGTGCTGAATACGTTCTCTTATACGGGGGCATTTTCCGTTGCGGCGGCGCTTGGCGGAGCTGAGAAAACGACAAGCGTCGATGTCGCCAACCGCAGTCTCGCAAAAACGATTGAACAGTTCAGCGCCAACGGAATTGATTATGAGGCGCATGACATTAAGGTCATGGATGTTTTCAAATACTTCGGCTATGCGGAGAAAAAAGGGCTGGCGTTTGACCTCATCATCCTTGATCCGCCTTCTTTCGCCCGCACAAAAAAACGGACGTTCAGCGCGGCGAAAGATTATAAAAACCTGCTGAAGGAAACGATCGCCATCACCGCAAAAAACGGCATCATCGTCGCTTCGACAAACAGCAGCGCCTTCAATATGAAGAAATTTAAAGGTTTTATAGAGACCGCCTTTAAAGAAACAAATGAGCGTTACGACATTTTGGAAGAATACACGCTTCCGGAAGATTTCAAAACGATTCCCGCGTTTAAAGAAGGGAACTATTTGAAGGTTGTTTTCTTGCGGAAAAAATAGGATATCATTTATAGCGTGGAAAGAGGGGGAAAAGAAAACCCTCTTCCATCGCTTTAATACGGGACAAAATAATCTTCATATCTTACTGTTTAAAGAAAAAAACCGCTATTACTTAGTATCTCATCTGTGCCGAGTAAAGTGGCCTCACTAATCCCTCCGCCCAATTGTATCCTCGATAATGATTTTAATGGGCACCACCCTTTTTTTGAGTATCTATATAAATTGTAATGGCATCACTCATGAGCTTCGCCAACCCTTCACCATACCGGTCGATGTTCTTAGTGAAGCGTTCATCTTCAATATAGAGTTGACCTAATCCGTAAAAGGCATCAAAAGAATATTCACCAAAATTTTCATTGAGAAAATCAAACCACTCTTTGATAGCTGTTTGTACGTCTGGGGAATCGGGAGATTGGTTAATAAGGAGTGCAAATTTATTGAACATTGCAGTCCACTTATCAGATAAATCTTTTTGCTCACCATCAGTCATGTTTTTCAATCTAATATTTACCTTATCGACAGGTTGATCACCCCACCGTTTGCGGGCTTCTTGCTCATAAAGATTATCATTAAAGTTAATTCCCTCAAACCGCTCTTTGTTCGTCATGCAAATCTCTCCCATCATATGTTTGATTGATTTATCGATGGTTTCAATCATCTTATCGACTCTATTCCGTTTCTCAATCAACATTTTCTTTTGTAAAATGAATGCTTCCCTTCGGTTAAATGAAGGATTAGTAATGATTTCTTTAATCTCTTTTAAGGAGAAATCGAGCTCCTTGAAAAATAGTATCTGCTGCAGCTGTTCAAGATTCTCTTCAGAATAAAGCCGATAACCGGAATCGGTCGTTTCCTGAGGAGTCAATAATCCAATTTGATCGTAATGATGGAGAGTGCGTATGCTTACTCCAATCAGGTCAGCTACTTCTTTTACTTTCATACCCATTACGTTTGCCGCCTCCTTAATGGCTACTCTAAAGTATTACGCAACGTAAGAGTCAATAGTTGGTTAAAAATTTTTTGTATATAAAGGGAGAACATATGAGGATTTCATTGCTGAAATTAAAGAAAAAAAGCCGGGCGTGAAGCTCCGGCTTTTTTCTATTCAATAATGTGCTGCACCCGGCCGATTCGCCCGTCTTCAAGGCGGACCTTAATGCCGCGCGGGTGGAAGCTTGAGTTCGTCAAAATATCCTTCACGATTCCTCTTGTCAGCTTTCCTGAACGCTGATCGGCTTTCAGGACGATATCGACTTCAAGTCCTTTTCTGATGCTGCTTCGCTGCTGGCCGTTCATATGACACATCCGTTCTTCAGTCTTTTCACTTCATGTCTTATCATATCGTGTTTTCGTCTTTTTATGAAGGACAGACAAATCAATTCTTTATGGCAACTAAAAAAAGACCGCTCTGTAAGGAGCAGTCTTTTATGACATAAACGAAAGCAAAATCGGGGCCGCGCACAGTGTCATAATCGCGGCGAGAATCATGGACACGCTTGAGATCGTTCCTGATACGGAGCTGAGCTCAAATGCTTTAGATGTTCCCGCTCCGTGCGCGCTAGTTCCGAGCAGCACGCCCCGGGCAATTTCGTTATCAATGCGGAAATAGCGGATGACCATCGGCCCGATGATCGTTCCCAATAAAGCCGTTAAAATGACGAAAACCGCTGTAACGGCCGGCATCCCGCCGATCATTTCTGAAACGTTCATGGCAATCGGCGTCGTCACGGATCGCGGCACGAGACTGTCGACTAAGCTGCTGCCGAGATTGAACCATTTTGCGATAAAGGCTGTTGACAGAATGGCGATACATGAACCGACCGCTACGTTCAAAATAATTTCCACGGCGTATTTCTTTAAAATCGGGAAATATTTATAAAGCGGGATGGCGAACGCCACTGTTGCCGGCTGAAGCATATCGGTCAGCAGTCCGCCGCCGAGATTGTATGTCTGATACGGGACATTGACAAGAAGCAGCAGGACGACCAAAACAGCGGGCGTAATCAGAAGCGGCGACGTATACACCCGCGGAAAACGAATGTAGAGTTTTTTCGCGCCCAAATATACTAAGACAGTTAAGAATAAACTTATGATTCCGATGAACACGTTTGTTTTTTCTCCTTTCTTTTTGCTATCAGCTGTGTAAGCGTACCTGTTGAAACCATCACGACAAATGTGCTGATGACGACGACAAGTAAAATGCTTACGCCGAATTTAGACATAATATCTCCGTATTCAATCACTCCGACGGCAGACGGGATGAAAAACAGCAGCAGCTCACCGAGGAGCCATGCTGCGCCAAGCTCAATCCATTCAAGTTTGATAATCTTGAAATGCAATAATGTGAAAAGAATCACAATCCCGATTATACTGCCGGGAATATTTATATGAAGAGCCGCCGTGACCCAATTGATCAGACGCGCAAATATAAACAGCAGAGCGATTTGAATAACGGTAAGCAGCAATTTTTTCATAATGATGCCTCCCTTATATTTATATTGTACAGAAGGTTTTGCTATAGGTAAAATACATATAAAGAATAATGTGTATTCCTTTTGTCTATAGAAAGGATGAAATGTAATGGATATCCGGCACTTAACGTATTTCTTGGAAGTGGCCCGTTTGAAAAGCTTTACGAAGGCTTCACAGTCTCTGTATGTTTCACAGCCGACAATCTCAAAAATGGTTAAAAACCTGGAGACGGAGCTCGGCATTAAACTGTTTTACCGCAATGGCCGGCAAGTTGAACTGACTGACGCCGGGCAGAGCATGTATGTGCAGGCGCAGGAAATCACAAAGTCATTCCAAAACCTGACGTCAGAGCTGAACGATATTATGGAAGTGAAGAAAGGGCACGTCCGCATCGGTCTTCCGCCGATGATCGGGTCCGGCTTTTTCCCGAGAGTGCTCGGTGACTTCCGCGTCACATACCCCGATGTGACGTTTCAGCTTGTTGAGGACGGCTCTATTAAAGTGCAGCAAGGGGTGGAGGACGGCTCGCTTGATATCGGGGTCGTCGTGCTTCCCGCGAATGAAGAGATTTTTCATACCTTCACAATCGTCAAGGAAACCCTTATGCTTGTCGTCCATCCGTCACATCGGCTCGCTGACGAGAAAGAATGCAGTCTTCATGAATTGAAAGAAGAGCCGTTCATATTTTTCAGGGAGGATTTTGTCCTTCATAATCGAATTATGACGGAATGCGTGAAAGCCGGATTCAGGCCGCATGTCATTTATGAAACGTCACAGTGGGACTTTATCAGCGAAATGGTATCCGCCAATCTCGGTATCGGCCTGCTGCCGGAAAGAATCTGCCGCGGTCTTGATCCTGACAAAGTCAGAACCATTCCGCTCGTTCATCCGGTCATTCCGTGGCATTTAGCCATCATTTGGCGGAAGGACCGCTATATGTCCTTTGCCGCCAGAGCCTGGCTGGAGCATACGAAATCGTATTTATGGAATCCGAAAAAGAGAAAAAAGGATGATTAAGCATGGACGCACAAACCGCAGCTCAACACTTGAGTAAAGTGCGGGATCAAAACCCGCTCGTTCACAGTATCACCAATAATGTCGTCACGAACTTCACCGCTAACGGACTGCTCGCGCTCGGCGCATCGCCCGTTATGGCTTATGCAATTGAGGAGGCCGCCGACATGGCGAAAATCGCCGGAGCGCTCGTCCTGAACATAGGCACCCTCAGCTCGGCATCGGTTGAAGCTATGATCGCAGCCGGAAAATCGGCCAATGAAAACGGTGTTCCGGTCATTTTTGATCCGGCAGGCGCCGGCGCCACGCCGTTTCGGACGGCATCAGCCCGCAAGATCATACAGGAGGTCCGCTTGTCCGTTATTCGCGGAAATGCCGCGGAAATTGCCAATATTGCCGGCGCCCCTGATTGGAAGATAAAAGGCGTGGATGCGGGGGAAGCCGGAGGAGATGTGGTTCAGCTCGCTAAGACGGCTGCAAGCGGGCTGAAGACGGTCATTGCGATTACCGGAAAAACCGACGTCATCTCCGACGGCACCGACACATACGCCGTACATAACGGTGATAAACTGCTGACGAAGGTGACGGGGGCGGGATGCCTGCTGACGTCTGTAATCGGAGCCTTCTGCGCAGCGGGGCAGGACGTTCTGCAAGCGGCCGTTTCAGCCGTTTCTGTATACGGAAGCGCCGCTCAGCTTGCCGCTTTGGACACCTCCCATAAGGGGCCGGGCAGCTTCCAGATTGAGCTTTTAAACAAGCTGGCAAGCATCTCAGAACAAGAAGCGGCTGAGCTTGCCGCAATTGAAAGGGTGACAGAAAAATGACGCGTATTTCTCGGGAAATGATGAAGGATATGTTATCGGTTTATTTTATTATGGGATCAAACAATACAAGCGCAGACCCGGTCTCCGTGGTGAAAAAAGCAATTGAGGGCGGCGCTACGCTTTTTCAATTTCGGGAAAAGGGGAGCGGTTCTTTAACAGGGGATGAACGTGTCCTGTTCGCAAAGCGGGTGCAGGATGTCTGCAGGCAGGCCGGGATTCCTTTCATCATTAATGATGATGTCGAATTGGCCTTGCGCCTTGAGGCGGACGGAGTGCATATCGGACAGGATGACGCAGACGCCGAAGAAACGAGAGCGGCAATCGGCGATATGATTCTCGGTGTGTCAGCACATAACGTCTCCGAGGTGAAGCGGGCGGAAGAAGCCGGAGCCGATTACGTCGGAATGGGCCCGGTCTATCCGACCGAAACAAAAAAAGATGCTGAAGCCGTGCAGGGCGTTACATTGATTGAAGAGGTACGGCGTCAGGGCATCACCATTCCGATTGTAGGAATCGGCGGCATTACGGCTGACAACGCGGCGCCCGTCATTGAAGCGGGTGCAGACGGCGTCAGCATGATCAGCGCCATCAGCCAAGCCGAAGATCCAAAAGCGGCGGCGCGGAAGTTTTCAGAGGAAATTCGGCGCTCCAAAGCAGGGCTGTCCCGATAGGGCGGCCCTTTTTCTGTGTGCGCAAAAAGGCGTGACGGACTGGGGGAATATAAGCCGTATGCCAAGAACAGAGCAATCAAGCTTGCAATATCGACCGAAACGTTTGACGGCTCTATCGCTTCTCTCAAAGTGACGCCTGAACCAATCACCGCAGGCTCAAAAGCCCTCTATAAAACAGTGAATAGCGCGCAGTGAGAGACCATTTCGAGGTCACGGAAAAACTTAATGCGGAATTCAGCGAATTTGAAGTTTTGATGTCGAAATACAAAACGTGCGATCAATCGTATACGTCTTGTGATACATTAAGTACAGATCAAATCAGAGAGATAAGCACGAAGCTGACGGCCCTTTCTGAAACCATGTCGAAGATTGCCGATGTGCTTTAAAAGGAGTTAAGACACAGCATGAGCGATGAACATAACAAGGAAAAACAGATCCACAGACGGGATGTCCTGAAGTGGGGCGCCGTCGCGGGCGCAGCCGTCGCTGTCGGAGCGAGCGGCCTCGGAGGACTCGCGCCGCTCTTCAAACCGGCGGCCACCGCTTCAAAGAAGAATGATGAAAAACGTGATCGTGATCAAATCGTTCCTTTTTACGGAAAGCACCAAGCAGGAATCACAACGGCGCATCAGACGTATGTGTATTTTGCGGCGCTTGATGTTATGTCAAGCGACAAAGCCGATGTCATCTCCCTTTTCAAACAATGGACAAGCTTGACGCAGCTGCTGACTTCAGGCGCCGTCCCGTCAGGCGAACAGAAAAATAAATATATGCCTCCGCAGGATACCGGGGAGTCGCAGGATCTGGCACCGGCGAATTTGACCGTTACCTTCGGCTTCGGCCCCGGGTTTTTCGAGAAAGACGGGAAGGACCGCTTCGGACTGAAAGATAAAAAACCGAAGCACCTCGCCGATATTCCGCCGATGCCTAACGACAAGCTCGATAAGAAACAAGGCGGCGGTGATATCGTCATACAGGTCTGCGCGGATAATGAACAAACGGCGTTTCACGCGGTGCGCAACCTGATGAAACAGGCATCGGGTGTGTGTGAAGTCCGCTTTCTCAATAAAGGTTTCTTAAGCGGCGGAAAAAACGGAGAAACACCGCGCAACCTCTTCGGATTCAAAGACGGCACCGGCAACCAAAGCACGAAGGATGAAAACCTGATGAATTCGATCGTTTGGATTCAATCAGGAGAGCCGGACTGGATGACGGGCGGCACGTACATGGCGTTTAGGAAAATTAAGATGTTTTTAGATATATGGGACCGTTCATCCTTGAAGGAACAAGAGGACACGTTCGGGCGGGTGAAAAGCTCGGGCGCGCCTTTCGGACAAAAAAAGGAAACCGATCCCGTGAAGCTGAATCAAATTCCCGCCGACTCGCATGTCAGCGTGGCAAAATCAACCGGCAGACAGATTCTGCGCCGGGCATTTTCCTATACGGACGGAATTGATCCGAAGACGGGCTATGTTGACGCAGGCCTGTTGTTTATCTGCTTTCAAAAAGACCCGGACCGCCAATTTGTCCCGATGCTGAAGGCTTTGGCGGCAAAGGATGCGCTGAATGAATACACACAAACGATCGGCTCTTCCTTATTCGCCTGTCCCGGCGGCTGTAAAAAAGGAGAATATATCGCCCAAAGGCTGCTGGAATCGTGACACCTTCCATATGGAGGGTGTTTTTTTAAAAAAACACTTGTAACTATAAAAGTTACAACTTAAAATGATAAGGAAAGGAGACTTACAATGACACTGCAGATTAAAGTATATTCTGATTATGTATGTCCGTTTTGCTATGTCGGCAAAGCGGCGTTTGAAGAAGCAATCAAGGACAAGGACGTACAGGTGGAATGGATGCCGTTTGAATTGCGTCCGAGCCCCTCGCCGAAACTTGATCCGGTGAATGATCCCGCCAAGCGGCAGATGTGGAAAAACTCCATTGAGCCGATGGCGCAGTCGTTAGGCGTTGAAATCACGTTCCCCCGCGTGTCACCGCATCCTTACACGGATTTGGCATTTGAAGGCTTTCATTTCGCAAAGGAACACGGGAAAGGAAGCGAATACCATACACGCGTTTTTCAGGCGTTCTTTCAGGAAGAACAAAATATCGGTGACGTTGGCGTGCTGACAAAGCTTGCGGAAGAAGCCGGACTTGACGGCGCTGCCTTCAAAGAGGCGCTTGAGACAAGAGCGTACAAGGACGTACAGCGGGAAGCGCTCCGCCATGCTTATGAGGAAGCCGGCATTACGGCAGTGCCGACGTTTATCATCGGCGATGAGAGAATCCCTGGCGCGGCGGGAAAGGAAACCTTTGAACAAATCATTGAGCGGGAACTGAATAAACGTTAACCCGAAAAAAGCCCTCTCGATCAGCGAGAGGGTTTTGCCATATAGTGTTTGATAAATGTTTGTCTGTCCGCTTCATATGCCGCGGCGTCAAATGAGTCGCCGCAAAAATGAAGGCACCAAGGGTCTTTCTGGCAGGCGACGCCGACTTGATAGCCGTGTTTTTGAAATTCGAGCGACTGTGATGTGTCGTAAAAATGAAAGCCGCGAAACAAATCCTCCCGCCACTCCACGTCATATTGAGCCGCCATTAACAAGCCGTCAATGGCGTCAGCGGGCGTAAACAGGCCGTCTTCATCACCGTGCTCAAAATCCAGCGGGTGATAAGCATTCCCCCGGTATTCAATCACTTTTCCCATCCGCTGTCCGCTTTCCCACCAAATGCCGTTCGGCGGCAGGGTTTTGCAGCCGGCGACACCGAGAAGGCCGAGCTCCTGATGAGATTGAAAGATATGAAGCATGTCATGAAGGAAATGCTGATGAATGATAAAAGTATCCTGATGCAGATAAATTTTATATTTGGAGGGGTGTTTCAGCGCTTTGTTGTAGGACGAGGCCATGCTTGCTGAATCGTATATCGGCATGATATCAACGGAGTATGAAGGGGGGACGGTAAGCTGCATGATATGGCTCTTGCACCGGGAGTACAGCGACTCATCATTCACACAGACGACAAACAGAAATGAATGTGAATCCATTACATGCTCCTCTCGGCCTCAATCACATATTGATAGGCCGATGCTTCTGTCATAAAGTCATGCCTTATGCCAAGCTGTACGCATACTTCGTGCAATGATGCGATGGCTTTGTGGTAAGAAGGGTGATCAACGCGGATCGCCTCAATGCGTTTGACCTCATAGCCGGCGGCTTTAAATAATGAAAGAGTCTCTTCCCGGGTAAAAAAACGCAGGTGGGTCTGATCCATTAATCCGGCGTCACTGTAAGTCCATTTGCCGGCTAAAAGCTCCAGCACGACTGAGATGTGGCCGACATTCGGTATGCATGCAAGCACCGTGCCGTCTTTTTTTACATAAGGACGAAGCTTTTTCAGCACTGTCCACGGGTCGATAAGATGCTCAAGAACGTCTCCGAACAGCATGCAGTCGAATTGCTCTGATTCGTACGGAAGAATGGCGGATTCAATGTCGCCGCAAAGCACGTGGCTCAATTTGCTTTCCGCCTTTTTTGCGGCTTCGGGATACGCTTCAATGCCGTAAACCGTTATTCCGCGGTCTTCGATCGCCGCTCCTAAATTGCCCGTGCCGCAGCCGACATCAAGCACTGTCCGCCAGTTTTCGTCTATTTTGTTCAATAAATAAGGATTCAGGCCTTCGTAGTAGTTCTGTTGTTTTTCATCATAATAGGGATTCGTATCCATCTGTGTATCACCTCATAAATGGGCATAATACACAAGATATGCAGCGGGGGGATCTCATATCACCATGTTTGGCTGTTCAATTGCGGAATGCGGACGGGAATGGTTGTCCGGTATACGGTTTGTTCTCTGATTCCCCTCTTATTGCGGGTGTTCCTTTGAAAACTCGGGTGCGGGCGGACTGTGGCAGGTCATATAGTAAAAGGATCCGCCTGTAATCTTACCGCTGGCGGATGGTGTTTTTCATTGGTGTTTTTTTCTTCACCGCTTTTTCAGTATTTAAGAAGCGCCTCACATCGTCAATGTGCAAACCCATGATTCTAGCCTCTTGAATTAACAATTGCCAATCTTGATCTATATCTTTCATTACATGAGTTTTCATAAGAACCTCCAATTGAAAAATTGATTTGCCCAGCTACAGCAGCCAATGTATAACAAATATCACACATAGTTGGCCGGTAATCCCAAATTGAAGATGAATTCACCTACCTATTCCCTAAGAAAATGACTGAAATAACCAAAATCCTTCAAGAATTCTTACATATAATAATAAACAAATAAATACTGACTGGATAGTATGCAAATAAAAATAAACCATATGACCTATTAACATTTACCCTCAAAACGTCGATTAGCATATTCTTTTTGCATAAAAAATACCGCAAAAGAATGATTCGGTGTAAGATAAAGTGAATGATCAAACAGCTGGGGTAAAAAATGAAAAAAAACAAATTTCAAATTAAGAGAGAAGAAACATTTGAAAGTTTTATTGACGCAGGCCTTCATCTCCTGATTGAAAGAGCTTACGATTCAGTCTCAATCGATGACATCAGTAAAGCGGCGGGTTTCAGCAAAGGGGCGTTTTACGTTCATTTTGAAAGCAAGGAAGATTTTCTGAAGCATTTGTTAGAGAGGCGTCAGATTAAAAAAAGGATCATCACTGGCTATCTCGACGAATTAGAAAAGCAAACAGAGCGGCCGTTGACGCTTTGTGAAGCCGCGGCCAGCGCGGCCAGCCTGTTGATGCGGTTTGTAAACAGCAAGCCTGCCTGGAATGTTGTGTCTTTTGCCGTTCATATGCCTACTTACAAAGTCGTCAGTGAATATGAAGCTTATATCCGCCTGTATAAGTTATGGATAGAAGAAAGCACCATGTACATAAATTGGCTCAAATCGAGAAATTTAATAGAAGACCATATAGATACCGAGCATACCGCTAACATGATGTGCGCGCTCATCGACGGGATGATTAAGCAATCCAATGTGCTGGGAAGGCCGGTTACTTTCCGCAGCATGTTTGACGCGCTCTATGTTTTTGTCAGCGGCAGAAAATCAGGGTAACGTTCTTCTTGATTTGACAAAAGGTTTAGAAAAGTCTTTCAGAAAGCGAGGAACTGCCATGCGCTACAGAGAAATTATGATGTATATCATTATGGGGATATTCACGACCATCGTGAATATCGTCAGTTTTTACATTCTGACGTCGGCATTTGAGATGGATTACAAGGCGGCGACTGTCGCCGCTTGGATTCTGTCCGTTCTATTTGCTTATGTTACGAATAAACGGTATGTCTTTCAGCAAAAGACCGCGGGGATGCGGAGTCTGATGAAAGAATTAACGGCCTTTTTCAGCGTGCGGGTACTGTCTCTCGCCATCGATCTCGCCATGATGATTCTTCTGGTCAGTCAATTTCATATGAACGAAACATTGGCGAAAATCGCCGATAACGTCATTATTGTAGTCGTCAACTATGCGGCCAGCAAGTGGATTGTCTTCAGAAAAGCGAAAGAAGAAGGCGTGTCATAACCGTTTCTTTCCGCGTCCCGGGGGGAAAGTGTAATGGTGGAGGGGGATGCGTTTGAAGCGCAAAATAAAGAAAGCGTTTGCTGATGTATTCGGGGAGCCCGAGACCTGCGCTTTTTCTTTGCGCCCGGCAGAGTGAATCTCATCGGAGAGCTAACGGGGGCCGCTATGAGGAGAAGACAGGGAGAAACTGACTTTTACACGGCGGATATCGGAGCGAGAGAACTAAAGGGGGATGACGATGGCAATTGAGCGGCACGTGGAACGTTTAATCCGGTACGGATTGCAAAAAGAGCTGATTTCATTTCTTGATATTGAATATACAAGAAACCGTTTATATGAAACTTTGCATATTACCCATCCGGAGGCTTCAGAACAGAAAGAAAATGAATCGGCGGCATCATTGCCGGACATATTGGCCCCGATTTATGAATGGGCGGCAGAAACGGGCCGGATTGCAGCCGATACAGACACCTATCGCGACCTGCTGAGCGCGAAGATCATGGGCTGCTTTGCCCCGCAGCCGTCCGAGATTGTGCGTCGTTTTGAAGAAACAAAGGCGGTGCACGGACCGGAGCAGGCGACAAAGGCGTTTTACCGATTTTCAGAGGATGTGTATTATATCCGTTCGGACAGAATACAGCGGAATGTCGGGTGGACGGCTGAGACGGCTTACGGAAAGCTGGACATCACGATCAACCTTTCAAAACCGGAAAAAGATCCGAAAGCAATTGCCGCTGCCAAAGAGCAGCCTCAATCCGATTATCCGGGATGTGTTCTTTGTAAAGAAAATGTCGGGTACGAGGGGAGACCGGATCACCCGGCGCGTCAAAACCTTCGTGTCATTCCGGTCATTCTCGGCGATGAGCAGTGGTTTCTGCAATTTTCTCCGTATGTGTATTACCGGGAGCATTGCATCGTTTTGAAAGACCGGCACGAACCGATGAAGATCAGCAAAAAAACGTTTGACCGGCTGCTGTCGTTCGTCAGCCAGTATCCTCATTATTTTCTCGGTTCCAATGCTGATCTGCCGATCGTCGGCGGCAGTATTTTAAGCCACGACCATTTTCAGGGGGGCCATTATGAATTCCCGATGGCGCTGGCGGAGACAGAAAGCCGGTACAGGCTGCCTGACTATCCGAAAACGGTGCTGGGAATTGTGAAGTGGCCGATGTCGGTCATCCGCCTGCAAAGCGAGAGCGCGTCTGAGCTTTCCGGCGCGGCGGATGCCATCCTGCGGGCATGGCACGGTTATTCCGATGAGGCGGCTGATCTCCTCGCCTGTTCAGGAGAAACACCGCACAATACAATTACGCCGATTGCCAGGCGGAGAAACGGTTTATTCGAATTAGATCTCGTCCTCAGAAATAACCGCACCTCTGATGAGCATCCGCTGGGAATTTTTCATCCCCATCAGGAAGTTCATCACCTGAAAAAAGAAAATATCGGACTGATTGAGGTAATGGGGCTTGCGATTCTGCCGGGCCGCCTTGAACAAGAAATGAAATACACGGCTGAAGCGCTGTGCTCACCGGACCCGGAGGCGGTCTTAACGGCAGACCCTTCTGCGGCAAAGCATAAAGATTGGGCGCTCAGTGTGCTGCATAAGCGGAAGGTAACGAAAGAAAATGCGGAACAGATTCTGAAAGAGGAAATCGGCCATGCCTTTGCGCGGATACTGGAGCATGCCGGCGTCTTTAAACAGACAGAAGAAGGTAGAGCGGCTTTCCGGCGGTTTATCCGTCATTTGGGCGCTCTACCGGAAAAAAGCCCCATCCCATAAGGGACGAGGCTTTTTTTTATCCTCTGCTTCTGGCGATCAGGCTGAATAAGAATACCACGATCGCAGCTCCGATGATTGCCGGAATGATGGCAAAGCCGGCAAGGTGAGGACCCCATGTGCCGAGCAGTCCGTGCCCGATCCATGCGCCGATCAGACCGGCGATCATTGACCCGATGATTCCCCCGGGCATACTGCCTTTTACAAATAAACTTCCGATCCAGCCGATAATAATAGCGACAATCAGAGATACGATAAAACCCATAAATATCACTTCCTATTTTTTATTATTTATGCCTATATGTTTCCTTCGTTTTGTCCATATTAAACATATGAATGCGTTTTTTATAATGAACATATCAAGGCGCGTTCCGGTCTTTTTTTTCACAATGCGTTGCGTTAAAATGGAAACCGTGTGAAAAGGTGTGAGCAAAGGAAAAAATAATTCTTTTGTAGAATGTTTAACAAAATGAAACTTTTTGTTGACCAGCGATTTTTATTATGGTAAACCTTTATTTGGTATTATTCGTTCTCGCTATCTTTTTTCTCTATATATGCTAAATGATCTAAAACTTTTTATGTTTGATTTACGCAAGTGGAAAAAGTTCATGCATTTTTTGACGATTTTGTGACATTAGGTCGAAAAAAAGATGAACTTTAGAAAAAAATAAAGCTAATAAGGGCAGATTTTGATAGCATAACAAGGTAGATAGAGAAAAGATTTTGAGAAAGTACATTTCAGATTCACTACATCAATAGGAAGGATGGTGATCTTCTTGTTCAGAGCATTTAAACCGTTACTTTTATTAGCGATGTTGGCTGTTGTTTTCGTACTGGGCGGATGCAGCGACATTTCCGTTTTAGATCCGAAAGGACCTGTAGCAGACCAGCAGAAAGATCTGATTCTCTTGTCAATCGGATTTATGCTGTTCATTGTCGGCGTCGTATTCGTACTATTTACAATCATTTTAGTGAAATACCGCGACCGCAAAGGCAAAGACAGCGGAAATTACAAGCCCGAGATGCACGGCAACACGTTCTTAGAAGTAGTCTGGACAGTGATCCCAATTTTAATTGTTATTGCACTTTCTGTGCCTACCGTACAGACGATATATTCGTTAGAAAAAGCGCCTGAAGCGACAAAGGATAAAGAGCCTCTTGTTGTTTATGCTACTTCGGTAGACTGGAAATGGGTATTCAGCTACCCTGAGCAGGATATTGAGACGGTTAACTACCTGAACATTCCTGTAGACCGTCCGGTTTTATTTAAAATTTCTTCAGCAGATTCAATGGCATCGCTATGGATTCCTCAGCTTGGGGGACAAAAATACGCGATGGCGGGAATGCTGATGGATCAATACTTACAGGCTGACAAAGTGGGAACATATGAAGGCCGCAACGCGAACTTCACCGGTGAACACTTTGCCGACCAGAAATTCAACGTAAAAGCTGTTACGCAAAAAGACTTTAACAGCTGGGTGAAAAAAGCCCAAAGCGATTCTCCAAAGCTGACGAAAGAGAAGTATGACGAACTGATGCTTCCGGAGAATGTCGGAAAATTAACGTTCTCTTCTACACACTTAAAATACGTTGACCACGGCCAAGATGCCGAATATGCGATGGAGGCGCGCAAACGCCTTGGCTACAAAGCCGTATCACCGCACTCTAAAACAGACCCGTGGGAAGATGTAAAGAAAAACGAATTTAAAGTATCCGACGATAAACAAGATTGAAATTGAACAAGAAAGGAGGAAGCCCGAATGAAATTGAGATGGGATGAATTTTTTGTAACAGGTGACCCATTAATTCTGGGCGCACAAGTTTCCATTGCGCTTTCCACTATCGCTATCATCGTTGTACTCACATACTTCAAAAAGTGGAAATGGCTCTGGTCTGAATGGCTGACGTCTGTAGACCATAAGAAACTTGGAATCATGTACATTATCTCTGCTGTTATCATGCTGTTCCGCGGCGGGGTCGACGGCTTGATGATGCGCGCCCAGTTAGCGCTTCCTAATAACAGTTTTTTAGACTCAAACCACTATAATGAGATCTTTACGACTCACGGTACGATCATGATTATCTTCATGGCGATGCCGTTTTTAATCGGTCTGATCAACGTTGTCGTACCTTTGCAGATCGGTGCGCGCGACGTAGCATTCCCTTACTTGAACAACCTGAGTTTCTGGACGTTCTTCGTAGGTGCGATGCTTTTCAATATTTCTTTCGTTATCGGAGGTTCTCCGAACGCAGGATGGACGAGTTACATGCCGCTGGCAAGCAACGACATGAGTCCCGGGCCTGGTGAGAACTTCTACCTGCTCGGTCTTCAGATTGCCGGTATCGGTACGCTGATGACGGGTATCAACTTTATGGTGACGATCCTGAAAATGCGTACAAAAGGCATGACGCTGATGCGTATGCCGATGTTCACATGGACGACGCTGATTACAATGGTTATTATCGTATTCGCCTTCCCTGTTTTGACAGTGGCATTGGCGCTGTTATCATTTGACCGTTTGTTCGGCGCCCACTTTTTCACGCTGGAAGCCGGCGGTATGCCGATGCTTTGGGCTAACTTGTTCTGGATTTGGGGACACCCTGAAGTATATATCGTTATCTTACCGGCATTCGGTATTTTCTCTGAAATTATTTCAGCGTTTGCAAGAAAGCAGTTATTCGGTTACAAAGCGATGGTCGGCTCAATTATCGCCATTTCCGTCCTGAGTTTCCTTGTATGGACCCACCACTTCTTCACAATGGGGAACAGTGCGTCCGTTAACTCTTTCTTCTCGATTACAACGATGGCGATTTCGGTTCCGACCGGGGTTAAAATCTTTAACTGGCTCTTTACGATGTATAAAGGCCGGATCAGTTTTACAACACCGATGCTGTGGGCGCTCGCGTTCATCCCGAACTTCGTTGTCGGCGGGGTAACAGGGGTTATGCTTGCGATGGCTGCAGCGGATTATCAATACCATAATACGTACTTCCTCGTATCTCACTTCCACTATGTGCTGATCGCGGGTACGGTATTTGCATGTTTCGCAGGATTTATTTTCTGGTATCCGAAAATGTTCGGCCACAAGCTGAACGAAAGAATCGGAAAATGGTTCTTCTGGATCTTTATGATCGGATTTAATGTATGTTTCTTCCCTCAATACTTCTTGGGGCTGCAAGGTATGCCTCGCCGTATTTACACTTACGGACCGAATGACGGATGGACTGCATTGAACTTTATTTCAACTGTCGGAGCCTTCATGATGGGTGTCGGATTCTTAATCCTTTGCTACAACATCTACTACAGCTTCCGCTACTCTACTCGCGAGATCAGCGGAGATTCATGGGGCGTGGGACGTACGCTTGAGTGGGCGACATCATCTGCGATTCCGCCGCATTACAACTTTGCGGTGCTTCCAGAAGTGAAATCTCAAGATGCGTACCTGCAATTGAAAGAAGACAAAACGGATATTCATCCGGAAAGCAAGTTCAAGAAAATCCATATGCCGCACAACTCCGGAAGACCGCTTATTATGTCAGTGGCGTTCGGTATTGCAGGCTTCGGGCTTGTATTTGAATGGTTCTGGATGGGCATTGTCGGCTTGATCGGCATTCTGCTTTGCATGGTGCTTCGTTCATTTGAATATGACAATGGCTACTATATACCTGTTGAAGAAATAAAAGAGACGGAAAGAAAGATTTCCGAATAAAGGAGGCGTGATTTATGGAACATGCAGAACACGGCAATTCTAACGCGCCTATGGAATATCAATCTGAAACCGGCAGACTCAATATTCTCGGGTTTTGGATCTTTTTAGGGGCAGAGATTGTGTTGTTCTCAACACTATTTGCAACCTTCTTCGTTCTTCAAAGAAGAACAGCAGGAGGAGTCTTACCGGCTGAATTATTTGAAGTGAAGCTTGTCATGATCATGACATTCCTGCTTCTGATCAGCAGTTTCACCTGCGGGATCGCTGTTCATGAAATGCGTCGCGGAAGTTTAAAAGGCGTCGTCATTTGGACGATCATTACGCTTCTTCTCGGTGCGGGCTTCGTCGGATGTGAGCTTAACGAGTTCATCCACTATGTACATGAAGGAGCATCTCTCGGTACAAGTGCTTTCTGGTCTGGATTCTTCGTCCTTCTGGGAACGCACGGAACGCACGTAACGATCGGTATCTTCTGGATTGCCGGCATCTTACTGCAATTGAAGAAACGCGGATTAACGCCGCAGACGTCTTCAAAAATCTTTATCTCAAGTTTATACTGGCACTTCTTAGACGTTGTTTGGATCTTCATCTTTACAGGCGTCTATCTCATCGGATTGGGGGGACTATAATATGGCAAACAAATCTGCTGAACACAGCCACTTTCCGTGGAAGCATATCGTAGGTTTTGCGTTGTCTATTATTCTGACCCTGCTGGCCCTTTGGGTTGCGGTATATACGGATTTAAGCTCATCAGCAAAACTGTGGATCATTTTCGGATTCGCATTTATCCAAGCCGGTCTTCAGCTTCTCATGTTCATGCACATGACAGAAAGCGAAAACGGCGGGATTCAAGTCGGAAACACGCTCTTCGGATTTTTCGGAGCGATTGTTATCATCCTTGGTTCCATCTGGATCTTTGCGGCGCACTACCATCACGGTGACCATATGGATGGAAACCCTCCTGGCGGTGCGAAGCAACATTCCGAACATCAGGAATAAAAAGAAACCCTCTTCGTTCAGGCGAAGAGGGTTTTTTGTGCCTTTATTGGCTTCTTCTCCGGCGCAGGCGCGGAAGGCCGTAAATGATAAAGGCGGCGATATGGGCAACGATGACGTTGACGGCAAACAGGATGATCATGAGTGTGTGGCCGAGAGGGGACAGGCTGCTGGTTGCGTAAAAATAGAAGAAAACCCACATGAGAATAATTGGCGGTATGGCCGAAAGAGCGACTTTTTTGTTATCCAGCCAGATAAAGAGGGGTGTTGCGCTTGCGACCAGTAAATAAGCAAAAAACATGTCCATCTTACATGTCTCCTTTCATTTTATGGGAGCGTTTCCAAAATGAAATACAGAGAATAAAATGTGTCTGTTTTGTGGTCGTTTTTTGAACATTTTGTTACAATTATTATACCATGTTTTCCAATTTTTGATACCGCTTTTTCGAGAAATGTATTGCAACTATTGCCTCATTTTTGGATAGGTACAAGAAACCGGAAAGGTCAAATACCCTGTCACATTTCCGGACAAGGGAATGGCGCAGGCTGTGAACCTTTGCTATGTTCAAAGAAAACATGCACAGCAAGGGTGGTTTTGAAGTGGACATAACAAAAGACGATGTCACAGCGCCGGACGTCATTGCGCTTTTGCAGGAGCATCTGAAGAGCATGACCATGCATTCTCCCCCGGAAAGTATACACGCGCTCAATGCGGACCGGCTGCGTCAGCCTGACGTTACGTTTTGGAGTGCGAGGGAAAACGGCGTCCTGCTCGGCTGCGGCGCCTTAATGGAGCTAAACAGCCGGCACGGTGAGATCAAATCAATGAAAACGGCTCCGCATCATGTCAGAAAAGGCGCAGCCAACCGGATCCTCCGCCATATGCTTGAAGAAGCAAGGCGGCGGGGCTATCAGCGGATCAGCTTAGAAACCGGTTCTATGGAGGCTTTTCTCCCCGCCAGACGCCTGTATGAAAAAGCAGGGTTTCAATATTGTGATCCGTTTGCACATTATAAAGAGGACCCGAACAGCTTGTTTATGACGTTAAACATAGACTGAAACCCCTTTTCTGACGAGAAGGGGTTTTTTATCGGAAAAGTTTCATCATGACCGAAACATTTCCTTTTCTGACACGTCATATGTCGTGTAGTCCCCAAACCGTAAAAAATAAAAAGGAAGCAACCTCATCATGTTTTCTTGAACGGTGTTCATGTATAATAAACAATAGTGACTTCCGATGAAAATGTAAGGCGGGATAGAATGAGTCGATATAAGAAACAGCAAAATCCCTATTATCAGGGGGATTTGATTTTTATATTTGGTGTGTTTTTAATAATTAGTGTTGCGGCGATTTATGCGGCCGGACAGTTCGGGCAGTATGGAGGCAGTGCCTGGATGAAACAGATTGTCTTCTATGTTATAGGTGCGGGATTCATCGGATTATTGCTGTACTTTGATTTAGAGCAGCTTGAGAAACTGAGTCTGTATGTATTGATTGCCGGCGTGCTGTCGCTGCTCCTTTTGCGTGTGGCGCCGGAATCCATCGCGCCGATCAAAAACGGAGCGAAGAGCTGGTTTCAAATCGGCAGCTTTACCCTCCAGCCCTCTGAGTTTACGAAAATAGGAATTATGATGATGGTCGCGTCCATTATATCGAAGGCGGGCCCGAAAGATCAAAGATCACTTCGGGAAGATGTCAATCTGCTTTTGAAAATTGCGGCATGGACGGTTATTCCAATTGGGATGATCGTTTTGCAGGATGCCGGAACGGGTGCGATCTGTCTGTTTATCGTTATGGTGATGGTGTTTATGTCAGGTGTAAACTGGAAGCTGATCACCATCATCGGCGGTTCGGCCGCGCTTGTGCTTGGCCTATTCTTAGTGCTTGTAATTGAATTTCCCCATGTGGCGAATTCGATCGGTATTGCGGATTATCAAATTAACCGGATTACATCGTGGATGTCTGACTCCAGTGCGGCAACGACTCAGGCCGAGAGCGATAAAAGCTGGCAGGTGGATCAGGCCGTTATGGCGATCGGATCGGGCGGCATTACCGGAAACGGCGTTCATAATCTGAAAGTGTACGTACCTGAGGGACAGACCGACTTTATCTTTGCGATTTTGGGTGAAAGTTTTGGATTTTTAGGCTGCGCCATTGCGGTTGTCATGTTTTTCTTTTTAATTTACAGGCTTGTGGTGCTGATTGACCGCTTGCATGCGTTTAACCGATTTGGTGCGTTTTTTTGCGTAGGATTTACTGCACTTATCGTGATTCACACCTTCCAGAACATCGGGATGAATATCGGCATTATGCCGGTTACCGGTATTCCGCTGCTGTTTGTCAGCTATGGGGGGAGCTCGGTGCTTTCTACATTAATCAGCTTCGGGATCGTATATAACGCAAGTGTGCAGCTGACGAAATATAAAAGCTACTTGTTCAATTCTTAATGTGAGACGGCTCGTTTTTCGGGCTGTCTTTTTTTGTTTAGAGCATTTCGCTTTTGGCATGATACTCTTTCGGATATGATATATAGAGAAGGAGGCTTTATATATGAACAATACCATCGAAACCATACTTAATCATCGGTCGATCCGATCATTTACTGACGAGCTTCTGACAGCAGAAGAGATAGATACATTAGTGAAAAGCGCCCAGGCGGCGTCAACGTCCAGTTACGTGCAGGCTTACTCCATCATCGGCGTAACCGATAAGGAGAAAAAGCGGAAGCTGGCGGAACTGGCCGGAAACCAGCCTTACGTCGAAAATAACGGGCACTTGTTTGTGTTTTGCGCTGATTTGTACCGCCATAAAAAACTTGCTGAGGAAAAAGGAGAAAACATTACCGAGCTTCTTGAGAATACGGAAATGTTTATGGTCAGCATCATTGATGCCGCACTTGCCGCACAAAACGTAAGTGTTGCCGCGGAATCAATGGGACTCGGCATTTGTTATATCGGAGGCATTCGAAATGAACTTGATCAGGTGACAGAAGTGCTTGGTACACCTGACCATGTGCTGCCGCTGTTCGGCTTGGTAGTCGGTCATCCCGCTCATCCGTCCGGTCAAAAGCCGCGCCTGCCGAAACAAGCCGTATATCATGAAAACACGTACGATACGAATGAAGAAAACTTCCGCAGTTATATGAAGGAATATGATGAAACCATTTCCGATTATTATGATAAACGGACAAACGGCAAGCGGGTTGAAACGTGGTCTGATCAAATCCTGCAGTTCATGAAACAAAAACCGAGAACCTATTTAAATCAATATGTAAAAGATAAAGGTTTTCAAAAGAATTAAGAAAAAACCTCTCCTGACCGGGAGAGGTTTTTTTATGTTTCACGTGTAACATATTTCGACAAAATGGAACAAGGTATATAAATGTTTATCATCAGGGATGCTGATAAGCATACAGAAAGAAAAAACGGCTTAGCAGTGGTACGATGTTGATGAGGTGACAGTGATGATTTCATTAAGTATATTGGATCAATCTCCTGTATCAGAAGGGTGTTCTGCGGAAAGTGCACTGCGGAATACAGTAAGATTGGCGCAGGAGGCGGAAAAGCTCGGATATAAGAGGTTTTGGGTGTCAGAGCATCATTTTTCAGAGCGGTTGGCGGGCTCAAGCCCTGAAGTGCTGATCAGCCATATTGCGGCGAAAACGAATGACATTCGGGTAGGATCAGGCGGTGTGATGCTTCCGCATTACAGCGCATATAAAGTGGCGGAGAATTTCCGCGTGCTCGAAGGGTTGACGCCGGGCAGAATCGATCTCGGATTAGGGAGAGCGCCGGGCGGAATGCCGATCGCATCATGGGCGCTGAATGACGGCGGGAAGCGTAATGCTGATCAATATCCGCAGCAGCTTCGTGAGCTGGCGATGTATTTGCATGATGCAGCTGATGACAATCACCGTTTTCCGAATCTGACCGCATCACCCCTTATTAAGACGGCGCCGGAAGTCTGGCTTCTCGGTTCTTCGGGGGAAAGCGCGCTTCTGAGCGCAGAAATGGGAGCAGGCTATATGTTTGCCCATTTTATTAATGGAGAAGGCGGAGAGAGCACGACAGCACAATATAAGCGCAGATTTAAACCTTCTCTATTAGGAAAAGAACCAAAAACGGCCGTGGCGGTGTTTGTGCTGTGCGCGGATACGGAGGAGAAAGCGGAGGAACTCGCGGCTGTCATGGATTATACGCTGCTTGCGGGTGAACAGGGGATTCCGCTTCACGGCGTACCGTCTTACGAAACCGTCCGCGGCAATACGTATACACCGTATGAACAAAGACGAATTGCCGATAATCGGAATCGGATGATCATCGGAACGAAGCAGCAAGTGAAAGAACAGATTCTGGCTCTCAGTAAAGCATACGGAACAGAAGAAGTGATGGCTGTAACCATTACACATCATTTTGAAGATAAACTTCAGTCATACCGTCTGCTTCGAGAAGCTTTTGCCGATTAATCAGAAAGAAACCCTGCTGATGCTCCAGCAGGGTTGTTCGGTTATTCAATGATAAAAGGTTTTTCAGTCAGCACCTGGCTTGATTTCCCTTTGTTCGCGGCATAGGCCAGCATATAATATTCTCCTGCCGGCAGTGCGGTGTCACCATTGACTTTGCCGTTCCAGTCGAAATATTGATAGCCTTTATCCTGCTTTTTGTAGATGCCGGCTTGGCCGACAAAGTCAAGATTACTGTCATATACAAGGAAGGCAAGCTCTTCGGCTCCAGCCGGAAGATAGGTTTCAATTTGGTAGGTTCCCTGCGTTGTGCCCTCCTGTACGTCGATTGACGTTACGCGCGGATAGTCCGGCTCTTTTACAATCAGCAGCGTCGGCACTTTTGCGACTGTTTTTCCGCCTTCACGCACTGTGACGGTTCCCTCATAGGTGCCTGCCTTTACTTTTTTGGCATTGACCTTTACTTTCGCATTGACCTTTCCGGTTTGATGAGCGGGGATCACGACCCGGTCTGTGCCCGAAACGGTAATGCCCGTGCCGTTGAAAGAGTACTCGAGCTGATATGATTTTCTGATGGACGATTGGTTTTCAATCGTAAAGGTTTCTTTTTTCGTTTCATTGCCTTTGTCTTTCATAAACGTTCCGTAAGAATAACTTCCCGGGGCGACAAGGGAGTCTGCTTTGATCGCCTTCATGATTCTGATGCTTCCGGCGCCTTGCGCATTATGCGGGTATACGTCACCGTCCGCGTCCGTTAAGGTTTCCGCCGTGTTCATGAGAGCGGCTTTTATTTGTTCCGGGCTCCATTTCGGTTTGGCCTGCTTGATGACGGCAGCTGCGCCGGCTACATGCGGGGAAGCCATGCTCGTTCCCTGCTTCGATCCGTAGCCGTACGGGTCGGCCGGATCATGGGTCGGAATGGTGCTGACGATGTTTACGCCGGGAGCGGAGACGTCAGGTTTAATCATCCACGTGTCCATAACCGGACCGCGTGACGAAAAGTCTGCCATTTGTTCAGTGAGCGATTTAGCCACGGATAAATGGAATGTCGCTTTTGTGCCGCCCGCTTTTAATTGGCTGACGAGTTTTTCGCCGTCTTCTGATGAAAGCTTAACCGTCGGCACGGACATGCCCGGTACGTTGGCTTCAATTTCTCCCGGGGCATTGTTATACACAACCATACCGATCGCGCCCGCTTTTTTGGCGTTGTCTGCTTTATCCACAAAGGCGATGCTGCCCCGTTTGACGACTGCGACTTTTCCTTTCAGATCTTTGCCTTCAAAATCCTTTTGCTCGCCGATACCCGCCTCTATGAGCTCTGTTTCTTTTTTATTCAGTGCTTTTATGTCATCTTCTTTGTTGTACCCCATTACTTTCGCTGAGGAATAGGAACCGAAGGAGACGGCGTACTCGTTCAGCGGCAGCTGTGTCGCTCCGACGGAGATAGCTTCTCTGGACGTTCCCGGAGAGCCGACGGTCCAATTGTTCGGCCCGCTGTTTCCGTTTGATGTAACGGCCGTGACGCCTTCTGACATCGCCCAGTCAAGCGCCGTGCTTGTCGCCCAGTCTGGGTTATTCACAGAATTGCCGAGAGAAAGGTTCATGACATCCGCTCCGTCCTGTACGGCGCGTTCAATACCGGCGATGACGTTCTCCGTTGTTCCGCTTCCGCCCGGACCGAGCACACGGTAGGCAAGGAGTGTAGCATCCGGCGCTACGCCTTTAATCGTTCCGTTTGCCGCTACCGTGCCCGCGACATGGGTTCCGTGGTCAGTCGACGCGCCTCTCGGATCACCGGACGGCGTTTCTTCAGGATCGTAATCGTTATCCACAAAATCGTATCCTTTATATTGTCCGAAATTTTTCTTTAAGTCAGGGTGTTTATATTCGACACCGGTGTCAATAATGGCCACCTTGACGCCTTTCCCCGTATAGCCGAGCTTCCACGCGTCATTTGCCCCTATATAAGGCGCGCTGTCATCCATCTGCGGAGACACGGCATCCTTAGATAGGGTGATGTCTTTATCTTTCAGCTGATCGGTATGATAGGTGACGTTCGGATAAACCGCTTTGACATCCTGATCACTCAGCAGTTTCGGAATTTCATTTGCCGGGAGTTTCATGGAGAAGCCGGAAAACACTTGCTCATATTCCCTGTTGATTTTTCCGTGTTTAATGGTTTTGAGCGCTTTCTTTTTTACTTTTGAGCGTTCGCTTTTCAGCTTGCTTTTTGTCTGTGCTTTGCCGAGTTCCTTTGCTTCCGCCAGTGACTTTTCCTTCAGCTCGACGATGACTGTCGTTTGTTTGCCGGTGGTCATATCAATGTCACCAAATACCTCAGCCTTCTCAAGATCAGGAGTTTGCGGTTTTGTTGCCGGCGCAGCCTGTGAACTTGTGGATAAGGTAAAGGATAAGACAAAAGCCGGAAGCAGATAACGGATGATTCCTTTTTTCAATCGTGTTTCCCCCTTTTTCTTTATCTAAATTAGAAATCTAGTATATATTTCTTGAAAATTCAAAATAATCCTTGTGACATATGACTCATTTATGGAAATTGGTCTGTGAATAAGGAGGGAGTTATACACAGAATCCTGTGCATAACTGAATAAAATTGTGTATATATATTGTCGGGAACGAGTGTTCCTATACAAAATATAGATCGAGTTTGTGGATATGTGGATATACCCTGTGTTTAAGCTGTGCTTAACCAAGGGATAAGGTGTGTATAACTTTTTTTATCGGCTTTTCCATTTTTCAGGTCATTTCCATCAGCTTTCAACAAAACTTCTGAAAACTAGTTTGTTTTTTCACTCATATTGTGACAAACAATTCGCCCTGCCGCGTCTATCATAGAGTCATAGGGTTGCTAGACCCGCTAGTTTTTAGCGGAGAAGGATCGGCCGCCTTTTCCGTTAAAGCGGAGAGAAAAACAGGCCTGCGAACAAGCTGTCTGTCAAAAAGAAGCGGAGGGATGATTTGCAATGAAACGTTTGCTAGTATCTTTACGGGTGTGGATGGTCTTTCTGATGAACTGGATGGCGCCGGGTAACGGAAGATATCCATTAGCCGCCGTGTACGGAAACCAAGCGGCTTATCATAAGAAAGCGAAGCGGACGGCTGGTGCTTTTTCGTTTGTGAGCCGAGTCCGATCGGCGGATTTGACCGATGAAACGAAATCGGCCCGCGGCAGGCTGGATAAAAACCGATGGATGCCTGTCCGCAAAGAATTGCCGAAACGGGAGCGCGCGGGTCCGGCACCTTTACATCATATGAAAAAGAGGGTACAATCCCACTAAACATATGAACGGGAGCGAACCTCTTGAGAATAGACAAAGTATTAAATAACAATGCGGCGTTAATAAAAGAAGACGGACGGGAAAAGATCGTAATGGGTCCCGGAATCGCTTTTCAAAAGAGAAAAAATGATGTGATTCAAAAACATAAAATTGAAAAAATATTTGTCGTGCACGACGAAAATGAAAAGTTCAAACAAGTGTTAGAAACGCTTCCCGAAGAGCATATAGAGGCGGCTGAAGATATCATCAGCCATGCGGAGGGAGAGCTTGCGGCGCCTTTGAACGATCACATCCACATTGCGCTGGCGGACCATTTATCCTTTGCGATCGAAAGGATTCAAAACGGCCTTCAGGTGCACAACCGATTGCTTCATGAAATTAAGGCGCTTTATAAAAAAGAATATGAAATCGGCCGCTGGGCGGTTGAACACGTGAAACAAACCCTCGGTATATCATTGCCTGATGATGAGGCGGGGTATATCGCGCTTCATATCCACACTGCCAAGGCGGATGCCAAAAGCATGTATTCGGCGATGAAGCATACAACCATGATCAGAGAAATGATCGAAAAGATCGAATCCTTTTTCGAACAGAAGGTGGATGAAGACAGTATTTCCTATCAGCGCCTCGTCACGCACTTGCGGTATGCGGTCAGCCGGTTGGACTCAAATGAAGCACTCCATTCCATGGACGAGGAGATGCTTTATTTCATCCAAAAAAAGTATCCGTTTGCTTATCGGTGTGCGCTTGAACTGGCAGCGTTTTTAAAAAATGAATATGATTTGGAACTGCCGGAATCCGAGGCCGGCTATATTACGCTGCATGTCCAGCGTCTGCAAAAAAACCCGGAATAACGCGTCTGTTTCGAGAAACAGACTTTTTTTTTGAAAACATATTGACGAAAGCGCTATCATGAAATAAAATGAAAGCGCATTAAAAAACTGAATCGGCGGGATTGTGACTGGTAATGCAGGCAAGACCTAAAATTTGCGTACATGAAAAAGGGATCATGCTGACCTTTTTCGTTGGCGAATTTTAGGTCTTTTTTGATTTTAGAAAGGGGGATACATCATGAATTATCAAGAAACGGCAAAACAGCTTATCAAACATATCGGAGGGAAATCAAATATCATCAGCGCGACACATTGCGCCACACGGCTCAGGCTCGTCATTCAAGATGAACAGAAGATCAGCCAGGCCGATATTGAAGAGACAGAAGGAGTAAAAGGGGCTTTCAGCAGCTCGGGGCAATATCAGATTATATTCGGTACCGGCCTTGTGAATAAAGTGTATGACGCTTTTTCAAAAGAAGCCGATTTGGGGCGCGAGGATCGTGAGACACATCAGGACGCGGCGAAAAAAAAGCTGAATCCGGCCGCAAGATTTGCGAAAACACTGTCTAACATATTCGTTCCCATCATTCCGGCTATCGTGGCAAGCGGACTTTTAATGGGGCTGCTCGGTATGATGAAGGCTTTCCACTGGGTGTCTGAACAATCATCGCTGTTTAAGCTTTTAGACATGTTTTCAAGCGCGGCGTTTATCTTCCTGCCCGTATTCATCGGGTTCAGTGCGGCGAAGGAATTTGGCGGCAATGCCTATCTCGGTGCCGTGCTCGGGGGGATTATGATCCATCCGGCGCTTTTGAATCCGTGGGGGCTTGCGGATGCATCGCCTGATTTTATGCAGCTCTTCGGCTTCGACATTGCGCTGCTCGGCTATCAAGGGACGGTCATCCCCGTACTGTTAGCCGTTTACATTATGAGCAAAGTGGAAAAGGGCACGAGAAAAATGGTGCCTCACGCATTCGACTTATTGGTCACCCCGTTTGTCACGGTGATTGTCACAGGATTTATCACCTTTATCGCAATCGGTCCGCTTGGCAGGGCGATCGGATCGGGCATTACCGTCTCGCTGACATATGTGTATGATCACGCGGGCATTGTTGCCGGACTTCTTTTCGGCGGTCTTTATCCGCTTATTGTGCTCACCGGTGTGCATCACAGCTTTCATGCGATTGAGGCCGGCCTCATCGCTGATTTGGGCAGAAACTATATCCTTCCTATCTGGTCGATGGCGAATGTCGCTCAGGGCGCGGCGGGACTGGCTGTATTTTTCCTGACGAAAAAAGCGAAAATGAAAGAAATCGCTCTGCCTGCCGCATTTTCCGCTTTTCTCGGCGTAACCGAACCAGTTATTTTCGGTGTGAACCTAAGGTACCGGAAGCCGTTTATCGCGGGAATGATCGGCGGAGCGCTGGGAGGGGCCTATGTCGTGGTGACCGGTGTCGCCGCCAATGCCTACGGTCTGACCGGAATTCCGATGATTGCCATCACGGCTCCGCTCGGTTTAGGAAATCTTATAAACTATCTGATCGGAATGGGCATCGCCTCTGTCTCGGCGTTTATTGCCGCTTACATTATGGGAGCTAAAGAAAAGGAGGCCGTCAAATGAGGACACCGGATCAAGAGCTGCGCCTGCAGGCTGAGGAAGCGAAAAAGAAGCGGCAAGAAACAGCCGCGTCAGATCCATACCGCCAGAACTATCATGTTATGCCGCCGGTCGGGCTTTTAAATGATCCGAACGGCGTCATCCAATGGAACGGCGTATATCACTTGTTTTTTCAATGGCAGCCATTTCATACGGGGCACGGCGCGAAATTTTGGGCGCATGTGACGACGAAGGATTTCGTTGAGTGGAAAGAGGAAGAAATCGCGCTTGCGCCGGGTGAGTGGTATGACAAAAACGGGTGTTATTCCGGAAGCGCCATCGAAAAAGACGGGCGGCTCTGCCTGATGTACACAGGCAATGTCCGTGACGGAGAAGGAAATCGGGAAACGTATCAATGCCTCGCCGTATCCGAAGACGGGGTCATATTTGAAAAAAAAGGAATCGTCGCGCGTCTCCCAAAAGGCTATACCGCTCATTTCCGTGATCCGAAGGTTTGGAAGAAAGACGGAGCGTATTACATGGTGCTCGGCGCGCAGACAGAAAAGCTCACCGGAAGCGCTGTATTGTTCACATCAGAGAACCTGACGGATTGGACGTTTCTCGGTTCGATTGCGGGGGCGGACTCGGGCGGTCTCGGGTCATTCGGCTATATGTGGGAATGTCCCGACCTGTTTTCTCTTGACGGAACCGACGTGCTGCTCGTATGTCCGCAGGGGCTTGAAGCCGACGGGATAAAATATCATAACAGCCACCAGGCGGGCTATTTCCTCGGCAGGCTGCATACAGAGCCGCCAGAATTTAAGCACGGTGAATTTACGGAGCTTGACAGAGGATTTGATTTTTATGCGGCGCAGACGCTGGAAGATGATAAGGGACGGAGGATTCTGTTCGCGTGGATGGGCGTTCCGGATCAGCATGAGGACAAGCATCCGACACATGCGTATCACTGGATTCACTGCTTAACGATGCCGAGACAGCTGTCACTGTCCAACGGCAGAATCATACAGCGCCCGCTTCCGGAAATGAAATCGCGCCGCACGGATGAACAAAAGCGCCGTCTTCAATTGAATTGCTCGTCTGTAAGCCTCCCGGTGAAAGATGCGTCCCGGACTGAAGTGCTGCTGGAAGACATTACTTGCGAATCCGGTTTTGAAATCTCAATTCGGGGCGCGGCCCGGTTTATATTTCATCAGGAAGAGGGGCTGGCTGTGCTGGAGCGCACCGCTTTCAGCGGAGAAGAAAAAGAAAAGAGAAGCTGCGCCATCAGCGAGCTGCATTCCGTCCAGCTCTTTCTGGATGCATCCTCCATTGAATTGTTTTTGAATGATGGAGAAGAGGTATTCAGCGCCAGATATTTTCCTTTCCCGGGAAATGATGACGTAACCGTCACTTCGGTTGGAAAAACGGAAATAAATGCCTCAATTTGGACACTTTTGTAGAAAATCGTTCTTTTTTCTTATGTGAAACCTATGCCATCTGTGCTATTCTTCAAACGAAAGCCTATGATTCCAGGAATAAAAGGAGTTGTTTTCTCAGTTTTGAAAAATCAGAAGATGACGCCGAAATGTTTACTTGTCAAAGCCGCAGAGCAAGTGGAAGATAAACGGGAAGAATATAAAGAAGTATTGCTTCAGCTGAATCGCATGCTCAAGAGGGCTGAGCCGCACAATGAATGGAGTGATCGGCTGAGGCATACATATGAACAGATGAAGGAATATGCGCTGTTTGTGCAATCGATTGAGATGTTTTTGCGGTCATCCGCGAAAAAAATGAAATAATCCCCCTCGATCATGAGGGGGATATTTATTTTATTTTCCGCTAAGACGCATCGCCGAATGTTTAGTCGGTCCGATGTATTGGTTCAGCGGGAAGGATTCTTTGATTGCCGCAGTGATAAATTCTTTTGCCGCATAGATGGCTTCCTTCACTTCAGCGCCTTTGGCCAGTTCTGCCGTCACGGCGGCGGAGAATGTGCATCCGGCTCCGTGCGTGTAAGGTGTATCAATCATTTCGCTTTCTAATACTTCCGCGGTTTCTCCGTCATACAGCACGTCGATCGCTTTTTCATGTTTCAATTTGCCGCCGCCTGTAATCAATACATATTTCGCGCCGAGTTCGTGAATTTTCTTGGCCGCTTCTTTCATGTCTTCCACCGTTTTTAATTCATCCATACCGCTCAGCTGGCTTGCTTCAAACAGGTTTGGCGTGATGACGGTTGCCAGCGGCGCCAATTGGGTGCGAAGCGCTTCGGCATGCTCCGGATACAGCACTTCGTTCGCTCCTTTGCAGACCATGACAGGATCAATAACGACATTCTTCAGCTGTTTTTCTTTAATCGTTTTCGCCGCAAGCTCGATGATCTCCACGGTAGGGAGCATTCCCGTTTTCATGGCGTCTACGCCGATTCCGTCAACAATCGTCGCCAGCTGTGCGCGAATCGTATCGGCATCAATCGGAAATACTTGATGATCCCAGCTGTTCTCCGGGTCCATCGCTACGATCACGGTCAAAGCCGTCATTCCGTATACGTTTTTTTCTTGAAATGTTTTTAAATCGGCCTGGATTCCCGCGCCGCCGCTGGAATCAGAACCGGCAATAGTAAGTGCTTTGTGCATTGACATATCAATGGCCTCCATCAGTGTTTTATATCTCATTATAGTTAGATTTTCTCCCGATCACAATACGGAAGGCTTGGAGGAATGATTTGACAGCCGCGGGGGATGTGCGTACAATACCTACATAAGATTACTAGGTAAGGGAGAGAAAATAAATGCTCAACAGGGAGCTTGTAAAGGGAAGCACGGTCATTCTGGTGCTGACGCTGCTGAATGAACGGCCCATGTACGGGTATGAACTTGTGAAAGAAATGGAGAAAAGAAGCGGGAATGAACTGCAAATGAAGGAAGGCACGCTGTACCCATCGCTTCATAAGCTTGAACGCCAAAGCTATATTTCTTCTTACTGGGAAAAGCAGACCAAAGGGCCCGACCGAAAATATTACCGGATCACCGATGAAGGAAAAAACATTCTAGCCGAACGGACGAAGGAATGGAATCTGTTCTCCGCTCTGATGGACCGGATGCTGAAGCGGGGCGGGCAGAATGGATAAAGACCTTTATGTGCACGAAATCAGAAAAGGGCTGGAAGGCAAGGCCGGAAGCCGTGAATTATTAAAGGAAATCGAAAGCCATATTCATCATGCCATTTGTGTTCATCTGGAAAAAGGCAAAACCGAAAGCGAAGCGATGGAGCTTATTCTGCGGGAAGTGGGGACTCCGTCTGAAATTATCTCTGCTTTTCAAAAAGCTTCGGCGGTGCCCGCGCGGACTTTTATGCTCTTTTATCTGTTCTGCAACTGCGCTCTTTTTGTGATGGGGGCGATGATTACGATGATGCACGCGTGGAGGATTCATCCCGCAGTTGACGCGCTGTGGAAAGGGATTTCCGTGTCAGTATGGCTGATTATGATCGGTTATGTGCTGTATTGGTTCCAAATCGGCTATCAAGCTGGCAAAGAGTTCGGGGCTGGCGGCAAAAAGCTTGCAGAGCGGACGGTATGGGCTTCAATGGTGCCGAATCTATGTTTTATGTTTGTCTTTTTGTTCAATCTGGTTCCGGCTGGGCTGTTTCCTTCGGCGGTCACACCGAGTTTTGCGGCAGTATGCGCCGTTGTGACGGTATGTTTTCCGTTTTGCGGCAAAATGGGTTTTTACGCAGGCAGGCAGAGACTTGCCTGATCTTTTTTACTATATACATAGAGTATCTATATAGGAGTGTTTATATGAGATTAGGTTCGTGGATGTACGGCGCGTGCGCCCAAATAGCCGTTACCGTATTTACCGTCTGCGGCTTGGTTCTTGCCTTGCCCGTTGTGAGTCTTTTTATTATGGTTCTGAATGGGATGCAAGACGCTATTTTTGTTGTTTTCAGTATTTTGCTTCTTCTATTGTTTTATGCGCTGGGATGGATTTGGGCTGTTTCGTTTGCGCGTGAGTGGAAGGTGAAACTTTTCGAGCTGCAGGTCAGCTCGCTCATTCCGCTGGCGGGTATATTATACTTGTACATTGACAGCGGGGTGAGTATACCGGAACTGATTCATGATTGGCATGAGGATGGATGTGCGCTTGTCCCGCCGGCTTTTGTCTGCTTGTGCACATGCTATGCGATGGTGTTGGTGCCTGTTTATCAATCAAAACTGTGGAATGCCATGGAGGCGGGCAGACTTAATGCCAAGGCGGTATGCACTGTTTGGGGAGACCTTCTGATCATTCTGGTTTTGCTGGCGGGGATGACGTGGATTTGTTTCTGAATGGGCCGAAATCAAAAATCCCCCCTGATCTCTCCGCCGCTTTATGTTTTAATAGAACATGAGAAAAAGCAGAAGGAGCGGGTCATGAATATATCAATTGTCATAGTCACGTATAATCGGATTCCGGCTTTGTGTGAGCTGCTGGAGTCGATTTCCAGGCAGACCATAAAGCCTTATGAAGTGATCATCGTAAATGATGCCGGGGAATCGGTCGAACAAGCGAAGCAGCTGTACAGCGATCTGCCGATTCAGATTATTGATTTAGAACAGAATGCCGGACATGTGGAAGCGCGGAACGCAGGTGTGAAAAAAGCGTCGGGTGATTATATCATGCTGTGCGATGATGATGATTTCATTACGCCGGGCCATTTGGAAAGAATGACGGCTGCACTTGCTGATGCGGATTTTGTCCATTCTGACGCGGAAATTGTGTCATTTGAAGAACGGGGCGGCACGAGATACCCGGTGTCACGAAAGCCGTTCGCCTATACGGCGGATTTTGCGGATATGCGGGTATTTTCCACGTACGTTCCGTCAGGCAGCATGTACAGACGTTCTCTGCATGACACGTTAGGGTATTTTGATCCGGATGTCCATAATTATTGGGACTGGGACTTTTATTTGCGCGCCGCGAAACAGCACCGTGTGAAGCGTGTTCCTTGCGCGAGCGTCATATATGCGTTTTTTGAGGGAGGCGGCAATCAGTCCGCGGATCTCGGCGGCAAACGGAAGCGGTACTTAGACCGGTTAAGCGAAAAGCACGGGCTTGGGGAGCTCCCGACGAAAAACTTCGCGGTTCTTCTAGAAGAGCCGGACATGAAGAGGCGGGAGGCGCCGACTGACATTGTGTGGGACGGAAAGCCCGTCCATTCAAGACTGCACAGTTCATAAGGGGGACGGACAGTTTGAAACAGCTTTTAAAAGACAGCTGGTGGAATCAGCTGAAAGATGAATTTGACAAACCGTATTATCAAGAGCTGAGAGAGATGCTGAAACAAGAATACAGCAGCCAAACGATTTATCCTGACAGCCATGATATTTTTAACGCCTTGCATTATACGCCCTATGAGGATGTAAAAGCGGTCATTCTCGGACAGGACCCGTATCATGGCCCAGGACAGGCGCACGGGCTTAGTTTTTCCGTTCAGCCCGGGGTCAGACAGCCGCCGTCTTTGAAAAATATTTTCATAGAGCTTCAGGACGATATCGGCTGCTCCGTACCGAACCACGGATCGCTCGTCAGCTGGGCGAAGCAGGGAGTGCTTTTGTTAAACACAGTGCTTACGGTTCGCCGCGGTCAGGCCAATTCCCACAAAGGCAAGGGGTGGGAGCGGCTCACTGACCGCATCATTGATGTGGTGAATGAAAGAGAGAAGCCGATTGTCTTTATCCTGTGGGGGCGTCACGCGCAGATGAAAAAAGAGCGCATTGACACATCGAAACACATTATTATTGAATCGACTCATCCGAGCCCGTTTTCGGCAAGGAACGGTTTTTTCGGGAGCAGACCGTTTTCCCGTACAAACGCCGCCCTTGAAAAAATGGGGGAGCAGCCGATCGATTGGTGCATCCCCGACCTGCCGCAATAAACGGTTTTTTGAGGCGCTTCCGCCCGGCGGAAGCGTCTTTTTTGATGTTCCGGGCGGTATGCCGTCAGAAAAAATAACAAACTCAATTCTGCGATTCGCTCAGAAATTTGATAAAATGCAGGAAGAAGACAAATTACTGCTGGAGGATTTACTCATGAACATACATATCTCTGCTTTAATTCAGAAGATGGAAGAAGAACTGAGGCAGGCGAAAACGGCGACCCGCACCGAGGAGGTCAAAATGCACGCGGCCGCCATCCGCTCTCTGTGTGATGTCGTGCTCGGCACTCAGACGCACACCGCTCCGGCGCCTGTGCAGAATCCGATTCCGAAAGCGGCGCCGAAACCTTCCGCGTCTCCTTCGACAGACCCGCTGCTGCTTGAAAAAATGATGGGCAGCGCCGGGCTGAACCAATATCAGAAAAAAGCGAAAGACGAACGTGAGGAAGACGGAAACGGGGATTCCATTTTCGATTTTTAACAGGAGAGGTTGATTGACTTGAAACTGATACTCGGGGGTTTGCAATGGACGGCATTTATGATTGCGGCTGCGATTGTAGTTCCTGTCGCCATCGCACAATCATTTCACTTGAACCATGCCGATTCTGCCGCATTGATTCAGAGCACATTTTTTGTGCTTGGCGTCGCTGCGGTCATCCAATGTCTCCAGGGACATCGTCTGCCGATTAATGAAAGCCCGGCAGGCTTATGGTGGGGCGTATACACGATTTACGGCGGACTGACGGGCACGGTGTTTGCGACATTCGGCGAGACGCTGCGGGCGCTGCAGGGGGCGCTGTTATTAAGCGCTGTCTTTTTCTTTTTGTTCAGCCTTTTTAAAGTGATTGAACGGCTGGCCGTGCTGTTTACGCCGGTTGTGACCGGTGTGTATCTGCTGCTGTTGGTCATGCAGCTGAGTCAGCCGATTGTGAAAGGCCTTTTGGGCATCGGCTATTTAAAAAACAGCGTCGACGGCCTTGTATTCGGGCTCGCCATGGTTGTGACGGCGGCGATGTTCATCATGTCCCGATCGAATGTTACGTTCTTAAGACAGTATGCGATTCTCCTTTCGCTTGCCGGCGGATGGATCTTATTCGCCGTCTTCGGCGCTGCCAAACCGATTCAAATACCGGATCGCGTGATTCAGCTGCCGGTTCTTTTTCCGTTTGGAAAACCCGTGTTTGACAGCGGCCTGATCATTACGTCACTCTTCATTACCGTGCTTTTGATTGTCAACATGCTCGCGAGCATCCGGGTTGTAGAAGCGGCGGTGAAAAAATTCGGCGGCACCGCTGGGAAACGGCGTGAGCGTCCGGCAGGGTTTGCGGCTTCGATCAGCCACCTTTTGAGCGGGCTGTCAGGGGGCATTGCGCCTGTGCCGATTTCAGGGGCGGCCGGTTTTATTGAGACGACGAAGCTTCCTTCGAAAAAGCCGTTTCTTTTGGGAAGTGTATTTGTCATGATCATCAGTATGATCCCGCTATTTATGAATGCGTTTGCGAGTCTGCCCTCACCGGTCGGCTTTGCGGTAAACTTCGTCGTTTTCTCCACGATGGCGGGTCTTGCCTTTACGGAGTTTGACTCTTATGAGAAAGCGGAGCAAAAACGAATCCGTTCCATTATCGGTCTGGCGCTCCTCACGGGGGTCGGCGTAATGTTTGTGCCGGAGAGCGCGTTATCAGGGATGCATCCGATCCTGATTTCGCTCTTAAGCAACGGCCTTGTGCTCGGAACGCTGCTGGCGATAGCGATTGACCGAATCCAGCTTATCAAAAAGAAAAAATCCGACAATCTCGTGTCATCGGATGACGGACGTTGAATTTTGCCGATGTTGGGTTATGATTGAATTGGAAACTTTAACGAAAAGGCGGGAGAAAAATAGATGAAAGTGTTTATTATTCTTGGTGCGATTAACGCTTTATTGGCCGTGGCGCTGGGCGCTTTCGGCGCGCATGGGCTTGAAGGGAAAATCCCCGATAAATATTTGCAGGTGTGGCACACAGGCGTGCAATATCATATGTATCACGCGCTCGGTCTTCTGGCTGTCGCGTTTTTGGCTGAAAAGCTCTCTGGCGCAGGCAGTGTTTCTGTTGCGGGCTGGCTGATGTTTGCGGGCATCGTTCTGTTTTCAGGAAGCCTGTACGTATTGAGCGTGACGCAGATTTCCATTCTCGGCGCGATTACACCGCTCGGCGGCGTGGCGTTTATCATCTCTTGGATTATGATTATCGTCGCGGCCGTCAAATATTTATAAAGAAAAAAAGCCAATCCTCTGTCAAGTGAGCGATTGGCTTTTTGATTTATCTCGGAGAATAAGAAGACATGGAGTACGGATAAGTATAAGCGATTTCCTCATCAAATGTGATGTAATCAAGGTAAATGGTCAGAAGCAGATAGCGGGTGCCCGTTTTCGGATCGCTGATGATGATATGGTCACGTCCCGCCGCCTCAATCACACCGCGGAAAATCTTTGAATTCCATTCTTTGCTGTTTTCGAATGTCATATAAATCGTCGCCGTTTTGCCCCGGTTCAACCGCAGAATATTTTCAATGTATGACTCTTCAATCGGCAGCATGCCGGGAACGTTTTGTGACGATGATGGACCTGACGGGATTTGAAAGCTGCCGCCGCCCTGCTGCTGCGGCTGGCCGGGGAACCCCCCGCCGAAGCCCTGCTGGCCTTGCTGCATCGGCATTGTCATTTGCTGCTGCATCGGCATCATTTGTGATCCTTGGCCCTGAGGCTGCGGATAAGGATTAGGCCCGAGCTGCGGCTGGAATCCCTGCATATCCATTCCCATCCCCATCCCCTGCATTTGCTGATATTGATTCTTTTTCGGTTTCATATTGTTCCTCCTTTGATGAAAACCTCTTGATGCTGAAACCTCCTGACAAGTATCAGACAGCCGACAGAGCGGCTGCTGTTTTTATCTATTCCACCATATGAGCCCAAAGAAAGATTTATGCGAAAAAAGAAAATACGATCCAATGTTTCCGGATATCAGAGCCGGCTTTTTTTGTGCGCGCAATGCTGACTTTTCACATAATAGTCTGTATCCCTAGCGCATCTTCCGCATAAGGAACATATGATAGCGGTAGTTTCAGGTGCGAAAAGGGGGTGACGAGTTGCCTAAAGTGTCAGTGATCATGACGAGCTATAACAAAAGTGACTATGTGGCCCGCTCTATTAAAAGTATTCTGTCTCAGACGTTTACGGACTTTGAGCTGTTCATTATGGATGACAACTCAAATGAAGAGACATTGGCGGAAATACGTCCTTTTCTCACGGATGACCGCGTCCGGTTTTATCAAAGCGATGTATCGGGCGTCAAAGAAAGAACGGAAAAAACACGCTACGCCGCCTTGATTAATCAGGCAATAGAAATGGCGGAGGGCGAGTACGTGACGTATGCGACCGACGACAACACGTATGTGCCGGAACGGCTTGAGAAAATGGTGAAAGAGCTTGATGAAGACCCGGAAAAAGCCGTCGTGTATTCAAGTTCCAAAACCTATCATCTGAATCAGCGGAAAGAGACGGTGAAGGAGACGGCCAGGCCCGCCGAACGGATCGTGTGGAACGCGCCGTGCGCCATTGACCATTGTTCGGTCATGCACCGGTTTTCCGTGCTGGAACAGGTCAAATCGGCATTCGGTTCCTATTGGGATGAAAGCCCCGCGTTTTACCGTATCGGTGACGCCCGTTTTTTCTGGAGAGTGAATCATTTTTATCCGTTTTACCCGATTTCTGAGGAGCTTGATATCAATTATATTACCGATCAATCCATCCATTATCAGCTTTTCGCGGCGGAGAAAAACGAGTTTGTGAACAGCCTTCCGCAGCAGACCACGTGCCGGGAGCTGAGGGAATCATTAAAAAAGCTTGGAAAGGGGTGAGGGCTTGTCGGCATACTTAGCGAACTATTGGGTGCTGTACCGGCAGTATATTGACCTTTTTCAGTCACTTCGCTACAAAGACATCCCGCTCGCATTGATCAGTAATTTTTATCAATATATCAGTCCGGCGCTTCGGGAGAGCATGGAGCAGAACCCGGAGCTTTTCGGTCCGGCGGATCAGCATATTCCTGAAGCCGGTATTCAGCCTTATTATGATCAAAAAAGGCAAAACATTAAGAAAACAGATGAGAAACCGGTAAACGGAAAAGTCATTCTGCATTTCGATCATCTTCGGTTCACCGAGGGAAATTACCGGCAGTTTGATCCGGCAAAAACAGCGGTACTGGCCAGATGGAGTCTGCCTGACCATCATGGGCTGCCCGTTATCTGCAAATTGGAGCTGACGGGAATGGGGCAAAAAGGGAACCCCGTCCCTTATATTGAAAAAGCCCATTCCATTTTGAAAGAGCTTCACAGCCATCCCGCTTTCGGAAACAGAGAATTTCAGGAACGACTGTATAAAGACATCCCGTTATTTATTGAAGCGATTGACGCCGTTGATATTTTGTTTACGGCCGAGAAGATTTCCGCCGTTGTAGTCGGCACGACGGAGGATATTTACAGCCGTGTGCTGGCGCTGATGTCCGCGAAAAAAAACGCCGTCAGCATCTGTCTTCAGCACGGGGCGCTCATGGGAGATGAAGCGTTTCTGCCCGTATTTACGGACTATCAGGCTGTATTCGGGGCTTATGAAGCGGAGTGGTATAAAGCAAAAGGCTGCAGGGAGGAACAAATCATCATCACGGGGCATCCCCGTTTCGACGAGATTTTCTCAAGAGAGCCGATAGATCGGGACACGTTTTACCGCAAACTTTCTTTTCTCCCGTCACAGCGGACGGTGCTGATCGCCACGCAGCCGTTTTCTGATGAATTTTATACGGGAGTGCTTGAAGAGCTTGCCGGCCAAAAGAACATGCAGCTCATTATTAAACCGCATCCGTGGGAAATCGGCAAAAACAAGCTGGATGCTTATAATCAGGTGCTGCGGAAATATAAAGCAGGCAAAATCATCAAAAAAGAGATGGAGCTGTATGATATTCTCCCGTTTGTTGACGCTGCGGTGACACAGACATCAACGGTCGGTCTTGAAGCGATGCTGTTTCAAAAGCCCGTGCTGATCGGAAAATCAGCGGGAACCCGCCGATACCCTTATTATCATTCACTTGGAGAATTTGTTTTTGAGGACCCGCAGGCACTCGCTCAGGAATTAATCCGGATATGCGAAAGCCCCGCAGAATATCAAAAAGCGGAACAGGCGCGCCGTGCTTTTGTCGCCGCGAACTACCCGGTACAGGATTCGCTTGCCGCTTTATGCCAAGTGCTTCAGGAAAAAACCGGAGTCAGCTTCAGACGGGTTGACCCTTCATAAAAAAGATAGGAGCGCAAAAAAATGGTGCAAAAAAGATCAGCTTTTCTTCCCTATTCATTGCCCATGATCGGGAAGGACGAAATTCAGGAGGTTATTGATACGCTTGAATCGGGCTGGCTTTCAAAGGGACCGAAAGTAGAGGCGTTTGAAAAAGCCTTTGCCGCCTGGACGGGGGCAAAGCACGCGATCGCGCTGAACTCATGTACCGCCGCTTTGTTTTTGGCCCTGAAAGCGAAAGGGATCGGTCCCGGCGACGAGGTCATCACGTCTGCCGTGACGTTCAGTTCAACAGCCAATACAATCGTGCACACAGGCGCCGTTCCGGTGTTTGCTGACATCGATCCGCTTACGCTGAATGCAGACCCTGAAAAAATTGAGGCGGCCGTCACCCCGCGGACAAAAGCGATTGTACCCGTTCATTTCGCCGGCCAGTCGTGTGATATGGATCAGATTCTGGCCATTGCCGAAAAGCATCAGTTATTTGTCTTAGAGGATGCCGCACATGCCGTGTATACCACTTATAAACAGAAAATGATCGGATCAATCGGTGATGCGACGGCATTCAGCTTCTACGCGACAAAAAACCTGGCAACCGGTGAAGGCGGCATGCTGACGACGGACGATGACGGGCTTGCCGATCAGATCAGGGTGCTCAGCCTTCACGGCATGAGCAAAGGCGCGTGGAACCGCTATTCTTCAAACGGAAGCTGGTACTACGAGGTCGAAACGCCCGGCTATAAAATGAATATGTTTGATCTTCAGGCGGCGCTTGGGCTTCATCAGCTTAAACGGATTGACAGCATGCAGCAAAGAAGGGCTGAAATTGCTAGCCGCTACCAGGACGCTTTCAGAGACATGAAAGGGCTCACCGTCCCATATGTCAGTGATGACGGGCGGCATGCATGGCATCTGTATGTTCTTCAAATAGAGGAGCAGGAGGCCGGGATCAGCCGGAACGATCTGATTTCCGCTTTGAAAGACCAATATAATATCGGCACAAGTGTTCATTTTATTCCGGTTCCGTTCCATCCGTATTATCAAAAAACGTACGGATATAAGGAAACTGATTTTCCGGCCGCGGCCGCGTATTATCACCGCACCGTATCACTCCCTCTTTATCCGTCAATGACAGATGATGACGTTGAATACGTCATTGCAGCCGTTACGGATATCGTCAAAGGGGCTGATTAGGTGTACAGACTGAGAGAAAATCTTGCACAGGACATGATTCATGCCTTCCTGCATCAGAAGGGCATTCAGCCGGAAGCTTATGAATCGTCGCTCTGTTTATTGGAAGAAAACAGCCTTCAAGGCGTGATTTTATATGAAAACTCTTCGTGGGAAAGTCAATTGTTCCGAAAAAATATCATCAATGTGAAGCTTGCAGCCGCAAACAGCACCGGACAGCTCAAAAGGCTGTTTCAGGAATTTTACGCAGCAAGGCGGGCGGACGGCACTGATTTTATATTTATTAAAATACCGGCTGAAGATATCGGCGCGATGCAGGTCGTGCAGTCGCTTCCGAACGCTTATTTTGTAGGGAGTCTTCTCAAGCTCGTCAGTCCGGTGCGTGTATATAACAGCACGCCGCCGTTTGAGATTACAGAAGCCGGACCCGGCGACACGGAAGCGATCAGCCGGCTGGCCCGCGACGCCTTTACAAAAAGCAGGTATTATCAGGACCCCCGTCTCAGCTATGAAAGTGCAAACCGCCTGTTTGAAGAGTGGGCGCGGAATAACGCGGAAGGAAGAGCTTCGTTACAATTCCTCGCCAAATATAAGGGAGAGACCGCGGGCTTTGTTCAGGGGCTGTCTAAAGGCGATGAATTCGTCCTTGATCTGATGGCGGTAAAGCCGGGATTTGAAGGAAAAGGAGCGGGATTCCATTTAGCGGCGCACGTGATTGAACAATCATTGCGCTTTCAGCATAAGACTGTATCAGCGGGAACGCAGCTCCACAATGTAAGAGCCATCCGCCTGTATGAAAGAATGGGATTTAAAGCGGATGCGTCCTATTATTACTATCATGTGTGGCCCGGGAAGGAGGCGGACTGATGGCATCATGCAAAATCGGAACGAAGTCAATCGGCGAAGGTTCGCCCGTATTCATCATCGCCGAAGCCGGAATTAATCATGACGGAAAACTGAGCCAGGCGTTTGAATTGATAGATGCGGCCAGTGAGGCCGGCGCGGACGCGGTCAAGTTCCAAATGTTTCAGGCTGACAAAATGTATCAGAAAGACCCCGGCTTGTACAAAACCGCTGCGGGAAAAAACGTCTCTATTTTTTCTTTGGTGCAATCAATGGAAATGCCCGCTGAGTGGATCGAACCGCTGCTTGAATATTGTAAGAAAAAAGGCGTGCTGTTTTTAAGCACGGTATGTGACGAAGGCTCTGCCGACTTACTGTATGCGACTTCCCCTTCAGCTTTTAAAATCGCCTCCTACGAGCTGAACCATCTGCCGTTATTGAAATATGTCGCGGGGCTGAAGACCCCGATTATCTTTTCCACCGCGGGCGCTGATATTTCAGATATTCAGGAGGCTTACCAAACCATTACCGGCGAGGGGAACAAAGAAATTGCGATCATGCATTGTGTGGCGAAATATCCCGCGCCGCCTGAATACAGCAATCTAAGCGTCATTCCCATGCTTGCCGCCGCATTCCCGGATGCAGTGATCGGTTTCTCCGATCACAGCGCCCATCCGTATGATGTGCCGTGCGCGGCTGTCAGGCTCGGAGCGAAACTGATTGAAAAGCATTTTACGATCGATAAAAACCTGCCCGGTGCTGATCACTCCTTCGCCCTCAATCCGGATGAATTAAAAGAAATGGTTGCGGCGATCCGCTCAGTTGAAGCGGAGCTGCGGCAGGGGCATCACGCTCCGGTGCCGGAAGTGCTGTCGGGAAGCTCCCATAAAACGACGACACCGATTGAAGGGGATATCAGAAGGTTTGCTTACAGAGGCATTTTTTCAACAGCGCCGATTCAAAAAGGCGAATATTTTACGGCGGAAAACCTTGCCGTCCTTCGTCCCGGCCAAAAACCGCAGGGGCTTCACCCGAGATATTTTGAGCTTTTAACTGACGGCGCGCGTGCGGTCAGGGATATCCCCGCCGACACGGGCATCACTTGGGATGACCTTTTGACGAAAGGCAGCCCATATGATGACTGACATTTTGTTTATCATTCAGGCGCGGATGGGAAGCGGGCGTCTTCCCGGCAAAGTGCTGAAACCGATCGGCGGGTATACGATCCTCGATATGATTGTCAAAAGGGTTCGTCAAAGTGCGTTTTACGATCAATCACGGGATAATCTGATCGTCGCCGCGTCTGACAGCAAGACCGACGACATTCTGTCTGCGCACTGCCTCAGCAACCGCTACCGTGTCCACCGCGGCAGCGAACAGCGTGTGCTTGACCGGTTTGCACAAGTCATCGAACAAGTAAAACCGGACATCGCAGTCAGACTGACGGGGGATAACCCGTTTGTCGACCCTTCGCTGCTTGATTTTCTGATTCAATCGCATTTAGATCAGCACGCAGACTACACGTATATCTGCGGTACACCGCTCGGGATCGGCGGCGAGGCGGTGAACGCGCGCCTTTTAACGGAGATCAATGCGGACAAAACGCTGGCGGACAAATATCAGGAGCATGTCACCCTTTTGATAAGAGAATCCCCTGAGAGGTACCGGCTTCTCTTTCCTGAGCCCCCGCAGGAACTCCGGGCTCCTCACTTGCGGATGACCGTCGATACAGAAGAGGACTACAGGCTGGCCCGCGAGCTGTACGTAAAAGCGGGCTCGCGTCCTGATATTCCGGCAAAAGAATTGATCCATCTGCTGAATCGTGATCCGGAGCTCAGGGCCATTAATCAAATGATCCGGCAAAAAGAGGCTGATTAGCGTGCGGGTTTTGATTTTCGCGGACGGGGGCCGTGACATCGGCATGGGGCACGCGGTTCGGATGAAGCTGCTTGCCGGTGCGATTAAGAACAACTGCTCAATAACGTTCTATACAAATAAAGAGGCTTCTTCTTATCTGTCATCTGATCAATGGGAAGTGATCATCAAGCCTGACAAGGGACAGAAGGAATTTATTGTCCGGGAAATAAACAGGCGGGCTCCCGACCTTCTCATATTCGATCTGCTCGATATGCCGTGTGACTGGCTGGAGGAAATCAAAAAGCATTCATCGGCTCGTATCGTCTTATTTGAAGAAAAGAGGGAACATGTCATTCATTTATGCGATGCCGTTATAAACGGCATTTACGGCGGGCTGAAAAGCCGGACGGTTCAAATGGGCAGCGCCGCGGTATATGAAGGCCCGGATTATATGATTCTTCATCCGGGTTTTGAAAAAGCCAAACAGCTTTATCAGCTGAATAAAGAATGCCGGACCATATTGGTCTCATTAGGAGGAAGCGACCCGAAGAAGCTTGTCTTTAAAGTGATGGAAGCATGCCGCCGCATCCCCGACATTCAGCGGAAACGAGTGATCATCGTCATGGGCGGCGCGGCGCCTCATGTTGATGACGTGCGCGCGCATCTCACACAAATGCCTTATGCCGAGATGGTAAGGCAGACAAATGACATGGCCGCGCTTCTCACGAGGGCTGATATGGCCATCGTGTCCGGCGGGATCACTTTATATGAGACCATTTGTACAGGTGTGCCCTGCATCGTTCTTTCTCAAGTGGAGCATCAAACTGAGACGGCGGAAAAATTCGCCGCACGGGAGGCCGCCGTTCATCTCGGACTGGGAGAACACACCGCGGCGGACTTGCTCGCTCGGCATATGTCTGAGCTGGCTGCTGATTATCCGAGACGGCTCGGGCTTCATCAGAACGGAAAGCCGCTGGTTGACGGCAGGGGCATTAAACGGGCGGCGGCGATTCTTTATGATTTGTGATAAAACCACACGTAAGGAAGTGTTCATGTGAAAGGTGTTATCTTAGCCGGAGGCACCGGCTCACGCCTTATGCCGCTGACAAAAGCGGTCAATAAGCATTTACTCCCTGTCGGTCCATATCCGATGATTTACTGGTCGATCATGAAGCTGGAAGAAGCGGGGATTACGGATATCTTGCTGATTACGCAAAAAGAATATATTCCGCAATTTCATAAACTTCTCGAAACCGGAGAAGAGCTCGGCGTCTCAATCACATATCAGGTTCAGCCAGCCGCATCCGGCATTTCCGACGGTTTATCATACGCAAAGCGGTTTACCGGGCGCGATCCGTTCGTTCTGCTTTTGGGAGATAATATTTTTGAAGATTCATTAAAACCTTATACGGAGCGTTTCGCAAAGCAGGGAAAAGGAGCGAAAGTGCTGCTGAAAGAAGTGGACGATCCGGAGCGCTTCGGCATCGCAGAGATTGATGAGGAAAACAAACGGATCAAGTCGATCATTGAAAAGCCGGAGCAGCCGCCGACCAGACTATGCGTCACAGGGATCTACATGTACGATGCAGAAGTGTTTTCTTATATTGAACAAATTTCCCCTTCAAAACGCGGCGAACTGGAAATTACGGATGTCAATAATTTATACATTGAACACAGTGAGCTGACGTATGATGTGTTAACGGGCTGGTGGGTGGATGCGGGCACGCATGAATCGCTCTACCTCGCCGGAAGCCTGGCGCATCAGGCATTACAGAAAGGACAGGAGCATTAATCATGCCAAAATCATATTTAATTACAGGGGGCGCCGGATTTATCGGCCTTACCTTCACAAAGATGATGCTGAAAGAAACAGATGCGCAGATTACCGTCCTGGATAATCTCACGTATGCAAGCAGGCCGCTTGAAATAGAAGCCTTAAAAAAGAACAGCCGTTTCCGTTTTATCAAAGGTGACATTTCTGAAAAAGAGGACATTGACAAAGTCTTTTCCCAAATGTATGACGCTGTCATTCATTTTGCGGCTGAATCCCATGTGGACAGAAGCATAAATCAGGTAGAGCCGTTCATCACAACAAATGTGATGGGCACATACCGACTGGCCGACGCGGTGTTACAGGGAAAAGCCGGCAGGCTGATTCACATTTCCACAGATGAGGTGTACGGAGATTTGGCACCGGATGATCCCGCTTTTACAGAGACGACGCCGCTTTCTCCGAACAATCCGTATTCCGCCAGCAAGGCAAGCTCAGACCTGCTTGTCATGTCTTATGTGAAAACCCATAAGCTTCCTGCCATCATTACGAGATGCAGCAACAATTACGGGCCGTACCAGCACCACGAGAAAATGATTCCGACCATTATCAGGCATGCCGTAAACGGCACGCCGGTTCCGCTGTACGGCGACGGGATGCAGATCAGAGACTGGCTGTTTGCCGAAGATCATTGCCGCGCCATTAAGCTCGTGCTGGAAAAAGGAACACTAGGCGAAATTTACAATATCGGCGGAGGAAATGAACGGACGAATAAAGAGCTTGCGTCATTTATCATGAAGGAGCTCGGTGTCGAGGAACGGTTTGCTCATGTCGAAGACAGAAAAGGGCATGACCGCCGTTACGCCATCAATGCTTCAAAGCTGAAAAATGAGCTGGGATGGCGGCAGGACGTCACATTTGAAGAAGGAATGAGAAGAACCATTCGCTGGTATACAGACAGCCAAGACTAATCGGAAAGAAGGGGATCCGATTGACGAAGGTATTAGTAACCGGAGCGGCCGGTCAGCTGGGGCGGGAGTTATGCCGCCAGCTGAAGCGGGAAGGGTATGAAGTGATCGCCTTGACAAAAGCGATGATGAACATATCCGACCAGCGTTCGGTGCGGCACTCGTTCAGCCATTACAAGCCGGATATCGTCGTCAATACGGCGGCATACACCTCCGTTGACAAATGTGAAACGGAGCTCGACAAAGCGTATTTAATAAACGGAATCGGCGCTTATTATGCCGCGCTTGAGGCTGAAAACACCGGCGCGAAATTCATTCACATCAGCACCGATTACGTCTTCAGCGGCAAAGGAACACGGCCATACCAGACCGATGATCCCGCAGATCCGGGCACGATTTACGGAAAAAGCAAAAAACTCGGCGAAGAACTGATCCGGTTAACGGGAAAAAACCACACCATTATCAGAACGTCGTGGGTGTACGGCAGCCGCGGGCACAACTTTGTCAATACGATGCTGAAACTTGCGGATACACATGATCAGGTTCGTGTCGTTAACGATCAAGTCGGAGCGCCGACGTATACAAAAGATTTAGCCGAAACGGTGATCGGTCTGTTTGACAGGCCGCCGGGCTTGTACCACGCCGCAAACAGCGGAGTGTGCAGCTGGTATGAATTTGCCAAGGCTATTTTTGAAGAAAGCGGCAGAACCGCCGCCGTGCTGCCCGTCACGACGGAGGAATACGGAAATGAGACGCCGCGCCCCGCTTACTCGGTGTTGAGCCTTGAGTCGATTGAACGGCAGGGGCTCGGCATGAGGCATTGGCGGGAAGCGCTGCAGGATTATTTACAAAGGGAGGGACAGTGCAAGTGATCGAAGGCGTAAAAATTAAAAAGCTGATCAAACACAGCGATGACCGGGGTTTTTTCTCAGAACTCGTCCGTGACGATGAACATCTCTTAGAGCGTTTCGGGCAGGCTTCCTGGTCCAAAAGCTATCCCGGCGTCATTAAAGCGTTTCACTATCATGAGAAACAGGATGACCTGTGGTTTTTCCCGACGGGCCACGCCCAGGTCGTGCTGCATGACCTTCGCGAAGAGTCGGCAACCAAGGGAGAAACGGATGTCTACTACATGGGAGAAGACAATCCGATGCTCCTTCTCATTCCCAAAGGCGTCGCACACGGGTACAGAGTGCTGGGCGAAACCCCGCTGACCATTATTTATTTCACGACAATGTCCTACAATCCGGATCAGCCTGACGAAAAAAGAATCCCGTGGAATGATGAGAGCATCGGATTTGACTGGCAGACGGCTCATCGGTAGCGCACAAGACGAAGACAGCGGATGTCTTCGTTTTTTGTGCTGGTTCATCTCGTGAAAAATAAATGATTGAATATTCCAAAAAATAATTTACTTCCATGGATAAAGGTGGTAGATTATTCTCAGGAAAAGAGAAACCCAATTCGCGAATGGAATCATCAGACACGCTTTTCCGGCAGAGGACGCTCTGAATCCTATATGATCTGGAGGAATTCATGATGTTAAAAAGAAAATCATTTTCTGCCTTTCTCATCAGTGCTACGGTATTTTCAGCTGTGTTCTTGCCATCTTTTCATGCGAACGCCCAATCTGCCGTTATTGAAGCGAAAACCGTCAATAGTACGAAAGAATACGCGACGTCTGATATTGAAGTCACATACAAGCCGAATGCGCTGCTTGCCGTCGGTGCCGTTGAATTTCAATTTCCTGACGGGTTCAACGCCACTGTGAGGGACTCTGTAAACGGAAGAACACTGAAAGAAACGCAAATTCTCAACTACGGAAAAACGGTCAGACTTCCGCTTACCCTTGACTTATTGGGCGCGTCTGAATACAATCTCGTCCTGGTGCGTAAAAACCTTCCGCGCGCGGGCACGTATACAATTAAAGGCGATTACGTAAACGGTTTGGGGGCCGGCAGTCTCTACGCCGAAACAAAGCTGGTTATTGACCCGCGTTAATCCGGGATGAAAGAGGCTGACAACAGCCTCTTTTTTTATGCGCAAAATCCTGGCATGAATCTTGCATATAAAAAGGGGTGTAACGACAAAGTGAAAGGGATTGATGGGTTTTGGTGTAAAAGCGCTTACATTTCGTTCTGCCGGTAATTGAAGCTTACACGTATAATACGATGAGGTGATAAAACATGTCAGCCAACCCGCTTTCTAAAAGCAATCAGAAAGATGAAGAAAAAGAAGTTCTTAATTTGTTCTTGTCCACACAATCGATCATAAAAGAAGCCCTGCGCAAACTGGGCTATCCTGACAATATGTATGAACTGATGAAAGAGCCGATGCGGCTTTTGACCGTACGCATTCCCGTCAAAATGGACAATGGCTCAGTACAGGTTTTCACGGGCTACCGCTCACAGCATAATGACGCAGTCGGCCCGACAAAAGGGGGCGTGCGGTTTCACCCGGAAGTCAGTGAAGAAGAGGTTAAGGCGCTTTCCATCTGGATGACTTTAAAATGCGGCATCACAAATCTTCCTTACGGGGGCGGAAAAGGCGGCATCATCTGTGATCCGCGGACGATGTCATTCGGAGAGCTGGAACGGCTGAGCCGCGGATATGTGCGCGCGATCAGCCAGATCGTCGGCCCGACAAAGGATATTCCGGCTCCCGACGTATATACCAACTCGCAGATTATGGCATGGATGATGGACGAATACAGCCGCCTGAGAGAATTTGATTCACCGGGATTCATTACGGGCAAACCGATTGTTCTCGGCGGTTCACAGGGGCGGGAGACGGCGACCGCGCAAGGTGTCACGATTTGTATTGAGGAAGCCGTTAAGAAAAAAGGGATTCCATTGGAAAATGCGCGGATCATCATTCAGGGGTTCGGAAATGCGGGGAGCTTTCTCGCTAAATTTATGCATGACGCCGGCGCCAAGGTGATCGGCATCTCAGACGCCCACGGGGCTTTGTATGACCCTGACGGCCTTGACATTGATTACCTGCTGGATAAGCGGGACAGCTTCGGCACGGTGACGAATCTCTTCTCTGATGTCATAACGAACCGGGAGCTGCTGGAAAAGGACTGTGATATTCTCGTGCCTGCCGCAATCTCCAATCAGATAACGGCTGAAAACGCCCATCACATTAAAGCCTCAATCATTGTGGAGGCGGCGAACGGCCCGACAACGATAGACGCCACGAAAATCCTGAATGAAAGAGGCGTGCTTCTCGTGCCGGATATTTTGGCAAGCGCCGGCGGCGTGACGGTGTCTTATTTTGAATGGGTGCAAAATAATCAAGGCTTTTACTGGTCTGAGGAAGAAGTCGCCGGAAAACTGCGCAGCGTCATGGTGAATTCGTTTGAATCCATTTATCAGACAGCGCATACCCACAAAGTGGATATGCGTTTGGCCGCCTATATGACGGGCATCAGAAAGTCGGCTGAAGCGGCCCGGTTCCGCGGTTGGGTATAAGTGTTATCCGCAAAGAGATTTTGCATCAGTTATATAGCGGATCGCAAAATTTCTTTGCGTTTTCAGATTGCAGCTGACAGGTTCGGACAAGCTTCGTCCGCTTTCGGCAAAGATTTTCCTATTTTTATCACAAATTGCTATGCTGGTATGCTTCTTGCATCTTCATTAAGCGTGAGCACACATTACAAAATACGGGGAGGAATTCTAATGACAGTTTCATACGCACACGAACCATTTACAAATTTTCAGGAAGAGACAAATAAACAATCGTTTCAGGAAGCGCTGGCTTATGTGAATTCACAGCTCGGCAAGCATTATCCGCTTATCATCAACGGTGAAGCGATTGAAACGGATAAAAAGATCATTTCCGTCAATCCGGCAGATAAAAAAGAAGTGATCGGTTCTGTATCGGCAGCCGGAAAAGAACTTGCGGAAAAGGCCATGCAGGCTGCGCTGCAGGCATTTCAAACATGGAAAAAAGTACGGCCGGAACACCGCGCGAATGTGCTGTTTAAGGCGGCGGCGATCATCCGCAGAAGAAAGCACGAATTCTCCGCGTACCTGGTGAAAGAAGCGGGGAAACCGTGGAAGGAAGCGGATGCGGATACGGCGGAAGCGATCGACTTTTTAGAGTATTACGCCCGTCAGATGCTGAAGCTGAAAGACGGTTCTCCTGTAAAGAGCCGTGACGGAGAATATAATCAGTATCACTATGAGCCGCTTGGGGTGGGAATTGTCATTTCTCCATTCAACTTCCCGCTTGCGATTATGGCCGGAACGGCGGCAGCCGCCATCGTAACAGGCAACACGATACTGCTGAAACCGGCGGATGCGGCGCCTGTCGTGGCGGCGAAATTCGTAGAAGTGATGAAAGAAGCGGGTCTGCCGGACGGCGTGCTCCAATTCATACCGGGCGACGGAGGAGAAATCGGCGACTATCTGGTTGAGCATCCGAAGACGAGATTTGTGTCGTTTACAGGCTCCCGCGCGGTCGGATGCCGCATCTATGAACGCGCCGCAAAAGTACAGCCGGGCCAAAAGTGGCTGAAACGGGTCATTGCCGAAATGGGAGGGAAAGATACGGTGCTTGTAGACAGAGATGCTGATCTTGATCTTGCCGCTTCCTCAATCGTGTATTCCGCCTTCGGATTCTCAGGCCAAAAATGTTCAGCCGGTTCGCGTGCGGTCATTCATCAGGACGTCTATGATGAAGTTGTTGAAAAAGCCGTCGCTTTAACAAAATCACTCACCGTCGGAAGTCCGGAAGATTTTGATACATACATGGGGCCAGTCATCCACGAAGCATCTTATAATAAAGTCATGAGTTATATCGAAATCGGCAAAACAGAAGGAAAACTCCTGACGGGAGGCGAAGGTGATGATTCAAAAGGATACTTTATTCAGCCGACCATTTTTGCGGATGTTGATGAAAACGCCCGCCTGATGCAGGAGGAAATTTTCGGGCCGGTCGTCGCGATCTCAAAAGCCCGTGATTTCGACCATATGCTTGAGATTGCCAATAATACCGATTACGGACTGACGGGCGCTCTGTTATCGAAAACCCGCGCGCACATTGAACGCGCCCGCGAAGATTTTCACGTCGGAAATCTATACTTCAACCGCGGCTGTACGGGAGCGATTGTCGGATACCAGCCGTTCGGCGGCTTCAATATGTCAGGAACCGATTCGAAAGCCGGAGGACCTGACTATCTGATTCTTCATATGCAGGCAAAAACAACGTCTGAAGCCTATTAATCTTTCGGAAATAGCGCGATGAAAAAGAGAGTCGCGCTATTTTCTCTATATGAGGGTAAGGAGGATGGAATATGTATCAGCAGCTCAGCAAAATGCTTCCGGAGGAGAAAATAGAAGCCATTACGAAATCACTGGTGGCCTTAAACAGCATCAACGGCACATTGGGAGAAGGAAAAAAAGCCGACTATATCAAAGATATGATCAAGAGCTTTCCCTACTTTCAGGAGAATCCGTCACATGTGTGGGAGCAGGCGATTCCTGAGGACCCTTACGGCCGCAAAAATATTTTCGCATTTATTGAGGGAAACGGCGAAAGCCTGAATACGGTCATTTATCACGCTCATCTTGATACGGTCGGCATCGAGGATTTCGGCCCTTTAAAAGATATCGCTTTTGATTCCGACCGTCTCGCGGAATATTTCTCAAACTATGAATTTGATCGGGATGTGCAGCGGGACGCCCGCTCAGGCGAGTGGATGTTCGGAAGGGGTTCGGTTGATATGCAGAGCGGTATTGCCGTTCATCTCGCCAATCTGCTTCACTTTTCTGAACGGCGCGATCAGCTGCCGGGCCATATTCTGTTCATGGCAAACCCGGATGAAGAAAGCCAGCATTCCGGCATTTTAACCAGCATTTCTGAATTAAAACGGCTGAAACAAGAAAAGCAGATTCGTTATTTAGCAGCGATTAATAACGATTTTATCACGCCGCTGTATGAGGGTGACACGACAAGGTACATATACACGGGTGCGGCAGGGAAGCTTTTGCCTTGCTTTGCGATTTACGGGCGGGAGGTGCATGTCGGAGATACGCTGTCCGGCATCGATCCGAATTTGATCGCGTCAGAAATCACCAGAAGAATTCACAACAATATTCATATGGCGGAAAACATTGAAGGGGAGCTTGTCCTTCCGCCGACCTGCCTCTACCAGCGTGACAATAAGGAAGCGTATAACGTGCAGACTGCCGTCAGCAGTTATGTCTATTTTAATTATTTTATTTACGAGAAAACCGCCAAAGAAGTCATGGATCAGCTGACCGCCGTGGCTGACGAAGCCTGCAAAGAGACAGAACAAAAATTATCTGATTATTACGACGAATACTGTAAGAGAACGAGCCTGCCGAAAAAAGAGATGTCATGGAACGTTCAAGTGTACAGTCTGGAAGATTACCTGAAAAGGCTGAGAAGCCGCGGGATAGACCCTGCACAGTGTATCGGGCAGGCATTTAAAACATATGAACATCTTGAACTGCGGATGAGATGTTTTAAAGCCGTCGAAGAACTGCAAAAACTCGATCCTGAGCAGGGAGCCAAGGTCATTATTTTCTATGCGCCGCCTTACCTTCCGCACAATTATCTGAAGGAAGAAAGCACACGGGACCGGCTTTTGCAGCATGTCATTCAAGAAGCGGTCGATAAAACAGCGGCATCAACCGGAGAAACATTCGTCTTTAAAAAGTTTTTCCCTTATTTAGCGGACGGAAGCTTTTTATCGCTGCATGAAACAGATGAGGAGGTCTCCGCCTTTACCGATAATTTTCCGGGCTGGGATGTCATCGGGACGATTCCTTTTAATGAAATCAGGGAATTGAATATTCCGTCGGTCAATATAGGGGTATACGGAAAGGACGGCCATAAATGGACGGAACGCGTGTACAAACCGTACACATTCCATGTGCTGCCGGAACTCATTCAGCAGACGACAATGCACCTTTTGCACAGCTGCCGATTAGACATACGCACAAATGGCTGACATTACGGAATAAGGGGGATGTATATGCAGGGAGATACGAACCAAACTGAATTGAAGCGCACGATGAAGGGCCGGCATTTGTTTATGATCGCCCTCGGCGGCGTGATCGGGACGGGGCTTTTTCTGGGCTCCGGTTTTACGATCAGTGAAGCGGGACCGATCGGCGCGATATTGGCTTATGTGATCGGCGGATTTTTAATGTACCTGGTGATGCTTTGTTTGGGGGAGCTCGCGGTTGCCATGCCGGTCGCAGGATCATTTCAGGCGTATGCCGCAAAGTTTCTCGGGCCGTCGACGGGATTTACGATCGGATGGATGTACGCATTCAGCTGGGCCAATACAGTGGGGCTTGAGCTGACGTCGGCGGGGATTTTAATGCAGCGATGGTTTCCGGCCGTTCCGATTTGGGTGTGGTGCCTGGTATTCGGCGTCATTTTTTCCATTAACGCGCTGTCTGCGCGGAGTTTTGCGGAAATGGAATTTTGGTTTTCCAGCATTAAGGTCATGGCCATTGTATTGTTTATTATTCTCGGCTGCGCTGCGGTATTCGGCTTTGTCGGTTTTAACGGCGGGCAGACGGCTCCGTATCTGTCAAACTTTACGACGGACAAAGGGCTTTTTCCGAACGGCGCCCAAGCCGTGCTGTTTACCCTTGTTATGGTGAATTTTTCATTCCAGGGTACCGAACTGGTCGGAATCGCCTCGGGAGAAAGCGAAAATCCGGAAAAGACGCTTCCCCGCTCGATCCGAAACGTCATATGGCGGACGCTTTTTTTCTTCGTGCTGGCGATGTTTGTTCTCGTGTCCATTTTGCCGTATCAAACGGCAGGCGTCATCGAAAGCCCGTTTGTGGCTGTGCTGGATAAAATCGGCGTTCCTTATGCGGCTGATATCATGAACTTTGTCATTCTGACCGCCATGCTGTCGGTGGCGAATTCCGGGCTGTACGCTTCGTCCAGAATGATGTGGTCCCTGTCAAAAACTAAGATGGGCCCCGCTTCCTTAACGAAACTGACGAAAAAAGGCGTGCCTCTGAAAGCTCTTTTCATCACCATCGCCATCTCCGGTTTATCCCTGCTGACAAGTGTAGTCGCGGCTGAAACGGTGTATGTGTGGCTCATTTCCATCTCCGGTATGATTACCGTCGTCGCGTGGATGTCAATCTGCGCTTCACAATTCGTTTTCCGGAGACGCTTTCTCGCTGAAGGAGGAAATCTGAAGGACCTGGCATTTAAAACGCCTCTTTATCCGATCGTGCCGATTCTCGGATTTTCGGTTTACGGTCTTATCTTAATCAGTCTCATCTTTATCCCCGACCAGCGTATCGGTCTGTACTGCGGTGTCCCGCTGATGATCATCTGTTACGCGTATTATCACTTCGGTATCAAAAAACGCCTGAAGCGTGAGCCGGCTTCTTCGGAAAAAGGCGCTGCCGGATAAGAAAAAAAGCCCTTCGCTTAAAGCGGCGGGCTTTACTTTGTGTTTCGTTTGGCCGACAGAACATAGGATAGAACGGCACAGAACTGAAAACCGAAAATGCTGACGGCCATCGGCCAGGCATTTTCTTCTCCGGCAATACCGACAAGGGGAGCGGCAGCCGCACCGCCGATAAAGGGCAGGAGTCCGAGAAGAGCCGCAGCGCTTCCCGCGCCTTTCTCCTGTTTCTGCATAGCCAAAGAAAATCCCGTCGTCGTGACGATCCCGACAGAAGAAACAATGATGAATAAAGAAATGCAGACTGCCGCCAGGCCTAAACCAAACGCAAGTGATAAAAGCAAAGCGATGCTCCCGATGACGGCAATCATCAGACCGGAGACAAACAGCTTCCGTTCATCATGTGTTTTGGCCATCCGTCCGGTGATTTGGGTGGCGCATATGATTCCCGCACCGTTTACGGCGAACAGCAGGCTGAACATTTGCGCCGATACGCCGTAGATGTTTTGCAGTATAAACGGCGACCCGGCAATATATGCGAACATGCCGGTCATCACAAATGCCTGGCTGAGCGCAAATCCCATAAACATCCGGTCGCCAAGCAGGCCGCGAAACGTCATCAGCGTCTCCCGGAGTCCGCCGCTTGTCCGCTTTTCCGGCGGGAGTGATTCAGGCAACGCCGTAAGCACGGCGGCAGAAATGATACAGCCGATTACCGCCAGCACGATAAATACGATTTTCCAGCCGGCGAACTGAAGGATAAATCCCCCTGTAATCGGCGCTAAAATCGGCGCCGCCCCATTGACGAGCATCAGTAATGAGAAAAAAGCCGTCAATTCTTTTCCGGAATACATATCGCGTGCGGAAGCCCGTGCGATGACGATTCCGGCCGCCCCGGTGAATCCTTGAATAAACCTCATGACAATTAAAAACGAAACAGAAGGGCTGAAGGCGCATAATAAAGAAGACAGCGTATAAAGCAGCAATGACAGAATCAGCGGCTTCCGGCGCCCGATCATATCACTGAGCGGCCCGACAACGATCTGCCCGACAGCCAGCCCCAAAAGACAAAACGTCAGGCTCAGCTGCGCAAGTGACGCTGTCGTATGAAGATCGGCCGCCACCTCAGGCAAAGCGGGCAGATACATATCGAGCGAAAGCGGCCCGAATGAAGCGAGCGTCCCGAGAATCAGTACCATGCCGAGGCCTGCGCGGGCGGCCTTTGAATCAGCGTTATTCATTTCATGACCCCCACCTTAACAAATGATTCTATCACTATAGCATAACCAGACGGCGTATTTTATATCATTTATTGAATATAAACTAAATATTTTATTTAAAATCTGAATGTAAATAAAAAATCAGAATTAGTTTTCATGTGAAATGTAAAATGAAATATAAGGATGCTAAACTATAAAACAACAAAAGGTAGAAAAGTTTTACGGAAGAGGTGTTCAAAGAGCATGAACAGCAAACAAACCGATCACATCGAAACGAAACGCCGATTTCCGGTCTGTCTCGCGCTTGCTTTGACATTAGGGGTATTTGCCGCGGGTTCTGAAGAGCTGGTGATTTCTCCGCTGCTTCCGGATTTAGCGCGGGCTTTCAGCTCGGATGTCAGTGTGCTGGCGCTTTCCATCAGTATTTACGGAGTGATGATTTTTATCGGGGCGCCGCTTCTCGTTCCGCTGGGAGATAAATATTCCCGGGAACTCAGTCTGCTGGCGGGACTGCTTATATTTACGGCCGGCACGGTGATCTGCGCGCTGGCGCACAATCTCTTTTTCTTCTTTCTGGGCAGGGCGCTTTCCGGGCTTGCAGCGGGTGCGTTTGTGCCGACAGCATATGCGGTGGTCGGCGACCGTGTGCCTTATGCGTACCGCGGCAAGGTGATGGGTCTGATCGTGTCAAGCTGGTCGCTCGCTTTGATTTTCGGCGTTCCGATCGGCTCTTTTATCGGCGGCGTTTTGAATTGGCGGTGGACGTTTTGGATTTTCGCCCTCATGTCTGTCCTCGTTGCTTCGCTCATTTTCATTGAGGCGCGCCGCAGCACGGCGGATGGGAATAAAACAGAAGAGGAAAACGGACGGCAGGCAGGCACTTTCCGGGATGCGCTGAAGGTGCCCCGTGTCCCTGTATATCTCACGATCACTTTTTGCAACATGATCGGTTTTTACGGCATGTATTCCTTTCTCGGTACATATCTTCACCGCGTGATGCCGGGTGGGAATACAGCTTCAGGGCTGCTGATCATGGTGTACGGAATCGGTTTTTCCATGAGCGTGTTCACCGGAAAAATCGCAGATAAGGCGGGGAAAATGCGCTCTTTGATCGCGGCATTGGCCGTGATCAGCATATGGCTTTCCTGTCTCGCCTATGCGCCAACATCAATGCCGTTTTTGGTCATCGGGTTATTCGTCTGGGGATTGATGCAAAGCCTGACGGTGACCTTGCTCAGCACTATTTTAAGTGATTGCTCACAGAGCCGCCGGGGCAAAATCATGGCATTTTACAGTCTGGCGTCCAATTTGGCCGTCACCTTGGGTTCTGCTGTCATGGGTCCGGTCTATGTCGGATACGGATATGCAGCTGTCGGATTTATCTGTGCGGCCGTCACCCTCATCGGCTTTGTCCTCAGCGTTTTGGCATACAGAAGGTATGGAAAATATGAGCATAAGACCGACCAATCATTGTATCGGTAAAATAAAGTTTCTATAATTTTGTAAATGTAAATTTTTAACACCTTATATCATAAGGCGTTTTCTAATATATAGGAATAATTATCAATATTTTCAAATAATATTGACAGCTTGAACGTCTATGGATAATATTTACTTAAAATTTAACAGATTGGTTGGTGCTCATGATTATATTGGATAATAGCATTCAAACAAAAAGCAAGGCTTATTCAATATCTAAACTGATTACGATCAACACGCTCGGTCCTGAAGGGACAAGCAGTGAGTACGCAGCAAAAAACTTCATCACCAATTTCACCCTTCTCCAAGGGGTGAACAGCAAATTATCATTGCATGATACATTTGAATCGTGCATTGAAAAAACGCTTCAAAGTCCGCTGGAATACACAATTGTGCCTCACGCGTATGACGGCATTAAGCACTTCTACATGAGACCGGATCTGCAGCTTCTGCAAATTTTCAGGTGCGACACCCCGATGTACGGCCTGGCTGTCCGGCCCGGTTTTGAATATACGGATGACATGCTTGATAAGACTGTCATCGTATCCCACCCGTCTCCTATCAATTTGATTAAGTATTTTACCCGTAAAGATGTCACGTTTGATCTGGTGAACTCAACGAGCGCAGCCGCGAAAAGAGTGAAGGACGGTTTGTCCGACATCGCGCTGACAAATGAGCTGGCCAGACAAAAGTACGGCCTTCACTTTGTCAAAACATTTAAAAGCATTCCCATGAGCTGGTCATTATTCGGAAAAGGAGAGATTCATGATGAAAACTGAACAAGATTTGCAGGAACTTTATTTCCCGACGCCTAAATTAATAGAATGGGATAACGGAGTAAGACAATATTCGTCCGTCAGAGGCGATACGGAAGTTCTGCTTTCTTACGTTCCGCCGCATACAAACGTGGAACCGCATCAGCATAAGGAAGTCCAAATCGGCCTTGTCGTTTCCGGCGAGCTGTCCATGACTGTCGGAGATGTCACAAGAAAGATGACAGCGCTGGAATCAGCCTATATCGCGCCTCCTAACGTGCCTCACGGCGCAAGAAATGAGACGGATCAAGAAGTGATCGCCATTGATATTAAACGCCTGAAAGCCGGTGAAACCTATACAAGCCCTGAGGATTATTTTTTGAATATTTTTAAAACGAGAGACTTATTGCCTGGGATGGAAGTCACGTTCTTCGTGGAAGACTGGGTGGAAATCATGCTTGCCAACATTCCGGGCAACGGAGGAGAAATGCCGTTCCATAAACACCGCAATGAACAGATCGGCATCTGCATCGGCGGCGGCTATGATATGACCATTGAAGGCTGCAAAGTGGATATGACATTCGGCACAGCTTATTTCTGCGATCCGAGAGAAGATCACGGCGCCATCAACAGATTTGAAAAAGATTCAAAATCAGTCAATATCTTTTTCCCTCCGCGCTATAACAGAGCAAAAGCGAAAAAATTAGAGGCGAAAGAGTCATGAACCTGACGGATAAAACCGTCCTCATCACAGGGGGCGCATCAGGCATCGGTTATGCCGCGGTTCAGGCGTTTCTGAATCAAGAGGCGAATGTGGTCGTCGCGGATATTGATGAGGCGCAGGGAGAAGCGATGATCCGGAAAGAAAACAATGACAGGCTGCATTTTGTGCAGACGGATATTACAGATGAACCGGCCTGTCAAAATGCCATCCGGTCAGCGGTTGACAAGTTCGGCGGATTGGATGTGTTAATCAATAACGCCGGCATCGAAATTGTCGCCCCGATTCATGAGATGGAGCTGAGCGATTGGGACAAAGTGCTCAACGTCAATCTGACGGGCATGTTTCTTATGAGCAAGCACGCGCTCAAGTATATGCTCAAAAGCGGCAAGGGCAATATCATTAACACGTGCTCCGTCGGAGGAGTCGTCGCATGGCCCGACATTCCCGCGTATAACGCCTCTAAAGGCGGCGTATTGCAGCTGACGCGTTCGATGGCCGTCGATTACGCCAAACACAACATCCGCGTCAATTGCGTGTGCCCGGGAATCATTGACACACCTTTGAATGAAAAGTCGTTCCTTGAAAACAACGAAGGCACGCTTGAAGAAATCAAAAAAGAAAAAGCGAAAGTCAATCCGCTGCTGAGACTCGGCAAGCCTGAAGAAATAGCGAACGTCATGCTGTTTCTCGCTTCGGATTTATCAAGCTATATGACCGGAAGCGCGATCACCGCAGACGGTGGATACACCGCACAATAGAGAAGGAGTGTTTACATATGGAGAGAAAAACAGTATTGGTTATCGCTGACCTTGGGGGATGCCCGCCGCATATGTTTTACAAAAGCGCAGCCGAAAAATACAACCTCGTCAGCTTTATTCCGAGACCTTTTGCAATTACAGCCTCTCATGCGGCATTAATTGAAAAATACTCGATTGCGGTCATTAAAGATAAAGACTATTTTAAGAGTCTGGCTGATTTTGAGCATCCCGATTCGATTTACTGGGCTCATGAAGATCATGACAAACCTGAGGAAGAAGTCGTCGAAGAAATCGTCAAGGTGGCTGACATGTTCGCGGTTGACGCCATTACGACCAACAATGAACTGTTTATCGCTCCGATGGCAAAAGCGTGTGAACGTCTCGGCCTGCGGGGAGCGGGCGTACAGGCCGCTGAAAATGCCAGAGATAAAAACAAAATGAGAGCCGCCTTCAACCGGGCCGGCGTCAAGTCTATCAAAAATAAACGGGTGACGACGCTGGAAGATTTCCGCGCCGCGCTTCAGGAAATCGGAACGCCGCTTATTCTGAAGCCTACATATCTGGCGAGCTCCATCGGCGTGACGCTCATCAAAGAGAGGGAAACGGCAGAAGCAGAATTTAACAGAGTCAATGAATACCTGAAGTCGATTAACGTACCGAAAGCGGTCACGTTTGAAGCGCCTTTTATCGCGGAAGAATTTTTGCAGGGCGAGTATGACGACTGGTATGAAACAAGCGGTTATTCCGACTATATCAGCATAGAAGGCATCATGGCCGACGGGGAATACTTCCCTGTGGCGATTCATGATAAAACACCGCAAATCGGATTCACGGAGACATCGCATATTACGCCGTCCATCCTGGATGATGACGCAAAGCGGAAAATTATCGAAGCTGCCAAAAAGGCGAATGAAGGACTCGGCCTCGAAAACTGCGCGACACATACAGAAATTAAATTAATGAAAAACCGGGAAGCCGGACTGATTGAATCAGCGGCGCGATTTGCGGGCTGGAACATGATTCCGAATATTAAAAAGGTCTTCGGCGTCGATATGGCGCAACTGTTATTGGATGTTCTCTGTTTCGGAAAAGAAGCCGATCTGCCGAAAGGATTATTGGAGCAGGAGCCATGTTATGTCGCCGACTGCCACTTGTATCCTCAGCATTTCAAAGAGAACGGCCAGCTGCCTGAGACAGCTGTCGATTTCGTCATTGAAAGCATTGACATTCCCGACGGCGTCTTAAAGGGAGACACCGAACTCGTTTCTTTCTCGGCTGCCGAGGCGGGTACATCCGTGGATCTGCGGCTGTTCGAAGCGTTTAACAGCATTGCGGCGTTTGAGCTGAAAGGAAGCAATTCGGGTGACGTGGCCGAATCAATCAAACAAATTCAGCAGCAGGCGAAGCTGACTGCAAAGTATGCGTTACCGGTATGAAACAGCTGAAACCGAACTCGAAGTATTTGCTTTTCGGGCAGGCGCTTTCGTTTATGGGAGACTATTGCGTTCTCCCGGCCCTGCTCATTTTGTCTACATACTATCATGACTACTGGGTGACGTCCGGCGTTATCGCGGTCCGCAGCATTCCGATGGTGTTTCAGCCGTTTTTAGGCGTGCTCGTGGACAGGCTCGACAGGGTGAAAATCATGCTGTGGACGGATGTGATCAGAGGTGTCATCTTTTTGGGGCTGACATTTCTCCCGAAAGGCGAATATCCGCTGCTTTTTCTGGCGCTGCTGTTTGTCTCATACGGAAGCGGCGTGTTTTTTAACCCGGCACGTCTCGCGGTCATGTCGTCTTTAGAAGCGGATATTAAAAATATCAACACTTTGTTTGCAAAAGCCACGACGATTTCGATTATTGTCGGCGCTGCAGCCGGCGGACTTTTTCTGTTAGGCGGTTCTGTGGAGCTTGCCGTCGCGTTTAACGGGGTGACCTATCTTGTCTCCGCGTTTTTCATCAGCCGCATTAAGCTTCAATACGTGCCGATTCAGTCAGAAAACGTAAGAGAAGCTTTTCAGTCGTTTAAAGAAGGCCTGAAGGAAATCAAAACAAATGCTTTTGTGTTAAACGCCATGTTCACGATGATTACGATGGCGCTTTTGTGGGGTGTCGTCTACAGCTATTTCCCGATTGTCAGCCGCTTTTTAGGCGACGGGGAAATCGGCAATTTCATCCTGACGTTCTGTATCGGCTTCGGCGGCTTTATCGGCGCCGCTCTTGTCAGCAAATGGGGCTTTAACAACAATAAAGGGCTGATGTATTTTACAGTGTTATCGATCGTCTCGCTTGCGCTGTTTTTGTTTACCCCGATTTTCGCCGTGTCAGTCATTGCCGCCATTCTTTTCTTTATCGCAATGGAATACGGTGAAGTGCTGGCAAAGGTCAAAGTTCAGGAGAACGCGGCGAACCAGATTCAGGGCCGGATCTTTTCGGTGGCGGAGGCGTCCATCGGATTGTGCATCGCCGCCGGTTCCATGCTGATCAACATTGTAGACGCGGCAGTCATCATGGCGTTTATCGTCCTTTTGGTCAGCGGGCTGTTTCTGCATACAAAACTGGTCAATAAATCCTTTTCAGAACGGAATAACGAATCAGAGCAAATCCATTTATAAGGAGCCTTTCAGATGGAAATCATACCGTCCGATGTCATCAAGACACTTCCGAAACAGGAATTTTCGCTCGTTTTTCAAAAGGTAAAAGAGATGGAGAAAACGGGAGCCCAGATTATTAATCTCGGCCAGGGGAATCCCGATCTCCCCACTCCGCCGCATATCGTTGAAGCATTGCGGGAAGCTGCGCTGAATCCTTCGTATCACGGATACGGCCCGTTCAGAGGCTATTTGTTTCTGAAAGAAGCCATCGCGGAATTTTATGAGAGAGAGTACGGGGTATCGGTCAATCCGGAGACAGAAGTCGCGCTGTTCGGCGGAGGGAAAGCAGGTTTGTACGTTTTGACGCAATGCCTGCTGAACCCCGGCGATATCGCCTTAGTCCCGAACCCCGGCTACCCTGAGTATTTATCGGGAATCACAATGGCCAGAGCGGAGCTGCATGAGATGCCGCTTCATCCGGAAAACGGCTATCTGCCGGATTTTGAGCGGATTGATCCCGCCGTCCTGAAAAAAGCCAAGCTGATGTTTTTGAATTACCCGAATAACCCGACGGGCGCGACTGCGGATCAGGCGTTTTATGAAAAAGCGGCTGCGTTTGCAAAAAAACATGACATCCATCTTATTCACGATTTTGCATACGGCGCGTTCGAATTTGATCAGAACCCGGCCAGCTTTCTTCAGGCGAAAGAAGCGAAAACGGTCGGCGCGGAGCTTTATTCATTTTCGAAAACCTTCAATATGGCAGGCTGGAGAATGGCATTTGCCGTGGGGAATGAGAAAATCATTCAGGCGGTCAATGAGTTTCAGGATCACGTCTTCGTCGGCATGTTCGGCGGTCTTCAGCAGGCGGCAGCGGCGGCGCTGTCAGGAAATCCTGAGCATACGGAGCGTCTGAAGCGCACATATAAAGAACGGATTGATTTTTTCACGGCGTTATGTGAAAAGGAATTAGGCTGGAGCATTGAAAAACCGAAAGGGACTTTTTATGTCTGGGCTGAAATTCCGAATGAATTCGAGTCTTCACACCAGTTTTCAGACTATCTGCTGGAGCATGCCCATGTTGTCGTGACGCCCGGCGAGATTTTCGGCAGCGGCGGAAAGCGTTATGTCAGAATATCAATGGTGGCAAAACAGGGCGATTTAAGGGAATTCGTGCTGCGGATTCAAAAGCTAGGTTTGTCCTTTCCTTCATTACAAGAAGCATCCCGCTGAGAGCGGGATGTTTTTATTATATGCTTTTCATGCTGCCGCCGTCGGCTGACACTTGCTGTCCGGTAATATAGGAGGCTTCTTCAGAGGCAAGAAAGGCAGCCAGCGCCGCGGTTTCTTCCGCAGTTCCGACACGCTTCATCGGGACGCCTGAGGCAATCCGTTCCTCCGCTTCCGCTTTAGAAATGCCGTTTTGCTTCATGACATTCTTTACGAATTGGTGATAACGGTCTGTGGCGATAAATCCGGGATTCAGACAGTTGACAGTAATGTGAAAAGGCGCAAGCTGAATGGCGATGTTTTTGCTGGCATTAATTAAAGCGGCGTTCATCATGCTGTTGGTAAACATATTGGCGCCGGGTTCTTTCCATAGGTTTCCGACGATATTAATGATTCTGCCGAATTCGTGCTGTTTCATGATCGCTGCGGCCGTTTTCATAGAGTCGATATAGGCGATCGTTTTATTCGTAAAGGTATTTGTCATATCCTCTATATCGCAGCTTTCAAAGGTATCCGGCGAGCCGCCCGGAATGTTGTTGATCAATACATCAAGCCGTCCGCATTGTGATCTGATCTCTTCAAAAATGCCGGCTCTCGCCTTCTGGTCCGACATATCGCCGGCCAGAACGGTGACGCCCGCATCCGGATGTTTGGCGAGGATCTCTTCTTTTACCGATTCGATATTTTCGGGAACTCGTGAATTAATGACGGTATAAAAGCCATTGTCCGCCAGTTTCAGAGCGATCGCTTTGCCGATCCCCTGGCTGGCTCCCATAATAAATGCGGTTCGTTTTGACAACTGTCTGCACCCCTTTACCAAAATGGAATCTCCTTTACATCGTAAAAAAAAATGATAAAAATAGCAAATTTTATTTAAATTCTGACAAAGAAAAAACCCGCCGGACAGGCGGGTGGGTGTTACATGTGCAAAAACTTCGGAAGCGTGTCGAGAGACAAGCGGTTTCCGACAAAAAATGAACCGAATTCGCCGTAGCGCGCGCTGACTTCATCAAAGCGCATTTCGTAAACAAGTTTTTTGAACTGAAGCACATCATCGCTGAAGAGCGTGACGCCCCATTCGTAATCGTCAAAACCGACAGATCCCGTGATAATCTGTTTGACTTTGCCGGCATAGCTCCGTCCGATCAAGCCGTGGCTTCTCATCAGGTTTCTGCGTTCATCCATAGAAAGCATGTACCAGTTGTCATTGCCGCTTCTTCTTTTATCCATCGGATAGAAGCAGACGTATTTCGCTTCCGGCAGCTCAGGATACAGGCGTGCGCGGACATGCGGGTTTTCATACGGATCGCCTTCTCCGCTTGCGAGGTAGTTGCTCAGCTCAACCACGGACACGTAAGAGTAAGCCGGGATCGTAAATTCAGCAAGCTTTGATTTGTTAAATTCAAGCTCGATTTCGTTCAGCTCTTCCATTGTCGGGCGAAGAATCATCAGCATGAAATCAGCTTTCTGTCCGACGATGCTGTAGATGGTTTGCGAGCCTTTGCCTTCTTTTTGGGCGACGCCCCATTTTTCAAGCAGTCCCGTAAATTCGTGAATAATCGACAGGCGCTCATCGCTGGATAACATCTTCCATGACGTCCAGTCCATTGTGCGGAAATCGTGAAGCGCGTACCAGCCGTCAAGTGTTTGGGCGGCTTCGTTCGTTTTTTGCTGCTCACTCATGTATCTTCACTCCTATATCTTTTCATTACATTGATGTCTTCACTATATCACAGTTTAACCGTTTCGGCTGTGGAGAAACCTTGAATAATCCGAAGCCTTGTGTCAGAAACTAAGCCGTGAAACAAACCGTCAATTAAATTAGTTAGAAAAATAAGATTTCTTTTTGAAAGCGCTATAATAGAAGTTGGTTATTTGAATTTAGCTGGAAGAAGAGTATGCTGTAAAAGTAAGCGTTTTTTGTCAACATAGAGGAGGGAATATCGTGGCAGATTTATTTACAAAAGTACAAGAAAAAGTCGCAGGAAAAGATGTGAAAATCGTATTTCCTGAAGGGTTGGACGAACGTATCCTGGTTGCGGTCAATAACTTGGCGGGCAACAAGGTATTAAAGCCGATCGTAGTCGGCAATAAAGAAGACATTCAAGCAAAAGCGAAAGAATTAAATCTTACGCTTGACGGCGTGGACATTTTTGACCCGCATACATATGAAGGCATGGAAGAACTCGTTCAGGCTTTCGTAGAACGCCGCAAAGGCAAAGCGACGGAAGAACAGGCCCGCAAAGCTTTGCTGGACGAAAACTATTTCGGCACGATGCTTGTGTACAAAGGTCTCGCAGACGGACTTGTCAGCGGAGCCGCACATTCTACAGCCGATACGGTGCGCCCTGCACTGCAAATCATCAAAACAAAAGAAGGCGTGAAAAAAACATCAGGCGTCTTCATCATGGCCCGCGGTGACGAGCAGTATGTGTTCGCTGATTGCGCGATCAACATTGCTCCTGACAGCCAGGACCTTGCCGAAATCGCCATTGAAAGCGCCAATACGGCTCAAATGTTTGACATTGACCCGCGCGTTGCCATGCTCAGCTTCTCTACAAAAGGATCGGCGAAATCAGACGAGACGGACAAAGTGGCTGAAGCCGTGAAAATTGCGAAGGAAAAAGCGCCTGAGCTTACGCTTGACGGCGAATTCCAATTCGACGCTGCATTTGTGCCGTCTGTCGCGGAGAAAAAAGCGCCGGACTCCGACATTAAAGGAGACGCGAATGTATTTGTATTCCCAAGCCTTGAAGCAGGAAACATCGGCTACAAAATCGCTCAGCGCTTAGGCGGCTTTGAAGCGGTCGGACCGATTCTGCAAGGATTGAATATGCCTGTAAACGATCTTTCCAGAGGATGTAATGCGGAAGACGTCTACAATCTTGCGTTAATTACGGCTGCTCAAGCGCTGTAATCCGCAAAAGCCGGTCTTTACGAGGACCGGCTTTTTTTATAGAAAGAATGTCACTGCGGCCCAGCCGAACAGGGACAAACAGAGAGAACCGATCAAGCCTGCTGCGAGCGCCCGCCAGCCGCTATGACGAAACGCCGATATATGGACTTTCAAACCGAGACCCGCCATCGCCATGCCGATTAAAACATAAGACACTTGAACAAGAAATGCGGAAAACGAAGCTGAAATAACGCCTGATGTATGGATGGCGCTCATTCCGAGAAATCCGAAGATAAACCAAGGGATGGGGAGCGAAGCGGCAGAAGCCGTCTTTGACTTTCCGCTGCGGCGCGCCCGCATTCCGAGCATGAATGCGGCCGGGACGAGCAGCGCGACCCGGGTCAGTTTGACGATCACCGCCATCTCGACGGCTGCTTTTCCTCCGGCGCTGCCGGCCGCCGCCGCATGCGCCACTTCGTGAAGCGTTGCCCCGCAAAAGGCTCCGTAAGCCGCAGGAGAAAAGCCTAATCCATGATAAGCAAGAGAATATACAACAGTAAAAACGGTTCCTAATAACGAAACGGCGGCCGCGCTGATGGCGGCTGCATTTTCATTTGATCTGATCTGCGGCGCGATCGCGGCAATGGCAGCCGCTCCGCAGATCGCTGTGCCGCAGGCTGTCAGCGTGCTGAGTGTCTGATCTATACGGAACAGCCGGGACAGTCCGTATACAACGGCACCCGCAAACATCATACAGCAGACGGCAATTGCAAATACGTGCCAGCCCGCATGATAGATATCCGCCAGATTCAGTCTCATGCCAAGCAGGATGATGCCTGCTTTCAGCAAGTATTTGCTTGAGAACGCGATCCCCGGCTCTAATGCCGCCCGCTGTCCGAATACGGCGCGCCAGAGCATGCCGATCAGCATGGCAAGGACAAGCATTCCGAGCATATGCAAAAACGGCAGGCGGCTGACATAGAAAGCCGCAAACGCAATTCCTGCGGTAACTGAAATACCCTTTATCATCTTCATCTCAGTCACTTCCCATTATCTTGATAACTCCACTTTACTGCGGTCTTAATCATTAGTAAAATATATTTATATGATCTAAACGATTAGGAAAAATAATGATTAGGGGCGATGCTTTTTGTATTATGGGGAACTGAAAACATTCATTGCCGTCGTGGAAGAAAAAAACTTTACAAAGGCGGCGCAGAAGCTGATGATTTCTCAGCCAAGCGTCAGCCTTCACATTAAAAACCTGGAGAAAGAATTTCAAACCGCTTTGCTGAACCGCTCTCCGAAGCACTTTACGACTACGCCGACGGGGGACATTCTCTATCAGCGCGCCAAGCAGATGGTCTTTTTGTACGAACAGGCGAAATCTGAAATTTACGCCCACCATCATTATGTCAAAGGGAAGCTCAAAATCGCCGCGAGCTTTACCATCGGCGAATATATTCTGCCGCCGCTTCTCGCAAAGCTTCATGACGAGTATCCCGAACTGAACCTGGACGTCATGATCGGAAACACGGAGGAGGTCAGCGAAGCGGTTCGGATGCTTCAAGCCGATATCGGATTAATTGAAGGGCATACGGGGAAAAACGAGCTCGACATTCAGCCGTTTATGGAGGATGAATTGTGCATTGCCGCACCGAACGGACACCCGCTCGCCGGCAGAAAAAACATCCCGGCTGCCGAATTGCAAAATCAAGCGTGGGTGACAAGGGAGAAGGGTTCGGGAACGAGGGAATATTTAGACCACGTCCTTCAATCAAACGGACTGCGGCCGAAATCCATGATGACGATCAGCAGCAACCAGGGCGTCAAGGAAGCCGTGATCAGCGGAATGGGTCTTTCCGTTCTGTCAAAAAGCGTGCTGCAAAAGGATCTGCTTCACGGCAGCATTTCCGTGCTTGAGATAAAAGGATTCTCCTTAAAACGGAAACTGTCTATCATCCAATCTTCCATTATGGAGAACACAAAAAACAAAGAAATCTTCATCGCTCTTTTGAAAAGCCAATTTCAATCATCTCAAGCGGAGTGATATAATAAATGCATGGAAAGCCTATGACGAAAGGGATTTAATATAGATGGGAAAGCAACCGATTGATTTACTGATGCAGCCGAGCTGGAGAATCATTGACCAATCCAGCCTCGGCCCTTATTTTGATGCGAAGCAGTCATTCGCAATGGATGATACGCTGTGCGCCTCCGTAGGCAAAGGGGAATCGCCTGCGACGGCACGCACTTGGGTGCACCACCGGACGATCGTGCTCGGCATTCAGGACACACGCCTGCCGTTTTTAGAGGACGGCGTGAAATTGCTGGAGGGCGAAGGCTACCGTGTCATTGTCCGCAATTCCGGGGGCCTCGCGGTCGTTCTCGATGAAGGCGTATTGAATATTTCTCTTATTTTTGAAGATGAGAAAAAAGGCATCGACATTGACAGAGGCTACGAGGCGATGACAGAGCTGGTGCGGCGGATGCTGCGTCCGTACAATGCCGAAATTGAAGCATATGAAATTAAAGGATCGTACTGTCCGGGCAGCTATGATCTCAGCATCGGCGGCCGAAAATTCGCGGGAATCTCACAAAGACGCCTGCGGGGCGGAACCGCGGTTCAGATTTACCTCTGTGCCGATAAAAGCGGAAGCGAACGCGCCGATCTGATCAGACGTTTCTATCAAGCCGCTTTAAAAGACAAAAGCAACGATACAAAAAGCGTATATCCCGATATCCGGCCCGAAACGATGGCTTCATTAAGCGAATTGCTGCAAACGGACATTACCGTGCAGGACTTAATGCTGGCGCTTTTGACTGAACTGAAGGAACTCAGCGGACGCCTGTATGCAGCCGAATTATCGCCGGAAGAGGAAATGGTATTTGAAAAAAATCTGATCCGAATGCTGGAACGGAATGAGAAGGTGTTCGGCACGCAGGAAAGCTTGGACTGAGTCCGGGCTTTTTTGTTTCAATGATAACCCCGATATGTCTCATAAAATATTCAAAGTCGCTGTCCGGTCTGCCTCTGAATGAAATGGCTCCTTCTGTTTTTTTAATAAGCTGTACGATCATTCTGAAAATAGTGGTTTTACCTGAGCCGTTCGGCCCTAAAAGGCCGAATATCTCGCCTTTTCTCACATCGAAAGAAATTGACTGTACAATAGGGGTATGATTGATGGTTTTAGAGACATCTTTTAATATCAGGGCTGGTTCACTCATGCTACTTGCACACCTTCCTTATGATTTAGGGTAAAAGCCGTCAAAACCGAAGAACATGCTTCCGATCAGGCCGGCAGCGATTAAAATGAGAGCAATGCTATACCACATTTTTCGATTCAATGGTTTCCCTCCTTACAATGCTGACATTCCATTTGAAATAGCGCAAAAAGATGCGGAATATCAGTTTCGAAAGATCAAATCCGGCCATAAACACCGCCATACCCGCTCCGAGGACCATACATCCGTTAAAAATGGCTGTTACAATCGGCACTTTTACGAGGAGAAAGAATGATCCGGTCATCAGCATCAGGCCGATTGCCATCAAACTTAACACCGCAACAGAGGCAAAAAGAAACGGTGTCAGCATAAACATGAAGTTGAACATGCCCATACCCAGCATCAGGCCGAATGCTTTGAAAAAGGAGCGCCATGTTTTCTGCTCCTCGGCATCACTGATGAAAATATCCGCTTTTAAGGCGCGCGCAAGTGTTTTGGGGTTTCCTAAATTGCCGGCGATTTGTTCATCGCTTTTTCCTTCAGCGACGCCCATTTGGAATATTTCGCCGATATCGGCGAGTATCTCTTTTTGCTCAAATTCCGGCAGATCTTTTATTTCCCGCCGGAGATGTTTTAAATATTGGTCTTTACACATTCATTTTCCCTCCTTAATGATGCTGTTCACTTTTTCGGACAGGTCAAGCCATTCCGATTTTAATGTGTGATGATAAAAGGCGCCTTCTTCTGTTACTTTGTAATATTTGCGTGACGGGCCTTGATCTGAAGCTGCTGTATACGTTTTTAAATAGTTATTTTTCGTAAGTCTTCGTAATATGGGGTAGATGGTGCCCTCCGATACAGGGAACGTTTCACTTATGACCTTGATTAATTCATAACCATATAAATCTTCATAAAGAAGCAGGGACAACACACAAAGTTCCAATGCTCCTTTTCGTAATTGGCTACTCATTTACTATCATTCCCATCATATCTAATAATTGTATTCTCTATACAGTGTATTGCACAGTAGCTAATCGATCAATAATTCCCAAGAACCATTTGGGATGAGGAATTGAATCTTTATGCTTATGTGCGGGCGGGGACCGAGATGCGCAGCCCTTGCGGGAAGAAGGCCTCCTGAACAATGTTTACATTAATATAGATCAGGATGCGCGTCATTGACAAATGGCAAAAACCCCTTTTTCCATGACAAAGAAAGGGGTTTTTTGCGTTATTCGGCCATTTTTTCTAAATTGCCGTTTCGGTCCATTTTAAAGGACGGAGACGCATGCTCGTCGTCTTCAAATAAAACTAGTTTTCTGGCTCTGTTCATAATTTTCACCAAGGTTTCGTAGTCTTCCTGAATGGTTTTTTGATCTTTTTCAAGCTTTTCGACGGCCGCTTCCAGCTGCTCGGTTTTAGACTGAAGTTCTTGGTTTTCCCGTTTTAAACGGTCATTTTCCATCTGCAGGGCGGAAGTTTGCTTTCCGCTGCCTTCATAGCTCTGCAGAAATTGAATGACGTCTGCCATTGTGAGCTCCGCCTTTTGGCTCGGCTGCTGAGGCGCCAGCAAATGTGATAAACTAGCTAACTCTTCCTTGAAGCTTTCATCGACATAAGGCATATGTTCGCCGGACATGACGGCTTGCCGATCCTCTTTTGGCGCTTCCGTTTGAACCGTCACTTCGGCTGCGGTTTCTTGAATGATGTCCGCATCCGGTGCAGGCGGCTGGTATAATAGTTTCTTCTTGGCCGGCTGGCCGTTTCCGAGCGCGCGCATCCGCTGTTTCCGCTGTTTTTTTGCAAGCTGAAGCGCTTTTTCATATTGATGGCGCACGACGGCATTCCATCTGAATCCGCACGCTGCCGACGTTCTGTTTAATTTATCGCCTACCTCTTCAAAGGCGTTCAGCTGCGTGCTTCCTTCCCGGACGTGCCGGAGCACGGTTTCCGCAAGCAGCAGGTCATTTTCCTCCGACCAGGCGTCCTGTCTTTGCTTTGTCAATGTTCTCAACCCCCAATAATCTTTGATGGTATTAGAATGTCCAGATTGGAAAATATTTATACAAATTGGCTGAAAGAATGAGAGATACGCAGAGCCTTGCAGGATAAGATGAATCCTTGTACAATAAAACGTGATGTGATTTTTTTCGTTTTTAAAAATTAAGATTTAACATAGAGGAACATTGAATGAAGGGAAGCGTACATCATGGCTAATGAATTCCGAGTGTGTGATGATTGCCAGGCCACCAATATTAAGACATTGCTGCCGCGTTTGAAAGAAGCTGACCCGGATGCAAAAGTGGAGGTCGGATGTCAGTCATATTGCGGGCCCGGACGCAAGAAATCGTTTGCTTTCGTAAACAACCGCCCGCTGTCGGCGCCGACTGAGGACGAGCTGATTGAGAAAGTGAAAAAGAAGATCAAAAAGTAAATGTGCATTTTTACGACAGCCTCGCCCGATGGGTCAGGCTTTTTTGCTTCAAAAAATCAATGATTGAAAACTGGAACAAAACGCCGGACAAATTCAAGGATGTTTTCAAATTACAGAGCCGATATAATAGAATCACGGCTAAAAAAAAGAGGGAATGACGATGGCGTATCCAAACGGAAAATTATCAGAAGAAAAAGTGTTTAAAGATCCCGTTCACCGCTATGTTCATGTGCGGGACAAGCTGATCTGGGATTTGATCGGCACCCGTGAATTTCAGCGGCTGCGCCGGATCAAACAGCTCGGTACGACGTATTTGACGTTTCACGGCGCGGAACACAGCCGTTTTAACCATTCTCTCGGCGTCTATGAGATTGTCAGACGAATGGTTGATGATGTTTTTAAAGGGCGTCCTGAATGGGATGACAATGAACGCGAACTCTGTCTCAGCGCCGCGCTTTTGCACGATTTGGGACATGGGCCGTTTTCGCATTCCTTTGAAAAGGTTTTTCATCTGGATCATGAAGACTATACGAGGGAAATCATTCTCGGCGACACCGAGGTGAATCAGGTTCTCAGAAAGGCGGGACCGGGATTTCCGCAGGATGTTGCCGAAGTCATTGCCAAAACATACAAAAACAAACAGGTGGTCAGCCTGATTTCGAGCCAGATTGACGCCGACAGGATGGATTACCTTCAGCGGGACGCATACTATACGGGCGTCAGCTACGGACATTTTGATATGGAACGGATTTTAAGGGTCATGCGTCCGCGAGAGGACCAGATCGTCATTAAGCAAAGCGGCATGCACGCCGTCGAAGACTATATTATGAGCCGCTATCAAATGTACTGGCAGGTGTATTTTCATCCCGTGACGAGAAGCGCTGAAGTCATTTTGACGAAAATTCTCCACCGTGCGAAGCAGCTCCATGAAGAAGGGTATATATTCACTCATGCTCCCGTTCATTTTTATTCCATTTTTGAAGGGAAGCTGACGCTTGCGGATTATCTGAAGCTTGATGAAGCCATCATTTTATATTATTTCCAGGCTTGGGAGGAAGAAGAGGACCCGATTCTGTCCGACTTGTGCCGCCGCTTCATTAACCGCCAGCTGTTTCAATATGCCGAATTTAATCCGAATGAGGAAATGTCGGCTTATTTTGAACTGACCGCTCTCTTTAAAGAGGCGGGAATTGATCCCAATTACTATTTAGTGGTCGATTCTTCATCGGATCTGCCGTATGATTTTTACCGGCCGGGTGAAGAGGAGGAGCGTCTGCCGATTCATCTGTTAACGCAGAACGGCCAGATCAAAGAGCTGTCCAGGCAGTCCGCCATTGTCGAATCCATTTCGGGCAAACGCCGGACGGACCATAAGCTCTACTATCCGATGGACCTCATTTGCGACGATTCAGAAAACCCTGAAGCAAAATTAAAAATCCGGCAGCTGCTGGGACTGACATAGAAGGATTTTGGTAAAGAAGGAAAAGGAGATGTCGGGAATTTGTTGAAAGAACATGCAAAACTGATGAAGGTGTTCTCGGATTCTGGAGAAATCATCGGGCGGAAAAAGCTGCAGAAAATCATTTATATCGCGAAGAAAATGCAGTATCCTTTCTACGAAAAATATGATTTTCATTTTTACGGCCCGTATTCCGAAGAACTGACGCTTCGAATTGAAGAGCTGTGCAATCTTGGGTTTCTGGATGAGGTGAAGGAAAAAAAGGGCGGCTACTTTCAATACCGGTACTCGCTGACGGAGACGGGAGCCGAGTTTTTACATCATGCGGAGCTTAAGATGCCGGATATGAAGAAGTACATCGACAGCGTCAACAGCCGCTCATCCCGGTTTCTGGAGCTGGTGTCTACGATTTTGTATTTTGACGGCCTTGAAGCTGAGGAAAAGAAAGAGAAAGTGTTTACGATAAAAAGCAAACAGAAATATACGGATGAAGAATATGATGAGGCGCTTCACTACATAGAAGAGCTGAAACACATTTGTTAAAGGCGATGCTTTCGTCTTTTTTTATGAAAAAACCAGGCCGCGATGAAGCGGGCCTGGTTTTGTTTATTGTCTCAATTTGCTGTGCTTGTACGAATATAAAAAGTAAACGATGACGCCGATGATCAGCCAGACGGCAAAATAAAGCCACGTTTTCAGCGGCAGATTGACCATTAAAAACAAACAGCAGATAATGGCCAAAATCGGCAGTACGGGTACAAAAGGCACTTTAAATCCCCGTGGCAGATCTTTATGGGTGCGGCGCAGAATCAGCACGGACAGACTGACCATGGCAAATGTCAATAGCGCGCCGATGTTTGAGAGATCCGACAGCTCTTTCAGATCAACAAAACCCGCGATGCATGCGCTGATCAGTCCGATCAGCCACGTATTAAAGATTGGCGCTCCCGATTTCTTTCCGACAATGGTAAAGACTTTCGGCAGCATTCCGTCTCTTGCCATCGCAAAAGATATACGGGTCGCCGCATAGGTATGAGCGAGAACGACGGCCATCAGTCCGATCACCGCACCGGCAGCGATAATGCCCGCCACCGCGTTTTGTCCGACAGTCTGCAGCACATAAGACATGGCTTCCGGCACATTAAGCTGTGAATACGGAACCATACCCGTCATGACGAGACAGACGATGACGTATACCAATGTACAGATCACCAGTGAACCGATAATACCGATCGGCAGGTTGCGCTGCGGTTTTTTGACTTCTTCAGCCGAAGCCGAAATCGCGTCAAACCCGAGAAACGCAAAAAAGACGGCAGAAGCCCCCGTAATGACGCCTTTGATTCCAAAAGGCATAAAAGGATGCCAATTGCCCGGCTTTACAAAAAAGCTTCCTGTGATGATAAACAGCAAAACAATTCCGATTTTTACGAGAACCATTATATTATTAAAGGTTTTGCTCTCTTTAGAGCCGCGTGACAGAACGACGGCAATTAATAGAGTAATGATGATGGCAGGAAGGTTGACGATCCCCCCCTGGCTCGGCACGTGCAGCAGACTGTCCGGCAAAGGCATGCCGATTTCGGCTAACAGATTATTAAAATAACTTGACCAGCCGCTTGCCACCGCTGACGCCGTCACCATATAAACGGATAAGAGCGTCCAGCCCATTAAATGGCCGACAATTTCTCCCATGGTGGTATAAGAGTAAATATAGGCGCTTCCGTAAACCGGGAGAACAGAAGCGATTTCGGCGTAACATAATGCTGCAAGGCTGCAGACAACGGCTGCAATGATAAAAGAAAAGATTACGGAAGGCCCGGCGTTTTTCGCGGCTGTAATGCCTGTAAGAACCATGACGCCCGTCCCGATGACGGCGCCGATGCCCAGTAATGTTAAATCAAATCCACCCATCGTTTTGGCAGTCTGCCTTTTTCTGCTTTGTTCAAGCAGCTGGGTGATGTCTTTTTTTTGTAGGATATTCCGCAACACGCATCCCTCCATCCAAAAGCAAAAGCCAAGAGGGACTCTTTGGCTTTTACCCGTGTCACATCTTCTGTGTAATCGACAATCCTGTGTTCTGTTTCCCCGTCTGTTCCGTTTCTTTTCTTTTCTTTTCCAATCATATTGTCTGCCGCATCCGATCAGATTATCCTTTCCGTCAAACGCAGTCACCCTTAATGATTTTACCTGAATCGTGTCTATAAAACCAGCATTGCATAAAAGGATATGGTAAAAAAGAGGGAGACAAAAGTCTGTGCAGGGCAGGATAAAAGTTGCGGGCATTCCGGCCGGAATTTTGACTTTCTCCGTAAGGTATCAGTAAAATGTAATAAAAAACAAACAAATGATGATGGATGCATCTTGAAATGGGGAGTTTCTGCATGAAGCACGATAACTTGCAAGCAAATGTACTGGATTACGCGCTCACGAAATATTTAAAGAGCACGAAAAAGCTTGATGAGGCGACAATTCCAAAGAGTATAAACAATATCAGAGGATTTATTCTGAGGATTATTTACCGGCACGGCACGTGCACGATTAAAGATATATTGCAGGAGGTCACATTATCGCCTTCCGCCACGACAACCGCTCTCAATCATTTAGAAAAAGAAGGATTCGTGGAAAGGTCGAGAAACAATGAAGACCGCCGCACGGTATGGATGACGCTTTCCGAATCGGGAAAAATGGCGGCCATGCAAATGATTGAAAACCGGCAGCTGCTCATTGACGAACTGTTCGAAGCATTGACAGAGGAAGAAAAGAAAATCTTTTTCAGCCTGGTTGAAAAGGTTGTGAAATAAGCCGGCCTGACATAGCAGCGCCGGCCATTATCAAGGATTACTCCGTATCGCTGATCCGTTTGCCGGCGACGGCGTAATGATCCTTTCTCATTTCTTCAATCATGACAATGATCTTTTCTTCGGCTGCGCCTGTCGTTTCTTTTACGGCTTCTGTCACTTTTTCAACCAGATTCCGTTTTTGTTCATCTGTGCGGCCTTCAAGCATTTTAACGGTTACGAGCGGCATGGTGCTGATCCTCCTTTATCGTTTCCTCTCTTTGGAAGAGAGATCACTTATAGTATACTGAATGAAGGACAATCTTGCATTTTTAAAAAAAGGGGATTTTGACATTTGGACAGATTTTTATATTATCCGCTGGAGCTTATGCCCTATGTCGTGATTACGCTGATCGTGGCATTTACGATGCATGAACTGGCGCACGCGTATGTCGCGTATCGGTTCGGAGACGATACCGCGGCGAGACAGGGCAGATTAACGCTCAATCCGATTAAACATCTTGATGTTTTCGGAACGATTCTAATTTTGGTCGCGGGTTTCGGCTGGGCCCGTCCGGTGCCGGTGAACCGCCGCGCCTTTAAAAGACCGCGGCTGGCGGGAGTGCTGGTTTCCGTCGCCGGGCCCGTAAGCAACCTGCTTCTTGCCTTTATCGGTTTCTTTTTGCTAGTGTTGATGCATGCTTACGGAATGGAGCTGCTTTCTGCATTCAGCATGGGGCTTGACCGCTTTTTCTCTATTTGGATTCAGCTGAATCTCGCGCTGTGTTTATTCAACCTGCTGCCGCTTCCTCCGCTTGACGGCTACCGGATTATTGAGGATCTCGTGCCGCCGCGGGTGCGCGCCAAAATGACTCAGTTTGAGAGCTACGGGATTATCGTGTTTCTCGTGCTGTTTGTGACACCGGTCGGCTCCTATGTCGTGTGGCCGCTGTTAAGCGAGGGGAGAGACTGGATTCTCAAGGTATTTGCCATTATATTTCAACCGCTTTTGTAGGAGGGTATTTTCATGGAAGAAAAAAAGAAGAAAACAATCGGATTTAATATTATTAAAAGTGATCCGACCGACGGACATGGCGGTTTTGGCGCCGGGTCGCTGAGCCTTGACAATATTTCTCCGGTATTTGTCGATGTGGAAGAGAAGGAAGCTTTCGTAGACATCGGCGCAATGCATGCCCGCAGTGTCGTTGAAAAAGGCATCAAATTCCTGCCGAACAAAGATGAAGTGCCGAACGGAAAACCGTACTGGCTCGTGTGGGTCACCATCGACAGAAAAGAAGAAGGCCCTTATTACGCGGGTGTGACGGCTTGTGAAATGACCGTGGACAGAAGTATCCGCAGAGGCTATAAGTCATTGCCGGAGCATGTGAATTTAATGGATAAATCAATGAAGCGCCGCATTATCGTGGACAAAATGGACGCCAGCTCAAAGCAGGTGCTTGCTGAATTTCTGCAGAAGCATGACCAAGGGCTCTGGGAACGTTCATCCGATGAATTGAAAACGGGTCTGCTTCCGGACGAAAAATAATTTGTGAACTTTTTGTGAACTTTATAAATATTTGCACTAATTTGCAATTGTACTGAGTAAACTGTTGATACAGAATCAGGACATGGAAAGTCCCGAGCCGAACCAAGACTCGGGGTTTTTCATGTTTACGCGGAGGTTTCATCATGTTCACCGTCTTTGACATCGGGCCTTGGATCATTGAAGCAGATACGGCGGAAACGAGAAAGCAATATGAAAAATCATGGCCTGATCCCTGCGATTGCGGGAGCTGCCGGAACTTTTCCGAGGCGGTGAATCTCCTTCCCGCCGAGAAAACAAGACTGTTTACGCGGTTTGGGATTCGTCCGGCTGTCTGTCACGACTTGGGGGAGCATGGAAAGGAAAACGGCCTGCATCATTATGCGGGCAGCTATCCGATTGTCGGCAGGCTTAGGGAAGGCTGGCCGAAGTTTCATATTGAGAGAGAGGGAGATATCCGCTTTTCGTTTTCTTTGCCTAGTACAACATTTTTTATACCGAAGGGTTTTCCTGACCCTATTATCCATCTCGACTTTTCACTCTTGCTCCCATGGGTGCTTGAGGAAGACGCGGATTAAGCCCGGCGCGCAATGCACCGGGCTCAGTCTTTTTTGCCGAGCCACTTATCCCACCACTTTTTGCGCGGAGCTTCTTTACGGGCGGGGACGTGTTCCTTTTCTTTTTTAGACGGTTCCGGTCCGTAGCACACATCCGCGGGCTCAGTGCCTGCGATGAAATACGTGTAATGCTTTGCGGCGCATCCGGGTCCCGAAGTGTAGCCGGAAGCGGGGTCAATATAGACGCCCGTGACGCCCTTCGGCGGTTTAAGCGCTATTTCCGGTTCTCCTTCGAGCGCCTTCTCCATAAAGTCCGCCCAAATCGTCTTCGCATAGCTTTTTTCTTCTACTGAATCAATCGTGCTGCTTTTGTCATAGCCTGTCCACACACCGGCGGCAAGAGCCGGATTAAAGCCGATCATCCAGCTGTCTGCGCTGGTCGTGCCTGATTTCCCGCCGTACGTCCGGGTCAGCCGGTCTGAAATGGTGCGTCCCGTGACGGAAGTATAGCCGTTTAAATCCTCATCAAACATGCCCGTCATCATGCTCGCCGTCACAAAAGCGGCTTTTTTATCAAGCGTCTGCTGATGTCCGCGCGGCTGTTCATACAAGATGTTGCCGGCGGTATCCGTCACTTTTGTGATAAAGGAAGGGGTGATTTGTTTTCCCCCGTTTGCGAGCATCGCATAGGCATTAACCATCTCAATCGGGCGCACGGGTTCAGTCCCGAGCGCCAGAGACGGAAGGGGCTTTAAATGTTCGCTGATGCCGAATTCCTTTGCCGCCGACACGAGCTTATTCATGCCGAGAAAGAGATGGGTCTTCACGGCATAAATGTTGTCTGATAAGGCAAGCGCCTGAAGCAGCGTAATCGGTTTATTGGCGTAGTAGCCGTTGTAATTGCTTGGAGAATAGGTATCTCCGTTGTCGTCAATCTGGAACTCTGTGGCTTCGCTTTTCATCAGCGTGACCGGTGTAAAGCCGCTTTGAATCGCTTTGTAATACAAAAGCGGCTTGATCGTGGAAGCCGGCTGCCGTTTCGCCTGTGTCGCCCGGTCAAACGGGCTTTTTTCGTAGTCACGTCCGCCGAGAAGCGCAAGCACGCGCCCTGTTGCCGGATCAATCGCGGAAAAGCCGACCTGAATGTCAGAGCCGGTACGGATCGTATGTGCCACAGTGTTTTCCGCGATCCGCTGCATGCGCTTATCAAGCGTTGTATAAACACGCAATCCGCTCGTTGCGAGCTGTTCGCGCGTCATGCCGAGCTTTTTCTCGAGTTCTTTCATCGCATCATCGTAAAAATAAGGTGCCGTTTTCGCCGCGGTTCTGCTTTTCAGCGGCTGATAGGCAAGCGGCGTTTTCTTAATCCTTTCCGCCTTTTCTTTTGAGATCATTTTTTGTCCGGCCATCAGACGGAGAATGGTTTCCTGGCGCTGTTTGGCCTTCTTTTCACTGACATATGGCGAATAGCCGGACGGGCCTTTCGGTATGCCCGCCAGAAGCACGGCTTCCGCATCGTTCAGATCTTTGGCGTGTTTGCCGAAATACAGGCGGGAGGCGGCTTCAATTCCGTATGCGCCGTGGCCGTAATATATCGTATTTACATAACCTTCTAAAATCTCGTTTTTAGAATAGTTCTGTTCAAGGCGGATCGTGTAAAATGCTTCGTTCCATTTTCGTTTCCATGTTTTATCATGCTCAAGGTAGAGATTTCTCGCGTATTGCTGGGTGATGGTGCTGGCGCCCTGAACCTTGGCCATTGCCTTTATGTCAGCCAGCGCGGCGGCGGCCATCCGCCGGTAATCAAAACCGTGGTGATTGTAAAAGTTTTGATCCTCCACCGCAATCGCGGCCTGCACCGCTGTCGGATTGATATCTTTTAACCGGACCCAGTAGCGCTTTTCCCCGAAATCGGTCTCACCTAGCTTTGAGCCGTCATTTGCATAAAGAATCGTAGACTGAGGAACCCGGACGGAGGGGGCGCCCTGCCATTTCGCTGCAAGAAGAACGGATGTGAAGCAGACGCCGGCCAGCATTCCGCCGATCAGTGTCAGAAAGATGCAGGCGCGGATGATTTTGAATGTGATTCTGAGCTGATTTCCAGATACTTTATCCACTTTTGGGAACCCCCTTTTTCATGATTCTATTATTATGTGAAAAAAGGGGGTTTTTTAAACATATCAAACCGGACACTTCTTTACTTTTTCCCCTCCATCCTCTATACTTTTTCCTTAGGTGAAAATGAGATTTTAACCGGAATAAAAGCGATACAGACGCTTACAATAAATGAAATAAGCCTTGAAAGGGAGATGACAATTGAGCGAGCTTTGGTATACGGAGAAGCAGACGAAGAATTTCGGCATTACATTAAAGGTGAAACAAACATTACATACGGAACAGACGGAATTTCAGCATCTGGAAATGGTGGAGACAGAAGAATTCGGCAACATGCTGTTCTTAGACGGAATGGTCATGACATCTGAAAAAGACGAATTCGTCTATCATGAAATGGTTGCGCACGTCCCGTTATTTACGCACCCGAATCCGGAAAACGTTCTCGTTGTCGGCGGCGGAGACGGCGGTGTCATCAGAGAGATTCTGAAGCACCCAAGCGTAAAAAAAGCGACGCTTGTCGACATTGACGGCAAGGTTATTGAATACTCTAAAAAATTCCTTCCGTCCATTGCGGGCAAGCTTGATGATCCGCGCGTCGACGTGAGAGTCGATGACGGTTTCATGCACATCGCGAAATCAGAAAATGAGTATGACGTCATCATGGTTGATTCAACAGAACCGGTCGGACCGGCCGTCAATCTGTTCTCAAAAGGCTTCTATGCCGGAATTTCCAAGGCGTTAAAAGAAGACGGCATCTTCGTCGCGCAGACGGACAACCCGTGGTTTACACCGGAACTGATTACAAACGTACAGCGTGACGTGAAAGAAATCTTCCCGATCACCCGTCTGTATACGGCTAATATCCCGACGTACCCGAGCGGCCTGTGGACATTTACGATCGGTTCTAAAAAGTACGATCCGCTTGAAGTAGAGGACAGCCGTTTCTTCGACATCGACACGAAGTATTACACGAAAGAGCTTCACAAAGCAGCATTTGTTCTTCCGAAATTTGTGAGCGACTTAATCAAATAAAAACGTACGGCGCAGGAGCGAATCTTGCGCTTTTTTACAGGAAAGCGAGGGTATTATTGATGAGATTTGATGAAGCATATTCAGGAAAAGTATTTATCGCGAGCCGCCCCGACTGGAAAGAGGCGGACGCCATCCTTTACGGCATGCCGATGGATTGGACGGTCAGCTACCGTCCCGGTTCACGGTTCGGCCCGGGGAGAATCCGCGAGGTGTCTATCGGTCTTGAAGAATACAGCCCGTACCTCGACCGTGACTTGGCTGATTTGAATTTCTTTGACGCCGGAGACATTCCGCTTCCGTTCGGCAATCCGCAAAGAAGCCTTGATATGATTGAAGAATACGTGGACGGCATCCTAGAAAAAGGCAAGTTCCCGCTCGGCATGGGAGGGGAGCACCTTGTATCATGGCCTGTCATAAAAGCCATGTATAAGAAGTTTCCGGATCTTGCCATCATTCATTTTGACGCGCACACCGACCTGCGCACGGATTATGAAGGCGAACCGCTTTCCCACTCTACTCCGATCCGCAAAGCGGCCGAGCTCATCGGGCCGCAAAACGTATTTTCATTCGGCATCCGCTCCGGAATGAAGGAAGAATTTGAATGGGCGAAAGAAAACGGCATGCACATTTCTAAGTTTGAAGTGCTTGAGCCGCTGAAAAAAGTGCTGCCGCAGCTTGCGGGACGCCCGGTTTATGTCACGATCGATATCGACGTTCTTGACCCCGCTCATGCGCCGGGAACGGGCACGGTTGACGCGGGAGGCATCACGTCTAAAGAATTGCTCGCGTCCATCCATGAAATCGCGCGCTCAGAGGTCAGCGTAAAAGGCGCCGACCTCGTAGAAGTGGCACCGGTCTATGACCACTCAGAACAAACCGCAAACACGGCAAGCAAGATGATCCGTGAAATGCTGCTTGGGTTTGTGAAATAGAAAGAAGAAAACCCGGAATAACAGGGCAGAAGCAGCCTTTGTTCCGGGTTTTTTGTAATAGATATTAAAACACTCGAGGGGATTGTCCCCGCAAACCTAAAATGAAATCTTTCATAATAAATTCAAATCATGGCGCGTTCAGAAACATAATAATGAGGAGTTAAGCTATTCATTATCCCTGCTGATACTAATATCGTACTCACAGCAAAACAGACTATAAGTAATTTATACTTCAATTTCATATAAATTCACTCCTCCTTCGATCTGCTGTCTGGCTTCTTCAACTTTTAAAAAGTAGACAGAAGCTTTTTTATATTCTTCTTTTGTGTAATAATATTTAGCTACATCAAGGGCTAATTCCTCAATATCAGCATACATCAATTTACTTTCAAGAAAATGCAGACAATCGTTTATTAATGTATCTCTTGGATCCGGCATATATAAATATTCCAAAAATTTAAATTTTTCCTCGTAAATTATATCATCTATTTCCTTACATATTGAGATGCCTTTTTTATGATAATCGTACGCATTATCTATATTTTCTAACTTAAAATAAATCTGTGTAAGTAAGAAGTAGGGCTGCGGAAGTGAATGGCTCATTTGAGCTTTTTCAAAAACAGCTATGGCTTCTTTTAAATGGGGAATAGCCTCGACTTTATTGTTTTGATTATTATGGCATAAAGCGATGTTAAAAAGTGTTCTCCCCATTAATTGCGGCTGCTGTTCCAATCCAGCCATCGTATATGCCTTTTGAAAGTGGGAAATCGCGTGATCGTATTGCTTTACATCAAGATAATTAGCCCCAAATAAAGAATGGCACTGGGTTAATCTAATATTGTATTTTTTTTCATCTTTATAAATTAAATAAGCCTGCCGCGCATAATCCATCGATACATAAGTTTGTTTCATATAATAATAGACTTCTGACATTTTAAAGTAAAATTCAGCTTTTTCTATATGATCTTTAACGTACGTCAGTTTGCTTTCAGCTTTCTTAAAAAACTGAATCGCTGAAAGATATTCACGGCATTCCAGCTCATACATCCCCCGGAAAAAATTAAAATAATAATCAAGCCGTCCGGTCAGCCGGGCCTGCTTTTTATCAATATCCGCGAGCAGATCCGATAGTCTCGGCTGTTCTTCTATCCGCTGCGATTCCAGCGGTTCGAGGTATTCGAGCATCAGATTGTGGCGGAATTCCATGAGAGAATAGTACAGATGAAGATCCTGATCTTCTTCCAGGCCTGCAAGCTCTTCTTTGATTTCTCTCCGCAAGTACTCGGCGTCCGGGATGCTGAACCTTCGAATGTACATATACCATTCGTTGATTTTTTCTCCAACCGCTGAAGACGATAAAACACTCGCCACTATTCCGAATCCCTCCCTTCCACGTTATGTATATGACATATTTTATCATTTTCATTCGGAAGGATAGCGCAAAAATACCGCAAACTTTTCCCCTTTGACAAAGCCGTCCGCCGAAGGAACCGCATTTATCCCGCAGCCTAGGATTTCCGGTTTTTTCATTTTCCTTAAAAATCATGTTTATCTTCAAAACCAATCAGCAAAGATGGTAAGATAGGAGGAAGCGGTTGAACTTTTTCCCTTGAAAACTTATACTATTCAGGTTAAGCGGGATGATGAAAAGGAAGTGTCAGCATGAGACAGGAGACACCAGTAGCCATTCATGTGCAATCATTCATTCATAACGGCTCCGAAGAAGAGTCGGTTGAATTTACATCGAGTGGATTCTATTACGTGAGAAACGGCAAAACGTATCTTTCCTATCACGAAGAGCATGATTTGGGCAAGATTAAAACGGTCGTCAAGATTACAGAAAAAGAGATTCTCGTAATGAGATCGGGCGCCATCCAAATGAAACAGCGGTTCATTCCGGGGGCATCGACACTCACTCAATATAAACTGCCGTTCGGACAAATGGAGCTCCGTACGGAAACGAAAAACATTCAATCTGATGTCGGCGGTTCGGAAGGCTCCGTCAAACTGACATATAACATGACTGTAGGCGAAAACCAAGAACATGTACATAACATGACGATCCAATATAAGGAGGAAACAAAGGCATGAATATTGCGGAACAAATGAAGGACGTGCTGAAGGAAGAGATCAAAGCGGCCGTTCTGAAAGCGGGCCTGGCGGAAGAAAGCCAGATTCCAAGCGTACTGTTAGAAACGCCGAAAGACAAAACACACGGTGATTATTCCACAAACATGGCGATGCAGCTGGCGAGAATCGCAAAAAAAGCGCCGCGCCAAATCGCTGAGGAGATCGTGGCGTCATTTGATAAAGGCAAAGCTTCCATTGAAAAGATGGATATTGCGGGGCCCGGCTTTATCAACTTTTACATGAACAACAGCTACTTAACAAAACTGATTCCGTCCGTGCTTGAAGCGGGTGAACATTACGGAGAGACAAACATCGGACAAGGCGAAAAGATTCAGGTCGAATTCGTATCGGCCAACCCGACGGGAGATCTTCACTTAGGCCATGCGCGCGGCGCGGCGGTAGGTGACGCGCTGTGCAGCGTGCTTTCTAAAGCGGGCTATGATGTGAGCCGTGAATACTATATTAATGATGCTGGCAACCAGATTAACAACCTGGCGCTTTCCGTTGAAGTCCGTTATTTTGAAGCGCTCGGCCTCGAGAAACCGATGCCGGAAGACGGTTACCGCGGCGAGGATATTATCGCCATCGGGAAAAAGCTTGCCGAAGATTTCGGCGACCGTTTCGTACATGAAGAGGAGAGCGAACGTCAGGCGTTTTTCCGTGAATACGGCTTAAAGTACGAGCTTGATAAACTTCGCTCCGACCTGGAAAATTTCCGCGTGCCGTTTGACGTATGGTATTCTGAAACGTCACTGTACGAAAACGGAAAAATTGATCAGGCGCTCGAGGCGCTTCGCGAAAAGGGCCATGTATACGAAGAGGACGGCGCGACATGGTTCCGCTCCACAACGTTCGGTGACGATAAAGACCGTGTGCTGATCAAAAAAGACGGCTCATACACTTATCTGCTGCCGGATATCGCATACCATAAAGACAAACTTGACCGCGGATTCGACAAGCTCATCAATGTATGGGGCGCGGATCACCACGGGTATATTCCGCGTATGAAAGCGGCGATTGAAGCGCTCGGTTACAAGAAAGGCACATTGGAAGTTGAGATCATTCAGCTCGTTCATTTATACAAAAACGGCGAAAAAATGAAGATGAGCAAACGTACGGGGAAAGCCGTAACGATGCGCGACTTGATTGAAGAAGTCGGCTTGGATGCCGTGCGTTATTTCTTCGCGATGCGCAGCGCTGATACGCATATGGATTTTGACTTGGATCTTGCCGTATCCACATCTAATGAAAACCCTGTGTATTATGCGCAATACGCACATGCACGTATTTGCAGCATGCTTCGCCAAGGGGAGGAGCAGGGACTTAAACCGGCGGCAGATCTTGATTTCAGCCATATTCAATCAGAAAAAGAATATGACCTGCTGAAAACAATCGGCGGCTTCCCTGAAGCAGTGGCAGAAGCGGCGGAAAAACGCATTCCTCACCGTGTCACAAACTATATTTATGATCTGGCTTCCGCTCTGCACAGCTTCTACAATGCGGAGAAAGTCATCGATCCGGAAAATAAAGAGAAGAGCCGCGCGCGTCTCGCTTTAATGAAGGCGACGCAAATTACGCTGAACAATGCGCTTCAGCTGATCGGCGTATCCGCTCCGGAAAAAATGTAATGATGATCAAAGGACAAAGTCTTCGGGCTTTGTTCTTTTTTTTGCATATAAAGCGTGTGATGTAATTCACAATCCCGTACACTGAGTTTTTGTATGATAAGACTGATATTGAATCAGTGAAAGGGGCAAGCCGAATGATCAATCGTCAACATATTCAATTATCGCTGCAGTCATTAAGCTTAGTGGCAGGGTTTATGGTGTGGGTGCTGATTTCATCGCTCATTTCTCAAATGACATCAGATATTCATTTAAGCAAAGGCGAGATTTCATTGGTGACGGCGATTCCCGTTATTCTCGGATCGCTTCTCCGTATTCCTTTAGGATATTTAACGAACAGGTATGGCGCGCGGCTGATGTTTATGATCAGCTTCATCCTGCTTTTGTTTCCCGTATTTTGGATCAGTATCGCGGATTCTTTATTTGATTTAATCACGGGCGGCTTTTTCTTAGGGATCGGCGGAGCGGTATTCTCCATCGGAGTGACGTCCCTCCCGAAATATTATCCAAAAGAAAAGCACGGTGTCGTCAATGGGATTTACGGTGCCGGAAACATCGGGACCGCCGTTACTACCTTTGCGGCGCCGGTTATCGCTCAAGCCGCGGGATGGAAAGCAACCGTGCAGATGTATCTTGTTTTGCTGGCTGTTTTCGCATTACTGCACGTTTTGTTCGGCGACCGGCATGAGAAGAAAGTCAAAGTTTCCATAAAGACACAAATGAAAGCCGTTTACCGAAATCATGTGCTGTGGATGTTGAGCCTGTTTTATTTTATTACGTTCGGCGCCTTTGTCGCCTTTACCATCTATCTTCCGAATTTTTTGGTTGAGCATTTTGGGCTGAGCCCTGCGGACGCCGGTCTGCGGACGGCCGGCTTTATTGCGGTCTCTACGCTGCTCAGGCCTGTGGGAGGGTTTCTTGCAGATAAACTGAGCCCGCTCCGCATTCTGATGTTCGTTTTCGCAGGGCTTACGCTGTCAGGCGTCATGCTGTCATTCTCCCCGGCGATCGGCCTTTATGCGTTCGGATCGCTGACGGTGGCAGTCTGCTCAGGGATTGGAAACGGGACGGTATTTAAACTGGTGCCTTTCTATTTTTCGAAGCAAGCGGGGATTGCCAACGGTATTGTGTCTGCCATGGGCGGACTGGGCGGTTTTTTCCCTCCGCTGATTCTGGCAAGTGTATTTCAGGCAACAGGCCAATACGCGATCGGGTTTATGGCGCTTTCAGAGGTTGCGTTAGCCAGCTTTGTCCTTGTGATCTGGATGTATTGGCAGGAAAGAATGAAAACACATACGGAGAGAAACAGTCATAGCCTTGATTCATAATGATCCATTCACAAGATTGTTAGTTTTTTCTGGGTGAGTGCAAATCAAGTCACGTTACAATATACATACGCAACGTGACTTTCTTCGAGGTGAGCTCATGAATATTCTCTCTTTCCGAAAATCTGATAAAGAACTTCTTTCCCGCGAACTGCATGAATTGCTGGAATCGATCAGTACGAAAAGGAAAATGAAAAAACACACGTATTTGTTTCAAGAAGGAATGGATGCAGAAGAGCTTTATCTGATTCAATCAGGACTCATTGAAATCGGCAAGCTGACATCTGACGGAAAAGACCTGACACTTAGAATCTGCCAAAAACACGATATTGTCGGAGAATTGACGCTATTCACAGATGAGCCGAGATATATGCTCAGTGCGAAAGTGTTAGAGGACGGGGAGGTGCTCGTCATTAATAAAAACAGGCTGGAAAAGGAATTGATCCAAAACGGTGTTTTGACGTTTGAATTTATGAAATGGATGAGCACCCACCTGCGAAAAATCCAGTCTAAGATCAGGGATCTGCTTCTTCACGGCAAAAAAGGGGCGCTCTATTCCACCCTTATCCGCTTATCAAACAGCTACGGGGTGGAACGAAGCGACGGGATTCTGATTAACATTGTGCTGACAAATCAGGATTTGGCTAAGTTTTGTGCGGCGGCAAGGGAGAGCGTCAACCGCATGCTGGGAGACCTCCGCAAACAAGGGGTTATTTCGATAGACGAAACCGGAAAAATTATTTTGCACAAGCGGGACTATTTACGATGCGAGATCGAGTGTGAAAATTGTCCGCTTGAGATCTGCAATATTGACTGAAAAAAACAAGGGCAGCCGATGTCCTTGTTTTTCAGCTTGTGATACATATACACATGACGGCGAAAAAGAAGCCGGCATTTACGATTTCCAGAATGCCGATCGTTTTCACCGGCCAGTCTCTTCCGTGAAAAAACCAGGCCCGCAGACTGCTTGGGATAAAAGCGAGAAACGCCCAGCCTGCCCCGAGAAGAGCCGATAAAAAGGGGAGCAAGAGGTGATATCCCCACGACCAGTAAGCAAACCTTCTGTTTTTTCTCTCCCGTATGACCGATTTCACATAAAAAGAACTCCCGACAAAAAATAAAGCGGATTGCAAGAATAGAAACCAAGCCCAGCCGTCAAGGATTCCCGTTCCCAGCCAGCAGCTCGCAAGCCCGCCTGAACAAAAGAACAAGACTCCCGCAATATCATTCGTGAGCGCCCGTTCGTTTTTTCGGCGGGCATAATGCGTATGTATGAGAAACAGCGGCAATAAAAAAACACCGATCCAGACGAGCTGCGGTTTATGAAAGACAGAAATGATCAAAAAGCAGCAGGCCGGAAAACCGTAATACCATATCCACTTTTGATAAGGCTGAAGCTGTTTCTTTTTCAAAGCGAGCGAAACGGGATAAACCGTCAAGTAAAGGAACAGCCAGCCCAGAAAGAGCGGAATATGCCATAAAACCGGGCCTCCCTTGACCATGCCGAGTAAAAATGGAATCAGCAGCATCGCCCATGCGCCGTGCTGCTTCGGAATCATCGCTTTCATCGAAACCCTCCTTTTTATTTCATTATAAGTGCAGTCATCCTTCCGATAAGTGACATTCATCATACAAGCTGTGAAATATATCACTGCCGCGCGGGCTCAATCGGGCTACACTAAAGCTATCAATAGCACAGGAGGCTTTCCTATGAATCAGTGTGACTATTTATTATTTCTGAAACAACTTCCTATGTTTAATGAAGTGCCTCTGTCCATTGTCGAAACCTTGCTGAAAAACGGGACGTTTATCCGCGGCTCATCTGACCAATCTCCATCCTTTCTTCATTCACAATCCGTTTATATTGTATTAAAAGGCAATATCCGTTTTACGGACAGCAGGCTCCCTGAAGGGTCGCAAACCGTTGCGCTGTGGGAAAAAGGCGATGTGTTTCCGATTGATGAAAAAGGCGGGCTCTCTTTATCGCCTTTTATCTCAGTCAATGCCTCACCGGATATTCTGGTACTCCATATTCCGTATTCTATATTTAAGCAAATGATGTCTTACCATCCGCGGCTGCAAATGAACTTTTTGGCGATGCTTCAGCAAAATGTCTTCTGTTCCTATCAGTTGTTTTTGCGGTATCTGCATACATCACTGGATGAAAACGCCGAACCCGGTTCTTAAACAGAACCGGTTTTTTTGATGACGCGGGCGTCCTCATATCGTTTGAAAATCCTTCCTGCTGATCTGTGTGAACGTTTTGTGAAAAAAGCAGAGTGTGTGACTTAGTTCACAAGGTGATGCGCCGTCTCTGTTTATAGTGTACATAGCATCACCTGACTCGGAAGGAGTGAACGATCATGAAGAAAAAGAAAATGAGTCCGTTGCTCAGGAGATTAAACTATTTTTCTCCTATCGAACATCATTCAAATAAACATAGCCAAACGACAAGCGAAGATCGTGATTGGGAGAATGTATACAGAAACAGATGGCAGTACGACAAAGTCGTTCGCTCCACCCACGGCGTCAACTGCACGGGTTCTTGCAGTTGGAATATTTATGTGAAAAACGGAATTGTCACGTGGGAAGGACAAAACTTGAATTATCCATCAACAGGACCGGATATGCCTGATTTCGAACCGAGAGGCTGTCCGCGAGGGGCCAGTTTTTCTTGGTACATCTACAGCCCGCTCCGTGTGAAATATCCATACGTGCGCGGTGTGCTGATCAATTTGTGGCGGGAAGCATTGCAGGCGCATCAAAATCCGCTGGATGCCTGGAAATCGATCGTTGAAAACCCTGAAAAAGCGAAGTCCTATAAACAGGCAAGAGGGAAAGGCGGCTTTGTCCGCGCGGAATGGCCGGAAGTGCTGAAGCTGATTTCAGCCTCTCTGCTGTATACAGTCATGAAATACGGGCCTGACCGGAATGTCGGCTTTTCTCCGATTCCAGCTATGTCCATGATCAGCCACGCGTCAGGTTCGCGATTCATGTCTTTAATCGGCGGCCCAATGCTCAGTTTTTATGACTGGTATGCGGATCTCCCGCCGGCGTCCCCGCAAATTTGGGGCGACCAGACGGACGTTCCGGAAAGCAGTGATTGGTACAATTCAGGCTATATCATCACATGGGGCTCCAACGTTCCGCTAACGAGAACGCCTGATGCGCATTTTTTGGCGGAGGCCCGCTATAAAGGCGCCAAGGTGATTTCAATCAGTCCCGATTTTGCGGAGTCCTCAAAGTTTGCGGATGACTGGCTCAGTATCCGCCAAGGGACTGACGGAGCCCTGGCGATGGCGATGGGTCACGTCATTCTGCAGGAATTTTACGTGAATCAAGAGACGGAACGTTTCATGGAATACGCGAAGCAATACACGGATTTTCCATTCCTCGTCACCTTATCAAAAGAAAATGGCGTATACACAGCGGGACGGTTTCTGCATGCGAAGGATATCGGACGGCAGACAAAGCATGATCAATGGAAGCCGGCGGTCTGGAATGAACAGACAGGTGCGTTTGCCATACCGCAAGGAACAATGGGCTCCCGCTGGGACGGGCAGCAGAAATGGAATCTGCACATGATCGACGAAGACACCGGGGAACAGATCGAGCCCCGTCTCTCCGTGCTCGGAATAGAGGACGAAATCAGTACGGTGCGCATTCCGTATTTTTCAAATGACGGAAACAAAGTGCTTGAGCGGAATCTTCCTATTAAAAAACTGGGACTGAACGGCGAAGAGGTGTGTGTCACGACTGTATTTGACTTGATATTGGCCAACTACGGCGTGAACCGGGGCATCGGCGGACAATCAGCCGCATCTTATGATGATCCCCGTCCGTTCACACCTGCCTGGCAGGAACAGATCACGGGAATTAAAAGAGAAGCCGTTATACAGATTGCCAGGGAGTTTGCCCAAAATGCGATTGATACAGACGGCAGATCGATGATTATCGTAGGGGCGGGAATCAACCACTGGTTCAACTCCGACACGATTTACCGCGCGGTGTTAAATCTTGTTTTATTGGTAGGCGCCCAAGGCGTAAACGGCGGAGGCTGGGCTCATTATGTCGGTCAGGAAAAGCTCCGTCCTGCTGAAGGGTGGCAGACGATCGCAACCGCAAAGGACTGGGAAGGCGTGCCTAAACTGCAAAACGGCACCTCATTTTTCTACTTTGCGACAGACCAGTGGCGTTACGAAGACCAGCCGATCAGTGACTTGGCTTCACCGATCGCTTCTTCATCCCGCTACAAGCATCACGCCGATTACAATGTGCTGGCGGCCCGATTAGGGTGGCTGCCGTCCTACCCGACATTCAATCAAAACGGCATTGATCTGTACAAAGAAGCTGAAAAAGCGGGGGCGGCGACACCTGAAGACGTAGGTGCGTACGTGGCCTCACAGCTTCAGGAGAAAAAACTGAAATTCGCGATTGAAGACCCGGACAATGAAGTGAATTTCCCAAGGAATCTCTTTGTATGGCGGGCAAATCTGATCTCAAGCTCAGGAAAAGGGCATGAATATTTTCTTAAGCATCTGCTGGGGACGACGAACGGTTTGATGAATGACGACAGCGACAGCATCCGCCCTGAAGAAATCAAATGGCGGGAGCAGGCGCCGGAAGGCAAGCTCGACTTGTTAATCAATCTCGACTTTCGAATGGTCGGTACGGCGCTGTATTCCGATATCGTGCTGCCGGCGGCGACATGGTATGAAAAACACGATCTCAGCAGCACGGATATGCACCCGTTCATTCATCCATTCGCTCCGGCGATCTCGGCGCCGTGGGAATCGAGGTCAGACTGGGATATTTTCAAAGCACTGTCAAAAGCCGTTTCCGACCTGGCGGAAGAAGTCGATATGGAGCCGGTGAAAGAGGTAGTCGCGACGCCGCTCCTCCACGACACGATGCAGGAATTGGCCCAGCCGTTCGGAAAAATCAATGACTGGAGCAAGGGCGAATGTGAAGCCATTCCGGGAAAAACGATGCCGAACATCCATGTCGCTGAACGGGATTACAAACACATTTTTCATAAAATGACCGCGCTCGGCCCTCATACGGCTTTAAAACCGAGCGGAACAAAAGGGATGAGCTGGTCGATTGCGGATGAATATGAATCACTCAAAAAGAGACTGGGAGAAACCGATTCAGACGGCGTTGCCAAAGGATGCCCGAATATAAGTGAAGCAAAGCAGGCGGCAGAAGCGATTTTAACCCTGTCGTCCACCTCAAATGGAAAGGTCGCCGTAAAAGCATGGGAATCGCTTGAAAACATCACAAACCTGAAGCTGAAAGACCTGGCGGAAGAACGCGAGGAAGAATGCTTTACGTTCGAGCAAATTACAGCCCAGCCGAAAACGGTCATCACGTCTCCGGCCTTTACCGGCTCAGAAAAAGGGGGGCGCAGGTACTCGCCGTTTACGACGAATGTGGAAAAATTAATCCCGTGGCGGACACTGACCGGCAGACAATCCTATTATGTCGATCATGAACTGATGATGGAATTCGGTGAAACGATGGCGACATTTAAACCGATCCTCCAGCACCGTCCGTTCCTGAGCAAGCGGCCTGATCAAGAGGGCAAAGAGATCGTTCTTAATTATTTGACGCCGCATAATAAATGGTCCGTCCACAGCATGTATTTTGATTCCCTGCCGATGCTGACGCTGTTCCGGGGCGGGCCGACCGTGTGGATGAATAAAGATGACGCAAAGGACACGGATATCAAAGACAACGATTGGATTGAATGCTTCAACCGAAACGGCGTTGTCGTGGCGAGAGCGGTTTTGTCTCATCGGATTCCTAAAGGAATGGCGTTTATGCACCATGCCCAGGACCGCCACATCAACGTGCCCGGCACAAAACTGACGAATAACCGCGGAGGCACCCATAACAGCCCGACAAGGATTCACGTCAAGCCGACCCAGATGATCGGGGGCTACGCACAGCTCAGCTACGGCTTTAACTATTACGGTCCGACGGGGAATCAGCGCGATCTGAATGTCGTCATCCGCAAGCTGAAGGAGGTCGATTGGCTTGAAGATTAAAGCGCAGATCGGAATGGTCATGAACTTGGATAAATGCATCGGCTGCCACACGTGCAGCGTCACCTGCAAAAACACGTGGACAAACCGTTCCGGTGCGGAATATATGTACTTCAATAATGTTGAAACAAAGCCCGGTATCGGCTACCCGAAGCAATGGGAGGACCAGGACAAATATAAAGGCGGCTGGACGTTGAAAAAAGGAAAGCTTGAACTGAAATCAGGCCCGAAAACAAACCGGCTTGCAGGCCTTTTCTATAACCCGAACCAGCCGACGATTGATGACTACTATGAACCTTGGAACTATGATTATGAAACATTAACAAACAGCCCGCAGAAAAAGCACCAGCCGGTGGCGCGGCCGAAATCGTCCTTGACGGGCGATTTTATGAATATCGAATGGGGCCCGAACTGGGAGGATGATCTCGCTGGCGGCCACATTACGGGTCTTGAAGATCCAAACGTGCAAAAGATGGAGGAATCGATCAAAACAGAATTCGATGAAGTCTTTATGATGTATCTGCCGCGTATTTGTGAGCACTGCATCAATCCGGCGTGCGTGTCCTCCTGCCCGTCCGGCGCCATGTACAAACGCGAGGAAGACGGCATTGTGCTTGTGGATCAAAACGCATGCCGTTCATGGAGATATTGCGTCTCATCCTGTCCTTATAAAAAAGTCTATTTTAACTGGCAGACGAACAAAGCGGAAAAATGCACACTCTGCTTTCCGCGCTTGGAGGCGGGGCTGCCGACCATCTGCTCCGAGACGTGTGTAGGCAGAATCCGCTATCTTGGTGTCATGCTGTATGACGCGGACAAAGTGGAGGAAGCGGCATCTGTTGAAAATGAAAAGGATCTCTACCATTCTCAACTGGACGTTTTTCTTGATCCGAATGATCCTGAGATTGCCAAACTGGCAAAAGAACAAGGCATCCCGGCTGAATGGATAGAGGCCGCGCAGCAATCGCCGATCTACAAAATGATCATTGACTGGAAGATTGCGCTTCCGCTTCACCCTGAGTACCGTACGCTGCCGATGGTTTGGTACATTCCGCCGCTCAGCCCGATTATGAATCTCTTTGAAGGAAAAGGCAGCCGGCAAACGGCGGAAGCGATTTTTCCGGCTATCGACCAAATGAGAATTCCGATTGACTATTTGGCCCAGTTATTAACGGCCGGTGATACGGATCATATTCGGTCAACGTTAAAGAAAATGTCTGTCATGCGCCAGTATATGAGGGCGGTTCAGACGAATAAATCCATCGACCCGGCACTGATCTCCAGTGTCGGCTTAACAGAAAAGCAAATTGAAGACATGTATCGGCTGCTTGCGATCGCCAAATATGATGACCGCTTTGTGATCCCAAGCAGCCATCGAGAAGAAGTGTCTGATTTATACGCTGAACAAGGAAGCTGCGGCTTGTCATTTTCAGGCGGCCCCGGCTCTTGTTTCTAACTTTTGATAAATGAGGTGGAACAAGATGAACACCACAGACCGGCAAATCACATTCTCCGCTCTTTCCATTCTTCTCTCTTATCCGGATGAAGAGTGGAGAGCCGGGCTTCCCGATTGGAAGGCTCTTATCCATGACATCACCAATCAGCAAATCCGTGAGAAACTGCTGCACTTTTTCGAGGTGTCAGCCAGGTTTTCTCGAGAAGCGCTGATTGAACACTATGTCTACACGTTCGACTTCGGGAAAAAAACGAATATGTACGTCACGTACTTTAACTCAGGCGAGCAAAGGGAACGCGGCATCGAATTGCTGCATTTAAAAAACACCTACCAGCAATCCGGTTTCCTGCCGACAGAGAAAGAGCTGCCTGATTATCTGCCGCTGATGCTGGAATTCGCCGCGGTTGCGGAGATTGAAGCGGCGAGAAGCGTGTTTGAGAAATACCTGTCCAATGTGCGGGAGCTGGCTTCCCGCCTAGAAAAAAATGACAGCCTCTATGCTGAGCTGCTGCATGTGCTGCAGGCCGCGCTGGAAAGCATCGGTGTACGTGAAAGCACTGAAGAAGGGGCTGTTCAGGCATGAGCGGGCAGATCCTGTGGGGGATTATGCCGTACATGGTATTGACGATCTTTATCGGCGGGCATATTTACCGCTATCAGCATGACCAGTTTGGCTGGACGGCGAAATCAAGCGAGCTGTTAGAAAAGAAAAAACTTGCGGCGGGCAGCACACTTTTTCACTGGGGACTGCTGTTCGTTGTCGGCGGACATGTCATGGGAATTCTGATCCCGGAAGGCGTGTATACTGCACTTGGCATTTCAGAGCATACGTATCACAAAATGGCGATCGGCGCAGGCCTGCCGGCGGGGATCGCGGCTTGTGCCGGACTAGTGATCCTGACATACAGAAGGCTGTTTGACAAAAGAATCCGCAAAACCAGCTCGCCATCGGATATCTTGACGCTTATTCTGCTGCTGTTCATGATGGTGTCGGGCGTTGCGGCCACGTTTCTCAACATTGACTCGAAAGGATTTGATTACAGGGAAACAGTCGGGCCGTGGTTCAGGGAAATTGTTTTGTTCCGGCCTGACGCTTCTTTGATGGAGAGTGTCCCGCTATGGTTTAAGTTTCATATCATCATAGGGTACGTCGTTTTTATCCTCTGGCCGTTTACAAGATTGGTTCACGTGTTCAGCCTGCCCCTCAAGTATTTGACCCGCAGCTATGTTGTCTATCGGAAACGCACGTAAAAATCCCCTGCAAGAGGGGGATTTTTTTATGGTGAAAAAATAAAAACATAAGATATTTTCTGCCAAGGTAATGGCTGGGCGGCGGGGATTCCTGTTATGTTTTATGTGGAAATAATATCAACAAAAGGAGAGTGAAGAATGAAGCGGATTTTCCTCATTTTAGCCGCCTGTCTGATGACAAGCGCCGGCGTCCTGACACTCAGACATTCTCATGTATTAACCGGCGGCACAGCGGGACTGTCACTAAGCCTGTCGTACTTGTTTCATTCCTCATTTGCGATTATCTTCTTTCTGATCAATATCCCGTTTTATATATTTTCTCTCATCAGAATGGGAATCAAATTCACTCTATCCACCGTTTTTGCAGTCACTGTGCTGACTCTGTTTACCGGCGCGGATCACTGGCTGCCGCCGATCTCTGTTTCACCGCTTGCCGGGGCGATTTGCGGCGGGGCGCTGATCGGGTTCGGCCTGTCGCTCATGTTTTATCATCAGGCATCGCTCGGCGGCGCCAATATCCTCGCTTTATTTCTGCAAAAGCGCTGCGGATGGAATCCGGGTGCCGTTAATTTCCTCTTCGATTTTGGCGTCGTGCTGGCCGGCATTTTTTCCGTCGGATTGCTGAAAGGGCTCTTCTCCTTAGTGTCGATAGCGGTCACCGGTCTGATCATCGGCATCTTTAAAAATAAAATCAAAGGCAGCTGCTCGCTCAATCCGGCATTGCTTCAGAACATCACAACCGGCCAGTCACAGGAAGTGTCATCATAATCCTTTCCGCTCGTGCGGAGAGGATTTTTCATATGTTTACAGGCTGGAAAACAGAGGGTATACAGAGATATCGGATCAGATGGGAGAGAGTCGGGATGCTGAAAAGGAGACTGGAATTTTGCTTTTTATATATGATGCTTATCGGAGCATATGTCATATGGTTTTTTCCGGTTTCCAGGCTTGAGTTTTACGGAGGGTTGCTTTGCTACGCAAGCATTATTTTGTTCAGCATCTATTCGTTAATTCTTGAAAACCGCACCTCGCAGCACACGCTGTTATGGATTCATATTCTTGTGTTTTTTCCGATCGCCGGGTACTTATTTTACCTTTTTTCCGGCCAGCTTTATGAAAAAGGCAAGCTGTTCAGGTCGAAACGGACATACAACCGGGAAAAGCTGAGAACGATATTTGATATGGAACAGACGCCCGATCTGTCCGGGCTGAAAGGAAATCAGAAGCGTTTCTTTCAATATTCAATCAAGGCGTCCCATATGAATATCAATACAAAAAGCAGGCTGAAGGTGCTCAAAAACGGGGATGAAACATTTCCGGAGCTGTTTGAAGCGCTCAGGTCGGCAGCATCATTTATACATATTGAGTATTACATGTTCAAATCAGACATGCTTGGGCACAAGATGATGGACATTATGATGGAAAAAGCGCGTCAAGGCGTGGAGGTGCGGTTTTTGTTCGACGCGGCCGGCAGCCTGAAGCTGGCCGGAAAAGACATTAAAAAACTGAAACGCGCGGGCGTGAACATCGTCCCGTTTCTGCCGCTGAAATACGGTTTTTTCAACCAAAAATTCAATTTCAGAAATCACCGCAAGATCGTCATCGTTGACGGGAAAACCGGTTTTGTCGGCGGGCTGAATGTCGGCAAGGAGTATATCGGCAAAGACCAAAGTGTCGGTTTTTGGCGGGACACCCATATGAAAGTCGAAGGAGAAATCGTTCAAACGCTCCACAGCATTTTTATGCTTGATTGGGAATACGTTTCGGATGAGGTGCTGATTGATCAGAAAGCATACAGCCGCCCGGTCCCTGCAGAAAGCGGCGGCGTCTATCAAGTCGTTCCGACGGGACCCGATATGAAGGAGCGGATGAGCGATCTGTATTATGCCATGATAGCGGCGGCCGAATCATCTGTATGGATCGCGACGCCTTATTTCGTGCCGAATGAGCCGATCCGCACAGCGCTAAAGGAGGCTGCTGCCAGAGGCGTCCGGGTGCGAGTCATGGTGCCGGAAACCAATGACGGATTTTTAACCCAGTACGCGACGAGATCGTATTTCCCCGAGCTTCTTCGCGAAGGAATCGAAGTCTATTCCTATCAAAAAGGCTTTATGCATCAAAAGGTGCTCATCACTGACGGAAACCTCGCCTCTGTCGGGACGGCGAACATGGACATGAGAAGCTTTCAGCTGAACTTTGAGGTCAATGTCTTTTTTACAGATCAAAAGGCGATCAAAGATCTTGAAGCGCATTATCTGGAGGATATGAGAGAGTCTGAGAAAATCAGCCCCGTCCGTTTCTATAAGCGCACATTATGGGAAAGAACGAAGGAATCCTTCGCGCGGTTATTTTCCGGCGTTTTATAAAAAACGCTTTTAAAACTCCTTGTGTATAGTATAATTGAGAAATATTATCATTAGGAACGAGGCACAAGGAGGACGGAAACGTGCTGCGACAATTTTTTTCTTATTATAAACCGTACAAGAAGCTGTTTTTTCTCGACTTCTTTTCTGCCATCGCCGGCGGATTGATGGAGCTGAGTTTTCCTCTGATTGTTAATTACTTTATCGATACATTGCTCCCGGGGCGGGATTGGCGTCTGATTATTTTGACTTCCGCTGCTTTATTCGGAGTCTACGCCCTCAGCTCGGCGCTTCAGTATGTTGTGACGTATTGGGGCCATATGCTCGGCATTAACATTGAAACCGATATGCGTAAAAAGCTTTTTGACCATCTGCAAAAGCTTTCGTTCAAATTTTACGATAACAACAAAACGGGCAGTTTAATGTCCAAGCTCACCAATGATTTGATGTATATCGGAGAAACCGCCCACCACGGGCCTGAAGACCTGTTTATCGCGGTCATGACGATTTTGGGCGCGTTCGGTGTGATGCTGTTCATTAACTGGCAGCTCGCGCTGTTGACCTTTATCATTATGCCGGTCGTCATATGGCTTGCTTTGTATTTTAATAAAAAAATGACCTCTGCGTTTACAAAACTGAACAAAGACGTCGGAGACTTCAGCGCGAGGGTCGAAAACAATATCGGCGGCATCCGTCTTGTTCAGGCTTTCAGCAATGAAGCGTTTGAAAAGCAGCGGTTTGACGTGAACAATCAGCGTTTCCGCAAAACAAAGCTGACGTCATATAAAATCATGGCGAAAAACGGCTCGATCAGTTACATGCTGACAAGATTCGTCACGCTGTTCGTCCTGTTGTGCGGGACATGGTTCGTGATCCGCGGATCGTTATCTTACGGGGAATTCGTCGCTTTTGTGCTGCTGACGAACGTTCTGTTCCGTCCGATTGATAAAATCAATGCGATTATTGAGCTGTATCCGAGAGGCATAGCCGGTTTTAAAAGCTTTATAGAAATAATGGAAACGGAGCCTGATATCAAGGACGCCCCGAACGCGAGACATGTGTCCGGTTTAAAAGGGAATATCCGTTATGATGGTGTGTCATTCGGTTACGAAGAAAACAGCCCGGTTCTGTCGGGAATCAATTTGTCCATTCATGCAGGGGAGACAGTCGCATTCGTCGGGCCTTCGGGAGCCGGAAAATCAACGCTGACAAGTCTGCTGCCGCGCTTTTATGAGCCGTCTGAAGGCGTGATTTCCATCGATGGAATTAATATTAAGGACATGACGCTGTCATCATTGCGCGGACAAATCGGCGTCGTCCAGCAGGATGTCTTTCTGTTTTCCGGCACATTGCGGGAAAACATTGCGTACGGGCGGCTCGATGCGTCTGAGGAGGAAATCCGGCAGGCCGTCCGCCAGGCGCATTTAGAGGAGCTGGTAAACGGGTATCCCGACGGTTTAAACACGGTGATCGGCGAGCGCGGCGTGAAGCTGTCAGGCGGGCAGAAGCAGCGGCTTTCCATCGCCAGAATGTTTTTGAAAAACCCGTCGATCCTAATTTTAGACGAGGCTACATCAGCCCTCGATACAGAAACGGAAGCCGCCATTCAAAAATCGCTGCAAGAGCTGTCTGAAGGACGCACGACGCTTGTGATCGCCCATCGGCTGGCTACGATTAAGGATGCGGACAGGATCGTCGTCGTCACGAAAGAAGGCATCGCTGAACAAGGTCATCATAAGGAACTGCTGGCATCCGGCGGCATATACCAGAGACTCCATCAGGCCCAATTCGGCGAGCTGATACATGAATAATGGAAAAAGGATAGACGAGCGGGGGCCGGGCAGCCTCCTGTCTATCCTTTTTTTTATGTAGTCCGTATTTAATGGGCTTCTTTTTGCGCAGGTTCGATGATATGTTTGAAACGGTCAACAAGCTGCACCGCTTTCTTTCCTTCCACTACAATTAAATATTCTTGTTCTTTATGAGCCATTCTGAACGTTTCCAGCTCAATGATATCTTTGATTTTGCACATTGTTTTTTTAGAGTAGATATACAGCTCGTGGCCTCCCGTGTGGCAAAGCTGATAAAGCTGAAGCATGTTTCTTAAAGTGAACTTCTTAGCGGCTATTTTCAAAGATGTAATGTTTTTCATGTGTTTTCTCCTCCGTCTGATGGTCTGTTATTTCGGAAATTCCCCATATGAACGGGTGATAAACCTGGTTATGCCTTCCACCTCAGCACTCCGCCCGCCAGGCGTTTAACTCCGCGGATGGCGCTTAATTCTTCGACGAGCCGGAGCAGCGCCCGGTCTTTCTCTTTCGCCTCAATCATAAAATCGATGTCCGCATCCCATTGTCTGAACCGCTCCAGCACCGGCAGAATAAAATTCGCGTCCACATAGTCCGCATGACTGCGTACGGCTGATTCTGATTTTGGCGAGGAGAGATGGACCTTCGGCTTTAAGCCGATCCGCTGCCATGTTTTGATCATCCGCGGAAGAATGTCATCTAAATCAGCGTCATCGGCCGGATTGGCGTAAAAATGGTGATAATCAAACACAAACGGAATGCCTTCTTGCTCACATACACTGAGTGTTTCCTCGGACGTATATGTTTTATCATCGTTTTCTAAAGTCATCCGCTGTTTGATGACATCGGGAAGTTCTTTCAGATTCACGCGGAAACGGCCAAGCGCGCTTTGTTTGTCACCGTAAGCGCCTCCGACATGGATGTTGATGACGGAACGGTCCGCGATGCCCATTGCGTCCAGCATGTCATAATGATAGGCCATATCCTTGACCGCATTTGCGGTAATCTCCCGTTTCGGGCTTGTAAAAAGCGTGAATTGGTTCGGATGAAAGCTCGTTCTGAGGTCATATTTTCTGACCAGCCCGCCGATCTCACGAAACTCCTGGCGAAACGGCGTGACAAAATCCCACAGTACATCAGGGTGCGTGGCGAGCGGCACAATTGAGCTTGAGAACCTGTACAAAGGGATGCCGTGGCCGACCACATAGTGGAGGGTGCGCAGCGTATTGGTAAGATTTGCTTTCGTCACAGAAAGCAGAGCGTCTTTCCGCTCACTGCGGGAAAGCTTGGTATAGCGCGCATATGTTAAGGTTTTGGCGGGGGACGCGTCCCAAAGGCACATGGCGTTTGCGACGAATCCGAATCTGAACAGCATATGGTTTCTCCTTTATAAAAAGTAAGATATGGCCTTTCCCAGCCATTCTGCAGGAAGCTGTCTGACGGAGCGCTGTTTCACTTTTTCTAATGTGAGAAGCTCGGATTTTTCGATGTCCTGCTTTATGGTTGAAAGCACTTCCTTTGTAAAGGCCTCATCATGAATGATGACATTTACCTCTTCATTCCAGAACAGGCTCCGTTTATCAAAATTCGGCGTGCCGATAATGCTGATGCGGTCATCTATAATGAAGGCTTTAACATGATAAAAGCCTTGATAATACCGATAGATGAGGCAGCCGGCCTTCAGGAGCTCGGGATAATAGGTAAAAGCTGTTTCCCGAACGAGCGGGTGATCTGATTTCATCGGAACGATCAAGATGACTTTGACGCCTTTTCGGCAGGCTGAAATAAGCGCTTCCTGAAGCTTTTTGCTCGGTACATAATAAGGCGTGCCGATGATGATTTTTTTCTCCGCCTTACGGATGCAGTTTTCATAATGCGATTCAAGCGAAAAACCGTCAGATGCATATGTCCTATGAGAGATATTCCCTTCGGATAATGCCGGATAAACCCCGGGTGATTCGGGTGTTTTTCCGGTGTTTCGTTTCAGGTCGCTTACAAAAAGAGTCTGAAGATCCGCCGTGCCTTCGCCGGTCATCCGCAGGTGATAATCCTCCCAGTTTCCGAACTTCGCTTTTTTGCCGAGGTACTCTTCAGCGATATTAAAGCCGCCGACATAGCCGATTTTGCCGTCAATGACGGTCACTTTCCGGTGATTCCGTTTTTGCAGCCTGAAAAAAAGAAAGGGAAATGCCGGTTTATTTAGAAAATGAACGTGAACGCCGGCTTTTTTCATCGTTTGAATGGAAGGCTTTTTCACTTGGCGGCTGCCCGCCCAATCGAGCAGCAGATATACGGAGACGCCGGCCCGGGCCTTTTCTTTCAATAAATCAAACATCTCATGGCTGACTTGGTCGTTCTTCATAATAAAAAACATCATATGAATAGAAGAGACGGCTTGGCGAATATCAGCCGTCATCTGCTGCACAAGCTCGCTGCCGCAGTGAATGAGTGTGATATCACTTTTTTTGGGGTCAAAAACGGGCTCATACGCCTGTTTTTTGTACGCCGCCCGGCCAAGCAGCATATCAAGCAGCATAAGTGCGATCAATATGATAAAAATGACAAGCAACACAAAAATGACCTTCATACCGACGCTCCTTTCCGAAGTATCCGTAGTGTGCCCTGAGAATGTGAATTTAATTATTGACTGAACACTCATTCATTATTTATGATAAAGTAAAGATATGACAATGAAGAGGGGAATCAGAACAAAGGGGGAGACAAGATGAACGCATTTCTCATGGTAAACGCGCTGCTGTTTTCAGCTGTAACCGCTTACGCCGTTTATTTATTCGTTTACCTGATCAGAACGAGGATCGCTTATATTAAGCTCGGCCAAAGGGAAGAATTTGATAAACGCCTGAAAGAACGTCTTCAGAAGATATGGGTGAATGTGTTCGGACAGAAAAAATTGCTGAAAGATAAAAAGAGCGGAATCATCCACGTTCTGTTTTTTTACGGTTTTATACTCGTTCAGTTCGGCGCAATTGATTTTATTCTGAAAGGGCTGCTTCCTGACCGGCATCTGCCGTTCGGCCCGCTTTATCCGGCATTTACCTTTTTTCAGGAAATCGTCACGTTTCTGATTTTAATCGCCGTAGTCTGGGCGTTTTACCGGCGCTACATTGAAAAGCTCGTCAGATTGAAACGCGGGTTTAAAGCGGGGCTTGTCCTGCTGTTTATCGGCGGACTGATGGTGACGGTGCTGCTCGGGAACGCCATGAACCTTTTATGGCACGATCATTCTCTGTCTTGGACGGAACCGATCGCTTCCTCCATTGCGTTTGTGCTCGGCAGTCTTTCAGCGCCGGCGGCCGCCGCCGTATTTTATGTTTCATGGTGGCTTCATCTGTTGTTTTTGCTCAGCTTTTTAGTGTACGTGCCGCAATCAAAGCATGCGCACTTAATTGCGGGTCCGGCGAATGTGTTCCTCAGCAGGCTGGATTCAAAAGGAAAGCTGGAAAAAATCGATTTTACCGATGAGACGAAAGAAAGCTACGGCGTCGGAAAGATTGAAGACTTCCGCCGCTCTCAGCTTGTCGACCTTTACGCCTGCGTCGAATGCGGCCGCTGTACAAATATGTGTCCGGCCTCCGGTACGGGCAAGATGCTCTCGCCGATGGACCTCATTTTAAAGCTCAGAGACCATTTGACGGAAAAAGGCGCTGCCGTGACATCAAAATCTCCGTGGGTGCCCGCACCCGTTTTTCAGCACACGAAGGCGAATCAGCTCGCCGCGGCTTCCTCAGGGGGAGGATCGCGTGAAGCGGCGGCAGCCATTGATTACAACCCGAGCTTAATCGGCGAGGTCATCACGGAAGAGGAGATTTGGGCGTGCACCACTTGCCGCAACTGTGAAGATCAATGTCCGGTCATGAATGAACACGTTGATAAAATTATCGATCTGCGCCGCTATCTTGTGCTTACGGAAGGGAAGATGGACAGCGACGCGCAGCGGGCCATGACAAGCATTGAAAGACAGGGAAACCCGTGGGGCTTAAACCGGAAAGAGCGGGAGAACTGGCGGGAGCAGGCTGATACAGAGATTCCGACAGTGAAAGAAATGAAAAAACAAGACAAAGAGTTCGACTATTTGTTTTGGGTCGGCTCAATGGGTTCCTACGACAACAGGAGCCAAAAGATTGCCGTCTCATTTGCAAAGCTGCTCAATGAAGCGGGCGTATCCTTTGCGATTCTCGGCAATAAGGAAAAAAACTCAGGCGATACGCCGCGCCGTTTGGGCAACGAGTTTCTGTTCCAAGAGCTGGCGGAACACAACATCGGCGAATTTGAAAAACACGGAATCAAAAAAATCGTCACAATTGATCCGCACGCCTATAATATGTTCAAAAATGAATACCCTGATTTCGGATTCCGGGCCGAAGTCTATCATCATACTGAATTATTAGCCGAGCTTGTGTCACAGGGGAAACTAAAACCGCTTCACCCGGTCAATGAAACGATTACCTTCCATGACTCGTGCTATTTAGGAAGATACAACGAAGTGTATGAGCCGCCGAGAGCGATCTTAAAAGCCATTCCGGGCGTTCAATTGAAGGAAATGGAGCGCAGCCGCGAAAACGGGATGTGCTGCGGCGCCGGGGGAGGGCTCATGTGGATGGAAGAAGAAACGGGAGCGAGGATCAACACGGCCCGGACTGAGCAGGCGCTTTCTGTCAGTCCGACGGTCATCAGCTCCGGATGTCCTTACTGTCTGACCATGCTCGGTGACGGTACGAAAGCGAAAGAAGCCGAAGACGCGATCGGCACTTATGATGTCAGTGAATTGCTCGCCATGTCTGTATTCGGCGCCGAAAAACAAGAGTCTTTATAGAAAGAAGCGGGCCGCCGGCGCATATGCCGGCGGCTTTGTTTTCGCACATCAGCCGATTTATGAAGGGGCGGCTCTAAAATTTCTTAAATTACGCTGTTTAGGGTAGCATATTCTGTTTTAATTTGTTTATAATGAGAGGTATGGTTTATGAACAAAACAATACAAATTCGTTCTTATTATAGGATAGAAACAGATACATATAAGTAATAGAAAGGGAGTGTCCGACCTTGAGTATCAAACAATATTCTCAGGAACAGCTGAAGCAGATGGCTTTAGTTGAAATCGCTCACGAAATTTTCTCAGAACATAAAAAACCGGTTCCGTTCCAGGAGCTGCTGAATGAAATGATCTCCTTGCTCGGTGTTACGAAAGAGGAACTGGGCGACCGTATCGCCCAATTTTATACAGACCTCAACATTGACGGCCGCTTTATTGCTCTGTCAGATCAGACATGGGGGCTCCGCAGCTGGTATCCGTACGATCAGCTGGACGAAGAAACACAGCCGACTGTAAAAGCGAAAAAGAAAAAAGCGAAAAAAGCCGTTGAGGAAGATCTCGACCTTGATGAATTCGAGGAAGTTGATGAAGATGACATCGATCTCGATGAAATGGAAGAAGATATTGACCTTGACGCAGACAGCTTTGACGACGAAGATATCGATGAAGAAGATGACGACGAGCTTGAGATTGAAGATGAGATGATTGAAGAAGATGAGGAAGATTATGATGATGAGGAAGAGGATCGCAAAGACTGATTTTATATCAGCAAAACGATCTTGACTTTCATTGTCGAACTATGTAGTATGTATTTTGGGCTCTTCAAAAAGAAGAGAATTCATAAGAGTGCTACGCTCCCTTTCAAGAAATTGAAAGGGAGCTTTCTTATTTTCATCTCCCAAATTCTTTTACACATCATTTGTTTTTAGTGAAATGATTTTCTATAAAACGGCACATTTTAAGGAATGTAGCGCAGACCGAAGAGAGGAGCAAACGAAATGACGAAATATATTTTTGTAACCGGGGGAGTTGTATCATCACTCGGAAAAGGAATTGTGGCAGCATCACTTGGCCGCCTTTTGAAAAACAGAGGCATGAGCGTCACCATCCAAAAATTTGACCCTTATATCAACGTTGACCCGGGAACGATGAGCCCGTACCAGCACGGTGAGGTATTCGTTACCGATGACGGCGCTGAGACTGACCTTGACTTAGGGCATTATGAGCGGTTCATTGACATTAATCTGAACAGATTCAGCAACGTGACGACAGGTAAAATCTATTCTGCCGTATTGAAAAAAGAGCGCCGCGGGGACTACCTCGGCGGAACGGTTCAGGTCATTCCGCACATCACAAATGAACTGAAAGACCGTGTTTACCGTGCAGGCAAAGAAACAAACGCAGATGTAGTCATTACTGAGATCGGCGGAACAGTGGGAGACATCGAATCTCTTCCGTTCCTTGAAGCCATCCGTCAAATGAAAAGCGACATCGGCCATGAAAACGTGATGTACATTCACTGTACGCTTGTTCCGTACATCAAAGCGGCGGGCGAGCTGAAAACAAAACCGACGCAGCACAGCGTAAAAGAGCTGAGAAGCCTCGGTATTCAGCCTAATATCATCGTTGTGCGCACGGAAATGCCGATTTCTCAAGATATGAAAGATAAAATTGCGCTCTTCTGCGATATTGACACGAAAGCGGTCATCGAGTGTGAAGATGCGGACAACCTTTACTCCATCCCGCTTAACCTTCAGGAGCAGGGACTCGATAAGCTTGTCTGCGATCATATGAAATTAGAATGCAAAGACCCGGATATGACGGAATGGAAAGACCTTGTCACGAAAGTGAAAAACTTGTCTAAAACCATTACAATCAGCCTTGTCGGTAAATACGTCGAGCTTCAGGACGCTTACATTTCAGTCGTTGAATCACTGCGCCACGCGGGCTATGCGTTTGACGCTGATGTGAAGATCAAATGGATTAACGCCGAAGAAGTGACAGAAAGCAATATTCAAGAGCTGACTGGCGGCACAGACGGAATCATCGTGCCCGGCGGTTTCGGGGACCGCGGCGTAGAAGGGAAAATCATCGCCGCCAAGTATGCGCGTGAGAATAAAATTCCGTTCTTCGGCATCTGCCTCGGTATGCAGATTGCATCCATTGAATATGCGCGAAACGTATTAGGCCTGGAAGGGGCTCACTCTGCGGAGATCGATCCGTCCACTCCTTATCCGATCATCGACCTTCTGCCAGAACAAAAAGATGTCGAGGATCTTGGAGGGACGCTTCGTCTCGGACTGTACCCTTGTAAGCTTCAGGAAGACACGAAAGCCTTCGAAGCGTATGCGGATGAAGTGGTATACGAACGCCACCGCCACCGTTATGAATTCAACAACGAATACAGACAGCAAATGGAAGAGAACGGTTTTGTGTTCTCAGGAACAAGCCCTGACGGCCGTCTTGTGGAAATCATCGAGCTGAAAGACCATCCTTGGTATGTCGCTTGCCAGTTCCACCCTGAGTTCAAATCAAGACCGACAAGACCTCAGCCTTTATTCAAAGACTTTATCGGCGCTTCCGTACAAGCTGCAGAACAGAAGTAATAAAAAAAGACTTGCCTCCTTTAAAAGCGGCAAGTCTTTTTTCTGCATCAGGCATATTCCTGCATCATTTCCTTTAACGTAAAGGACAGCGCGTGATAGACATACAGGCCTGTCATTAATGAAGGAAAGCCGTATCTTGTCCCGTCTTCATCGGGCAGAAGCGGCATTTTTAATTTGCTGTCAATATGAACATCACAAAATTCCTCAATCCCGGTTTGATCTTTGATGACAGGAGATACGCAAACGAGGCCGACCCCTTTTTCATAAAGCTTTTGAGCCAGCACCTGTTCTTCAGCCGTGCCCGGACCTGAACAAAACATTAGCACCCTGTCGCTTTCTGTAATCGAATCAGCTGTATCCGGAAACGCTTTGACAGAAGGCATCGGTTCTGAGCCGAGCTCCGCCTCGCACAAAATGCCCTGCATCTCATTTGCGCCGTATAAATAAATGGTATGACCGCTGACGGCTGCCTGCGCCAGCAGGCGCGCGCCGTCTTCTATTGCTTCGGACTCCTTATCCTGAATGCGGGAAAAAATGCCTGCAAGCTGCGTCGTAAATATCTTTAACATGAGTGAAACCTCCTTTACACATACAAGAACAGTATACAACAAAAGAGAAAATGCTCAGAAAATGTCGGAAAGTAGACTATTATAATTAAAGGAAATGTGAAAATCAAACAGAATACATAAACAACTGCTTCCTTTTGACGAAAATGATAATATTGGGGTGTAAAATGATGAATGAAAAGATTTTAATCGTAGATGACCAATACGGTATACGCATATTGCTCAATGAAGTGTTCCATAAAGAAGGGTACCAGACGTTTCAGGCCGCCAACGGCATACAGGCGCTGGACATCGTAACGAAAGAACGGCCCGATCTCGTGCTTTTAGATATGAAAATCCCCGGCATGGACGGAATCGAAATTCTCAAGCGCATGAAGATGATCGACGAATCCATCCGCGTCATTATCATGACCGCTTACGGAGAACTCGATATGATTAAGGAATCAAAAGAGCTCGGAGCGCTGACTCATTTTGCGAAACCTTTTGACATTGATGAGATCAGAGACGCGGTGAAAAAATATTTACCTCTAAAATCGAATTAATAAAATTAGAAACAATTATGTCATTGTGTTGCCGATTTGTCGAAAAGTTGGTATCCTAGAGATGGAGAAAAAGCGATCTGTTGTTTTACATATGACAGGTTTTTATGGTCATGCTATAGGTGGAAAGCTTTTTTCGAGAAGAAGCAAATCAGGCTACATAAGGAGGACTTTCGACATGCCTTTAGTTTCAATGACGGAAATGTTGAATACAGCTAAAGAAAAAGGATATGCTGTTGGACAATTTAACTTAAATAACCTTGAGTTCACTCAAGCTATTTTACAAGCAGCAGAAGAGGAAAAATCCCCGGTTATTCTTGGTGTTTCAGAAGGCGCGGGACGCTACATGGGCGGCTTCAAAACAGTGGTTGCCATGGTTAAAGCTCTTATGGAAGAATACAAAGTGACAGTTCCTGTCGCGATTCACTTAGACCACGGTTCAAGCTTTGAATCTTGTGCGAAAGCGATTCATGCAGGTTTCACTTCTGTAATGATCGACGCATCTCACCATCCGTTTGAGGAAAACGTAGCAACTACAGCTAAAGTGGTTGAGCTTGCTCATTTCCACGGCGTTTCAGTTGAAGCTGAGCTCGGAACTGTAGGCGGACAGGAAGATGACGTGATCGCTGAAGGCGTAATCTATGCTGACCCTAAAGAGTGTCAAGAACTTGTAGAGCGCACTGGCATCGACTGCCTTGCACCTGCACTGGGTTCTGTTCACGGCCCTTACAAAGGCGAACCGAACCTCGGTTTCAAAGAAATGGAAGATATCGGCAAATCAACCGGCCTTCCGTTAGTACTTCACGGCGGTACAGGAATTCCGACTGCCGACATTAAAAAATCAATCTCACTTGGTACGGCTAAAATCAACGTAAACACTGAAAACCAAATTTCTTCTGCAAAAGCTGTCCGCGAAACATTGGCAGCTAAGCCGAACGAATACGATCCTCGTAAATATCTTGGACCTGCTCGTGAAGCGATCAAAGAAACGGTTATCGGCAAAATGCGTGAGTTCGGTTCTTCAAACCAAGCTTAATCCGATGTAACATCCATAAACCGCCTGACAGCATTGACAGGCGGTTTTATGTCTTACCTTTAGAAAGCGCAATCATGTTTTACAGTTCTGAAAATTTATTACTGGGGAGGCTTTCCTTATGTTATTTTTCATTGATACAGCAAACATTGACGAGATTAAAGAAGCTTATGAACTTGGCGTTCTTGCCGGAGTTACGACAAACCCTAGTTTAGTGGCGAAAGAAGCTGACGTGTCTTTCCATGACAGACTTCGTGAGATTACGGAAGTCGTGAGCGGATCAGTAAGCGCGGAAGTCATTTCCCTGAATGCTGAAGAAATGATTGAAGAAGGTAAAGAACTTGCGAAAATCGCGCCGAATATTACGGTGAAAATCCCGATGACGTCTGAAGGGTTAAAAGCCGTAAAAGCGCTGAGCGACCTGAACATTAAAACAAACGTAACGCTCATTTTCAGCGCCAACCAGGCGCTTTTGGCGGCAAGAGCCGGGGCGACTTATGTATCTCCGTTCTTAGGCCGTCTGGATGACATCGGCCATAACGGTCTTGAACTGATTTCAGAAATAAGACAGATTTTTGACATTCATGACATTGATACTCAAATCATCGCAGCTTCCATCCGTCATGCGCAGCACGTGACTGAAGCCGCTTTACGCGGTGCGCATATCGGTACGATGCCGCTGAAAGTCATTCACCAGCTGACGAAACATCCGTTAACGGATAAAGGCATCGAGCAATTCTTGGCTGACTGGAATAAATAAGGGGGAAAAGGGCGGCAAACCGGTTGCATCCGTTTGCCGCACCCTTATGTTTTCCTGTTTGGCAGCGGGCCTTCAGTATCAAAGTGAAGAGTGTGTTTCCCCGGAATATGAACCCGGCGGGCCTCTGTGCATCCTGTGTTAAAAATGCCCCGCAAAGCTTCGCTATTTTCTTCCTGTTATTTTATAATGTCCTTGTATTCTTTCTCTTCGAATTGGCTACATTTTGGACAAGAGCTTTATTTGCAGAGACAGAATAAAATGCCATTTTATTTACGCTCCGCAGCTATCTTCTTATGGAAGGAGACTATCATGGAAAAGTTGAATATTGCCGGCGGCGATCCGTTAAACGGAACCGTACATATCAGCGGTGCGAAAAACAGCGCCGTCGCATTGATACCCGCAACCATTCTGGCAAATTCCGAAGTAACGATCGAAGGGCTTCCGGAGATCTCAGATATTGAAACGCTGCGTGACCTGCTGAAAGAAATCGGCGGAAACGTCCATTTTGAAAAAGGAGAAATGGTCGTTGACCCTTCCCCGATGATCAGCATGCCGCTTCCCAACGGCAAAGTGAAAAAACTCCGCGCTTCCTATTACTTAATGGGCGCGATGCTCGGCCGCTTCAAACAGGCGGTCATCGGACTGCCGGGCGGATGCCATCTCGGTCCGCGGCCGATTGACCAGCATATCAAAGGGTTTGAGGCGCTTGGAGCGGAAGTCACCAATGAACAAGGCGCGATTTATCTGCGCGCCGAAAGGCTGAGAGGCGCACGGATTTATTTAGATGTCGTCAGCGTCGGAGCGACGATTAATATCATGCTTGCCGCTGTACTGGCTGAAGGTAAAACCGTGATAGAAAACGCCGCCAAGGAACCTGAGATTATTGATGTTGCAACATTGCTCACCAGCATGGGCGCAAAGATCAAAGGTGCGGGAACCAATGTAATCAGAATCGACGGCGTAAAAGAGCTGCACGGATGCAGGCATACGATCATTCCGGACAGAATTGAGGCGGGCACCTTTATGATCGCCGGCGCCGCGATGGGGAAAGAAGTCATTATTGATAATGTTATACCGACTCACCTGGAGTCTTTAACGGCGAAGCTCAGGGAAATGGGTTTTTACATTGAGGCGAGTGACGATCAGCTTCTTATGCTCGGCGGGCAGAAGCAGATAAAACCGGTCGACGTGAAAACGCTTGTTTACCCGGGATTCCCGACTGATCTTCAGCAGCCGATGACATCTCTGTTAACGAGAGCCAGCGGCACGAGCGTCGTAACCGACACCATCTACTCGGCCCGATTTAAACATATAGATGAGCTGAGACGGATGGGGGCCAATATGAAAGTGGAAGGCAGGTCGGCCATTATCACCGGTCCGGCCGAGCTTCAGGGCGCAAAAGTAAAGGCGAGCGATCTGCGTGCAGGCGCTTGTCTGGTCGTCGCCGGGCTCATGGCTGACGGCGTAACCGAAATTACCGGTCTTGAACATTTAGACCGCGGCTACAGCAATCTTGAGAAAAAACTCGAAGGTCTGGGCGCCACAATCTGGCGGCAAAGGCTGACGGACGAAGAGATAGAACAGCTCCAAAATTCATAGAAATGCGGACTTTTGAGAGGAGATCGTGTTGAAATGGAAAGAAGCTTATCGATGGAATTGGTTCGAGTCACTGAAGCGGCGGCTTTAGCATCTGCCAGATGGATGGGCCGCGGGAAAAAAGATGAAGCTGATGATGCGGCGACAAGCGCAATGCGTGACGTGTTTGACACGGTGCCGATGAAAGGCACGGTCGTGATCGGGGAAGGCGAGATGGATGAAGCGCCGATGCTTTACATCGGCGAAAAGCTTGGAAACGGATACGGCCCGCGCGTCGATGTCGCCGTCGATCCTCTTGAAGGCACAAACATCGTAGCGAGCGGCGGCTGGAATGCGCTGACGGTGATCGCGGTCGCCGACCATGGAACATTGCTGAACGCCCCGGATATGTATATGGAAAAAATCGCGGTCGGTCCCGAAGCGGTAGGCTGCATCGATATCGAAGCGCCTGTCATTGATAACTTAAAAGCCGTTGCGAAAGCGAAAAACAAAGACATTGAAGATGTCGTGGCAACCATTTTAAATCGTGACAGACACGAAAAAATCATCTCTGAATTGCGTGAGGCGGGCGCCAGAATCAAACTGATCAACGACGGTGATGTCGCGGGCGCCATCAATACGGCCTTTGACCATACGGGAGTAGACATTCTCTTCGGTTCAGGCGGGGCTCCTGAAGGCGTGCTGTCTGCCGTTGCGTTAAAAGCGCTCGGCGGCGAAATCATCGGCAGGCTTCTGCCGCAAAGTGCGGAAGAGCAGGCCCGCTGTGAGCGAATGGGCCTTGATGTATCCAAAGTGCTCCGGATGGAGGACCTTGTGAGAGGGGATGACGCCATTTTTGCCGCAACGGGCGTCACGGACGGAGAGCTGCTGAAAGGCGTTCAGTTCAAAGGCTCCGTCGGCACGACTGAAAGCCTGGTCATCCGGGCGAAATCAGGAACGGTCCGATTCGTTGACGGAAGACACAGCCTGAAGAAAAAACCAAATCTTGTGATCCGGCCATAAATAGAGAAAAGCGGGACGGAAAGTCCCGCTTTTCTTTTGCAAAAAAGAGTCAACCCTATCATTTATATGTCAAAGCATTATTTAAGTTGAATAATTTTTTGAAATGAGGTAAAAATAAAGAGTGCTGCGATTTTTCTGTGTCATTCCTTCTTTTGAGTACTGGGAAATTTTCAAATTCTACCGCATACAGACGATATAAATATTGATCTTCTCAAGTTTTTGTCCTCGCTTCCTTCAAAACTCATTAAGACATTCCTTTTTTAAAAAAGCGCCGATCATGGGTGGAAGTGTTACCGATAGAAGTTCCTGAACGTTTTATAAAAGAATGTGCTTTGGCGGAATCATGCGAAGCAGCCGATTTGAATGAAAACAGCAATACATTGACTATGAAAAGCGTGGTGTTTTTATGAAAGACGTATCTATTTCCTCTTTGGAAAATATGAAATTAAAAGAACTATATGAACTGGCCAGACATTATAAAATCTCCTACTACAGCAAACTGACTAAAAAAGAATTAATCTTTGCCATCCTGAAAGCCAACGCCGAGCAGGAGGATCTTCTGTTTATGGAAGGCGTGCTCGAAATCATCCAATCGGAAGGATTCGGCTTCCTCAGACCGATTAATTACTCGCCAAGCTCAGAAGACATCTACATTTCTGCTTCCCAGATCCGCCGCTTTGATTTAAGAAACGGTGACAAAGTATCCGGCAAGGTGCGTCCGCCGAAAGAAAACGAACGCTATTACGGACTTTTGCACGTTGAAGCGGTAAATGGAGACGATCCGGAATCTGCGAAAGAGCGCGTTCATTTTCCTGCGCTGACTCCGCTTTATCCGGACCGCCAAATGGTGCTTGAGACGAAACCGAATTATCTCTCAACAAGAATTCTCGATATGATGGCTCCCGTCGGTTTCGGCCAGCGCGGTCTGATCGTGGCGCCGCCGAAAGCCGGTAAAACCATGCTGTTAAAAGAAATCGCTAACAGCATTACGACAAATCAGCCTGACGCTGAATTGATCGTTCTCTTAATTGATGAAAGACCGGAAGAAGTAACGGATATTGAACGTTCCGTAGCGGGCGATGTCGTCAGCTCGACGTTCGATGAAGTGCCGGAAAATCACATTAAGGTAGCGGAGCTTGTGCTTGAACGGGCGATGCGTCTCGTTGAACACAAAAAAGACGTTATCATTCTGATGGACAGCATTACCCGCCTGGCACGGGCCTACAACCTCGTTATCCCGCCAAGCGGACGTACGCTTTCCGGCGGGATTGACCCGGCTGCGTTCCATCGTCCGAAGCGCTTTTTCGGTGCCGCGAGAAACATTGAAGAGGGCGGCAGCCTGACCATTTTGGCGACGGCGCTCGTAGACACGGGCTCCCGGATGGATGACGTCATCTATGAAGAGTTTAAAGGAACGGGCAACATGGAGCTTCACCTTGACCGTTCTCTTGCGGAAAGACGGATTTTCCCGGCGATCGATATCCGCCGCTCCGGCACGCGGAAGGAAGAGCTGCTCGTGCCGAAAGAGCATCTTGACCGTCTATGGGCGATCCGCAAATCGATGTCTGATTCTCCGGACTTCGCAGAGAAGTTTATGAGAAAAATGAAAAAAACAAAAACGAATCAGGAATTCTTCGATCTGATCAACCAAGAATGGAAGCAGGCAAACCTTTCATCATCAGCCCGCCGCTGATAAAAAATGTATTTGCAAATGCAGTAAATGACTGATATAATTCTCTCATATGCGTTCCGGATTCGCTCCGGAATAATAACTCTGTTTCCACACGGGATTCAGGGCGGAAGGAGATGGATACAATGAAAGCAGGAATTCATCCTAATTTCAAAAAAGCAACAGTTAAATGCGCTTGCGGAAATGAATTTGAAACAGGCTCAGTAAAAGAAGAGGTACGCGTTGAGATTTGCTCTGAATGCCACCCATTCTACACTGGACGTCAAAAATTCGCTTCTGCTGATGGTCGTGTTGATCGCTTTAACAAAAAATACGGTCTTAAGTAATAATAGATTTTACAGGCAGGCAAGAATTGCTTCTTGCCTGTTTTTTATGTCCATAAACAGGAAAAAAAGGGGAGCGGATAGCCTATGTACATAATGAAGCAAAGCGGATGGCTTGAGCTGATATGCGGCAGCATGTTCTCTGGGAAATCAGAAGAGCTGATCCGCAGAGTGAAAAGAGCGACATATGCGAAGCAGGAGGTCAAGGTGTTCAAACCTGCCATTGATAATCGCTACAGTGAGGAGGCCGTCGTTTCTCACAACGGCACATCCATGACAAGCCACGTCATCTCGTCTTCGGCTGAAATATGGGATCATATCAGTGAAAGCACGGACGTCATCGCGGTAGATGAAGTGCAGTTTTTCGGCGAATCGATCATCGGCGACTTATCCTTGCTTGCGGATAAAGGCTATCGTGTCATCGCGGCCGGACTTGATATGGATTTCCGGGGAGAGCCGTTCGGTGTGGTGCCGAATCTGATGGCGGTTGCCGAATCAGTGACGAAGCTGCAGGCGGTCTGCTCCGTTTGCGGGTCGCCGGCAAGCCGTACGCAGCGTTTGATTGACGGGAAGCCCGCTTCCTATGATGATCCGGTCATTTTAGTCGGCGCGTCGGAGTCATACGAAGCGAGATGCAGACATCACCACGAAGTGCCGAAAAAACAGACTGATAAATAACCCTTTTCATGAAAACATCGGTAAAAAATCCGGTGTTTTTTTGACGGTTTTTCAAAAAATGTAGTTAATTAACTTAAAAAAGAGTATGAAAAAATTAAGTAATTTTCATCTCTTGAATTTTCATTTTTACAGGCATAAAATGACTAAGTAATGTAAATAGTTATGAGACATTGTTCGAATAATTGTCAAAAAAAGATATAGCAGATCGCGATCACACTAGCCAAAATGGGTAATTACTTAACTTTGTTAACTATTTGAAGAAAGAAGGAGATTTTCTTGAATAATATTAAAGTAACGAAGGAAGGCAACTTAGAAACTACTTTAAGAGGAAAAGAAGTTCTATCTATCCCTACTTTAAATAAAGGTGTTGCGTTTTCAGCAGAAGAAAGAAAAAGCCTTGGATTAGACGGGCTGCTTCCTCCGACCATTCTGTCTCTTGATGAGCAGGCAAAACGCGCATACGAGCAGTTTCAAGCTCAGCCGGACCGCCTTCGCCAAAATGTGTATTTGAATGATTTGCAAAACCGTAACGAAGTTCTTTTCTTTAAATTGCTTCAAAACCATCTTCGTGAAATGCTGCCGGTTGTTTACACACCGACTGTCGGTGAAGCGATTCAAGAATACAGCCATGAGTACAGAAGACCTCAAGGGATTTACCTTTCTATCGACAATGTAGAAGGAATCGAAGAGGCATTTGAAAACCTTCATGCCACTGCCGGAGATATTGATCTGATCGTTGCGACAGACTCAGAAAGCATCCTCGGAATCGGTGACTGGGGTGTAGGCGGTATCAACATCGCCATCGGTAAATTAGCCGTATACACAGCTGCTGCCGGTATTGACCCAAGCCGTGTTATTCCTGTCGTTCTTGACGTCGGTACGAACAACGAAAAACTTCTGAACGATCCTTTATACATCGGTAACCGCCATGAACGTATCCAAGGCGAACGTTATGAAGCTTTCATTGACGCTTATGTAAAAGCTGCGCTTAAATATTTCCCTAAAGCTCTTCTTCACTGGGAAGACCTTGGAAACAAAAACGCGCGCAATATCATGAAGAAATACAATCATGAAATTCTTACATTCAACGATGACATTCAAGGAACAGGCGCGATTACGCTTGCAGGTGTGCTTGCGGCTATGAAGAAAACAGGCGCGTCTATTAAAGACCAGCGTGTGGTTGTCTTCGGTGCGGGATCTGCCGGAATCGGAATCGCTGACCAAATCCGCGACACTATGGTGCTTGCCGGTCTTTCTGAAGAAGAAGCCAACAAAGCGTTCTACACAATGGACTACAGAGGCTTGTTAATTGAAGGTATGGAAAACATTCTTGATTTCCAAGAGCCGTACCTGCGCACAGCTGAAGAAATTAAAGATTGGAAACGCGATGAAAACGGACAAATTCCTTTCATTGAAGTGATCCGTCAAGCGAAACCGACAATCTTAATCGGTACATCAGGCCAAAGCGGCGCGTTCAGTGAAGAAATCGTCAAAGAAATGGCAAAACACGTTGAGCGTCCGGTCATCATGCCGATGTCTAACCCGACACCGCTTGCTGAAGCCGTTCCTAGCGATCTATTCAAATGGACTGACGGCAAAGTGCTTGTGGCGACAGGAAGCCCGTTTGACAATGTAGAGTACAATGGCGTTTCTCATGAAATCGGACAATCTAACAACGCATTCGCGTTCCCTGGACTTGGTCTCGGTTCAATCGTTGTAGAAGCGAAAGTGATTACTCCTGCAATGTTTGCGGCAACTGCTGACGCAATCGCAGAAAGCGTTGATTTTGAAACACCGGGTGCAGGCCTTCTGCCGAGCATGAGCGACTTACAAGAAGTTTCAATTAAAGTTGCGATCGCCGTAGCGGAAACTGCCATTAAAGAAGGCGTGGCAAACCGCATTCCTGAGAATGTAGAACAAGCCGTTCTTGATGCAATGTGGAAACCGCAATATAAACAAGTTATCGCTAAATAATTTTTACGATTAATTTTACAGTCCGAGGGAAAGCTTTTATGTAAAGGCTAAAGTATACGGACATTAAGGATTTGGAGGAGAATATTTTGAGCTTCTTAGATATTTTAATCCTCCTGGCGCCGATCTTTTTCGTGATCGTGCTGGGATGGTTCGCAGGTCGCTTCGGAAGTTATGACGCGAAGTCAGCAAAAGGGGTAAGCACCTTAGTTACGAAGTACGCGCTTCCGGCGCATTTTATCGCAAGTATTTTAACCACTTCAAGAAGTGCGTTTTTATCACAGGTTCCTTTAATGATCGCTTTGATCATTGGGATTGTCGGATTCTTTATCGTCATTTTGTTGGTTTGCAAATTTATCTTCAAGTATGATTTAACGAATTCATCTGTATTTTCTTTAAACTCTGCACAGCCGACATTTGCATTTATGGGTATTCCGGTACTCGGAAGCTTATTCGGAGCAAACGAAGTAGCGATTCCTATCGCCGTTACGGGTATCGTGGTTAACGCCATCCTTGACCCGCTTGCGATCATTATCGCTACAGTCGGTGAGTCATCTAAGAAACAAGACAGCGAAAACGAGAACTTCTGGAAAATGACTGGTAAGTCTATTCTTCACGGTCTTTCCGAACCGCTTGCGGCTGCACCGCTTATCAGTATCATCCTGGTACTCTGCGGTGTAACACTCCCTGGCTTGGGTGAAAAAATGCTTGATCAGCTCGGAAGCACAACATCAGGTGTTGCACTCTTTGCCGTCGGTGTAACTGTCGGTATCCGCAACATCAAGCTCAGTCTGCCGGCTTTCGGTATCGCTTTGTTAAAAGTTGCCGTTCAGCCTGCGCTGATGTACTTGATCGCTCTTGCAGTCGGACTTCCGGCTGACCAGATCACTAAAGCGGTATTGCTCGTCGCATTCCCTGGATCTGCGGTAGCGGCGATGATTGCCACACGTTTCGAAAAACAAGAGGAAGAAACTGCGTCCGCGTTCGTGATCAGTGCGATTTTATCTCTTATCTCACTGCCGATCATCATTGCGCTGACTGCATAATGAAAAGCTCCCTGTTTCAGGGAGCTTTTTTGATTAGAATTGAAATTTAAAAGGCGAAAATCTCGTTTTTTTTCTGGGTTTCTTATGTTCTGAAGAAGCGGCTGTTTCTGAGAGGGGAGCTGTCTGGGCAAGTTCCTGGATGCGGGAGGCCAATGTCTGCAATTCGGTATTGAGGTCGTCAATTTCCCGTCTGTGCTGAAGAAGCTGATAAGACACCCCTTCATCCGCCTTTTGTTTCAGCTGGCGTTCAAGCTCCTCTATCCTTGAAAGCAGATGGTTCTCATCCTGTTTCTCTTTCGTGAGAATGTCCAGTTTACGCTCCAGCTCTGCCAACCTTTGTTCAGCGCCGCCATTGATTTTCGGACGCTGCAAAATGAAGCCCGTCCGTTTTTTCGGCTGCCGGGGCACTTGAACGTCCAGAAGGGCAGTGCCTTCAGAAATTTGCCGTTTGACCGATTTCAGCACATCAAGATCCTCAGGTGTAAAGGAATAATGCCCGAGCTCATTCCGTTCAGCCGGAAGATTCAGCTGCTTGACCCACCTTTGCACCGTTTTTGCGGAGACGCCAAGCTCTTTCGCGGCCATGTTTGTATTCATGATCACATACCTCCTTTTTGCTAGGTATTCGACCATGAGGCGGCGTTCCCTTCATGTTAGACAAAACAAGAAGGAATTCGCCAAAGAAAGCGGCATTTCTTCAAAAAACGTTACGCTTCATACAATTCAAGCGGAAGCTTGTCGGGATCGAAGAAAAAGGTAAACCGTTTCCCCGTCAGCGGATCGGTTCTGATCGGTTCTGTGCCGACGCCCTTTTTCTTTAACTCCCTGACGGCTGCTTCAAGATCGTTTACGGTGAAGGCGAGATGCCGGAGACCCGCGGCTTCCGGTCTGGTCGGCCGTTCGGGCGGATCGGGAAAGGAAAACAATTCAATCGCATACGCGCCGTCCAGCGCCAGATCGAGTTTATAAGATTCCCGTTCCTTTCGGTATGTTTCTTTTATAATGCCAAAACCGAGTATCTCGGTGTAAAAAGCTTTCGACTTTTCATAATCAGAGCATATGATTGCTATATGGTGGATGGATTTCAGCATATCCGCCCCTCCTTTTTTGCTTCAGTATAACAGAGGCGAATTGCTTTTGACTGGTGATAAGCCCTATACTATAATGAGAATGTTACGCACAGGAAAACAGAGGTGAAGACCGTGTTAGACCGTTTACAGTCAATTGAACAACGATACGAAAAATTAAATGAGCTTTTAAGTGATCCGGAAGTGGTCAACGATCCGAAAAAGCTTAGAGAATATTCGAAAGAGCAATCTGATATACAAGAAACCGTTGAAGTCTATAGACAATACAGAGACGCATCAGAACAGCTTGCCGATGCGAAAGCGATGCTTGAGGAAAAGCTTGATGCCGATATGAGAGAAATGGTGAAGGAAGAAATCTCCGAACTGCAGGGAGAGACGGAAACCTTATCAGAGCGTTTGAAAGTGCTCCTCATCCCGAAAGACCCGAACGATGACAAAAACGTAATCATGGAGATCCGCGGAGCAGCGGGAGGAGAAGAAGCCGCGCTGTTTGCGGGAAATCTCTACAGAATGTACTCCCGTTACGCCGAAATCCAAGGCTGGAAGACTGAAGTCATGGAAGCAAACGTGACCGGAACGGGCGGTTACAAAGAAATTATCTTTATGATTACGGGAAAAGGCGCATACTCCAAGCTGAAGTATGAAAATGGCGCGCACCGCGTACAGCGTGTGCCGGAAACGGAATCAGGCGGCCGTATTCATACATCCACGGCGACGGTGGCGTGTCTTCCTGAAGCGGAAGAAGTAGAAGTGGACATCCACGAAAAAGACATCCGCGTCGATACATTCGCATCAAGCGGACCGGGCGGACAAAGCGTAAATACGACGATGTCGGCCGTACGCCTGACGCATTTACCGACCGGTGTCGTCGTATCCTGTCAGGATGAAAAATCTCAGATTAAAAATAAAGAAAAAGCGATGAAGGTGCTCCGCGCCAGAATCTATGACAAATTCCAGCAGGAAGCTCAGGCTGAATATGATCAGACCCGTAAATCAGCCGTCGGATCAGGCGACCGTTCCGAGCGTATCCGCACATACAATTTCCCGCAAAACCGTGTGACGGATCACCGTATCGGCCTGACGATTCAAAAGCTGGATCAAATCCTGGAAGGCAAGCTTGATGAAGTGGTTGAAGCGTTAATCGTAGAAGACCAGTCAAGCAAGCTCCAGCAGGCGGAAAATTAAGATGAAGACCGTTTTTGAAGCCCTAAGCTGGGCTTCTTCTTATTTAACCGAAGCGGGAAGAGAAAAAAACGCGGCCGAGCTGCTGCTGTTAAATGATACCGGAATGGATCGGAGCAAGCTTCTCGCAAGTCTGCAGGAGCCCGTCGGCGAGGACGAGCTTTACCGATTCAGACGGCATGTGGAAATGCATAAAGAAGGCGTTCCGATTCAATATATTATCGGGAAAGAACAGTTTTACGGCAGGGAATTCTTTGTGAATGACGATGTTCTCATTCCGCGTCCGGAAACGGAAGAAGTCGTCTTTCATCTGCTGGACAGACAGAAGCGGGTGTTTTCTGAGGGAGAACGCCTGAACGTCATTGATATCGGTACGGGGAGCGGAGCCATTGCGGTGACGCTCGCGCTTGAATGCGGACATTTTTCAGTATCGGCTTCGGACATTTCAAAAGAAGCGCTTCAGGTGGCGGAAAGAAATGCGCAAAACCTCGGAGCGGACGTCCGCTTTTTGCAGGGAGATCTGTTAACTCCTTTTATTTCATCAGGAATAAAAGCGGATATTATTGTTTCCAATCCGCCGTATATTTCTGAAGAAGAAATGGCGGATTTGTCGGATATCGTCCGTTTCCATGAGCCGCTTCATGCACTTACGGACGGCGGTGACGGTTTGAAATTCTACAAGCGGTTTATGGAGGAGCTGCCTCTTGTCATGAAAGATAAAGCGCTTGTCGTCTTTGAAATCGGATATAATCAGGGAAAAGCCGTGAAAGACCTGTTCCGTCATTCCTTTCCGAATGCGGAAGTGGAAGTCGTACAGGACATCAACGGAAAAGACAGAACCGTATCCGCGGTCATCACATCATGAAAAAAGCCCGCCGGTGACGCACACGGCGGGCTTTTGTTACAATGGAAAGAAAATGAAAGGGGCATCCGCCTTGAAAAAAGCGTTCGCCTTCGGATGTATACTCGCCGCCGCAGCTTATGCGGCTGGATTTGTCCTGCCGTTTGGCTTTGACATCATTCTCGGCGCCGTTACGGCTGTTCTTATCGTCGCAGCGGTCATCGTTTCCGGGCTGGCCGTAAGCGGAGCGGAGCAGCGGGCCAATTATAATTCTGAAACAGAAGAAGGACGGCGCGCCCGTTTAAAGATGGCCGCCGTTTTCTTTTGCGCCGCTCTCCCTTCAGCCGGCTGTCTGCTGATTACGCTTCTGTAGCCGGATTTTGTCTTTGCAGCAATACGGAATCCCATACCCAATAGACGACGGCTGTTAAAACCGCAAAGATATAAAAGGCTGAATTAGAAAACAGAGATTGGCCTGACGGCTGCAAAAGACCGAAGATGATCCCGTTTGCAATGAACGACACCCCCAAATAATAAAGAAAATACAGCGGATGAAATCTCTTCGGCTTTTTATTCAGAAAGTATTGAAGCGGCAGCGCAAAAATCAAATAAGGAAACAAAAAATAAAACGCCATCGAAATGAAAGCCGCGATAATGAATTGATGAACATACAAAATAGAATAAATGACAGACATACATGCCGCCGACAGCAGCACGGTGTAATTATATTTCATCTGAAAACCTCCTATCAAAATAATATCGTACCATATTTTGAATCTGTCAATGCAGATTATCAGCTTGCTAGATTTTTTTCTTCCCGCCGGTTTAAACCTTTTCCGTCATGTCCATAATGGGACTAGATAAAAAAAGCACGGAGAGGAACGGTGGGGACCGATGAAACAGACAATGATGATCTGCATATATATTTTTCTTTTATTATCAGGAGCGCTTGCGGGTTTGACAAAAGAAGAAACGGCGCGGGCATCAGCCGATGAGCCCGTCGTCATACCGGATGAAGCGATCCGGCTCAGAATTTTGGCCAACAGTGATAACGATGAAGATCAAAAGCTCAAGCGCCAGATCAGAGATGCTGTAAACAAGCAAATCACAGACTGGGTGAAAGATATCACTTCCATTGAAGAAGCGCGGCGGCTCATTCGTTCGAAGCTTCCTGAAATTAAAGAAATCGCCAAACAAACGATGAAAGAAAAGGGTGCGCATCAATCCGTTTCAGTTCAATTCAATAAAATCTCGTTTCCGACAAAGCTGTACGGCAATATGGTCTATCCGGCCGGAAAATATGAAGCCATTTTAATTACACTCGGCAATGGCGAGGGCGCCAACTGGTGGTGCGTCTTGTTTCCGCCGCTGTGCTTCCTTGATTTCTCAAACGGCGAAGCGGTGAAAGATCAGGAAGACGGCGGACAGAAGCAGGAAGAAACGCAGAAACAGACAGAAAAAGTGCTGGATGACGTAAAAGCAAAGGCTGATAAAGCGAAGAAAGAAAATACAGATGACGATGATACCGAAGTGAAGTTTTTCCTCGTCGATTGGATTTCAGATCTATTTTCCTGAAGCAAAAGGCATAAATCCGGATTCGATTCATAGATTGGAAGAAAGAGTTGATCGAAACGGAGGGAAATATATGTTTTATCAGCTGAGAGTGGCAAGAGATCAAGATACGGAGGCGCTGGAGGCCTTTTTGAAAAAGTCTGATACGGCACATGCGGAAATCGATCAGCAGATCAGCCGGTTTATCGTGCTGGAAGACAGCGAAAAAAAGATTGCCGCCTGTCTCGGGATCGAAAAATTCAGCGGCGGAAAAGGGCTTCTCCGTTCACTCGTCATGTCGGACAGGCTGAATCAAAGCCATATCGTTACACTGTTTCAAAGTATGGATGTGCTGTGTAAAAAACATGAGATTCAAGATGTCTACTTAGTCGCCAATCAGCCCTCATCTGCTGAGTTTCTGAATGTGATGGGATTTGAAGCGTGCGCCGATGCGCCTGAGGAACTGTATACGTCCGAACATTTCCGCAACTCGTTATGCACAGAAGGTTCGTTTTTAATGGTGAAAACCTCTGCCTGATCTAACTTATACACAAGGTTATCCACTTATTAAAAAGTGTTGTCCACAGTTTGTGGATAACACTTGTTTTATTAAAGGACATCTTTTATACTTTCAAAAGGAATACACGAGAGAAAATAAAGTTTTACCGCTTTAAAATAAGGAGTTTGGTTATACATGAAAACAAGAAGATGGTTTGTGGATTGTTCCGCAGAATTATCCACAACCGATCCCCAAATTACACAAGCCGCGGAATTGCTCCGGCAGAATGAGGTTGTGGCTTTTCCGACAGAAACCGTTTACGGACTGGGCGCTAACGCTGAAAATACGGAAGCCGTAACGAAAATATATGAGGCGAAAGGAAGGCCGAGCGATAACCCGCTGATTGTGCATATATCCCATATCAGCCAGCTTGATCGTTTTATCAGCCATATTCCTGAGACGGCGAAAAAGCTTATGGAGCTATTCTGGCCGGGGGCGCTGACCCTTGTCCTGCCGTGTAAGCCCGGTGTGCTGTCACCCCGTGTCACCGCGGGACTGGAGACGGTAGCGGTCAGAATGCCTGATCATCCGGCAGCATTAGCCCTCATCAGCTCGGCCGGACTGCCGATCGCCGCGCCGAGCGCCAATTTATCAGGAAAACCGAGCCCGACGAAGGCCGAGCATGTAGCTCATGATTTAAACGGCCGTATTGCCGGTATTGTGGACGGCGGCGCGACGGGAATCGGAGTGGAATCAACCGTTCTGTCCTGTACGGGGAAACAGCCCGTACTGCTTCGTCCGGGCGGCGTGACAAAAGAGCAGATTGAATCCGCCGCCGGTCCGGTTCTTGTGGATAAAGGGCTGACCGAAGAAGATGAGGTTCCTATTTCTCCCGGTATGAAATATACACATTACGCGCCTTCTGCGCCGATGGCTATTGCCGACGGCGGCTCCCGGAGAATTCAAGAACTGGCAGACGCATATAAAAGCCGGGGAAAACGAATCGGCATTTTGACAACTGAAGAGAACGCCGATAGTTACCAGGCTGATTATATCAAGGTCTGCGGCAGACGCGCCGACCTTGAAACAGTGGCGTCCGCCTTATACGATGCGCTCCGCAGCTTTGATGAAGCGGAAGTGGATATGATTATTTCTGAGTCCTTTCCGGATACCGGAGTGGGGCTCGCCGTTATGAACAGGCTGATGAAAGCCGCAGGCGGCACCGTTATCCATTAACTTGTTCTACCCCTTATCGGACATGCATAAGCTAAACAAGCGGGCACGTCCAAGGGGGTTTTTATTCATGTCGAATCTATTCATCGGGGAACTTGTCTCCTTAAGCATCATGGCATTTGCTTTGGGGACGGATGCCTTTTCCGTCGGGCTCGGAATGGGAATGATTCAGCTGAAGAAAAAACAGATTTTTCATATAGGGGTTGTCATCGGGCTGTTTCATGTCATGATGCCGCTTGTGGGAATGGCGGCCGGGCATCTGCTGTCCGGTTTTCTGGGGATGCTCGCCGTTTACATCGGCGGATCTCTTCTTTTCATTTTAGGGGTGCAGATGATGATCGCCGCGTTTAAACAATCAGACGGGCCGCTCATATCTCCGGCAGGCTCGGGACTGTTGCTGTTTGCGGTCGGTGTCAGTCTGGACAGCTTTTCTGTCGGGCTCAGTCTCGGGATGAACGGCTCCAATCCGTTTCTGGCCGTTACGCTGTTCGGGGTCTTCAGCACCGTTTTAACATGGGCGGGTCTTTTGGCGGGAAGAAAGGTGCAGTCGTGGCTCGGCTCCTACAGCGAAGCGCTTGGCGGAGCCATTTTGATCGGATTCGGGCTGAAACTGCTTTTACCGATATAAGATACGTAAAAAAAGAAACGAAGATGCCGTTTCTTTTTTCTTCATTTATAATAGGCAGTAAGAGGTGACGGACATGAAAATAATCTTTGTTTGTACAGGCAATACGTGCCGCAGTCCCATGGCTGAGGCTCTTTTTAAATCCATAGCAGAAACGAAAGGGCTGGATGTCAGCGTAAGCTCGGCCGGCGTATTCGCGTCTCCGCACGGAAAAGCGTCGGCTCATGCCGTAGAAGCGCTGTTTGAAAAACGGATCGCCCTCAATCACAGTTCATCTCCCTTATCGGAAGAACATATCGAGACGGCCGATCTGGTGCTGGCGATGACCGAACAGCATAAACAGCTGATTGAAGGCCGATATCAAAACAGTCAGGGCAAAGTCTTTACCATTAAAGAATACGTAACGGGGGAAAACGGCGATATCTCTGACCCTTTCGGCGGTCCGCTTGATGTTTATAAACAGACGCGGGACGAACTGGAGGAGCTGCTAACCCTTTTGGCTGATCAATTGCTTGACGGGAAAAGCAAGTAATCTGTCAGAAAATCTGCAAACAGGTCATTTGCAAAACGAATGTGAAAGAGTAGAATGAAATCAACGGATTTCGTAATAAAAAGGACAAGCACACTGGGCTGTCTTCGCCCAGCCACACCTAGGAGGTAAATGAATGAAAGTAGCTATTGCGTCAGATCACGGCGGCGTCCATATCCGCGAAGAAATAAAAAGTCTTTTGGATGAATTGCAGATTGAATACATTGATATGGGCTGTGAATGCGGCGCCGGCTCTGTCGATTATTCAGACTACGCTTTTCCGGTAGCGGAAAAAGTGGTGAACGGCGAAGCTGACAGGGGAATTTTAATTTGCGGCACAGGCATCGGCATGAGCATCTCCGCAAATAAGGTAAAGGGCATACGCTGTGCGCTTGCCCATGACACCTTCAGCGCAAAAGCGACGCGTGAACACAATGACACGAATGTTCTTGCGATGGGCGAACGCGTCATCGGCCCGGGGCTGGCGCGCGAAATCGCAAAAGTCTGGCTGACGACTGAATTTACGGGCGGCCGCCACGAACGGCGGATCGGCAAAATCGCAGATTACGAAGAAAAAAATCTGTAAGAGGTGCTGGACAATGGAAGAGATGAAGCAAAAATGGACGGACATGCTGACTGAGTTTCAAGAGCAGGCAGGACTGACGGACGGCAGTCTGCTGGTGATCGGGTGCAGTACAAGTGAAGCCGCCGGAAGCCGGATCGGCACCGCCGGAAGCGGGGATTGGGCTGAATTGATATACGGCGGACTTAACCGGTTTAAGGAAAAAACGGGTGTGCATCTTGCTTTTCAATGCTGCGAGCATTTAAACAGGGCGCTTGTCATTGAAGCGGAAACGGCCGAGCGGTTCAGGCTCCCCATTGTTTCAGCCGTCCCCGTCCCGAAAGCGGGCGGAGCGATGGCCTCTTATGCATACCGGCAGATGCGTTCTCCAGTGCTCGTTGAATCGATTCAGGCTGACGCCGGGATTGACATCGGTGATACGTTCATCGGCATGCATCTGAAACCCGTTGCCGTCCCTGTCCGGATATCGAGCCGTGAGCTTGGAGAAGCACATGTGACGATGGCCCGGACAAGACCGAAGCTGATAGGCGGAATTCGCGCCGTTTATGAATGCGAATGATGAAAATACTTTTCCTCTATAATGTTCGTGTTTTCTAATTAAATTTTGTGATTTTTTTAAATAAGCTGTTACATTCACCTGAAAAACCATGTACAATAAGGTGGTAAAAATAAAGAACAGGAAACGGATAGGAGAGGATCTCGCTGATGAAACATTTACCTGTACAAGATAAACAAGTGTTTAACGCCATCAAAGATGAGCGTAAGCGTCAACAGACTAAGATCGAATTAATTGCTTCTGAAAACTTCGTGACGGAAGCGGTAATGGAAGCACAAGGCTCTGTTTTAACAAACAAATATGCTGAAGGCTACCCCGGCAAACGCTACTACGGCGGCTGTGAGCATGTTGATGTCGTTGAGGACATCGCCCGCGACCGCGCGAAAGAGATTTTCGGAGCTGAGCATGTAAACGTTCAGCCGCACTCAGGCGCTCAGGCGAACATGGCTGTTTACTTCACGATTTTAGAGCACGGCGACACGGTGCTCGGGATGAACCTCTCCCACGGCGGCCACTTAACACACGGAAGCCCGGTTAATTTCAGCGGCGTTCAATACAACTTTGTAGAATACGGTGTCGATAAAGACACGCAATATATAGATTATGAAGATGTGCGTGAAAAAGCGCTGGCGCATAAGCCGAAACTCATCGTTGCCGGAGCGAGCGCATACCCCCGCACGATCGACTTTAAAAAATTCCGTGAAATCGCTGATGAAGTCGGCGCTTACTTCATGGTAGACATGGCGCATATCGCGGGTCTTGTCGCAGCCGGCCTTCATCCGAATCCGGTTCCTTACGCTGACTTTGTAACGACAACGACTCACAAAACACTTCGCGGACCCCGCGGAGGAATGATCCTTTGCCGTGAAGAGTTCGGCAAAAAGATTGATAAATCCATTTTCCCGGGAATCCAAGGCGGACCGCTTATGCATGTCATCGCGGCAAAAGCCGTTTCTTTCGGAGAAGTGCTTGAAGATGATTTCAAAACATATGCGCAAAACGTCATCTCGAACGCGAAGCGCCTGGCTGAGTCTCTGAACAAAGAGGGCATTCAGCTCGTATCAGGCGGAACGGATAACCACCTTGTGCTTGTTGACCTCCGTTCTCTCGGACTGACCGGAAAAGTCGCTGAACACGTTCTTGATGAAATCGGCATTACATCTAATAAAAACGCGATCCCTTACGATCCGGAAAAACCGTTCGTCACAAGCGGAATCCGTCTCGGTACGGCGGCTGTGACAAGCCGCGGCTTTGACGGTGACGCACTTGAAGAAGTCGGCGCCATCATCGGCCTCGCGCTGAAAAATCATGAAGACGAAGCAAAACTTGAAGAAGCGAAACAGCGCGTATCTGCCTTGACTGAAAAGTTTCCTTTATATAAAGAACTGGACTATTAATAAGGAAGAAACCCGCCGGAACCTTAATCCGGCGGGTTTTTTTATGATTTTCTTGAAACTGTTTGTCTTTTTCTGTAGAATCAATAGAAGTGTGAAAAAGTCACTCGGACAACAAAAAAGGAGCTGAACACAGTATGGGAAAGGTTTACGTATTTGATCATCCTTTAATCCAGCATAAGCTGACATATATTCGGAATGAAAATACAGGCACAAAGGATTTCAGAGACCTTGTGGATGAAGTCGCATCACTGATGGCGTTTGAAATTACACGTGATCTTCCTCTTAAAGAAGTGGAAGTGAAAACACCTGTTCAAACAGCGACATCCAAAGTGATTTCAGGGAAGAAACTCGGTATCGTGCCGATCCTGAGAGCGGGTCTCGGAATGGTTGACGGCATGCTGAAATTAATCCCGGCCGCTAAAGTGGGACATGTCGGATTATACCGTGATCCGGAAACCTTAAAACCGGTGGAATACTATGTCAAGCTTCCTTCTGATGTAGAAGAACGCGAATTTATTGTCGTGGATCCGATGCTTGCTACGGGAGGCTCTGCGGTGGAAGCGATCAACAGCCTGAAAAAGCGCGGCGCGAGAAACATTCGTTTTATGTGTCTTGTAGCGGCTCCGGAAGGCGTGGAAGAGCTGCAGAAACATCATTCTGACGTTGATATTTATATCGCCGCCCTTGATGAAAAACTGAATGAAAAAGGCTATATCGTTCCGGGCCTCGGTGACGCGGGTGACAGACTGTACGGAACCAAATAAATCGGAAAACCTCATTCAGGGGGTTTTCTTTTTTTTATCCAGATTTTAGCTGAATGGGCAGAGTTCATACATTTATAGGTGAATTTGTGAACATTCTGTGTATGCTTCCGGTATAAAAAGTTTTTTAACTTTAAACAGATTGACACATGTTAGGGGCTATTGTATGCTAAACGAGGGTATTATGAGAAGGTTTTCATTCCTTTCATTTCTAGTATCCATCCTCATTTTAAATCCTCCAAAAAAACCCGTTATATGAGGATTTATCTAAGCGAATGAAACAGCATCCCGTAGCATCAGGAGGATGAGTGGTTTTTTCGAACAGGCCGTTTTGCGGACAAAAAAGGCCTTCTGCAAGGGTTAACCGCATGTTTTGCCGTATCCAGGAATTATATTACATTTTCATCAGGAGACAGATAGTTGATGGACGATCCCAATCTTACATTCAGCAGACAACGGAGATATGTATTTGTAATCTTAGCAATCTATTTGCTGGGATATGGTCTTACGGCGTATAAAACTGTTTTTTTAGGCCTCTTTTTGGGAACTGTTTTCAGTTTGTTTAATTTGTGGCTCTTGATCAGAAGAATGAATGCTTTTGACAAGGCCGTGGCGAAAGGAAAGTCCATACGATCACTCGGGAGCGCAGCGCGTTGGTGCAATGCGATACTTGCGATGGCTGTCGCCTTTAAATATCCCGATAAAGTCAGTGTGGCAAGTGTGATTATTGGATTAATGACAATTTATCCCGTCATTATGATAGATTCCATTATTCAGCTCAAACGTTCATCAATGGAAGAGAGGTGAAAACCCATTGAATCACGATTACAGAACTATTGATTTGTTTGGTCTTACTTTTAATCTGACAAACATTCTGATGATTACTGTGGCAAGTGTGATTGTGCTGCTGATTGCGATTCTTACTACAAGAACGCTGTCCATCCGTCCGGGAAAAGCCCAGAACTTCATGGAATGGATTGTTGATTTTGTCCGCAATATTATAGGCAGTACAATGGATTTAAAAACAGGGGCTAACTTCTTGGCGCTTGGTGTAACCTTGCTGATGTACATATTTGTATCAAATATGCTAGGGCTGCCGTTTTCTGTAACGGTCGGACACGAGCTTTGGTGGAAATCACCGACGGCCGATCCGGCTATTACTCTGACTCTAGCCGTTATGGTTGTGTCGTTAACGCACTATTACGGCGTGAAGATGAAAGGTTTGAAGGAATACTCTAAGGATTACCTCAGACCGGTTCCGCTTATGTTCCCGATGAAGATCATTGAGGAGTTTGCGAATACGCTGACACTCGGACTTCGTCTTTACGGTAACATTTTCGCCGGGGAAATTCTTCTTGGCCTGCTTGCGAATCTGGCGACGAATTTCTACTCAAACAGTTTCTTTCTCGGTTTGGTCGGCACAGTCGGAGCCATTATTCCGATGCTTGCATGGCAGGCATTCAGCTTGTTCATCGGTACCATCCAGGCATTTATCTTTACGATGCTGACGATGGTGTACATGTCACACAAAATCAGTCATGATCATTAAAATCATATATCCATTCGGATAACATTTTAAAGGAGGAACTTTTTCATGAATTTAATAGCAGCTGCAATTGCAATCGGTTTAGGTGCACTTGGTGCAGGTATTGGTAATGGTCTGATCGTTTCACGTACGGTAGAGGGAATCGCCCGTCAGCCGGAAGCAGGAAAAGAACTTAGAACTCTTATGTTCATGGGTATCGCATTGGTTGAGGCCCTTCCGATTATCGCTGTCGTTATCGCGTTCTTAGCGTTCTTTGGCTAAGCAAAAAAGCCTTATATGAACTAAAAATGGCGAAGATCACTCTAAGAGAACCTTCGCCATTGCTTTATGTCTGATAAGCAGGCCGTCCCGAAACGGCTTTTTATCAGCAGAGAAAACCTGCAGAAGGGAGTTGCCGTAGTAGATGTCTCAATTACCTCTTGAATTAGGACTGTCGTTTAACGGCGGAGATATCCTATTCCAATTGTTAGCTATGTTAGTTTTATTAGCGCTTCTCAAGAAATTCGCTCTGGGACCGCTATTAAATATAATGAAACAGCGTGAAGATCATATCGCCGGCGAAATTACGTCCGCTGAAGAAAGAAATAAAGAAGCGCAGAAGCTGATTGAAGAGCAGCGCGTTCTTTTAAAAGAAGCGAAACAGGAATCACAATCACTCATTGAAAATGCGAAAAAACTGGGTGAAAAGCAGAAGGAAGACATTATCCAGGCTGCACGCGCCGAGTCTGAAAGATTGAAAGAAGCGGCGAGAACCGAAATTGTCAAAGAAAAAGAACAAGCGGTTTCCGCACTTCGCGAGCAAGTCGCATCACTTTCTGTCTTAATCGCATCGAAAGTGATTGAAAAAGAGCTTGATGAACAAGCCCAGGAACAACTGATTCAGGACTATCTTAAAGAGGTAGGAGAAAGCCGATGAGTGGATCTGCTGTCTCTAAACGATACGCGTCAGCGCTTTTCGACATTGCCGTTGAGACTTCTCAAATCAATGAAATCGAAGAAGAGCTTACCGTACTAAAAGAAGTGTTCCGGAACGAAGCCGGATTACAGGAAGTGTTAAGCCATCCGAAGGTATCGGCCGCTAAGAAAAAAGAGCTGATTCAGCAATCGTTCGGCGCACTGTCTGAGTCTGTGCTGCATACGATTTTTCTTCTGATTGACCGCCGCCGGTCTTCGATTGTGCCTGATCTCACAGACGAGTTTATCAAACTTGCCAATCAGGCCCGTCAGACAGAGGATGCGGTTGTTTATTCAGTAAAACCGCTGTCAGAAGCGGAAATGTTATCATTGTCTCAAGTGTTTGCAAAAAAAGCCGGAATCGCTTCGCTCAGAATCAGAAATGAAGTGCAGACGGATTTAATAGGCGGCATTAAAGTCCGCATTGGAAACCGGATTTATGACGGAAGCGTAAGCGGAAAGCTTGAGCGCATGGAACGTCAACTTGCCGGAGGAAATCGATAGAAGGGGTGAAACCTAAGTGAGCATCAAAGCTGAAGAGATTAGCACGCTGATAAAGCAGCAAATTCAAAATTACCAATCTGAAATTGAAGTTCATGACGTAGGTACAGTCATCCAAGTCGGAGACGGTATTGCGCGTGTACACGGCCTTGACAATTGTATGGCCGGTGAACTTGTTGAGTTTTCAAACGGCGTTTTGGGTATGGCTCAAAACCTTGAAGAATCCAACGTAGGTATCGTTATCTTAGGACCTTACAGAGATATCCGCGAAGGTGATGAGGTCAAAAGAACGGGCCGCATCATGGAAGTTCCTGTAGGTGAAGAATTAATCGGACGTATCGTCAACCCGCTCGGACAGCCGGTAGACGGACTGGGTCCGATTCTGACAAGCAAAACACGTCCGATCGAAAGCCAGGCTCCAGGCGTAATGGACCGTAAATCGGTACATGAGCCGCTGCAAACGGGTATCAAAGCGATCGACGCGTTAATTCCGATCGGCCGCGGACAGCGTGAGCTGATTATCGGGGACCGTCAGACAGGTAAAACATCTGTTGCGATTGATACAATCTTAAACCAAAAAGATCAAGACATGATCTGTGTGTACGTAGCGATCGGCCAAAAAGAATCTACAGTACGCGGCGTGGTGGAAACACTTCGTAAGCATGGCGCGCTTGATTACACGATTGTCGTGACGGCATCCGCTTCACAGCCGGCTCCGCTTCTTTACCTTGCACCGTATGCAGGGGTGACAATGGGTGAAGAATTCATGTACAACGGCAAGCACGTTCTCGTCGTATATGATGATTTATCCAAACAAGCGGCCGCTTACCGTGAGCTGTCATTGCTTCTTCGCCGTCCGCCGGGCCGTGAAGCATTCCCTGGGGATGTATTCTATCTTCACTCCCGTCTGCTTGAGCGCGCAGCCAAGCTGAGTGACGCTAAAGGCGCAGGATCAATTACGGCGCTGCCGTTCGTCGAAACACAAGCAGGAGATATCTCGGCTTATATCCCGACAAACGTCATTTCCATTACTGACGGACAGATTTTCCTTCAATCCGACCTATTCTTCTCAGGCGTGCGTCCTGCGATCAATGCCGGATTATCCGTATCCCGTGTCGGCGGGTCAGCCCAAATCAAAGCGATGAAAAAGGTAGCGGGAACATTGCGTCTTGACCTTGCTTCATACCGTGAACTTGAAGCATTCGCCCAATTCGGATCTGATCTTGACCAGGCGACTCAGGCGAAACTGAACCGCGGTGCGCGTACAGTTGAAGTGCTGAAGCAAGACTTGAATAAGCCGCTTCCGGTTGAAAAACAGGTAGCCATTCTTTATGCGCTGACAAAAGGATATCTTGATGATATTCCGGTTGCGGATATCAGACGTTTTGAAGAAGAGTACTACATGTACCTTGATCAAAACCATAAAGATCTGCTTGACGGCATTGCGAAAACAGGAAACCTTCCTGCTGATGAAGACTTCAAAGCTGCAATCGAAGGCTTCAAACGCACATTTGCACCAAGCAACTAACCCTTAGAAGATGAGAGAAAAAGGTTCTCTTTTTCTCTCTTTTTACGCAAATGAAGAATAAAGGTGGTGAAATCTTTGGCCTCATTACGCGATATTAAGTCAAGGATCACGTCAACGAAAAAAACAAGCCAGATTACAAAAGCCATGCAGATGGTATCCGCTGCGAAGCTGAACCGTGCGGAAACCAACGCGAAGTCATTTGCTCCGTATATGGATAAGATCCAGGAGGTTGTGTTTAACGTCGGAAAAGGCGCGAAAAACGCGAAACACCCGATGCTTGTCTCAAGAGAAGTGAAAAAGACGGCGTATCTCGTCATTACGTCTGACCGCGGGCTTGCGGGTGCGTTTAACAGTTCGGTTTTGCGAAACGCTTACCGCACCATTCAAGAACGCCATCAGTCTAAAGATGAATACACGGTGATTGCAATCGGCAGAGTCGGCCGCGATTTCTTCAAAAAACGGGAGATGCCGATTTTGTCTGAGTTAGTGGGGCTTGGCGACGAGGTCACTTTTGCTCAGATTAAAGATTTGACCCGTCAGACGGTTCAAATGTTTATCGACGGCGCTTTTGATGAACTGCATTTGGTGTATAACCATTTCGTCAGTGCGATTTCACAGGAAGTGACGGAGAAAAAAGTGCTGCCTTTAACGGATTTCGGAACGAGCGGCGGGAAGCGCACGGCTTCTTACGAGTTCGAACCGGATGAAGAAGAGGTGCTCGAAGTGCTGCTTCCTCAATATGCGGAAAGCTTAATTTACGGCGCGCTTCTTGACAGTAAAGCAAGTGAACACGCTGCGAGAATGACAGCAATGAAAAATGCGACTGATAATGCGAAAGAACTCATTGATTCACTTTCGCTTTCATATAACCGCGCGCGTCAAGCGGCGATTACACAAGAAATTACCGAAATTGTCGGCGGTGCAGCCGCTTTAGAATAGAAAGATTTTGTCAGGAGGGATAGCGATGAAGAAAGGACGCGTAAGTCAGGTGCTTGGACCGGTTGTCGACGTACGTTTCGAGGACGGCCACTTGCCTGCGATTTATAATGCGATTAAAGTTTCACAGCCAGCTACAGGCGAAAATGAAGTAGGCATCGACCTAACGCTAGAGGTTGCTCTTCATTTAGGCGATGATACAGTCCGTACAATTGCCATGGCATCTACGGACGGAATTCAGCGCGGAATGGAAGCCGTTGATACAGGTGCGCCGATTTCCGTTCCTGTCGGTGATGTGACTCTCGGACGCGTATTTAACGTACTGGGAGATAAAATTGATTTAAATGAACCGCTGCCTGCGGATGCTCAAAAGGACCCGATCCACAGATCAGCTCCTTCATTCGATGAGCTTTCAACTGAGGTTGAAATTCTTGAAACGGGAATTAAGGTTGTTGACCTGCTCGCTCCTTACATCAAGGGCGGTAAAATCGGATTGTTCGGCGGCGCCGGCGTAGGTAAAACCGTATTAATCCAGGAATTAATCAACAACATCGCACAAGAGCACGGCGGTATTTCCGTATTCGCCGGTGTAGGAGAGCGTACTCGTGAAGGGAACGACCTTTTCTACGAAATGAGCGATTCAGGCGTTATCAAGAAAACAGCCATGGTCTTCGGACAGATGAACGAGCCGCCGGGCGCACGTATGCGTGTAGCACTGACGGGTCTTACAATGGCTGAGCATTTCCGTGATAAACAAGGACAGGACGTACTGTTCTTTATCGATAACATTTTCCGTTTCACACAAGCGGGTTCAGAGGTTTCCGCGCTTCTCGGCCGTATGCCTTCTGCGGTTGGTTATCAGCCGACGCTTGCGACAGAAATGGGTCAGCTTCAAGAGCGTATTACGTCTACAAACGTTGGTTCAGTTACATCTATCCAGGCGATCTACGTGCCTGCCGATGACTACACTGACCCGGCTCCGGCGACAACGTTCGCTCACTTGGATGCAACGACTAACCTTGAGCGTAAATTAACTGAAATGGGTATCTACCCTGCGGTTGATCCGCTGGCTTCCACTTCCCGCGCGCTTGCTCCGGAAATTGTCGGAGAAGAGCATTATGCGGTGGCGCGTGAAGTTCAGTCAACGCTTCAGCGTTACAAAGAACTTCAGGATATTATCGCGATTCTCGGTATGGACGAATTAGGTGAAGAAGACAAGCTTGTCGTTCACCGCGCACGCCGTATCCAGTTCTTCCTTTCTCAAAACTTCCACGTAGCTGAGCAGTTTACGGGACAAAAGGGTTCTTACGTGCCTGTTAAAGAAACGGTACGAGGCTTTAAAGAAATCCTTTCCGGTAAATATGACCATCTTCCGGAAGATGCATTCCGTCTTGTGGGACGCATTGAAGAAGTCATTGAGAATGCAAAAGAGATGGGTGTAGAAGTTTAATCTGGTCCTAGGAGGGTAAAAGCATGAAGACCGTTAAAGTCAATATCGTTACTCCCGACGGCCCAGTATATGATGCTGATATTGAAATGGTGAGTGTAAGAGCCGAGAGCGGTGATCTCGGTATCCTGCCTGGCCATATTCCGACCGTGGCTCCGCTTAAAATCGGCGCTGTCCGCCTTAAAAAAGACGGGCAGACCGAATTGGCGGCTGTCAGCGGCGGATTTTTAGAAGTCCGTCCTGATCAGGTCACTATCCTTGCACAAGCCGCTGAAACAGCGGAAAGCATTGATAAAGAGCGCGCCCTTGCTGCGAAAAAGCGGGCGGAAGACCGTTTGAACAAACGATCAGATGATACTGACATTCGTCGGGCTGAGCTTGCGTTACAGCGGGCTGTAAACAGATTGGATGTTGCAGGAAACTAAAAAAGAATCCTTCTCGGCTGTCTGAGAAGGATTCTTTTTCTATATTAACGCATAAGAGATTCATAGACGCCGATAAGCGGATGATCCTCTTCTTTTTGCAGATATAAATGTTCGCAGCAGTTGTCGGTGTGCCACGTTTTGTTTCCTCTCCGCACACCTGTCGTATAAGCGCCGTCCGTATACGGATAAGGTTTGACGACCCATTCGGCATCGCCATGATGTCTGATGGCGCAATCGATGACATACACACTGAGCATTTTCTCAAATTCGTCAATCGGCAGGTTCCAATCCGCCAAAAGCAGCTCTTTTATGCTGCGGAAGTAAAGAGCTTCCACTGCCAGCAGGCTGCCGGGTGAATAATCAAGAGAAATGTTGAAAAACTGACATAATTCTTTCAGTTCCTCTGTTTGAGACTGTCTATAATCATAGTAGAATGCTATCGCTTCCCACTCGTGGTCAAATACGGGAAGTGTTTCTCCATACTGCTTTTCCGGATGAAAAAAGGAATGATTCATATTCCCATCTCCTTTCCAAAAAAGTATATCATGCCGGAGAACGGACATTTAAGCGGGGATTGCCCCTAATTTTGGATAAAAATTCTGATGTAAAAATGATCATCTTTCTCTCTTCTTCTTATATAATAAGAGAGGATATGAGGGGCGGAAAAAATGAAAGGAGATGGAATTTGTGAATGTATTGGGGCAGCAGGCCGCAATCAGCATCCTGGTTCACCTGGTATGCATTGCGGTGACATGGTGGGCGCTTCAGGCCGTCAACTTTGATCCGCTGATCCGAAAAGGAAAAATAGTGCAGGCGAGGCTGCTGATCATTCTTCTTACCATTGCGATCGGTACGGCAGTCGCCAACTTCTTTTTAGATTATCTTACCTATTCGAAACAGCTTCCATACTTATTTTAAGATGTTTCGTCTGTTGAAATGAAGGGAATCGCTGGGTGAGAAACCAATTTTTATTCACCCGCTTGGCGAGTTTTGACGAAGTTTTCCATGTATTGCTTTCCCCGGCTCCGGCAAAAATGGGAGTAAGGGGGAGAGATCGATATGAAGAAAAAAAGAGCAGGCCGTATCATCTTGTTTTTTGTTTTTTTAAGCGCCTTAATAGCGGTATTTCATTCCATTCATGCAAGTGAGCTGTCTCCGCTTGCCCAGATTGCCGAAGGAATGGAGCGGCAGCAGGTCACTGTGGATGAATGGACGCTTCATGCGAAAAAAAATCTGAACCTGTCACTGAGTGAATTTGATGACAAGGTAAAAGAACTGAAGACGCAGTATCCGCAATATCATTGGGAATCCGCGCGGGAAGATAAAATCGTAAAGGCCGTCGGCACGTATTCTGACAAAAAAAATCACACAACTTTTAAACTGCAGCTCGTCACTACCCTCAAAAACCAGAACCCAACTTCGTATTTATTATATGAGCAAATGAGCCCGGAGCAACCGGAAAACTGGAATGATACATATGAACAGTTTGAACGGCAGGCACATGACATATTTCAAAATAAAGTATTTATTTTTACTTGTCTAAAGGGTCATTTAAATGATAATATGAGTATTGTTTTGCAAAAAAAAGCAGAACAGCTCATGAAAGAATTTGAAGCAAGTCCAGTTGAACATGTAGTTGAGCCTCATTTCGTTTCTGTTTCTGCATTTACATATAAGTGGACAGATTACATCATGACATCGAAACATAAGATGAATGTGCAAGTTGCGCTTAGAAGTGCGGGAATGGGCGGAAAACATACCGTTACGGTTGGCACACCAATCGTGACAACTGAATATTAATATAGAGAATATAGGGACGCGGAGGGGAATACCTTGGAAAAAATCATCGTCCGCGGCGGTCAGAAGTTAAACGGCACAGTGAAAGTTGAAGGAGCAAAAAATGCCGTTTTACCAGTTATCGCTGCATCTTTATTAGCAAGTGAAGAAAAAAGCGTAATATGTGATGTACCTACGCTCTCCGATGTATATACAATTAATGAAGTGTTGCGTCATTTAGGAGCAGATGTGCATTTTGAGAATAATGAAGTTACCGTAAACGCTTCTTACGCTTTAGAAACAGAAGCACCTTTTGAATATGTGCGCAAAATGCGCGCGTCAGTGCTTGTTATGGGCCCTCTGTTAGCCCGTACGGGTCATTCAAGAGTAGCGCTTCCGGGCGGCTGCGCAATCGGCTCAAGACCGATTGATCAGCATTTAAAAGGCTTTGAAGCAATGGGTGCAAAAATCAAAGTAGGCAACGGCTTTATTGAAGCAGAAGTGGAAGGCCGTCTGCAGGGCGCAAAAATCTATTTAGATTTCCCAAGTGTGGGTGCGACAGAAAACTTGATTATGGCAGCTGCTTTAGCTGAAGGAACAACAACGCTTGAAAACGTGGCAAAAGAGCCTGAAATCGTTGACTTAGCGAACTATATCAATGCGATGGGCGGAAAAATCCGCGGTGCCGGCACAGGCACCATTAAAATTGAAGGTGTCGAGAAGCTTCGCGGCGTAAGACACAACATCATTCCTGACCGTATTGAAGCGGGTACTTTCATGGTCGCTGCGGCTATCACGGAAGGAAATGTATTAGTCAAAGGTGCGGTTCCTGAGCATCTTACGTCTTTAATTGCGAAAATGGAAGAAATGGGAGTCAAAATTACGGATGAAGGAGAAGGCCTTCGTGTCATCGGTCCTGCCCAGCTGAAGCCGATCGACATTAAAACGATGCCTCACCCAGGATTCCCGACTGATATGCAGTCGCAAATGATGGCGCTGCTTCTCCGTGCGAGCGGAACAAGCATGATTACTGAAACTGTGTTTGAAAACCGTTTTATGCATGCTGAAGAATTCCGCCGGATGAATGGCGACATTAAAATTGAAGGACGTTCTGTGATCATTAACGGTCCTGTACAGCTGCAAGGCGCAGAAGTTGCCGCTACGGACCTGCGTGCGGGCGCGGCGCTGATTCTTGCGGGATTAGTGGCTGAAGGTCATACACGCGTCACGGAACTGAAGCACTTGGATCGCGGTTATGTGAATTTCCATAAAAAACTTGCGGCTCTCGGCGCTGACATCGAGCGTGTCGTTGATGAAACGGCCGCTGAACAAGAAAGCAAAGAAGTCGTAACTGACCTAAACGCATAATGGCTGTAAAAACAGTATGTCAATCTGGCATACTGTTTTTTTATGGTTTATCATCATTATTATGCTCTGATTTTCAAAAAAGAATACGTTTTTCGCGTGAAAAATGGAATAAGATTCTGTCCAAAAGGAAGTCATATTAGCTTGTCCCTGCCCATAAGATGAAGTAGAGTCGAATCCCAAGCAGGAGGCAGCTGATATATGAAACCGATTGTATTTCTACTATCCGGGCTGTGTATACTTATTCTTCTTGTTCCCACCATTCTCGTTCTTCCGTTTCAGGCGGAAAAAGGAGCAGCCGTAAACAGAGAGCCCGGACACAAAACAACACACACCACACGAGAAACAAAAGGAGCAGAAACATTGAAAGAATCACCTGTATCCATTCCGGTTTATCGGACATCCAATCATTCTGTAGAGAACATTCCGCTTGAAGAGTACGTGATCGGTGTCGTGGCTTCCGAAATGCCCGCAACCTTTAAACCGGAAGCCTTAAAAGCCCAGGCGCTCGCCGCCCGGACATTCATCGTCAGATTGATGGTCGCTGACTCAGCCGTTCAGGCGCCGAAAGGATCACTGGTGGACGATACGCAAATGTTCCAAGTCTATCAAAGCAAAAGCCAGCTGAAAAAAGAATGGGGTTCTAAGTACGCACACAACCTCAAGAAAATCACAAACGCGGTCGCAGGCACGCAAGGAAAGATTTTAACGTACGACAACAAGCCGATTGAGGCATCTTTCTTCTCTACGAGCAACGGGTATACGGAAAATGCGGAAGCCTATTGGACAAGCGCCATTCCTTATTTAAAGAGCGTGAAAAGTCCGTGGGATAAGCAATCGCCGAAATATCTTGCCACCCAGACCTTCAGTGTGCCGGAGTTTCAGCAAAAGCTCGGCGTACAGCTCTCGGGACAAAACACGGTAGGGCAGATTACAGCCAGAACGCCGGGCCATCAAGTGGCGACGGCCGTCATAAACGGCAAAAAGCTGAAGGGAAGAGACATCCGGGAAAAACTCGGACTCCGTTCTGCCGACTTTGAATGGAAACGGAACGGCGGCAGCATCACCATTACGACAAAAGGATTCGGCCACGGCGTCGGCATGAGCCAGTACGGGGCCAATTACATGGCGGAGCAGGGGAAATCCGTGGCGGACATCGTCAAGCATTATTATCAGGGAGTGGACATATCCGAAGCAGATTCATTTTTAAACAAATATATGGCGAAAAAATAGGCGCTTTCATGAGCGTCTGTTTTTTTTGAAAACTATTCCATAAACGGTAAAGCAACCAACAGACTCATATAACGAAAGCCTAAAGGCTGACAAATGCCGTCTGAAGGCTGAGCGCCGGGTGAAAATCACTGATAAAAATGCCGTATCTATGTGAATATACGCAAAAATAATGAGGAACGCCGTCCTATTTATTTCCCTTTTCATCTCATTTACGATAAATATTGTTCGGCGTTGAACGTAAATCTATTGAAAAGGGGAAGAAGCAATGAAAAAAACACTTTCACTCATAATCATGCTCGGATTGATGCTGACTGCTGCATCTCCTGCTTTTGCTGCCGAGAATGCAAACGAGAAGACATTTTTATTTAAAAACAATATCGCCATTCTGCTTGATGCGAGCGGCAGTATGGCGAAACGGATTGACGGCGTTTCTAAATACAATATGGCAAAAGATGAAATCGTCCGTTTTGCAGATCGAATTAAGTCTACATCACAGGTCAGAATGACGGTTTTCGGTTCGGAAGGCAATAATAAAAACTCCGGAAAAGTTCAATCTTGTGAATCCATTCGCGGTGTATACGGATTCCAAAAGTTTGACAGACAGAGCTTCCTCAACTCTCTGAACGGAATCGGGCCTACGGGCTGGACACCGATTGCAAAAGCATTAGAAGATGCGAAGGCTTCTTTTAACGGCGTTCATAAATTCGGCTTTAAATCCGTTTACCTGTTGACGGACGGTGAGGAGACATGCGGCGGAGATCCTATTAAGACAGCGAAAGAACTTCGCAAACATCATATTAAAGTCAACGTGATCGGCTTTGACTTTAAAGAAGGCTTCAACGGACAGCTTCACGCAATTGCCGGTGCGGGCGGAGGAAAATATTACGAAGCTCACAGCCAAAAGGATATGAACCGCATCTTTACGATGGAAGCGAGTTCATTAGCGAAATAAGAAAAGGTGCCGTTTAGCGGCCCTTTTTTTTATTTTTATTTAACAAAAATTTCAAGAAAAGATGAAGAGAAAACTGTAAAAAGAATCAGATTCCGGACTTATATTACAAAAAGGGCGAAAAAGGCATTAAATCTGTCATCATTTATCCAATCTTTTTAGGATGATGCGCATAATTCTGTTCATTTTTAACGGCGTACAGCCGCTTATACAAAAGGAATCCCGCCCTATATCTTTTTGCATACTCCTCATCTAGCATAGAGAAGAGCCGGGGGCCCATCGGCCAAAAACAAACGGAGAGGAATGAAGGAAATGAAAAAAATGTTCACTGCGGGGATTGTCGGACTTTTGACGCTTTCACTCGGATCACCTGTTTTTGCAGCTGAGAAAAAGCACGAAGAAACAAACGTCGCCGTGCTGTTTGACGCAAGCGGGAGCATGATACAAAAAACAGGGGGAGAGCGTAAAATAGATGTTGCGAAAGAGTCTGTCACTTCTTTTGCGGAAGTTCTTCCTGAAGACACGAATCTGATGCTTCGGGTATTCGGGCATAAGGGCAATAATAAAAACTCAGGCAAAGCCGTATCATGTAACGCGACTGAAACGTTATACGGCCTTCAGCCGTACGCCGTGACTCCATTTGAGCAATCACTCAGCAAGATTAAACCGACCGGCTGGACACCGATAGCGAAAGCGCTTTCTGATACACGTGAAGAATTTGAGCGGGCCGGCGCTAAAGGGAAAAACGTCGTATATCTGATCACAGACGGTGAAGAAACATGCGGCGGGAATCCTCAAGCCGAAATTCAAAAGCTCCGTAAAGCGAATGTCAACACGGTCGTCAATATCATCGGCTTCAACTTCGGCATGAAAGGAAGCGAAAGCCTTGAAAAAGCGGCGGAAGCGGGAGGCGGCACATACGTCTCAGCTGACAGCGCGGACGAGTTCAAACAGGCTTGGGAAGACGCCGCAAAGGATTTAGCAAAAGAATAGGTTAAAAAAGGACGCCCGCGCGGCGTCTTTTTTTGTTTAGAAAACGGAACCGCGGGAATGATACGGATAAAAGGAGATGAACGCTGTTGTTAAAAGGAGCAGGCATTATATTGGTGCTGGCGGCAGTCGTTTTTGTTCTGATAGGGATTTTTCTGAAGCTTGCCGCCTTCATATTCGTCAGTATATTGGCCATTATCGCCGCAGTTATTTTATTCACTATTCTGAGCAGACATCATCGCAATGAAACATAGAGTCCGAAGAGGGCTCTTTTTTTAAACCGCAAATTCGACAAAATACAGGGATTGTGGAAGAATAAAAGAGAAGGATACTGCGGAGGGGAAAACAGTGGATGAAAAAACAACAGCGGTAAGAGACATATACCGCTATGAAAAAGGGGTATTAACAAAGACGGCAGATCGGATGGTTTCAGAGTATCCGCTTACCGTCATGGTGAACGGGCAGGAATTTGTTACGCTCGTCTGCACGCCTGACCATTTAGAGGAACTCGTCATCGGATTTCTCGCATCAGAAGGCGTCATTCGTTTTGAAAAAGAGATCAAAAGCTTTACTATAGATGAAAGTCTCGGGTTCGCATATGTTGAACTGACGAATCCCGGAGTGCTTGAGCAAAAAGACTATACGAAGAGGGTCATCGGTTCATGCTGCGGGAAAGGCCGCCATTTTTACTTTCAGCAGGATGTGAAAACGGCCAAAACCGCCGTCAGCCGGATTACCATAACTCCTGAGACGTGCCTTCGCCTGATGAAGGAGATGCAAAGCGGAAGCGGCACCTTCCGGGAAACGGGCGGCGTCCATAATGCAGCGCTGTGCGATACGGAAAAGCTGCTCTTGATGAGGACGGATATCGGGCGCCACAACGCGCTGGATAAGCTGTACGGCTGCTGTTTGAAAAACGGAATGCCCGTCCGTGACAAGCTGATCGTCTTCAGCGGCCGGATTTCCTCAGAGGTTTTATTAAAAGCCGCAAAAATCGGCGTGTCGATTGTCATTTCAAAATCGGCGCCGACGGAGCTCGCGCTGCAAATGGCGGAAGAGCTGAACATCACCGCGATCGGTTTTGTCAGAAACGGATCATTTAACGTATACACACATCCTGAACGGGTTGAACAATAGAAAGGGGTCTTGGGCTTATGAATACAGAAACGCGCCGGGTGACAGACAAAAAGGAAAGGCCGCTCAGGGATCTTCGTATCTCTGTAACCGACCGCTGCAACTTCAGATGCACGTACTGTATGCCAGCCGAATTATTCGGACCGGATTATCCATTTTTACAAAAGACGGAATTGCTCTCCTTCGAGGAGCTTGAGCGGCTTGCGAAGCTGTTTGTCGGCCGCTTCGGCGTTGAAAAAATCAGGCTGACGGGCGGAGAGCCGCTCATGAGAAAAGATATGCCTGAATTGATCAAAAAACTTGCGCGCATCCCCGGACTTAAAGATATCGCGATGACGACAAACGGCTCTCTGCTTCCCGTGTATGCGGAAAAACTGAAGCAGGCGGGGCTGCATCGAGTGACAGTCAGCCTCGATTCTTTAGAGGATGAGCGGTTTAAGGCCATTAACGGCCGCGGCGTTTCGGTGAACAAGGTGCTTGAGGGCATTGAGGCGGCAAAAGCGGCCGGACTCGGTGTGAAAATCAATATGGTTGTTCAAAAGGGCGTCAATGAAAAAGATATCCTGCCGATGGCCCGCTATTTTAAAGAAAAGGGTCATATTCTCCGGTTTATTGAATTTATGGATGTAGGCAATACGAATCAATGGAATAAAAAAGACGTGATCACGAAGGCCGAAATTATTGATCTGATCAACCAGCACATGCCGACGGAGCCGATAGAAGCGAATTACAAAGGAGAGGTCGCTTCCAGGTTCCGCTATCTTGACGGTTCCGGCGAAATCGGCGTGATTTCCTCCGTCTCGGATGCATTCTGCGCCTCCTGCAACAGAGCGCGCCTGTCGGCGAGAGGCGAGCTGTTTACGTGCCTGTTTGCGTCAAGCGGCTATGATGTTCGGAAACTCGTGCGCGGCGGTCTGACCGATGATGAATTGACGGAATCCATCGCTTCTGTCTGGAGAAATCGCACGGATCAGTATTCAATTGACCGCGCGCTTTCTAAAACGGATGGAAAAAAGAAAGTGGAAATGTCTTATATAGGCGGATGAAGAAAAGCTTGCCCGGACAAGGGCAGGCTTTTTTATTCACAATATGAGAGCGGTCTGTTCAAAAAATACCGGTAACAGCCGAAATATATGATAGGAATTTTGATGCAGGACAATCAAGTTATGCAATTCCAAAGCCATACAATATGTTAAAATATAACCAATAGAAATTAGAAAAGGTTGTGAAAGGGGCATGACCGCATACGAGATTCCGTCATCTCAAGTTGGAGTCAAGATCAACAAATGGTACAAGCACATTTTAGCGTTTCAAGCGGCTGATGCCATAAAGCTGAAAGAGGAAATTGATGAGGATATACAACGTATGGAGGAAGACCAGCTGCTGCTGTTATATTATCAGCTGATCAGCTACCGCCATCATATTATGCTTGATTACGTCAAGCCGGAATGCACCGAACAATCACAGATTCAGTACAGCGAGCTGCAAAAGACGATCGAAAGCACGGACAGCATATCGGGACTGTCTGAGTATTATTTCCATTTGTTCAGAGGGATGTATGAATTCGATCACAATAACTATGTTGCGGCTATTTCTTTTTACCGGAAAGCGGAAAAACTCCTTTCATTTGTCGAGGATGATATAGAGAGGGCGGAATTCCATTTCAAGATGTCTGAAGTGTTTTACGTCATGAAGCAGACTCATTTTTCCATGAATCACGGGATTCAGGCGCTGGATACGTATATGAAACACGATTTTTACAGAGTGCGGAGAATTCAATGCCATTTCGTCATTTCAGGAAACTACATCGACTGCAAAAACTACGACAAAGCGCTTGAGCATTTAGACGAAGCCCTCCGCCTTTCTTTGCTTGAAGGACAGCCCCGCCTGATCGGGTCTTCGCTTTACAATCTGGGGAATTGTTATGCTGAAAAGCGGGATCTGGATGAAGCGGCCCGGTACTTTAGAAAAGCGGTTCCCGTTTTTGAAGAGCATCAGCTTGAACAGCTTCCGAAGGCGCTGTTCAGCTTAACGCACACCCTTTTCAGGCTGCATGATGACCAAGCGGCCCTCACCTATTATGAAAGAGGGATCATGATCGCGAAAGAACGCGGCGACCGATTCAGTTTAGAGAAGTATAAGTTTTTACAAGCGCTTTATTTGGAGTCACTCAATATGGATTTAATCCATGAAGTGTTTGACTATATGAATGAAAAATCGCTGTATGTGTATATTGAAGATTTCGCCTTGGAGGCCGCCGTTTACACAAGCGCACATGAGCAATATAAAGAAGCGGCGTATTTTTATGAAAAAGCGATTCGCATGAGAGAAAACATTCAAAAAGAACAGTGTTTATACGATATATAATTTTTCTTAACCATCTGATCAGCAGATGGTTATTTTTTTATGCACATCAGGACGTTTGATCATAGAAAAAATCGGAAAAATCGCAAAAGAGGGAAAAAAGTACGATGGGAAGGAGGGATTTGTTGTTCGGATTTAATGATATGATAAAGTTTTTCGTTTCATTTCTCATCATTCTCCCGATGGTGTCTGTCATCCATGTGTCGGGACACAGCTTTATGGCCATGCTGTTCGGAGGCAAGGCGTCGTTGGATATCGGAATGGGGAAACGTCTTTTAAAAGTAGGGCCGATTCAGGTTCGGCGTATCTACTTCATAGATTCTTTCTGCAAGTTCGGCGAATTGCGGATAGATAACCGTCTGACGAGCGCGCTCGTCTATTCCGGAGGCTGTCTGTTTAATCTCGCTTCTATCTTTTTAATAAATCTGCTGATCATAAAAGATTTCCTAGAGCCAAACTTATTTTTTTACCAATTTGTCTATTTTTCAACTTATTATGTTTTCTTTGCTCTTCTGCCCGTGCAATACGGGGATAATAAGCTGTCAGACGGATTGGCCGTTTACAAAGTGATCCGCTACGGGGAACGCTGTGAAATCAATAATTGAGAGTTGAAATGTTTGCTATCAGGCTGAAAGGGAAGAAAACAAGTACACAAAAACAAAAGGAGCTGAAGAGATCATGAGTGAAGATAACGGTTTAAAAGACAAAGTAAAAGGCGGCATGAACAAAATGAAAGGGGAAGCAAAGGACAAAGCAGGCGACATGGCAAACAAGTCCGACTTAAAAGCGGAAGGGAAAAAAGACAAAGCGAAAGGCAGCCTGCAAAAGGGTGTCGGTAAAACGAAAGATAAACTCAGTGATGATTAATTTGATCGTGAAACACAGCAAAAGCCCAAAATATTTTGGGCTTTTTGTTATGAGAAATGACAAAAATTCCAGTTCGTTTGGTTAATATTCACTAAATTTTTAAATATTCTATAAATTCCCGGCGATTTCTTTATAATATTCACAAAGAATGTAACCTTTCTTCACATTTAATTAAACGTTTGTTGAAGAAAAAAATGAGAAATCGGTCATTTCTGCAAAAGGAATCGGGCCGTTCACTGTCGAATAACTTTTATCACTTAACATTTCATGAGGTGAAGGGGGTGGCGGCCGCCTGCATCGTTTCGGTTGACCATGCGGATTGTGTTTGACTATCACTAAGGGGGAATACAGATGAAACTGACACCGGTTGAACAAGAAAAATTGCTTATTTTTACGGCGGGAGAGCTCGCTAAGCAGCGGAAGGCGCGCGGCGTTCTGCTGAATTATCCCGAAGCCGCCGCATATTTGACCTGTTATCTGATGGAAGGCGCGAGAGACGGAAAAAGCGTTGCTGAGCTGATGGAATCCGGCCGTAATGTATTGACTGAAAAAGACGTTATGGAAGGCGTTGCGGAAATGCTGGACAGCATTCAGGTGGAAGCGACGTTCCCGGACGGGGTTAAGCTTGTCACCGTTCATCAGCCGATCAAAGCGGAGGTGAAGTCATGAAGCCGGGAGCGATTCAAGTCGCAAAGGGGACCATCACCATTAACGAAGGCCGGAAGACGCTGGAGGTGTCAGTCACCAATAACGGAACGCGGTCAGTGCAGGTCGGATCGCATTTTCATTTTGCCGAAGCCAACGGCGCCCTTTCCTTCAATCGGGACAAAGCCATCGGCATGCGCCTTGATATCCCGTCAGGCACATCTGTCCGTTTTGAACCGGGAGAAGAGAAAACCGTCACGCTCGTGGAAATCGGAGGGCGAAAAACGGTCAGAGGTCTCAACGGCATGGCCGATACGTACATGGATGAGCGGGGAAAAGAGAAGACGCTGTCAAATCTTAAAAAAGCCGGATGGATGGAGGAGGCGATCCGATGAAAATGTCGCGTGAGCAATACGCAGAACTGTTCGGACCGACAACGGGAGACAAAGTCAGACTCGGAGATACGGATTTATGGATTGAAGTCGAAAAAGATTTCACGAATTACGGGGAAGAAATGATTTTCGGCGGAGGGAAAACAATCCGGGACGGCATGGGGCAGAACGGGCGTATCACCGGGAAAGACGGAGCGCTTGATCTGGTCATTACAAACGCCGTCATCCTCGATTATATCGGAATCGTCAAGGCGGATATCGGGGTGAAGGACGGCCGGATTGTCGGCGTCGGGAAAAGCGGCAACCCTGATATGATGGATGGGGTGGACCCGCACATGATTATCGGTGCCGGAACAGAAGTCATTTCCGGCGAAGGGAAAATCGTAACGGCCGGCGGGGTGGATACGCATATCCACTTTATCTGCCCGCAGCAGATGGAAGTCGCGCTTTCTTCAGGCGTGACTACGCTTCTCGGCGGCGGAACAGGTCCTGCGACGGGAAGTAAAGCGACGACTTGTACATCCGGTGCATGGTACATGTCGAGAATGCTGGAAGCGGCCGAGGAGTTTCCGATCAATGTCGGTTTCTTAGGAAAAGGAAATGCATCCGATAAAGCGCCGCTGATCGAGCAGGTGGAAGCAGGCGCAATCGGCCTGAAGCTGCATGAAGATTGGGGATCAACGCCAAGCGCCATTAAAGCTTGCATGGAAGCAGCGGATGAGGCGGACATTCAGGTGGCGATCCACACAGACACGATAAATGAAGCGGGCTTTTTAGAAAATACGCTTGATGCGATCGGCGACCGGGTTATCCATACATATCACATAGAGGGAGCCGGCGGAGGCCATGCACCGGATATTATGAAACTCGCATCTTACGCCAATATCCTGCCGTCCTCTACGACGCCGACGATTCCATATACCGTCAACACGATGGACGAGCATCTTGATATGATGATGGTCTGCCATCATTTAGATTCAAAAGTGCCTGAAGACGTGGCGTTCAGTCATTCACGCATCAGAGCGGCCACCATTGCGGCGGAGGATATTCTGCACGATATCGGCGCGATCAGCATGACGTCATCTGACTCGCAGGCGATGGGCAGGGTGGGAGAAGTGATTATCCGGACATGGCAGGTGGCCGATAAAATGAAAAAACAGCGCGGCGCTCTATCGGGAGAAAACGGCAATGACAATGTGCGCGCCAAACGCTATATCGCCAAATACACGATCAACCCGGCTGTCACTCACGGTCTGAGCCATGAAGTCGGTTCCGTTGAAAAAGGAAAGCTCGCCGACCTCGTACTATGGGACCCGGTTTTCTTCGGCGTCAAACCTGAACTTGTGCTCAAAGGCGGCATGATTGCCCGCGCCCAGATGGGAGATCCGAATGCTTCCATTCCGACGCCTGAGCCCGTGTTTATGCGGCAGATGTACGCATCATACGGTAAAGCAAACCGCAACACCTCTATTACATTTATGTCCCAGGCCGGTATCGCAAACGGTGTGCCGGAAAAGCTCGGCCTTGAAAAAATGATTTCTCCCGTACGGAATATCCGTAAGCTGAGTAAGCTCGACATGAAGCTGAATGACGCGATGCCGAATATACATGTCGATCCGAAAACCTATCAGGTATTCGCCGACGGAGAAGAGCTGGCATGCCAGCCCGTCAGCTATGTTCCGCTAGAACAGCGTTATTTCTTATTTTAATCCCTCTCCGGCCGGTTTCCCGCCGGCCTGTTTACCCTCTATTGCCAACTTGATTTCATCCTGCCGCCCGTTTTAGTGTATATTAGTAGTTGACAAACAAATGAAATGTAACTATTTTGGTTACAATGGTGGTGAAAAACATGATTAACAGCCGTCTTGCTGTGGCCATTCACATTTTATCGCTGATCTCAAAGGATGAACGGGCGTCATCGGACATGATTGCGGGCAGCGTAAACACCAATCCCGTCGTAGTGCGGAGAACGATCAGCCAGCTGAAAAAAGCGGGTATTCTGACATCCCGGGCGGGTGTTCCGGGAGCCAGCCTGAAAAAAGATCCGTCGGAGATCACCCTCTTAGAGGTTTACAGGGCGGTGCAGAATAAGGAAGAGCTTTTTGCGGTTCACGACAATCCGAATCCCGACTGTCCGGTCGGCAAAAATATTCAGCGCGCGCTCGATGAGACGTTCGGAAGCGTACAGCGGGCAATGGAGAATGAACTTGCGAGCAAGTCCCTTTATGATGTAATGAATCATCTCTTTTGTTAAAAAGAGATTGGTTCATGCCGCTAGACGTGTAACGGAAATGGTTACAATGGGTAATGAGGAAATCACGGTTTTGGCTCCATATTCAGACAAGCCTGGATGCGGGATTGCGATCTGTTTAATGAAGAAAACCTCCGAAACTAAAGGAGGTGGTAACCGGGATATTTTTATTTTGCTTAAGGCTTATGTGAAGGTGTCTGTTGTAAGCGGGTTACCAAAAAAAGACGGAACTCTTATTTTAATACGCGCTAAAAAAACTGATGGAGAATATCCTGCCTCCGGTAATGCCAAAACCGTTCGCCTCTTCACAATCATTATAAAATTTCTCAAGGAACGATCAGCAGCCCGTTAGCTGCCCCTCATTAGAGATGAGCTGTTACCACACTGTTACATTAGAACTTCCGCTGCTTTTATATCCTTCTGTCGCTAAGACTTGATAAGCCCAATTACTGCCCAGATTCATTCCATGGCTCTTCCATGCGTTAACATGATTGCTGAAAGTGATTGCAGCGTTGCTTCCGGTCGGTCTCTTCGACTGGCGGACACTCCAGTACTGCGTAAAAGTAGTGTTATCGCCATCAATGGAAGGTGCGTTATAACGTGTCGTTGTATATATGTCATATGTACCTCCATCACTCTTTACGGTACCTTTATACGTTCCGGTAGGTCTGTAAGTACCCCATGAATCCACCACATAATATTCGATGAGGGGCGATCTCGTCCAGCCATATAAAGTCAAATATCCATTGCCGTTCGGCGCCCAAACACCGGCATTATAGTTTATTGTTCTAAATGGCGAGCCTGTAGTCCAGCCTTTACCAACAACGAAATTCCCGGTATTAGACCAATTAACACTGTAATTTCCGCCAGAGCCATTGACTGCGTTTACTGTTCCGCCCCCGTCAGTCCAATTTTGCCAGTAATCTGTGCCAGCTGCAGAGGCGGTTGCCGAAAACATGCTGATACTCATGAAAGCTGCCGTTAATCCCACTAAGAATTTCTTTTTAAACTTAAACATATGTTACCTCCTATACTATTTTTTCTGACTTTGACATGAGGCAGCACTCGTAAATATTTAACGAACGCCAACGCTTTTGATCGTTCCTTTCAATATAATAGCATGAATACATGGGTGAATATTAAGAACAATTGTAATTTAATTACAAAGACCCAAAAAATTGTATGATGAGTGGTCTTGTACCGCCATAGCCTTATTTCGCAGAACTGAGTGATTTCAGTTGAAACTCTGAGGAAACGTTTTATTTGAAAAAACTTTTTTGCCGAAAGAATATCTGCATACAGCGTCAATGCTGTTCGCCGTATTGGCAAATCCGAAGCAGAAAAACTTTACCGTTGTCGGAGAAGCGGTATAAGAAAAAATCCCGGGCGGATGCGCCGGGATTTTCCTTTTTAATATGTATTGGCATCAATATTATTAAACGCGTCGTCCACGATGCCGAGCGTCATGAGGACAATGAAAAGAACGATACCGAGAACGGACAAGCCGACCGTCACGATCAGATAGATCCCCTGCATTTTCACGAACTTTGCATAATTCTCCAGCATATGTTCCTCTGTCAGTTCATTGAACTGCGCCGCCATCTGTCCCGCTTCATTTGCCGAGCGCATCAGAAAAATGCCGGCAATGATCTGCAGAACGCCGGGAATGGCTCCGATTAAAAAGAAAAACGCGCCCGAAAGCGCCGCAAACGCGCCTATAATAATAAACAAAATACCTGTCGCTTTTCCCCATTTCGAAATAGAAATAAGAGAACGATTCACTGATTCAGGTTTCAAACCATGGCACTCCTTTACAAAAAAATACTCACTTTTCATTTATACACTATTCGGTCATTCTTTTGAATATAAAATGTGTTTTTTCAAGCCGTGTCCGTTTTTATATCAGAAAATTCCCGGGAAACATCCCGGGAATTACAAAATCGGCGACAGAAGTCTTGAAATCGATTCTTTAATGCGGATCCGCAGCGAACGCTCCTGATATTCTTCATACGTATATTTTCTGGAGACGAGCAGATCTTCTTTAAATGAGGAAATGAGTTTTTTCGCGATGGTGACGTCATAAATAAAGGCGTTGACTTCAAAATTAAGTCTGAAGCTTCTGACGTCGATATTCGCCGTACCGACTGAAGCCGTCTCATCATCGACGACAATCGTTTTTGCATGAATAAAGCCGTTATCGTAAATGTAGACTGAGGCTCCGGCTTTCAAAAGATCGCCGATGTAAGATAAAGTCGCCCAGTAAACGAAAGCGTGATCCGGTTTGTTCGGGATCATGATTTTGACGTCAATGCCTGACAGACAGGCGATCCTGAGGGCATCCAAAAGACTTGAGTCAGGAATAAAGTAAGGCGTCTGAATCAGGATCGACCGTTTGGCCGTTGAGATCATCTTGATATAGCCGTTTTTAATTTGTTCCCATTCTGAATCCGGTCCGCTCGTGACAATCTGCATCCCGACATTGCCCTTCGGCTCGCATTCCGGAAAATGATTCGGAACGTAAGTGAGCGTATGGTGATGGGAAGCTTGGTTCCAATCGAGAATAAACCGTGTCTGAATGGCGTGTACAGCCGTGCCTTGAAGTCTGAGGTGCGTATCGCGCCAGTAGCCGAATTTAGGATTCAGCCCGAGATATTCATCTCCGACGTTAAAGCCGCCGACATAGCCGGTTTCGCCGTCAATGATGACGAGCTTGCGGTGATTCCGATAATTGAGCCGCAAATTAATCGGACGAAGCCTGGAAGGAAAAAAGACTTCCACATGGCCGCCGGCGTCCCGCAGCGGTTTGAAGAATTTTTTTCTGAGTGATCTTGAACCGAGTTCATCATATAACACTCTGACCTTTACGCCTTCCCGTGCTTTTTTCACTAAGGCATCGCGCAATTTTTTTCCCAGTTCATCACCTTTATAAATATAGTATTGAAGGTGAATGTGATCTTTTGCGTTGGAAATGTCCTTCATTAAGCGTTTGAACTTATCGCGCCCGTCCGTTAAAATCTCCACCGAATTATCCTCTGTAAAGACTGCGTGGTTGTTCATGACAAGCATATAGATGAGGTCTTTATTATCCACAGTCGCCCTGTTGTTAAATTGGAATTGCCTCGACTTCAGATCTTTCAGCTGAAACTTCAGCAGCTTTTCTATTCCGATTTTTTTACGGTCTTCCCATTGAAACAGGTGCTTGCGTCTCAGGTTATGGCCGAATAACAGGTATAAAATAAACCCTAAAATGGGAATAAAAAAAAGAACCAAGAGCCAAGCCCATGAAGCGCTGGCATCGCGTCTTTCTTTGAAAATCATGATGACGGCCAAAAGTATATTTAAAACGAAAAAAAATCCGAATAAAATAAATGAAATGCTCACTTTGCAACCCCGCTATATCATATTTATCAAGACTGTGCCCATTAGTATTCCGACAAGTGCAGCAATCTGATTCCCATTTCAAATTATAACATTGACATTTTGAAAGAATAAAGAGCCGGAATCAAAGATGAATGCAGTTTTCTTTCAAAGAAAGTTCCGGGTGCTGTAAAATATGCATATATGAAAAAGAAGACAAAAATGACAGCAAAGGGGAGAGGGCATGAAGCTGGAGCATGCGGAACAATTGCCGGGATTCATAAAAAAAGAAATTCAGAAAATACAAATCGCCATCGCGCCGCTGATGAAAAAAAGCATCATTTACCGTTTTCTTGCTTTCCCGCTCGCCGCTTTTAGTCTGTTTCATCTGGCATCGCTTTTGATTCAGGCCCCTTCCGGGAGAGGAGCTCTCGTATCGGCCGGCATTTTTGCCCTCCTTGCGGCTTTGGGTCTTGCGTTTTTTAAGGAAGCCGGCTATCAGCGGAAACAGGTGCAAAAAACGATCCGGCTTTATATGCTGAACAGGATCAGAAAAAGCGATATTCTGTCCGAGGAACGGAAAAGCGCCTACACCCGGCTGATTGCCGAGGAGCCGTCTGCGATGAAGAGCTTTATTGAATTTTTAACGGAAGAAGACCGGAAAAAAGAAATGCTTTATTAAAAAAGAGCTGACGCGCGATCAGCTCTTTTTGTCATTCAAACACAGGGTCGTTCTCATAGTAATATGAATCAGGCGTGTCATACGTATCAGTGCTGTAATAAGCCATAATTCCGATGACAGCGAAGATGACGACTAAAATAAAAGCGAGAATGCCCAGTACCACACTGGATGCCGCGTAAAAAAACTGCATTTTGATAAATGACGCGTAATGTGCAAGCATATTTTCTTCCGCGTTTTCTTCTAGCCCTTCCTGAAGGGCGGCAGCCGCTTTTGCCGAGCGCATCAGCATGACGCCGGAAATGATGAGCAGAACACCCGGAATGGCTCCGAGCAGCGTCACAATGGCTGACAGAGCGGAAAGAGAACCTGTGATGATCAGAAACACGGCGGTGATCTTTCCCCATTTGGCGATGTCGGCAAGGGAACGGGCTTTTTTATTGAGCGGCTGGTTTTCGTCTTTGTCTTTATCGATGGTGATCATGACAGTTCTCTCCCTAAAATGTTCAAGTCATATCGTTTTCCGTCCATTTCGGCGATACCCGGGAATACGCCCCATTCGGTAAAACCGAATTTTTCAAACAGCTTAATGCTCGGCACATTATGTCCGAAGATAAAAGCCATCAGGCTGCGGATGCCGATTGCCGGAGCGAGTGCCAGGGCTTCTTTCAGCAGAAAGCTTCCTGCTCCTTTGCCGCGGCAATCCTGATGCAGATAGATGCTGATCTCCGCCGTTTTGTCATAGGCCGGACGGCCGTAAAACGTTTCAAAGCTGATCCAGGCCGCCACTTTGCCGGTTTCATCTTCCGCGACCATCAGCGGGCGCCGGTCCGTGTGCCGCAAAAACCAATCCATCCGGTCTGCGGGCGTCACTTCTTCCGTATCAGCCGTTACCATTCGTGAGGCAATCGTCGAGTTGTATATGGCCACCACCGCATCTAAATCCTCCAATACGGCTTTGCGCAGGGTTAAATTCATATTCCGGGATCTCCCTTCACATTTCATTACATAATTAAGTGCAATCTGCACATACTACTTCCAAAAAAGTTTTTTATGGATGTGTATATATTTTCAGAAAAGTGTTCAGAATGTTGCTGAGGTGATGAACAAATGAGAGAGGAAGAAAAGAAAACTTCTCAAGTCAAAAAACTTCAGCGGTTTTTTCGCAAACGCTGGATATTCCCTGCAATCTACTTAGTCAGTGCGGCCGTCATTTTAACAGCTGTCCTTTGGTATCAATCCGTTTCGAATGATGTGAAGGACAATCTGACGAACAACGGCGGAAACTCCGCGTATGACAGCGGCAAAGACGATGCCGTCGAAGTAGGCAAGTCAATGGAAAACGTCGCAATGCCGGCTGCTCATTCTGAAAATGTTTCTGTTGTGAAAAAGTTTTACGAATCTGATGCCGCAAAAAAAGAGAAAGAAGCAGCACTTGTTAACTATAATAACACGTACAGCCTCAGTAAAGGAATTGACTTAGCTGAGAAAGACGGAAAATCATTTGATGTTTCTGCTTCTCTGAGCGGTACGGTTGTTAAAGCTGCTAAAGACCCGGTACTGGGGTATGTGGTTGAAATTGAACACTCAGACGGCCTGTCTACTGTCTATCAGTCTTTATCTGAAGTCAGCGTGGATCAGGGCGACAAAGTAAAGCAGAACCAGGTCATCGGTAAATCCGGAAAAAATCTTTACAGTGAAGAAAGCGGAAATCACGTGCACTTTGAAATCCGCAAGGACGGCGTAGCGATGAACCCGCTCAATTTTATGGACAAGCCGGTAACATCTATTGAAAAAGCGGCGGCTGAAGAGAAAAACGCTGTGACAGAAGAAACGGAAGGGTCAATTCAGCAGTCTTCCGAGAAAAAAGATGTGACGCCTAAAAAAGAAACCGAAGAAAAACCAGGTGACAAAGAAGACGGCACAAAAGACAAGACAGATGGTAAAGATGACGGCTCAATGAAAGATTCGGGCAAGTAATCTTGATCCCAAAGCGTCTATCAGCTCTGATAGGCGCTTTTCATATTGCTGCATGTGCCTTTATACTAATAGAAAACGAAGGAGATGCTGAATGAATAAATGTCTGGCGGCCGGGTGGCTCGTCTTTGTTTTCGTTTCTGCTTTGACTGAAAGCTTTCACGATATGATTGTGTCGCAGACGGTGTCCTTCCGTTTCACGTCCCATCCGGATGTGTCCGGTTTCTTTGTGTTCGATATGGCGGAGCTCGCCATACCGGAAGCGGCGATTCAAAAGCTCGGGCACGCGTTTTCATTTTTTGTGCTCGCCTATTTGTTTTTCAGGGAGCGCAGGCGCATGAAGAGGGCGGTGCTGTATGCATTGGCCGCCGCTTTCCTGACAGAAATCGTCCAGCTCTTTTTCGGCAGAAACGGATGCCTCCGCGATGTGCTGATTGACAGTCTCGGCATTGCCGCATTCTGTGCTTTACAAAGGAAAAAGCATACAGCCAAACATACAAAAACCGGCAGTCTGTGACAGACGCCGGCTTTTTTTTATATATTATGGTTTGTCGATTTGCTTTTATGAAGGATACTTTCATAGATTCGCACGATCAGATTGACAATCGGACGAAGCACATTTGAAAATCTGAACAGCAGGAATCCGACAATGAGGGAAACGATAATGCTTCCGAGCACATCGATCGGATAATGATGGCCGACCCAAATTCTTGAGAAGCCGGTCAAAAGGCCGAAAATCACAAGCGGCCAGCCGAGTTTTTTGTTGCGGAACAGAATCGCAATTGAAATCGCCAAAGCGCCTGTCGTATGGTCACTCGGAAATGAAGCATCCGCGGCATGAGGGATCAGCGTATGAACCGTATGCTCGACAAAGGGGCGCTGCTCGACATAGACTTTCGTGATGAGGTAGTTGATGATAAGCGCCGCAACACCCGTGAAGCCCGCGTACAGGGCGTTTTGTCTGCCTTTTGTGCTTCCGAACAGCCACATGGCAAGCAGGAAAAGGGCGTAGGCGTAAATGGCGTATTCCGTTATAAATACCATGATAGAGTCGAGAATGGCACTATGGTGCGACAAACCATTGATCGCTTTAAATAGTTCGTAATTCACAAATATCACCTTTTATCTTTATTTTATATGAACAGTGTAATGCTTTTTTCTATGAGACACAATTGGTATTAAAAATAATCATAAAAAAGTAAACAGAATGAAACGTGACTGTATTACTGTGCGTCAAGTATGCGGGAAAAGAATAGCCGAAGGAGTTTTGTCCGTTGCTGAAACGTTTGAAAAACGCCGATCTGCCGCTTGTGTTTGTCATTATGCTGCTTTGCGGATTCGGCTTGTTAATGGTGTACAGCGCCAGTGATGTGATGGGGTCTCAGCGGTACGGAGATCCATCCTATTTCTTCCATAAACAAAGTGCCTCTTTATTGATCGGATTATGCTTATTTCTATTTGCCGCCTGTCTGCCGTATAAGCGGTATGCGCGGCTTGTACCGCTGTTTGTGGTCGGTTCGCTGGTATTGCTGCTGCTCGTATTGATACCGGGAATCGGGCTGGAGCGGAATTTTTCCCGCAGGTGGCTGGGAGCGGGCCCGCTTGTCGTACAGCCGTCTGAATTGGCGAAGATCGCCATGATTTTGTATTTCGCTTCGATTTATACGAAAAAGCAGCCGTACATTCATCAATTTGTGAAAGGGGTTCTGCCGCCTTTAGTAATTTTGGGGACCGCTTTTCTGCTCACTTTGGCGGAGCCTGATTTAGGGACGGCTTCCTTAATCCTGGCGGCGTGCGGGTCGATTTTATTATGTGCCGGCTTGAAAAAGCGCCATCTTTTCGTGCTCGGCGCGACGGCGGTGTCGGGGGTTGTTTATCTCGCATTTTCTGCATCCTATCGTGTGAAGCGCCTCGTTTCCTTTACCAATCCGTTTGGTGACGCGAACGGGGACGGCTATCAGCTGATTCAATCCTATTTTGCTATTTCCGGAGGCGGGTTTTTCGGAAGAGGGCTTGGAAACAGTGTTGAAAAAATGAACTATCTGCCTGAGGCGCATACCGATTTCATTATGGCCGTGATCAGTGAAGAGCTGGGGATATTCGGTGTTCTGATCGTTTTGGGATTATATTTTGCGTTAATGCTTCTCGGCGTAAAAACGGCCGTGCGGGCTGATGACCCGTTCGGGAAGCTTCTTGCCATCGGAATTACGTTTCAATTAATGTTTCAGGTTGTCTTGAATTTGGGAGCGATGAGCGGACTCCTCCCGGTTACGGGTGTGCCGCTTCCGTTTATCAGCTATGGCGGTTCTTCATTGATTATGACGCTGTTTTTGTGCGGCATACTGGTCAATATCAGTACATATGCGAAAAAACAAACCGTACGGCATAAGCGTCCTGCCCCGCATGAAAAAAAGGCTTCTTCTTTTTAATGAAGCGAGAAAAAACGCCCGGGATATTTCTGTCTCCGGGCGTTCTGTCTGTTTATAAAGCTCCTGGTCCTTCTTCTCCGGTGCGGATATTAATCGTGTTTCCGATTTCATAGACGAATATTTTTCCGTCTCCGGGCTCTCCCGTTTTCAGCACTTTTTTCGCCGTTTCCACGACTTGATCAACGGGGACCTTGCTGACAACGATTTCCACTTTCAGCCGTTCATACACATTGCTTTCAATTTTGACTCCGCGGTACAGTTCGGTGTGAGCTTTTTGAAGGCCGCAGCCGTGTACGTTGGAGAAGGTCAGCGATGTGACTCCGATTTTACCGAGTTCCTGTTTCAATGTTTCAAACTTAGCCGGACGCGTAACGATTTCTACCTTGAACATTTGACCGCTCATCTAAGCCACTCCTCACTTTATAAGTCCTGATATGCTTTTTCCCCGTGCATCGTTAAATCAAGCCCAAGTGACTCTTCTTCTTCGCTGGCGCGGAGGGGAATGAACAGACCTACAATTTTAATGATAACGAAAGTGACAATAAATACAAATACATAGGTTGCCGCAATGGCTGCAATCTGCTTCCAGAGCAGTCCCGGATCGCCGTAAAACAGTCCGTTTGCCCCGCCGTCATTGACGGAAGTGGTGGCGAATAAACCGGTCGCGATGCCGCCCCATGTCCCGCCGATTCCATGCAGGCCGAAAGCGTCAAGCGCATCATCGTATCCGAAAGTCTTTTTGAGCCAATACACGCCCCAGAAGCAGACAAGCCCGCCGATGAAACCGATTACGATGGAAGAGAACGGCGTAACGAACCCGGCAGCCGGCGTAATGGCGACAAGCCCGGCAATAGCGCCTGATACAGCACCCAGCATGGTCGGTTTTTTGTTCAGCATCCATTCGATTAAAATCCAGCCGATAATTCCGGCCGCAGCCGCGGTGTTTGTGTTAATGAAGGCAAACATCGCGATACTGTCAAGCGTGAGGGCGCTGCCGACATTGAAGCCGAACCATCCGAGCCAAATGAGCGCCCCGCCCAAGAACGTGTAAATTAAGTTGTGAGGCGAAGCCGCCGTGCCGTCCTTGCGTTTCCCGAGCACAATCGCCAGCACGAGCCCGGCGACCCCGGAAGAAATGTGGACGACGTTTCCGCCTGCGAAGTCAAGAGCGCCCATTTGGCCGATCCAGCCGCCGCCCCATACCCAGTGCGCAACGGGCGTATATACGAGGGAAGCCCACAAAAAGGAAAATACAAGAAAAGCACTGAATCTCATGCGTTCAGCAAATGCTCCGGAAATAATGGCCGTCGTCAGTACGGCAAACGTCATTTGGAACATCATGAATAATGAATGCGGGATCGTATCACTATAACTTCCGGGTTCAAAGCCGACCCCCTTCAGTCCGGCCCATTCAATCCCGCCAAGCCATGTATTCCCGGGGGCAAAAGCAAGTGAATATCCGTACAAAACCCAAACGACGGATACGATGGCGAGGGAAGAAAAACTGTGCATCGCCGTGCTGAGCACGTTTTTGCTTTTTACCATTCCGCCGTAAAACAAAGCCAGCCCGGGGGTCATCAGCCACACGAGTAAAGCGCAAAAGAACATAAATACTGTATCGCCCATCTGCATGTTGTATTCCTCCGTCTCATTCAAAATGTAATCGTGATTAATTCATTATTATAGAGAAAAAAGAACGATAAAACATTTTCGTGTAAGGTTATCTGACATGGTTTTTTGCGTTCATAATGTCGCTTTTTCAAAGGGGTGTCATGCGACTTTATATCCATAAAAAGAGCGCCGGAGCTTGGCGGAAGAAATCCTGTCCGGGAAAGAGTAAAATAAACGGGGTGAGAAACACTAACTGCATCAGGAGGAATCATTATGACAACATCATTGAATCTGCAATTTGAAAAAACGGCTTTGATCCTTATTGATTTACAAAAAGGCATTGTGCCGATGGATAAAAGCGGTACCGTTGTGCCGAACGCGAAAAAATTAATTGATGTGTTCCGGGAAAAAGGCGGATTTATCAGCTTTGTGAACGTAGATTTTCATGACGGAGCGGATGCGCTGAAGCCGCTGACGGATGAAGAGGCGGCGGGCCATTCGGCTCCGCCGGCGGATTGGGCTGAATTTGTGCCTGAAATCGGAGTGAAAGAAAACGATTATACGGTAACAAAACGGCAGTGGGGCGCGTTTTTCGGCACGGACCTGGACCTTCAGCTCAGAAGACGGGGAATCGACACGATTGTGTTATGCGGGATTGCGACAAACATCGGTGTGGAAAGCACGGCGCGGGAAGCTTTTCAGCTCGGGTATCAGCAAGTTTTCGTAACTGACGCGATGGCGACATTCAGCGATGAACAGCACGAAGCGACACTCAAGTTTATCTTCCCGAAAATCGGCAGAAGCCGGACGACGGAAGAATTTATCGCACAGACAAAATGACAATCTCCAAAAAAAGCCGCGTCCTGTTCTTGACGGCCGTGGCTTCGGGGACGATGCTGAACCCATTGAACTCGTCGATGATTTCTCTTGCGCTTCACAGTATTCAGCATGAATTTCACCTGTCGTTTACAACGGTGTCCTGGCTGATATCGTCCTTTTATCTTGCCAGCGCGGTGGCGCAGCCTGTTACCGGGAAGCTCGGTGATATGCTCGGCAGGAAGAAGCTGTTTTTGATCGGGCTTCTGCTTGTTGCCGTCTCGGCGGTCGGCGCGCCGTTTGCGCCGACTTTTATGACATTGCTGATCATGCGGCTTTTTCAATCGATTGGAAGCAGCGCGATATATCCGTCCGGCGTCGGATTGATCCGTTCAAATATACAGGAGAAGCAGGCTTCGGCGCTGGCCGTCCTGTCAATCTTTGCATCAGCCATGACGGCGCTCGGTCCCACTCTCGGCGGTTTTCTGATCGTTTGGGGAGGGTGGCCGGCAATCTTTTTCGTCAATCTGCCGTTTATCATTCTCAGCTTTTTTCTCGGAATGTATATGTTTCCGAAAGATGAAAAACGCGAGATCGGCGGCTTGAAAGGCGTGCTCCGCCAGCTTGATACAATCGGGATACTCCTGTTTGCCGGAGCGATTATCCTTCTCCTGTCGTTTTTATTGTCCTTCAGTACGAAGCCTCACTATACAGAAGGCGTATTCGGGCTTTTATTTGTCGGGCTGTTTATCTGGCGTGAGCTGAAAACAGAGAAGCCGTTTATTGATGTCAGGCTGTTTAAAACGCATCGGAAACTATCGTCGGTGTATATTCAATTTATTTTGCTGAATATATTCTTTTACTGCATCTTTTTCGGGCTTCCGAGCTATTTTCAGGATGAAATGCATTTGTCCGTTCAGACAAGCGGATTGATTATGCTGTTTATGTCGGGCATGAGTATTCTGGTGTCGCCTTTGACCGGAAAATGGATAGATAAGAAAGGGCTTCTTCAGCCGATTGTTGCCGGAACCTGCCTGACCGCGATCGGAGCGGTGCTGTTAACGTTTTTCTTCCTTCAGGCGCCCATGATAGGAAAAGGGCTGATCCTGTCCGTGCTGGGTGTCGGCTACGGTTTCGGAAATGTCACGTTTCAGGCGGCCATGCTGAAAACGAGCCCCGCCGACATGGTCGGAACAACGTCCGGCCTGTTTCAGACCTGCAGGTATCTCGGTTCGATTTTGTCTTCTGTCATTTTGGGCATTCTTTTCGGAAAAGAAATTACCGCCGCCCATTTTCATATGCTTGGGACGATTCTTATCGTTGTCGGCGCCGTAAGCCTTTTGATGGCGTTCCGGTTTTCGGTTCTCCTCAAAAAAGCCTCTTAACAGGCGCGAAAAAAAGAGACGGGCTCTCCCTGTCTCTTTTTTTGTGTAATGTGCTCAAAAATCAAAACGATTATTGTCGACAGCGACCAATGTTATTTACGGAATTTTCAGTTATATTTTTTCACATGTGATGTAAGGAAAACGTACATGCGGGAGGGAGAAAATGACAAAAATAACGAGTGATCGGCTAAGCAACAAAGATTTACTGCCTTTAGAAGACGGCGAACGGACATGGAAGGCGGTGAATTTTGCATCCATCTGGATGGGTTGTATTCATAATATCCCGACCTACGCGACTGTGGGCGGGCTCATTGCGATCGGCCTTTCTCCGTGGCAGGTGCTCGCCATTATCGTGACGGCGTCACTGATTTTGTTCGCCGCTTTGGCCTTGAACGGCCATGCCGGAACGAAATACGGCCTGCCTTTTCCGGTCATTATCAGGGCTTCTTACGGAATATACGGCGCTAACATTCCGGCGCTTCTCAGGGCATTTACAGCCATCATGTGGCTCGGAATTCAAACATTTGCCGGGAGCACTGCCTTACACATTCTGCTTTTGAACATATGGCCGGGCTGGGGGAGTCTCGGCGGAGATTGGAATATATTCGGGCTTCATCTGCCGGGCTTTCTGTCGTTCATTTTCTTTTGGGGCATTCATCTGCTTGTGCTGCGGCACGGCATGGAATCGATCAAAAAATTTGAAGTGTGGGCGGGCCCGCTTGTTTATCTCGTCTTCGGCGGCATGGTCTGGTGGGCGATAGATATTGCCGGCGGGCTCGGTCCGATTTACTCACAGCCGGGAAAGTTCCATACATTTTCTGAAACGTTTTGGCCGTTTGCCGCCGGAGTGACGGGCATTATCGGAATATGGGCGACGCTGATTCTGAATATCCCTGACTTCACCCGGTTCGCCGCGTCGCAAAAAGAACAGATTCGCGGCCAGTTTTACGGGCTGCCGGGAACGTTTGCGCTGTTTGCGTTTGCAAGCATCACGGTGACATCCGGATCACAGGTAGCATTCGGAGAACCGATTTGGGATGTGGTGGAGATTTTGGCCCGGTTTGATAATCCTTTCGTTATCGCTCTTTCGGTCATCACACTTTGCATCGCCGCCGTCTCGGTTAACGTGGCGGCAAACATCGTGTCACCGGCCTATGACTTGGCGAATGTCCTGCCGAAGTATATTACATTCAGAAGGGGAGGGTATTTGACCGCCGTTTTGGCTCTGTTCACAATACCGTGGAAGCTGATGGAGAGCGCCACGAATGTTTATGCGTTTCTCGGACTCATCGGCGGGATGCTCGGACCGGTGGCCGGGGTGATGATGGCTGATTATTTTATCATCAGAAAAAGGCAGCTCTCAGTTGAAGACCTTTATTCAGAAACCGGACAGTACACTTATTACAAAGGCTATAATTACCGGGCCTTTGCCGCGACGTTTCTCGGCGCGTTTATTTCTTTAATCGGGATGTACGTCCCGGCGTTCGCCGGCATCTATGATATCTCCTGGTTTGCGGGTGTCATTTTGTCATGTCTCGGTTATACGGCGCTTATGTACATTCATCCTCCTTATGCAAAAGCGGAGGGACGAATCGTGCGGGAAAGAGCGGCCGAATAAAAAAAGCCGGGGGCTGTCCCCGGCTTTTTGTCATATCAGTCTGCGATTGAAACGTTTCCGTCCGCTTCAAGCGGCGTTCTTTTTTTCTGGCTCCAGCCATACAGGAGCAAAGCAATCAGGACGAACAGCCCCGCTGCCAGATAAATCGAATGGAATCCGGCCGAAGCGACGAAGAGGCCGAATACATATGACCCGCCGGCAATCCCGCTGTCAAAGAAAGTGAAGAAGGTCGCCGTCGCAAAGCCTGAACGGTGTCCGGGCGAATTTTGAATCGCCAGCGTCTGCATACACGGTACGATAGAGCCGTATCCGAGACCGATTACGGCACCGGACAAGAGAAGCATGAAGGCGCTGTTTGTCATCGCCAGCATGCAAAGCCCCGCGGAGAACACGATAATCGACGGATAGATGACGATTCCCGGCCCCACTCTGTCAAACAGCTTTCCTGTGAAAGGACGGGCGGCCATCATTGTCACGGCGAAACAGACGAAGAAATAGCCGCTGACATCCAACAGGTGGATCGTCTTTGCATAAACGGATAAATATGAAGTCACACTTGAATAACAGAAAGAAATGGACAACCCGACAATCGCGATTTTAAGCGCGCCTTTTTCAAACATGTCGGAGAAAGAAAAACGGAACACAGTCGTTCCGCTGTTGTTTTGATCCGGCACACGAATCATAAAAGCAATCAGCAAGCCTAAAGAAACAAATACAGCAAAAAGCGTAAAGAAAACCGGGAACGATATGATTTTCACAAGGCTCAGTCCGAGAAACGGACCGATCGCCATGGCAAGGTTCATAGACATCGCAAAGTAACCGAGCCCCTCGCCGCGCCGCTTGGCGGGAATAAGGTCAGCGGCAATTGCGCCCGTGACCGTCGTTAAAATGCTGAACCAGATGCCTTGGAAAAAACGCAGTCCGAGCAGCAGATAGAAATTGTGTATCGGCAAATACAGATAAGAAGACAGGGCGAACAGCGCCAGAGATACAATCGTCATTCTTTTCTTGCCGAACCGTTCAATAATCGCCCCTGAAAAAGGACGGGTGATAATAGCAGATAATAGGAACAGGCTGATCAAAAGCCCTCCTTGCGATTCACTGCCGCCAAGCTCCTGAATCATATAGATAGGCAGCACGGCCAAAAATGTATAAAAGAACACAAAGACAAATAAATTCACGAGTACGACCATAATAAAATCTTTGGTCCAGATCGAGTCAGATTTACTCAAAAGTACAGCACTTCCCTTTCTTTATTATTTCGTTAAAAACACATTCAGAAACTCAGAAAAAGCTTCCTTATCTCCATCTTGGAAATCCGCAAGCATGTCTTCCTCGAACTTCAGCATCTCTTGATTGATGCTGTTGTATTTCAATTCAGCTTCCTTCGTCAGGACGACGAGCTTTTCCCGCTTGTCTTCTCCCTGTTCCCGCTGAATCCAGCCGTTTTCTTCAAGGCGTTTGATCGTTCTGGTAACGGTCGGCGCCTCTACGTTCAGATAGGACCAGATTTCTTTTTGGGTCATCGGTCCGATCGTTTTTAAGCAATATAGGATTGACCATTGAGAGGAGTACAGGCCGAATGGTTCCAGCCGTTCATTGGCTTTCTTCGTAATCAGGCGGGCGCATTGATTGATTTGGTGAATGAGGCGTCTGTTGACGTGGATCATTTCCGTTCTCCTTTTCAAAAAACTTACCTAAGTAACTAATTGTGCTGTTTCATTCTACAGCAGGATCGCGCGGATGTAAACCCCCCGTTCAAAAAGCAGAAAATTATGACCCGCCCCTTGTCCTTATTGAGTTTTTAGCATATTCCCAATTCATTGCTAATACACTGTTACAAACCTATCAAAGAGAGTGTTTGAGGTGAGGGATCGTGGGCATATTTCTAAAACCTTCTTATATAATCGGACAACGAAGAAGCTGCATCATCAGTGAATCTGTTACAGAATACGGATCTCATTTCACACTTCTCACATCCAACTGGGGAGGTCGAGTGGTGTGCACGATTACATCAAAGAGCGAACAATCAAGATTGGTAAGTATATCGTGGAGACGAAAAAAACCGTTCGTGTCATTGCGAAAGAGTTTGGTGTTTCCAAAAGTACCGTACACAAAGATCTGACAGAACGCCTGCCTGAAATCAATCCTGACTTGGCGAATGAAGTAAAAGAAATACTCGATTATCATAAATCCATCAGACATTTAAGGGGGGGCGAGGCGACGAAATTAAAGTACAAGAAGGATGAAATTCTTGAAGGGGAGCCCGTTCAGCAGCCGTAGCGCCTGACGTCTGCCGGGCCCTTTTTTCTCCTCCGGGCGGTTTCGCGAATATCCGCAAAATTTTGTCAAGAACTTATATCGTTCAGCAGCTTTTTTTTGATAAATTATGATAATATATATAATTAGGGCACAATGTGGATATTTTACTGTGAAACAGATATCAAGGAGGATATAAATAGATGTTTGCAAGGGATATTGGAATTGACCTCGGTACTGCAAATGTACTGATCCATGTAAAAGGAAAAGGAATTGTTCTGAATGAGCCTTCCGTTGTGGCACTTGATAAAAACAGCGGCAAAGTGCTGGCTGTCGGTGAAGAAGCCAGACGAATGGTTGGACGTACACCTGGGAATATTGTTGCGATCCGTCCGCTGAAAGACGGCGTAATCGCAGACTTCGAAGTAACAGAAGCTATGCTGAAACATTTCATTAATAAGCTGAATGTAAAAGGACTTTTCTCAAAACCGCGCATGCTGATCTGCTGCCCGACGAATATTACGTCCGTTGAGCAAAAAGCGATTAAAGAAGCAGCTGAAAAAAGCGGCGGAAAGCATGTGTACCTTGAAGAAGAACCGAAAGTTGCCGCTATCGGCGCGGGTATGGAAATCTTCCAGCCGAGCGGTAACATGGTTGTTGACATCGGAGGCGGTACGACAGATATCGCAGTTATTTCTATGGGCGATATTGTCACCTCCTCTTCTATTAAGATGGCTGGGGACAAGTTTGACATGGAAATCTTAAATTATATCAAACGCGAGTATAAGCTGCTGATCGGTGAACGTACCGCTGAAGATATTAAGGTGAAGGTCGCAACGGTTTTCCCAGACGCACGTCATGAAGAAATCACCATCCGCGGCCGTGACATGGTTTCCGGTCTGCCGAGAACGATTACAGTAAACAGCAAAGAAGTGGAAGAAGCCCTTCGTGAATCAGTTGCCGTCATTGTGCAGGCCGCCAAGCAGGTTCTTGAAAGAACACCGCCTGAATTGTCCGCTGACATCATCGACCGCGGCGTTATCATTACCGGCGGGGGAGCGCTGTTAAACGGGCTTGACCAGCTTCTTGCCGAAGAGCTGAGGGTGCCTGTTCTTGTCGCTGAGAACCCGATGGATTGTGTTGCGGTCGGAACCGGCGTCATGCTGGATAACATGGACAAGCTTCCGAAACGCAAACTGAGCTGATGATAAAACCTCATTCTGAAAAAGAATGGGGTTTTTTTCTGTCAAACCCTTCACGAACGGGAATGTAAATCCGATAATAAGAAAAATGCTGATTTTCATTATAGAACAAATGTTCCGGTGAGGCAACTGGAAATAATGCTATTTCAGAGGTGGAAGACTTGTTAAAAGGATTATATACCGCAACGTCCGCAATGATTACACAGCAGAGAAGAACGGAAATGCTGTCAAATAACATCGCAAACGCGAATACGTCAGGATACAAAGAGGATCAAGGTTCAATCCGCGCCTTTCCCGAGATGCTTCTGAGCCGAATAGAAGGCGATAAAAAAACGAAAATCGGTTCCGTCAACACAGGCGTATACATGCAGGAGCTGAAACCGTTGTTTACGCAGGGAAGCCTGAAAACGACCGATCAGCCGATGGATATCGCGCTTATGGAGAATCAGGTTCCCAAGAATGCCGAAACGAATGAAAACGCCGAGCTGTTTTATCCCGTGCAGACTGCGGGCGGCGTCCGTTATTCAAAAAGCAGCACTTTCTCATTAAATGAAAACAATCAGCTTACGATAAACGGAAACCTTGTTTTATCAACAAACGGACAGCCGATTACAGTCGACAGTGAAAAATTCACCGTATCAGAAAACGGAACGGTCACGACAAACGGCCGGCCGGCTGGGCAGATTGACATCAGGATGGAAGAAGACGTGCGCAATCTGAAACGGGACGGCAATGACCTATACAGCACGGCCGACGGCACTGAACTGCCGAGCGCGGCGGCGAATCCCCAGGTCTCGTATTCATTAAAGCAAGGCGTCTCGGAGCTTTCGAATGTGGACGTGACGAGCACGTATACAGAAATGACGGAAGCATACAGATCATTTGAAGCCAATCAGAAAGTCATTCAGGCTTACGATAAAAGCATGGATAAAGCCGCAAATGAAATCGGCAAAGTGTAACAAAATGGGGGACGTTCAATTATGATGCTCAGATCAATGCTGACGGCTTCAACAGCCTTAAATCAGCTTCAGCAGCAGATGGATACAGTCAGCAGCAACCTTTCAAACAGTGATACGACAGGCTATAAAGCGAGGGACTCCCGCTTTTCCGAGCTGATCAGACAGCAGTATGACCATATAGATGACAAAAAGGAAAATTCGCCGAACATGCGGAAAACGCCGCCCGGCCTGCGTCTCGGCGCCGGAACGGTCATGACTCCGCAGCTGGACTCAGGGCAGGGAGGCATCAAAAAAACCGACCGTGACCTTGATATCGCGTTCACCTCACCTTATCAATATCTTCAGGCAGAAGCGGACGGACGGCGGGTGTATACAAGGGACGGCTCACTTTCCCTCAAGCCGGCCGGCGGAAATGACCGGGTGCTTCAGCTGTTGACAGCGGGAGGCAATCCCATTCTCGATGAGAACGGCCAGCCCATACAAATTGACAGTTCGCTGAATCAGCTGAAAATCAGCAAAACCGGAACGCTGACTGCTTCAGACCCGGCAGGAACCCGTTCGCAGACGTTTAATCTCGGCATCGTCAATGTCAATAATCCTCAGGCCCTTCATGCGGAAGGGGATAATCTGTTTTCCGTAAACGGAGCGGGGGCATCAGCGATTGAAGAGCTTACCGGCGCAAACCGGCAGGCAATCGGCATGGAGCAGGGCGCGCTTGAAAGTTCAAATGTCGATATGTCAAAAGAAATGACCGACCTAATCGTGTCTCAGCGTTCCTATCAGCTGAACAGCCGCACGATTACATTGGGAGACCAAATGCTGGGCTTAATCAACTCAGTCAGATAAAAGAAGGGGCGTTTTGATCAGCCGCGCATGATAAAAAATGCGGCTTTCTCAAAATCGCCCTTTTTTTTGTAGTAATCAGTAATATCCTGAAGCAGCACTTCCAAATCCACCCACGCTTCAATTTTCTGCAGCTCCAGCACGAGTTTCTGCAATCGGTCGTACGGGTCCTCCTGAGCGGTGTACAGTATGTTGAGCGCGGTCAGCTTCAATTTCATTATCTTGTTCTGCACTTTTTCAGATATGTATAAACCTTTCTGCAGCACGGTTTGTCCTTCGGCGGCATATCCGGTTTTAAAAAGTGCTCTGACCGCTTCGTATACACAATGCAGGTAGGAAACGGGAGACTCTTTCTCGAAACGCTGATTGCCCAATACCTTTTTGTAAAAAGGGAGGGCCTCTTTATCTTTTTTCTGGGCGGTCTTTAAAAAACCAAAATTATAATAGGCGTGGCACAGCAGGTTATTGTCATTGATCCGGTCCGTTATCTTTATGGATTCATTAAAGAGCTGTTCTGCGTCTTCATAGCGTGCCTCGTCTATGTAATTCACGGCGAGAAGCAGACGGCAGCTGAGCGTTTTTTTGATGTAACCGAATTCACCTTGATAGATTTCCAGCGCTTTATTGACATATTGAATGGAGAGCGCAGGCGACTTCATCATGTAATATGCACCCGCTGTTTTATAATAAAATTCAGCGGCTTCGAAACGGTCCTGAATGGCCGGCAGGTACTGTTCAGCTTCTTTAAAGCGGCAGACAGCACGGTTCGGAGCGCCATTCACCATATGGAATAACCCTTTGAAAAAATAGAAATAATAAGTTAATTCATGGTCCATCTCATCTTTGCGCCGCTTCAGCTCGCAGAACAATTTAGTCAGACCGTCTTTTTTCTCAAACAGCAGCTGAAACCGTGCGAAAAACAGCTGATATCTGAGTTTGAGCTTTGCGTTCTTTTGTAATTTGGGGAGATGCTGATTGATTTGTTCGTGAAGGGAACGGGCTAGATCGAATTGGCGTTTTCCCATGGCGTCATACCACTCATTCAGCATCACCAGCGTACGTTTTTCAGTAAACTTAGCAATCATCTTCCAACCTCTTTGCATAGGGTAAAAATCTTTATTTATCATAACACATTAATGGACGAGGCTCATTGCCAGCTGGTTACAGTTTACAGCGCGGTTGAAAAAGAAATTGATTCATAATATACTTCCAAATGTACAGATTGGTTAGCGCATATACCTTCTATACATACTATTGTCGATGAAGGAGATGTCAAGAAAATGCTTGATACTCAGCAAATTAAAGAAATTATTCCCCATCGCTATCCGTTTCTTCTGGTAGACAGAATTACAGAAGTCGAAGAAGGAAAACGGGCGGCGGGATATAAAAATGTGACGGCGAATGAAGATTTTTTTAACGGCCATTTTCCTGAATACCCTGTTATGCCGGGCGTCTTAATCGTAGAGGCTTTGGCGCAGGTCGGAGCGGTTGCGATGCTGATTAAAGAAGAAAACCGGGGCAGACTCGCATTTTTTGCGGGGATTGATAACTGCCGTTTCAAAAAGCAGGTAAAACCGGGTGACAAGCTGGAGCTTGAGGTTGATATTACCCGCGCGCGCGGTACGATCGGACGCGGCAAAGGCGTTGCCAAAGTTGACGGCGAGCTCGTGTGTGAAGCTGAATTAACATTTGCGCTCGGAGAATAAAAACAAACGAATGGGCTTATAAAAAAGCCCATTTTGTATAGAAAGGGGTGAATGTAATGTGGTCAGAATTTAAAAGCTTTGCGATGCGGGGCAATATCATGGATCTGGCAATCGGTGTCGTCATCGGCGGCGCTTTCGGCAAAATTGTGACGTCGCTCGTTGAAGACATCATCATGCCGCTTGTCGGCCTGCTTCTTGGCGGTCTTGACTTTTCAGGGCTGGCCGTGACATTCGGCGATGCTCATATCAAGTACGGAAGCTTCATTCAAACGATTGTGAACTTCTTCATTATTTCATTTTCTATCTTTATCGTGATCCGCACAATAGGCAAGCTGAGACGTAAAAAAGAAGCAGAAGAAGAGGCTGAAGAAGCAGAAGAAACAGATCAGCAGACAGAACTGCTGACTGAAATCAGAGATCTGCTGAAACAGCGGGCTCCTCACAATGACTAAGGCACAAAAAAAGGCTGGATGATTAACGTCCGGCCTTTTTTATGATTATAATTTTTGTTTAAACGCTTCAATCAGCCGGCTGCCCGAGTAGCCTTCTTTCACGAGCGACTCCAGAATGCTTTCTGATCCGGGGTGGTTTCTTGACACCATTTGACCGTAAATTAAAACTTGTATACTCTTTTCCAGCTCCACGATATTTTTGATGCTTCCCGTCAGCTGGGCGGGGCGGTTGCTTTTTTTCGTAATCGTTACAAACACCTTCGCTTCTTTCTGGCTTTTCATCAGCATGTCAAAAAAAGAAAAGTGTTCGGCCGGGACCAGTGCTTCAATTAACCAGTGGTTTTCTCCGTCCTCTTTGTTGATAATCAATCCGTCTAAAAGGGGAAACTGTTCAATCGGCTGATCGTCTTTATCTAAACGTTCCACATTCAGATCAACCAGTTTAAAGGTTTTCATCTCTTATTTTCACCCCTGTTGTCCATGTTTTTCGTTCATTTATTATAACACATATCATTTTTCCCGGGAAAATGCTGTAAGACATGCTTCATCATTTTTGTAGGCGGTCAACATTTAATCATTTCTATTTTTTCATTATAATGTAAAAGAATATGGTCATGGAGAGATGCTTATGAATCAATTGCGCCTGAAGGAAATCTATATAGAAGACGGTTCAAGGCGAAAAGACGATCATTCCTACTTGGTATGCAAAAAGGAAGATTGTGAGGTGCATCTTAACAGAAGGGGAAATGTCGTCTTTTTATATGAAACAAAAGACCGCATGGAACAGTATAAAATTCAGCTTTCACTGACTGATAAAAAGCTGAGTTTTTACTGGTTCGCATGGGACGGCGGAAAGTTTGTCCGCATGTTTGAGAAAGACTGGCTCAAAACGAAACTTTTCTCGCGGCTGCTCAAAAATACATATTACATAAGCGGTCAAAAACAAAAGTTTTTTTTATCAGAAAGAAAAACAAAAACATAAAAGCAGCCCAAACGGATAACGGCTTTTTCCGCTTTTTGCTTTCATGAGCCTTTGTACTACAATGAAGCCAGCCTCGAAAAAGAGAGGAGGAGACGGCTTGTTTAACCACGTTATGCTTGTCGGCCGGCTGACGAAAGACCCGGAGCTCCGTTTTACATCAGCGGGCATTCCCGTCGCTCATATTACGTTGGCGGTAAACCGCAATTTTAAAAGCGCGTCGGGTGAAACCGGAACCGACTTTGTCAACTGCACCATCTGGAGGAAAAACGCTGAAAACACGGCATTGTACTGCCAAAAAGGGTCAATGGTCGGTGTAAGCGGCAGAATCCAGACGAGAAGCTATGAAAAGACAGACGGCGTAAAAGTTTATGTGACCGAGGTCATGGCTGATACCGTTCGGTTTATGGATCAAAAACGGAAAGAGCCGCTGGCTGAATAGCATGCTTTTTTCCTCGATTTCCCGCCTTTCAGCGGGCCCCGCAATACCTCCTTCCCATTCGCCAGTCGAAAGACTGGTTTTTTTGTGCGGGAGCTGAAAAATGGTTAAAAAGAAGTGATTTCGCTTATAAATACTTAAAAACATTGAATATATTGGGATAAAAACTTATAATTACTTACAGATAAGTGACGAAAAAAAGGGAATGAGGACGTGTATCAAGAAGAAAGACTGATTGCGATAATGGAATATTTGAAACAGCACCGGCGGATCACCGCTGAACAGATATGTTCGCTGCTTCATATTTCAAGAGATACCGCAAGAAGGGACCTTGTAAAGCTGAAAGAGCGAGGGGCCATTATCAGAACACGGGGCGGCGCGATTCTGCCGTCAGTGAATCAGGAAGTTCCGGGCTATTCGGGCCGGCTGAAAACCGTTTCTGAAGAGAAAAACAAAATCGGCAAGCTGGCCGCATCCCTGATTCATAAAGGAGACCGGATCATCCTGGACACATCGACAACCGTTCAGGCCTGCGCGGAGCATTTAAATGTCACCGGCTGCACTGTTATTACAAATTCGATCAATCAGGCCGATATCCTTTCCGCAAAAGAGGGAATTGATATTCACCTGCTCGGCGGAAAGCTCCAGAAGGAACACCGGTTTTTATACGGGGCTTCCGTTGTAGAAAAACTGGGGGATTATCACGCTGATAAGGTGCTGATCGGCGTTGTCGGCATCTCGGAAAACGGCCTGACGATTCCGCATGAAGAAGACGGCATGGTAAAGCGTAAAATGATCCGACAGGCTGAACAGGTGATTGCGCTGAGCGATCACTCGAAGCTTGGCCGTACGAGTTTTTATCAGTATGCAGACCTGCACGAGGTTGACCTGCTGATTACCGATCGGCTGCCTGATCAGGATTTTTGCGATCTGCTCGACCGGCACGGCGTAGAATTGCTTGTAACTGAATCTGAAGAAGAGGATGAGGACATGTGAAACTGATTGCCATAGATCTGGACGGCACACTGCTGAACAGCAGTCATCAAGTAAGTGATGAAAACAAGCGGGCTTTAAGGGAAGCCCGGCAAGCGGGAATTGAAATCGTGGTTTCCACTGGACGCGCGCATTTTGATGTGCACTCCATATTCGAACCGCTCGGCATAAAAACATGGATTATCAGCGCAAACGGAGCCGCCATTCATGCTCCTGACGGCAGCCTGTACCATTGTGAAGCGATTGAAGAATCAAGAGCCCGGGGGATTTTGTCATGGCTTGAAGAGAATCAATATTATTATGAGGTGTTTACAAACAAAGCCATCTATACGCCTGAAACCGGCAGGCAGCTGCTCGATATCGAAATGGACCGGGTGAAAAGCGCCAATCCGGAAACCGATCTTTCCGTTTTGGAACAGGCGGCTTCAGTGCAATACAGCCAGTCCGGCTTTGCTTACATTCATTCATACCGTGAGCTCTTTGAGAAAGAAGAGCATCTGGATTTTTATAATATTCTCGGATTTTCGTTTGATGAGCGGAAGCTGAAAGCGGGCTGGGACCGATTCAGCGGTCAGAAAGATCTCACCCTTGTCAGCTCTGCCGATCACAACTTTGAAGTGGCGTCTCGAAACGCCTCAAAAGGGCAGGCGCTCAAACGGCTGGCGCAAAAGCTCGGCATTCCGATGGCTGAAACCGCCGCGGTCGGTGACAGCTTAAATGACTATTCAATGCTTCAGGCGGCCGGAAAAGGCATAGCGATGGGGAATGCGAGAGAAGATATTAAAGAGATCGCTGATGCCGTTACATTGACAAATGATCAAAACGGCGTTGCGTATATGATCAGGAATTTACTGTGAAAGGTATGGCGATACTGTTCATGACTGGCGTGACGCATTCATGGCAAATGCGGCGTAACAGTAAGGACGACATAAAAGACCGGCTCTTCCGAGAGAGCCGGTCTTTTTGCGTTTAATGTGATTGCGCCGATGCGCTGAGGGTGAATAATTCTTCAAGCTCATCGGATGACAGCTCGGTAATCCAATTTTCACTTTGGATAATCTGATCGTTCAAAGTTTGTTTCGTTTCGAGCATGGCATCAATTTTTTCTTCAATCGTTCCCGTCGTAATGAGTTTGTGAACGTGGACGAACCGTTCCTGGCCGATTCGGTAGGCGCGGTCGGTCGCCTGGTTTTCCACCGCCGGATTCCACCACCTGTCATAGTGAATGACATGATTGGCAGCCGTCAGATTCAGGCCGGTTCCGCCCGCTTTCAGTGACAAAATCAGCGTCGGGTATTCTTTCTTCTGGAACCGTTCGACGAGGGAATCGCGTTCCTGCTTGGACAGGCTTCCGTTTAAAAACTGAACCGGTTCTCCGAATGTTTTTTCCAGGAGGCGCTTCATCATGTTGCCCATCTGAATGTATTGGGTGAAAATGAGGCAGCTTTCCCCTTGTCCGCGGATCGCCGCCATTAAGTCAAGCAGCTTTTCCAGTTTGACGGATCTCCCGTTTAACAGATCTGTCTGTTCTTCCTTCAAATAGAGCGCAGGATGGTCGCATATTTGCTTCAAGCGGCCGAGCATGCTCAGAATCAGCGCTTTCCGCTGCATCCCGGTCAGAGAAGCCATATGTTCAAATGTATCTTTGACAAGCTGTTCATAAAGGGATGCCTGTTCGGCTGAGAGCGGGATAAACTCTTTTTGTTCCAGCTTGTCAGGAAGATTAAGCGCCACTTCTTCATCCCGTTTTGTCCGGCGCAGTAAAAACGGCCGGATTAACTGCTGAAGCTGGTTGATTCTTTTTTCGTCACGGTCTTTTTCAATCGGCAGCACATAGCGTTTATGAAAGCCGGTCAGACTGCCGAGATAGCCTTTGTTCATAAAATCAAAGATCGACCAAAGCTCTGTCAGGCGGTTTTCCATCGGTGTTCCGCTCAGCGCGATATGATGGACGCCTTTCAGCTTTCTGATTGCGCGGGACTGCTTCGTATGCGCGTTTTTAATGTTTTGCGCTTCATCAAGGCAGACGGTGCTCCATGTCACGGAAGAAAGCTCTTCCTGATCGGCGTGCGAGAGGCCGTAAGAAGTAAGAACGACATCCGCGTCCTGATAGGCCGGGACAAATGCTTCCCCCTTCGGCCTGCGGGGGCCGTAATGAAGCACGGCCTTCAGCTGCGGCGCGAAGGTCTGGAGCTCACGCTGCCAGTTGCCGAGCACCGATGTCGGCGCAATGATTAAGGCAGGCGCTTTTTGCCGGCCGCTTTCCTTCACATGGAGAAAATAAGCGATCATCTGAATCGTCTTTCCAAGTCCCATGTCATCTGCGAGACAGGCGCCGAAGCCGTTTTCCCGTAAAAACAGAAGCCAGTTCATGCCGTACATCTGATAAGGGCGGAGCTGGCCCTGAAACGCGGCGCTGACTTCATGCTCCGGCAGATCCCCGGCATCCGTCAGTTTGCGGATCAGGCTTCTGAGATGCTTTGATAATTCGATCTTGATTCCGGCAAATGCCGATGAGTCAATGATGTCCGTGTCCTCGGCTCCGTTTTCCCCGTGATCCATCAATTCGCGCGCCAGCACGTCGGACATGTGGAGGCCCTCAGATTCCGCTTTTTCCATCAGTATTTTCATCTGTTTAATAAATTGCGGATCAATTTTCACCCATTGGCCGCGGATGTTGACGAGACGTCTGTTGTTTGCGACAAGCTCATTGAATTCATCCTCTGTCAGCTCAATCCCGTTCGTGGCGAATCTCCAGTTGAAATCAAGCAGAGCGTTCATGCCGACGAAGGACTCGCCCCGCGGGGAGGATGACACTTTCGCCTTAAGCATCATATTGCTGTCACGGACAATCTGCCACCATGATGGGAGAAGAATCTCCACACCCATATCGACAAGCGTCTCACTCGCTTCCGATAAGAAGATCCAAGCCTCTTCTTCAGATATCAGCGTCGTTCCTGAATCAAACGAAAGCCAGGGAACCGTTCTGCGGAAGCGGTCCTGTTCACGCGCGATTTTTCCGCTGTATGCCTGCCACGCTTTTTTCAGCCCTTTCAGTCCGTCGAAAAAGGTGATGGAGCCGGTTTTTTTCTCCCGTAAAAACATCTCGATTTTCCAGTCGTCACCGTCGAAATCAGGCTCGTTTAATCGGAGGCCGACGGTAAACGGCGTCAGATCGTCATGCCAGCCGATTCCCTCCAGAAAATCCTCTTCATCCAAAAAGGAGCCTTTAAACGTATGAACGGCCGGCGAACGGGTTTCGATCCGCCGCCATTTTTCCAGCAGGTCATCATTGTACTGAATGTAGTCCTGTACCGCGGCTGAGAACCAGTCTGCCGTAAAGCCTTCCAGCAAAAGCTCGCGGTCTTTGAAGCGCAGGACGCCATTTTGCCATGCGTCATAATCCGGAAGAAAATCGCCGTCAGCAATAAATTCGTATATCGTCGAAGCCGCTTCGATTAACGGTTCCGTTTCCTTTGTCAGCTGCACGGTGCTGAATGAATTGAACGAGTTTTTTCCAAGCAGCTCGACGGTCATCCAAGGGCTGAGCAGAACGGCCGGAGTGCCGATGAAGCTGACGTCTTCAAGAAACGTTCCGTAAAAGGTGGACTCATGCCATTGGAACAAATGAGTCTTCATCTGACTGAGAGTAAGCGGCTGCTCCTTCTCATCATGGCTTGACAGCGTAAATGTCCAATCTTCCATTTGTTCTACATGAATGAAAATTTCCTTAAGACTCGCCATCAATCAACTTTCCTTTCTGCAATTCTTCTTGAAGGGCGCGCAGCCTCTTGTAGCTTGCGCTCAGCCGGCTGATATAACGCTCCCATACCTGCTGTTTTTTTGCCTTTTTATAAAGCGTCCGCAGTTTTTTCAGGTGGCGCGCAGCCTCTTTATAGGCGCTGCGGTTTTTTTGGTCGATAAAAAAGGCCGCCGCCCGGTGATAGGAGGGGATGAGCGCTTCCGGATCACTGGCGGCAATTTCCTTCAGGATGTCCTTTTCAATTTCCCAGACGGAAAAACCGACGAGGCTGTGAATCTCGACCCATTCCGCGTACCGCCGTTTTTCGTACAGGTACTGGCTGTATTCGGTAAAGGTATAGGGAAGGCAGCCGGAAGCAAACCGTTCAAACAGCTGATCATCCCGTGAGTGCCGCGCATAATCCGCCAACAGTGCAAACAGCTCTCCGATGATGTCGCGCATTTCTTTAAACGGCTTATCAAGCTTCGTATAGTTCACGGCAAGCGGTTCGATCCGGCCATACCATGTTTTCAGCCGTTTCCAGTCTTTTTTCGCGGTGAGTTCACCGAGCCATTGAAAAGTGTACGGCAGCGCTTCAGGAGGGAAGCGGGACATATCTTCAAAGACCGCTTCATCATCTTTTTGCAAAAAGGCCAGATGAAGCCGTCCGAACCGCACTTCCGGCGAAAAACGGCGCCCGCTTTCCTGTTCGAGAATCTCCTGTTCACGCGCGACCCATTTCGGCCGGTTCAAAAGCGCGCTCCACATTTCACCGAATATCCGGAGGCGTTCGTATTGAAAAAGCTCTTCTTTCACAAGCAGTCTGCGGAGCACCGGGGGCGTCCGGTCTAAAAAAGGATCGAGTGAAAAAGACAAGGCGTACGTTTTCAGTCTGTCAATGGAGGAATAAATCGTATCCATCAGCTGTTCCACGTATGGATTAATGCTGTAATAATCTTTTTCGGCATCCAATCTGCCTGACTCAATCAAAGTGAACATGTGAAGCCAGACGGCAAGCGCCGAATGAATCTGATATAAGCTTTTAAGCTCGGGTTTTTTCGGGGCGTGTTTTTTGAGCGCTGACAGATAGCCGTAATAAAGGCCCTGCATCGTCTGGCTTCCGGCCGGCGTCCGCGCCTCCCACAGCGAGAATTCCGAATCAAAAAAAGCGAGCCAGCTTGACAGCGACTCTTCATTCGGCAGCACTTTTTCCTGAAACTGCCGGCGGACAAGCTCCCTGCTTTCCTCAAGCTTTTCTCTTTCCAGCCAATGTTCGGTAAAGGTACCGACCCGCTCGAATTGGGCATATACGTAAAGAAAAACGGCGAGCACGTGGCGGCAGATCGCCTCAGACGGGCATGCGCAGCCGCTTTTCACCATGAAAAATAAGTTCAGCGTGACCCTTACAGGCACAACATCCTGCACATATGCGGAAATCTCTGTCGGGGTTTGAACCTGTATACGATAGACGGAATCCTGCCGATATAAAATGAGTGCTTTCTTCATCAGCTGAACATTGTCTTCATTGTAAGGAAGAAGTTCTTTAAGCTGTTCAGCCGCTGCGAGCACATCTTCTTTAGCAATCATATCCTGAAGCATGATTATCGCTCCTAACGAGTCACAAAATAAAAAGATTCCAATTCCTCTATTATATCGCAACACATGGCCCGGAAAAAGTTTTTCCTAAAAAAGGACATAAAAACCCGAATGTGTCGAATGATGTATTAGAGATTGCAAAACAGCACCCGACAGCATATAATAATCTTGTTTTCAATTTAATGGAAGCCGAAAGGAAACGAATGATGAAGAAAACGAAGTTAGATCAAGAGGAGTTTCTGAAGATTTTAATGCATGCGCACGACATCGGTGAGCAGTCCTCTGAGATGACCACAAAAGAAATGCTTGAGAATTTGATTTCTTATATTAAAAATGGATATGCAACATAAAATCCCGCAGCCTCCTGGCCGCGGGATTTTTTAATCTTCCTGTGACACCAGTATTTAAAGCGCTTACAAATATAAATCAGATTGAAGTGATTGTCTATTTTTGTCGAATTTTGTCATTTGAAAAGGTTAGAAATGACAGTTTAAAGCTGTATAATCGTAATTGGAAAAGATCATTGGAGGGAATGGGAATACACGGAAAGTGATATGGAGGTTATATGGGAGAATCTGCAAGCATAAAGGAAATATTCGCAATACTGAGAAAGCGTCTGCTGTTTATACTTATTATTACCGCGGCGGCATCTTCCGCAGGCGGTCTCATCAGTTTCTTCGCTCTTACGCCGGTCTATGAAAACTCAACTCAAATTTTGGTCAGCCAATCCAAAAACAATCAAAAAGAAGTCCAATTCAATGACGTTCAAACCAACCTCCAATTAATCAACACGTATAATGTCATCATCAAAAGCCCGGTCATCCTCGATGAGGTGATTAAACAGCTGCATCTGTCCATGACTTCGAAAGAGCTGGAATCGAAAATCACGGTATCCAGCGAGCAGGATTCACAAGTCGTGACGATTGCCGTTCGGGATACGGATGCTAAGCGGGCGGCCGTTATGGCAAATGCGGTTGCATCCGTTTTTCAGGACAAGATCACCGCCATCATGAACGTGGATAATGTCAGCATCCTTTCAAAGGCCGAAGCGTCGGACAGCCAGTCACCGGCAGAGCCTAACCGTAAGCTGAACATCGCGATTGCGTTTGCCGCCGGACTTTTGGGCGGAATCGGTCTCGCCTTTTTGCTGGAACATCTGGATAATACGATCAAATCGGAAGAACAGCTGGAAGCGCTGCTCGGCATCCCGATCCTGGGAACGGTTACTTCAATCAGTACTAAAGACAGCGTTGCCAAAAGCTTGAGGATGGCGGAAACCAAACAAGCGGGAGGCGGACATGTTGACGCGTAAAAAAGACAAACCCGGAAAACGAAGCGTGATTGCGATGTCTGAGCCGAAATCCATCAACTCAGAACAATATCGTACGATTCGCACAAACATTGAATTTTCTTCCGTTGATACGGAGGTGAAGTCCCTTTTGATCACATCCGCCGGTCCGGAAGAAGGAAAATCGACAACCGCGGCCAACCTTGCCGTCGTATTTGCACAGCAGGGGAAAAAAGTGCTTTTAATTGATGCGGATCTGCGCAAACCGACGGTTCATTTCACCTTCAAATTGGATAACGGAACTGGATTAACGTCGCTGCTGTTAAAACAGATGCCGTTTCAGAATGCCGTCCTGCCGGCTGATGAAGCAAACTTGGATATTTTAACGAGCGGGCCGATCCCGCCCAATCCGGCGGAGCTTTTATCGACGGGTGCGATGAAAGATCTTCTGTCAGAAGCAGCCGCAGTTTATGATAAGGTGATTTTGGATACGCCTCCCGTTTTGGCCGTAGCCGATACGAAAATATTAGGCAGCTACACTGACGGGGCCATTATGGTGATCTCAAGCGGGAAAACGGACAAAGAAAAAGCGGCCAAGGCGAAAGAAGCGCTCGATTACTGCCCGTGCAAGCTCCTTGGGGCCGTTATGAACGGGAAGAAACAAACGAAACATTCGGACTACGCCTATTACGGACAATAATGTCACAATGGGCGCGGTCCATTCTTTTTAAGGAGGGATTGAAATATGATAGATATCCATTGTCACATCCTTCCTTCCATAGACGACGGCGCGGCGGATGATACAGAAAGCCTGAAGATGGCGAGAGAAGCGGTCAGACAGGGGATTGATACGATCATCGCGACGCCGCATCATGTGAAATACCGCTATGACACGGATCGGCATACGGTCAACGAAGCGGTCAGCCTGTTAAACAAACGTTTGAATAAGGAAGGCATTCCGCTGACTGTTCTGCCAGGCCAGGAAATCAGAATAGACGGAGATCTGCTGGCAGGTCTTCAAAGCGGCTCGCTTGCCCCGCTCCATAATACAAAGTATGTGCTGGCGGAATTTCCGGCGGATCATGTCCCGGCCTATGCTGAAAGGCTGTTTTATGAACTGCAGCTGAACGGATATGTCCCCGTCATCGCCCATCCGGAGCGGAACAGGGAAATTCGCGAAAATCCTTCCGTCCTTTACAGTCTTGTGAAGAAAGGGGCGGCCGCCCAAGTGACGGCCGGCTGCATTGCCGGAGCATTCGGGCGGAAAGCGAAATCCTTTTCGCTGCAGCTGATGGAAGCGAATTTGATCCACTTTCTCGCATCTGACGCCCATAATCTCGGACCGAGAAATTTTTATTATCAGGAGGCGATCAGCGTTCTGAAAAAAGAAGCAGGGGCGGAGCTGATTTACATGCTCACGGAAAATGCGGCGCTTCTCGCTGAAAACAAAGCCGTTTATAAGGAACCTCCGCTGCCTGTGGCCCGCCGTAAGCGCTGGGGTCTTTTTTAATCGTCGTCTCCATCCCGTTTAAATGAAGCGTAAGCGGCTGTTTTGCAAGATGATTCTTTTATGCTTATGCTATTATCAGCGGCCGGCGCCGTTTTTTCCTATCATGACCTCAGGCTCCCGGCATTCCGCCGGGGCCGGGATCATATGATAATAGCGGTAAGCTGCCCAGCAGCAATTTCTAAACGGTTGGGGGAACACGATGAAAATAACAGTGATCGGAACAGGCTACGTCGGTCTTGTGACAGGAGTGTCTCTTTCAGAAATCGGCCACGACGTAACATGCATAGATATTGACGAACGTAAGGTTGAGCAGATGAGAAAGGGATTGTCCCCTATCTTTGAACCGGGCCTTGAAGATATGATGAAACGAAATATCGGCCGGCATCGGCTGGCATTTGAAACGAGCTACGAAAAAGGGCTTGCGGAAGCGGACGTTATTTTTATAGCGGTCGGAACGCCGCAAAAAGAAGACGGGCACGCAAACCTTACTTATATTGAAAATGTCGCCGAACAGATTGCCGAACATATTTCTAAAGATGCGATCGTCGTGACAAAAAGCACGGTTCCCGTGGGAACGAATGACAGAATCAGCGAAGTTATTCATTCACGGCTGAGAGCGGACGTGAACATTTCAATCGCTTCGAATCCGGAATTTCTCCGTGAAGGTTCGGCGATTCACGATACCTTTCACGGCGACCGCATCGTGATCGGGGCTGAAGACCGGCAGACGCGGGAAACGCTTGACCGGGTTTTCGCGCCGCTTGCGATTCCGGTATATCATACGGACATCAGAAGCGCTGAGATGATCAAATATGCGTCAAACGCATTTTTAGCGGCAAAAATCAGTTTTATTAATGAAATTTCTCATATATGTGAAAAAGTCGGTGCGGATGTGGAATCAGTCGCACACGGAATGGGATTGGATAAACGGATCGGCAATCAATTCTTAAGAGCCGGCATCGGTTACGGCGGTTCCTGTTTTCCGAAGGATACAAACGCCCTCGTGCAGATCGCGGGACATGTGGAGCATGATTTTGAATTGCTGAAGTCCGTCATTAAAGTCAACAATAACCAGCAGTCCATGCTGGTTGATAAAGTGCTGAACAGGCTGGGCGGTGTGACGGGGAAAACCATCGCGTTATTAGGGCTGTCTTTTAAGCCGAATACAGATGATATGCGGGATGCCCCGTCCATTGTCATTGCGGATCGTCTGGCGGCTCTTGACGCCCGGATGACAGCGTACGATCCGATCGCTTCATTCCGGGCTTCCGGGCTGCTTCCGGCTGCGGTTTCCTATCGGGAGTCCATAGAAGAAGCCGTCAGGGGAGCGGATGCCGTCCTGATTCTGACAGATTGGGAACAAATTAAACACTTCCCGCTTGAAGCGTACAAAGAGCTGATGGAAACCCCGGTTATTTTCGACGGGAGAAACTGCCACTCGCTTGAGGAAGCGGAACAGGCCGGCGTGGAATATATCTCAATCGGAAGAAGAGCCGTCGTGCCTCAGACTGATTCTGTCACTTGAAAGGCCGGCGGTCCGCACCGGCCTTTTATCATACAATCATTAGAGACGAAGGAGATATTAATCGTGGAAAACACATGGAAATTGCCGAAGCAAATGGAATCATCCCGCAGTCTGCTGGAAACGTCAGCACGGCCCTTTATCAAACTGCACGTCAAAAAAGCTGAAACGGGACGGTATGACAGTAAAATTGCCGGAGACCCCTATTTTCCGAAACATGAACCATACCCTGAAGATGAAAGCGGCAGGCCGATGAAGCTTCTCGCCCAAATCAATTTTGCGGATATGCCCGGACTACCTGATTTTCCGGACACCGGCATTCTTCAGTTTTACATATCGGTCAGTGATGACGTATACGGTTTGAATTTTGACGACGGGTGCGCGCAAACGGGTTTCTGCGTCAAATATTTTGAGCACGTGACAGATCGGGAAGAGGAGCTCATGGATGATTTTTCTTTCGTTCAGGTTGAAGAGGAGTACGATTTTCCGATTCAATCCGAAGCGCTGATCACCCCTGAGCTGTCTGCTGAATGGGTGCTCCCGTCTGATTTTCAATTCAGGCAATATGCCGGGATGGATGCCTTCGACTATTTCGAGCAGTTTGACGATGAGGTGTATGACGAATATACGGTGAACGCATTCGGCCATAAAATCGGCGGCTATGCGTCCTTCACCCAGGAAGATCCGCGGTCTTATTCCCATCAAAACCATACGATTCTGCTCTTGCAAATTGATTCAGATGATGACATTGATTCGATGTGGGGAGATGTGGGAATCGCCAATTTCTTTATCAGACCGGAAGATTTGAAGAAAAAAGATTTCTCAAACGTTTTGTACAACTGGGACTGCAGTTAACGACATTATTAGAATCATGATACAAGGCAAAGGAGACGGTTAATCACTGTCTCTTTTTTTTTAGGGAATTTATCATGGATACATAGATGAGATCAATGAATGGATATGCCGTTTGTGTGAGTCTTTTGGCGTTAATGATGAGCATCTCGGCTGCTGAAAATAAGTCATTTAACCTATTTAAGCTGCTTTCTGTCTATTTTAAAATATAATATATGGAAATATAGTATGGAAAAGTCTGTGCTTTTTGTACGACTTTTTGCGTAAGACGAGGTGAAAACAGATGAGCCATTCAAGCACATTAAGCCATATTAACAGCACCATCAGCCATAAACTGGGCGAGATCGAACACCAAATTGATAAATTAAAAGAAGCGAAAAGAGAGATAGAATCTCTGCAGGAAGAGGGCGTGTCTGAAATCAGGGACATCCTCAGGCCGCACCTGGATCATCATTGGACCGGCACTTTTGCTGAAGAATTTGATGACCGGCGCGATCAGGCCCATACAGAAGCATACAGAATCGTCACAGACAAATACGACGGTTATATTTACAGAATCGGCTTAAAGATGACACAGCTTGAAATTGAAAAAGGAGGGCTCCTTGCCGCCAGAAGCATCGCGAGAGAGGCAGAGCACCTGCTGACGCTGGGAGAAGAAGCCCTTGACACGGTCGGAGAAAAAATACAATCAATCAAAAAAAGCTGGAGTTGGTTTTAATGGCAGAAATAAAACTCAAATACGGAGCCGTCATGAAGCAGCTTGAATCCGTCAGCAGCGCTTTGGAGGCCGTTTCTATCGGGAACGCCGGTTCAAACGGAAAAAACAAGCTCGACTATACCTCCAAATACCAATCCCGCGAGGCAAAGCTTGTATCGATGATCAGCGAATACAAGCAGGCCGTTCATAAGAATATCGCGGACGTTAAAGACAACGTAGATTCTTTGAAGGAACAGGACGAGGCGATCGCCGTAAAATAACGAAAGAAAGGACTTGCCGATGAGCAAAGTGTTTGAATCACAATCGTTAACGGACGAAGCAGATAAGAGAAAGAAACAATACGAAGCCCTTGAAGAACAGCTGCGTGCGCTCAAACAAGCCTTTCAAGGCGTGGCCGATCTGGGTGATGCTTTGAAAGGGAAAGGCGCAGACAATATAAAAGATTTTTTTCAGGGACAAGCGGAAATCGCCGACAGCTGGCTGACGCTTGTCTCTGCTCAAATTGCGTTTTTAAATGGCATTTCAGGTGACATTAAAGATCAAGAGCTCAGTGATTCATATGCGGAGACTTCATTTTTAGAGCATGAGCTGCCCAATGCGGATTTGAGAGCTTCAGAGATTGTCTCCGCTCATAAAGCAGAAATCGATTCGATTTTGTCTGGCATCAGTGATATTATTCATCTCGATACATATACGCTGGATGATTACGCAGATAAAATGGGTGATGCCCAGAAAACCAGACGCGACACGATCACGGCAGTCGATACGCTTGATGAATCCCTGACCGCTGAATATCAAAACTTAGAATCTCTGGACAACGCAGTGCTCAGCAAATATTCCGTTCTCATGCAGGCCACCAGCAACGGGAAAAGCGCCTCCCCTATGTACTATGACAAAAAAGCCTTCCACAGCAATGAAATCTACAAAAGCGTCATGGCGACAGAAAAACAGGGCACGGACTATATTGACGCAAAAGCCCAGCAGGCCGAAGCAAGACGGCTTCAGGAAAAGGCTGAAGAAGAAGCCAATAAACCATGGTACGAAAAAACATGGGACGGCATCTGCAACTTTACCGGCGAAGTCACCGGCTATTATGATTATAAAAGAGCAGCCGAAGGCGTTGATCCGGTGACCGGCGAAAAACTCTCCACCGCAGAACGCGTCACAGCAGGAGCGATGGCCGCCGCCGGATTCATACCGGTCGTCGGCTGGGCGGGCCGCGCTTTCAAAGGCGGAAAAGCCATTTACAAAACCGGAAAAACCGTCATTGCCGCAGAACATGCTTTAGATGCCTATAAAACCGGAAAATCCTTAGACATTCTCAAAATGACAGAAATGGGCGCATACGGCCTCGTCGCCTCAAACGGATTCTCAGAAGCCGTCACAGGCCGGGATATGTTCGGAAACAAAGTGTCTGAGGAAAAGCGGAAGCAAGGGGCACTGGAAGCTGCGCTGAGTTTGGTTGGAGCCGGTGCATTGGCGAAGCATGTAAACAAAGGCATACCGCTTGCAACCCATTCGAAAGTCCAAAAAGCTAACAAAACACTAGAAAAAGTAAAACAATTCAAAGTCCCGACAAACGTCCGTGTATACGCAGAACGCCCAGTAACAGCGAACGGCTTTACGTACGGATTCCCAACAGTCCGTGTCGATGTGGAAAAGACGGCTGTTAAAGAACTTGGGATTGTGAAGATGGCGAGTAGTGGTAAAGGTATTAAGGGTATTGTTAAACCTGTTTCAAATATGAATGAGTTTTTTGATATGGAATTTGGAAAAAAAATAAGTAATTCCTTATCAAAATCAAAAGTAAAGTACGATGGACAATCAATTTATAAGGTGGAAAAGAAAACTGATAACCAATATCTGAAAAAGGGTTATGGAGTTTATCTTGACGCATTACACAAAGACCATTTAGAAGTAATAGATAAGACGGGAAATGTGAAATACGTATTGAATTTAGATGGTACTTTAAACCCTGACAAGACTAAGAAAGCACTTGGACGAGTAGTTAAGGGGTGGAAATAACAGTGGAGGAATTGATATGGATAAAAAGTTAGAAGGAATATTGGACATACTAGATAAACTTAATTCAAGTATTAATATTATAAATAAAGAAGATTTAGATGAACAGTACGAGAACCTTGAGGATTTTAGGGTGTTAACTAGAGATTTAGATATTATATTAAACAATTTTGGTTCATTGGATAAGAACGATGGTGATGAAATAGAGAAAATGTTATTTGAACTTCATAGAATTCTAACGACGTTTGAATGGCATTTCTCAGAAATCAGTGATTTAAACACAACAATTTTAAAAGTTTATAAAGACAAAATCAATAACCTCTAGTAATGAAAAGCCTTAAAAGATTTTTATTTTCTTTTAAGGCTTTTTTAGTGGGGGTGAGTGCCGAATAAACTGTTTTCTATTTAGAGAGTAGAGGTGATCCTTATAAGCCTTATATGATGTTTTTACCAAATTATAGAGTGCGTACAAATAACTTTAAAATGTATGCCCTATCGTATGAATCAAACACCTGCACAGATCAATCCAAAGATTCAATTTGAAGGAATTAGAGGAGAATCTTTAAGTACGCTTAAACCTTCACCAGACCCTAAATTGAAAAGAATATTAGATGAGGTTGGTATAAAAGGTTTCAATATAAAAATGGAGTTCCTGATTTTTCACCAATAGCAAAAGCACAAGTTGAAATCAACTATATGCTTGGAGGAAAAGGAACTTATGGGGGGAAAGCCAGACGAGCTAATTTTGTTCAATCAGATCAAAAATCAGCTGACCAAATTAATGGCTCACCTGAGTTAGCAAGTCAATTTGGGATGGAATCTGGTAAAATTAGTGCAAGAGATATAAAAAATATCGAGAAAAAAATAAATTAACATGGCATGAATTAAATGATGTTAAAACAATGCAACTTGTGCCAACAAAAATTAATAGTGAATTCGGACACCTTGGTGGTGTAGGAGAAATAAACGCAGGAGCTTTTAAACCTGGGGGGTTTGCTAATAAACAAAAAGAGGAGATATAAAATACCTATAAACGATCCAATTTTTGGTGAACTTGAATATGAGTATGGTTGGGTTAAGGATACCATTATTCGTTTTTTTGGAAAAGAATCTGAGATCTCTTTGATGATAGATGGTGAAGAAGATGGAGAGTTTGATGAACAGTATATGACATATCAAGCATTAATGCAGAATTGGGAGGATTTACAGCCAAAATTATTGCAATCAATATTAGACTATTACAAACAGAAGCGACATGAACTGGGTTATGATATTGAATTAAATGAAAAATTACCCATTAATTGAAACGCCTGAACAAACACTAGAAATGATAACTTTAGATGGAATTGTTATTCCATATGCGGATATTTTTGAAGGACGAGATATTGGAATTACATTTAACTGTTCATGGGATACAGAAAATGGATTAGGGATTCGTCTATTAAATGAAAAAATAATTGAAGTAGGTTATCAGGATGTTGCAATTTAAAATAGGTTGCTAAAAGTAAAAACTCATTGATAGTTGTACCATCATGGAGTACTGTGTGCAATGATAGAATAGAAAACGAAGTACGAGCTTAGGCGAGATCACTTTTTACTGGGTGATGAATATAAATACATGGAATGTATATGAAACTAACGAACTCGGACAAACTCGTAAGTTTTAACGTAGTAGTCGTCACGACATATAAAAGGTGTCATACTGTAACCAAAAACTTATAAATTTAATGGTACTTAAAAATATATGAACTTAAAGCGCTTGATTGTCTACGAAAGGCAACAAGTGCTTTTTTGTGGTTTAACGTGAAAAAATTTTAAAGAGCGCTAAGTGTTAATTTTTATAGATTGTAATGGGTGTGAGCATTGTATGATGATAGTAGAAGAAAAAAGGGTGTATTAAGTTTTGAGGTCATCGTAAAGTGCATTTAACAGATTTACGTTACGAACACGTTATCCGCAAAAAACGGGGGAACGTTACAGGATTTGAAACTTTGTCTTGACTTAGGAGTCCAAGCTGAAGGTGGCTATAGTTTGAAATATCAAGAAGTTAAAATTAAAGAGCAAGTGCAAATAAAATGGATGGAAGTTGATACATAAATAACTTGTATCAACTTTTGAATACAACTTGTCACAGAAGAAAAACTCTCCACCGCAGAACGCGTCACAGCAGGAGCGATGGCCGCCGCCGGATTCATACCGGTCGTCGGCTGGGCGGGCCGCGCTTTCAAAGGCGGAAAAGCCATTTACAAAACCGGAAAAACCGTCATTGCCGCAGAACATGCTTTAGATGCCTATAAAACCGGAAAATCCTTAGACATTCTCAAAATGACAGAAATGGGCGCATACGGTCTTGTCGCCTCAAACGGATTCACAGAAGCCGTCACAGGCCGGGATATGTTCGGAAACAAAGTGTCTGAGGAAAAGCGGAAGCAAGGGGCACTGGAAGCTGCGCTGAGTTTGGTTGGAGCGGGCAGTCTGGCCAAATCGGTTGATCATAGTGTATCAATGTATCGAAATGTGGATAAAGGTTCGACAGTTAAAGTGAAACTATCAGATATACGACATGTCGTGAATCCGACCCATGTGAAAAAAGTAGCTCATCAAACCTATCAATCAGTTAAAAAACGATCTTTATCGGTGATAGAATCAGCTGGTGAAACCGTACTTTTTGCGAAACAGCTGATGGGAACATTCCGAAATCAGCCAGCATACGCATATGCTAAAAGCAGCCACTATACTGAGAGTTTGATTAATAAAGAAGCTGTCAAGAAAGTCGCACAGTATCCAGTTAATTACCTAAAACAAGTTGCTAAAGACCATATTCACTATATTACACAAACAGGGAAGGTATTCTATGATGCCTCGTCGAAAGTGTTTCGCACAAGCGATGGAAAATTTGCGAAAAAACCGAAAGCAGATCATGTAGAAGAGCCTAAGGTGCTGAAAGTTGAGAGGCAAAAAACAGACGTTCATAGTGAAGGCACTAAAGCTACTGGTGAACTAAATAAAGACTTAGCGAAAGCATATCTCAGAGATATAGAAGCCAAAACTGGACGAAAGGTTTGTAAAGAGCAGATCGACCATATAAAAGAAGCTTTAAGAAATAATAACTATGAGAAATTAACACCAAAAGAAACAGCTAAGCATAGGAGCAAATTCACATCAAGTTTGAAAGATAGATTGATTGCAGAATGGGAAGAAAAAACCAATCAAAAGTGGCCTAGATATACAGAAGAGGTTTTTGATAAGCATGGAGAAGTTGCCCGAAGTATTGGTCAACCGTACGATGCCCATCATATCATAGAGAACAACTTTGGTGGCCCTCACGAATGGTGGAATATTCATCCGGCAAAATATCCGGATGAACACCAAGCGGGTATACATGGAAAGGGAGCACCATCAGGAAAACTTTTTCCAAGGAGGTAAAAATAGTTCATGGCTGAATTTGAATTTATAAATCATTTAGAAAATAAAACATATAAGGTACCTGAAGAGGATATATTAAAAGCTGAACAAAGAATGAACGTAGATATTCCAAATGATTTAAAACAATTATATTTAGAAGTCGGTTATGGTTTTATTAAAGGTGAAAGTGATAATGCAATTAATAGGATATTGGGGCCAGGGGCAGTAGCCGACATTAGACTAAGAGAAGGAATTTTTGAGTTTGACCCAGATTTAGATGAACTTTATGATGATGAAAATAAACTTATTTTTTTTGAAGTAAACGAGGGTGTTTATATTTCTATAGATTTACGATTGGAAAATAATCCAATATTTTATTTTGACACTCAAATAGCTGAATCTTTAGAGGATTTTTTTAAAAAGTTCCTCAATGATAATGAATATTATATTGATTTAATTGAGGATTAGACTTAAAAATGGGATAGTTAGAAGAATTAATTGACCTTGATTGGCTAGTGAAGCCTTTCAAGGTTTTTTACAAATGAATTGTTATTTTCTGTTTAAGATGACTTAAATGTCTGTTGGGCTATGAACCCGTCACAGGAGAAAAACTCTCACTCAAAGGAGGTAAATAATTGTGAAATATGATTTTATTAAAACTTACAAAGAAAATACATTTTATCAAGTAAGTGAGAATGAAATCTTAGAAGTAGAAAATAAGTTAGGTTTAAGGTTACCTTATGATTTGAGACAGTTTCTTCTAGAGGTTGGTTACGGCTTTCTGAAAAAATCAGAATATAATATTAATCGCATTCTTGGACAAGTCATTAACTTTTAATCTTGCATCTCTAATTGAAGCAGGGGAGTTTTATCCAGATATAGAAGTTTATGAGGAACTTGAAGAAGATAAATTGATTTTTTTTGAAGCAAATGAAAGTGCTTTATTGTTAATTGCATTAGGCAATGAACAAAACAATTCAATATATTACGATGATATAAAAATTGCAGATTCATTAGAAGAGTTTTTAATAGAGCTTATGAAAAATGATAAATATTATCTTGATTTAATTGAGGATTAGACTTATAAGAGGGAATGGCTAGAAGAATTAAATAAACTTGATGGCTGCTGAAGCCTTTCAAGGTTTTTTCATAGGTGAATTGTTGTTTTCTGTTTTGTGAATTCCGAATAATTTATTTGGCTTTAGGCTGCGTTCCGGTTACCGGAGAGTTGGTAACCCTACGGTTGTACTTAGGAAAGGTGTATAAAGTAATGAAATACGGACATTATCATAATCAGGTAAAAGAAGTTATTGATTTTTCCAAAACCTTTAAAGCAGTTGCATCACATGAAATCTCTTATTTTACTAAAATTATTAATGATGAAGAAAAAGCTAAGTACTATGTTTACGAAGATGTAATTGGTGAAGATGAATATGCGTGGAAAGATATAAAAGAAAACGAGATGAGTGAGGTATGGGGAAAATTTTATGAACTAAACGATGATCAAAAACCACAAAACCTAGACATGCTTCTGAAAATTTTTTCGGAAAATGTCAGAAGTGCTACGACTGAATTTAATACTTTTCTTGAAGAGATCGTAGCAGATCTAAATAATTGTGCAATAAATAGAGCAGTAAACGGGAAAACAGACAATTTTTTTGAAAAACTTTTCAAAATTTATAAAGCGGGCTATTTTCCATGGGGCTGGGATGGAGATTATCCTTATGGAAGTTTTATTGCGTTGTATATCGAAATGAAGAACTTGAATTGAAAAGACGATTTTAGAAATGAAACGAGGAAAACAAGTGAAATGAAAATACATCAAATTCACGATTTTGAACAAAAAGATGAATCGGATTTTATTCGAACTCAACAATCTCTTATACATAAAATCAACCTATCCCCCGTCATCCATCCAGACTCCGTCAATACTTGCGCAGGCGTCGACCTCGCCTATTGGGAGCAGGACGGGGAACCGTACGGGGTGTGCAGTATCATCGTGATTGACGCTGATACAACAGAAGTGATTGAAAAAGTGCACAGCATGGGGAAAATCAGCGTGCCGTATGTGTCCGGTTTTCTTGCGTTTCGCGAGCTGCCGCTGATCATCGAAGCGGCCAAAAAGCTGGAGACGGAGCCGGATGTGTTTTTGTTTGATGGCAACGGGTATCTGCATTACAATCATATGGGCGTTGCCACCCATGCGGCTTTTTTTCTGGGGAAGCCGACGATTGGGATTGCGGAAAACCTATCTCAAAATCAAAGGCTGCGATTTTGAGATGCCTGAAAATGAAGTAGGCGCCTACACCGATATTCTCATTGACGGCGAGGTATATGGCCGGGCGCTTCGGACACGGCGGGACGTGAAGCCTATCTTCTTGTCTTGCGGACATAACATTGATTTAGAAAGCAGCTATCAGATCACAATGAAAATGATCAATCGAGAAAGCAGGCTGCCGATCCCTGTCCGTCTGGCTGACCTTGAAACGCATGTTTTGCGAACGTTTTATCGGAAAAATCACATGAAACACTTGGAGCTCTAAGCCACCAAGTGTTTTTTTGTATGCCTGGTGTCTGCTTTAAAAAACCTTGTCGTCCTTGCAGCAGGTTTTTATTTGAATGTTTTTCGCGTCAAATCGATAAATGCCTTTAATGGCGCAGACATCCACTTGTCCTTATGCCATGCTAGTTGAGTAAAAACGGGGCATTCATTCTGCCAGTTGAGTTCTTTCATCCGTCCTTCGGCAATATCGTCTTTTACTGTCATTTCAGGCAATAGTCCGATTCCGAGTCCGGCCATCACGCATTGTTTGATGGCTTCTATGCTGACGAATTCTAATTTATTAGGGTAGACTCCGGCGTCATGTAAAGTGTTCTCAAAGAGCGTGCGATATGAACAGCCGTCCTCTGTCAGCAGAAGGGTTTCATTTTGAAGATCCTTCAATGTTGCTGGTGAGTCTGCTGGAAAAGGATGGTCATTGGCGGCTACCATTTTGATTTCATCCTGAATCAGAGATTCAACGTGCAGTGCGTCTTCCGACCGATTCACATCCAAAATGAAAGTGATATCCAGCTGGCCCTGCAAGAGCTGTTCTTTCGCTTGTTCGTTGGAAATATACGGTTTGAATATAAGCTTTACTTGAGGAAAAGCCTGTTTGAATTCTTTTATGATAGGCGGAAGGCGGTATGTGCACTGGCTTTCCGTCGCGCCGATTTTCAAGGTTCCGGTTGTTTCTCTTGCTTGATTTGCGGCCATTTTTGCTTCTTCTGTTAACGCAATGATCTTCTCCGCATAGGATTTGAACGTTTTGCCGGCTTCTGTCAGGAAAAGCCGCTTGCCCAGCCGTTCAAATAAAGGAGTCCCGATTTCTTCTTCCAGTGATTTGATCTGAGAGGTAACGCTTGATTGTGCGTAGTTAAGCATCTTGGCGGTTAGGGTGAAGTTTACATGTTCTGCTGCGGTAATAAAGGTGATCAGCTGCTTCAATTCCATTTGATCTCGCCCTTTCTAAATCGGTTTTATCGATTGAAACAATCGAAATAATTATCTGTATTGATTGATGAATCCATTATATGATGAAGAAAATCATTCGTAAACAAAGGAGCAGATGCATCATGAACATTGCGGTTATTCATGGCGGAACGAGGCCTGGCGGAAATACGGATATTCTTGCGGAGAAGGCTGTTCAAGGATTCGATGCGGAGCACATTCATTTGCGGAAATATCGGATCCGGCCAATTGAAGATCTGCGTCACGCCCAAGGCGGCTTTCGTCCTGTTCAAGATGACTACGATTCTATCATTGAGCTGATATTACCGTGCGATATTCTTGTATTCGCCACCCCAATTTATTGGTTTGGCATGTCAGGGACATTAAAGCTGTTTATTGATCGCTGGTCACAGACGCTGAGAGATCCGAGGTTTCCTGATTTTAAACAGCAAATGTCAGCGAAGCAGGCATATGTAACAGCAGTGGGCGGAGACAACCCTAAACTAAAAGGGCTGCCGCTGATTCAGCAATTTGAACATATTTTTGATTTTATGGGGATGTCCTTTAAAGGCTATGTGTTGGGAGAAGGCAATCGTCCCGGTGATATTCTTCATGATCAACAGGCGCTGTCCGCTGCGAGCCGTTTATTGAAAAGGAGTGATGCGATATGAAGCTGCTGCTGGTTATCTCTGGTATGTTGATTCTTGCACTCTTTCTAGCTTGGAAAGCGCCGACTTCTGTTTGGATACAGGCTGAAACCAATTCGCCTCAGGTTCAGCAATTTGTGAGAATGGCAGGCGCAACGCTGCAAGTCAAGCAAATCATCAAGAGTGATGCAGGCGATGAATCTGTTGTCATATCAAACGGCATTGTGGGGCCAAAATAAAAAAGCACCTGTCCAGGTGCTTTTCTTTATAAATGAGGAATCACAAGCCCTCCATACAAAAACGCCGCGATAATCAGAAAGGCCGGATGCATCTTGAATTTTGTCAAGACAAGGAGGGAAATCCCCGCAATCACTATCGCTTGAACCCAGCCGATCGCTTTGATGCCGTCTGCGCCGATTTGCCAGGTAAGAATGAGCATCATGACGGCGATGGCAGGCTGGACGGACAGCGTCATACCTTTGATGACGGGGGATTGGCGGAAGCGCTGAATGATGCGCAAGAGGACGATCAATGCGAGCGCCGACGGTACGACGGTGGCGATCAGCGCAATCAGGAATCCGGGCCATCCGCCTGCGCTGTAGCCGACATACGCCGCGATTTTGGTTGCGATCGGGCCCGGCAATGCGTTCGCAAGTGCGAGCATATTTGAGAATTGATCGTTTGAGAGCCAGCTGTATCTGTTGACGACTTCTTCAAACATTAGCGGGATCGACGCCGGTCCGCCTCCATATCCGAGTACGTTTGCGACAAAAAACGCCATAAATACATAAATCAAGATCATGAGGCCGGCATTCCTTTATCTTTTGAACGTTTCTTTGTGATTTTGTCCTTTAATTTAAAATGAAACGCGCCGTATGCCAAGAAAATGATAATGACAAAGCCGGGATTGATCTGTAACGTTTGCAGGCCGATAAAAGCGATGATAAAAAACAGGATGCCCGTGACCCAGCCGAAACCTTTAAGCGCTTTTTGGCCAAACTCGTACGCCATGATGCCGAGCATGACGGCGATCACCGGTGTTACGGCGCCAATCATGCCGGCAACGATTGCTGAGCGGCTTAAGACATTGACAGCCGCAAACAAGCCCGCCATAGCGAGACATGTAGGCAGAATATGTGCAAGGGTTGCCGCGATTGCGCCTAACGTGCCTTTCAGCTTGAAGCCCAGATACGCAGCCATTTTTGTGGCAATCGGTCCGGGAAGCGCATTAGCGATCGCTAATATTTCTCCGAATTCATCATCATCTATCCATTTGTATTTATTGACGGCTTCATGGCGGATGAGCGGGATCACCGACGGGCCGCCTCCGAATCCGAGAATGCCCGTTCGGACCATCGCCGCCGTAATGTCCCAATAGGGATGTTTCATGGCTATGTCCTCCTTACAGCTTCATGCCCGTTCTGCTTTTATACCGTTTAATCAGCATTTGGCAGTCGACGCTGACGACGCCTTTTTGCGTATAGAGCCGTTTTGTCAAAAACTCTTCCATCTCCTGATCATTTGCGAAAATGCCGTGCATATGCAGCTTGCTCGGTCCGGTCATATGATAAAGGCTTGTCACCGCCGGCTCCTTTTCAAGCTTTAATGCGGTTTCCTCCAAATACTGCGGCTCCACCTCCACATTAAAAAACACGGACACATGACGGCCGATTTTCGCCGGGTTGATGACAGCGGTGAATTTTTCAATCACACCGGCATCCAGTAAATGCTGAATGCGGTGCTGAACCGCCACTCGCGACAGGTTAACCCGCTTTCCTAAGTCTGTATAGGAAATCCTCCCTTCCTCGTGCAAAATTGAGAGAATCTGTTTATCCGTTTCATCAAGGACAAGATTCGGAATGCTGTACTCATGTTCCAACCGGCTTCACCTTCCTTCATTTGGTGGATATTATTGTATCATGAAAAGTTACGGTATGAAGGAGAAATTTTTTTATTGTTTTCGTTGCGTAATAACTTAGGGTTATTTCTTATCGGAAAGTAAATAGTGTGTGAGCTTTTCTTTCAGGAAAGTGGATACCGGTGAAGCCGCTTTTTATACTTAGGAAAATTTGTAAAGGGGCTTGCCATGAATACTTCAACCATCGGAACGAAACAAATGGTCGTCAGTCCGCATTATCTTGCTTCTCAGGCGGGGGCCGGCATTCTGGAAAAGGGCGGAAACGCGTTTGACGCGGCAGTGGCGGTCAGCGCCTGCCTGGCAGTCGTGTATCCGCATATGACGGGTCTTGGCGGGGATTCATTTTGGCTCACTTACCATAAAGAAACGGGACGAATCAAAGCTTATAACGGGAGCGGCCGTTCAGGGAAGCATGTGACGAGAGACTTGTATCGGGGCAGAGAAGCGATCCCTCTGCGCGGGCCAGAAAGCGCCATTACCGTTCCGGGAATGGCGGACAGCTGGGATGCCGTGCTTTCGGCGTACGGGCGTCTTTCGCTCGCTGAGGTGCTGAAGCCTGCTCTTGATTATGCGGCAAACGGATTCCCGGTGTCCGCCGACCAGTGCGCCCACACAGAACGCAATCTCGCTCTTTTAGCCTCGACGCCTTACACCTCGGCCATTTTTACGAGAAACAAAAAAGCGCCCAGGCCCGGTGAACGGTTTGTCCAAAAGGATTTGGCGGACAGCTTGGAGCAGCTTGCCGAGAAAGGCAGAAGCGCTTTTTATGAAGGAGACCTCGCTCAAAGCATCACATCCTTTCTGCAAAACAACGGCAGCCGTCTGACACTTGATGACTTTAAAGCCCACCGCGGCGAGTGGACGAACCCGGTATCCTCTGATTACCGCGGATACCGCATCTATCAGGCTCCGCCGAATTCACAGGGCTTTACAGGCTTAATGACGCTCAATATATTGGAAAACTATGATTTTTCTCAGATTGAACACGGCTCCTTTGACTATTATCATCTGCTGATCGAGGCGCTGAAAAAGAGTTTTCAGCACCGGAATGAAGTGCTGACTGATCCGGCATTTTCTCATATTCCGCTGGATCGGCTGCTTGATAAACGGTATGCAAAGCAGCTGGCGGAAGAAATCGGTGACACGGCTGCGCCGGCGCTAAGCCGTCCGGTCGGAAGCGACACTGCTTATGCCGCCGTCAGAGATGCGGAAGGAAATGCCGTTTCCTTTATACAGAGCCTTTATTTTGAATTCGGGTCAGCCGTTACGGCGGGGGAGACGGGCATTCTGCTGCAAAACCGCGGGTCATTTTTTTCGCTGGATGAATCCCATGTCAATACACTTGAACCCGGCAAGCGGACGTTCCACACCCTCATGCCGGCGATGGCCTGTAAAGAAGGAAAGCCGCACATCCTGTACGGAACCCAGGGAGGAGAGGGCCAGCCGCAAACTCAGACAGCGATGATTACGCGCATCATTGATTACAAAATGGACCCGCAGCAGGCGATCAATGAGCCGCGCTGGGTCTGGGGGCGGACATGGGGAGAGGAGTATGAAGGGCTGAGGGTTGAAAGCAGAATCAGCCCTGAAACGAGAGAAGCCCTAAGGCAGAGCGGCCACCGCGTCGAGACCGTTGGTGATTTTGACGGGCTTATGGGCCATGCGGCAGCGATCGTCATTGATGAAGAAGGCTTTCTCCAAGGCGGGGCCGACCCGCGCGGCGACGGAGCGGCCGCAGGAGTATAGAGCATGATACGCTAACTGATGAAAAAAATAAGCACGCCAAGAGCGGCAGAAAGACCTGCGTAAAACGAATCGTACACATATTGCTTTTCCTCCCGCCGGTGCCGCCATTCCATTAAGCCGCTGCAGCAAAATAGCATGAAAACAACTCCCGCAAATACGTACATTTCATTGAAAAAAGTCACCGCTGCGATGCCCGTAATAAGCAGTGTGATTTCGATTAATCGATGTGTGCCGTTTATCGGCTTCTGCTTTTTAACAGCCTTTGGAAAATGAAGAACTTTGACGGCAAATACTTGAAACATAAGGCTGAGCAAAATAAATACGGCTGAAAAAATCAGTAACTGAATGAAATCCATCGTCTCCTCCTAAAAATGTGTCACTCGTTTCATACGGGTGAGGGCCTTGTAAGTTTCAGCATTCTATAAGACATTAGGCTGAGTTTAATGGTAAAAGACTCAAAAAAGACCCCTTTCGAAAGGGGTCTTTTTGACTAGTTTCTTCTATTATAATGGTTCCTGCTTCAGGTCGGGCGGACAAGCGTATATGTCTTCCCGAGTCTGACGTATTCATTCCCCGCGAGCCTTGCCGCAGGCTTCAGCTCATCTGTCCGTATGTAGCCTTTATCGGCGTCATATACTTGGTCATTCAAATGAAAACAAACGACTCTGCCGATGATGAGGTCTGTCGTCGTTTCTCCGCTGTCATTTTGAAACGGAAGATGGCGTTCGAGTATACATTCAAACCTGACTTTTGCTTCTTTTATACCGGGAACGCTGATGCAGGCGCTGTCTGTCACAGAAAGGTCTGTCATGCCAAGTTCACTGACATCAGGATCAAGCCTTGCCGCCGTTTTGTTAATGTCTTCAATAATGGACTCATCACTGACGTGCACCACGAATTCCCGATGAGCGATTGCGTTTCTCGCGGTGTCTTTCTGCCGTCCGTCCGCGCGGCTGACAGAGATGGCCAGAAGCGGCGGTTCTGCGGAGACAACGTTATAGAAACTGAAGGGCGCCGCGTTTACGGCGCCATTGATGGATGACCGCGTCGTGACAAATGCGATCGGCCGGGGAACGACTGTGCCCGAAAGCAATTTGTAGGTGTCTTTTGCGTTCAGTTCGTCTGCTCGTAAGATATGCATGATTTCGGCCGCCTTTCTTTATCGTATGACCTGATTATACAGAAAGAAAATTCGGAAACACAACAAAAGAAAACCGGCTGCATATCTTATCACGTGGCATATATCTGATTGAGGAAAAAGGCTTCCGTTTAGCCGGCAGCCTATTTACAAATGGCGTTACTTGTAGTTTTTCTTTACAACCCAGATGTTCCCGTCTTTCCAGTACTCTGTTTTGCTGCAGTAATCGTCTTTTTTGCAAGGGTCTTTTTTATGAGGACGGTAAGGTTTTTTCTGCGTGCGTTTTTTCTTGCGGCGGCATGATTTTTTGTGGCTGCGAGATTTTTTGTGAGAACGGCAAGATTTTTTACGGCTGCGAGATTTTTTGTGAGAGCGTCGCGATTTTTTATGGCTGCGAGATTTTTTGTGAGAACGGGATTTTTTATGACTGCGAGATTTTTTGTGAGAACGGGATTTTTTATGGCTGCGAGATTTTTTGTGAGAGCGGCACGATTTTTTATGGCTGCGAGATTTTTTGTGAGAGCGGCACGATTTTTTATGACTGCGAGATTTTTTGTGAGAACGGGATTTTTTATGGCTGCGAGATTTTCTCTTCTTACTGCTTTTTGGTTCTTGGTACAAATAATCTTCCAATCCCTCGGTGCTTGCGGACTTTACTGCTTCTTCGATATCAGAATGGGAATAGTGGCCCATTTTGAAACCTCCTCATGATATATGTTTTAAGGATGCGATCCTTACTACCACATAGTACGCATGAATGAAAAAAGTGTATGTGTGATTCGCTGAGTTTTATATAAATAGCACAGCCTAAATTAATACAGGGAGGGTTACTGATGAAAGACCAATCAACATTGCCTCTATACCAGCTGTTTATTCACCCGAAAGACTTAATGGAGCTGAAAAAAGACATTTGGGATGATGATCCGGTGCCCGCGGTGCTGAGAGTGAATCAAAAACGGCTTGACATTGATCTGGCGTACCGCGGCTCTCATATAAGAGATTTTAAGAAAAAATCGTATCACATCGCTTTTTATTCGCCGAAAACATTTCGCAGGGCGAAAGAGATACATTTAAACGCTGAATACAAAGATCCGTCGATGATGCGGAATAAGCTGTCTCTCGATTTCTTCGCGGAGCTTGGGACGCTGTCACCAAAGGCGAATTTCGTAACCCTGCAAATCAATGGCAGACATGAGGGGGTGTATCTTGAGCTGGAGTCAGTGGATGAATATTTTCTGGCGAAACGGAATTTGGCGGACGGGGCTGTTTTTTACGCGGTTGATGACGACGCCAATTTCTCCCTTGTCAGTGATCTGGAGCGGGATACGAAAACATCGCTCGAACTTGGTTATGAAAAGAAAACGGGAACGAAAGAAGACGATTTATACTTGCAGGACATGATCTATAAAATTAATACCGTTCCGAAGTCAGAGTTCAAGGGGGAGATCGTCAAACACTTGGACGCCGATAAGTATTTGCGGTGGCTTGCGGGCATCGTGTTTACCTCAAACTACGATGGATTTGTTCATAATTACGCTTTGTACCGGAATCATGAAACGGGACTTTTTGAAGTCATTCCGTGGGATTACGATGCGACGTGGGGAAGAGACATTCACGGTGATCGGATGGACGCCGATTATGTCAGAATACAAGGGTTTAATACCTTGACTGCAAGGCTTCTGGATGAACCGTATTTCCGCAAAGCGTACAAACAGCTTTTGGAAGAAACGCTTCAGACCCGGTTTACCATTGAACATATGAAGCCGAAGGTCATGTCACTGTATGAGCAGATCAGGCCGCATGTCGCAAAGGATCCTTATAAGAAAGAGGAGATTGATTGCTTTGACCGGGAGCCTGATGTGATTTGCGAATACATTAAGGAGCGGTCCGCCTTCATCAGCAGTGAGTTAGAGCGGTGGAATATCTGATTTGGAAATGAAGAAAGATTTTTTACAAATAGGCTGGTGAATCAGTTCCCGAAAATAATCGTGATACGTATATATGCATTATGCTTTTTACATTATGAGAAAAATGACTAGGAGGACAATAGATGAAACGCAATACGAAGCGGCATCGGTCTGATGACAACTTTTTGCATGCGATGGAAGGAAAAGTAATTACTGTCTACCGGGGAGGCCCGGAGTCCAAGACAGGGAGATTAGCAGACATTCAATCGGATTATATCGCTCTTCAGGTTGATAATAAAATCGTTTATTATCAATGGAAACACGTGAAAAGTGTGACGGAAAATACGAGTGAAACCGTATCGCCGGCCGAAGCGGCAGAATGTGAAAAAGCTGATGATTTTCAAGATCTGATCAGCCGGATGACCAATCGCACGGTGCAATTGAATCAGGGAGGTCCGGAATCGAAAAGAGGAAAGCTTCACGAAACAGGGGATGATTTTCTCGTGCTGGAAACAGAAGATGACGGAATCGTATATTTTAACGCCGACCATGTCAAAAGCATCAGCGCGGAACAAGAAGAGGACGGCCAGGAGGAGGAGCGCCCGGAATTTGAAATGGCTGATGATTTTCACGGCATATTTAAACGCCTGATCCACAAATGGGTATCCATCAACCGCGGAGGTCCTGAAGCCGTTGAAGGTATACTTGTGGATAATTCCGACGGCCACTACACTCTTGTGAAAGATAAAGAAGTGCTGCGGATCTATCCTTTTCATATCAAGAGCATCAGCGAAGGGGCAAAAGGAGCAGCCAAAAAAGAGGAGAATAAAGACGACGAGAATAAAGGCGGGAAAGAGAGCGCCGAAGAAGAAAAGTCACATGAAGAAGAATCACGCGAAGAGCAGCGTACTTCCTCTAAAAAGTCGAAAAGATCGTCAAGATCCGTTCGATCCTCAAAACGGGAGGAAGAGAACTCTTATAGCTACGCCACTGTATTAAGGACAATAGATTATCGGTGGAAACACGGCCGTAAATGATTCGGAAAGATTGTCCGTAAACGCGGGAGAGGGGGAATGAAATGGCTGGATTAAGCAGATTTCTGGATAAACAAGTCGATATTGAGATATCGGGGAATACGACATTTTCAGGAACTCTTTTGGATATCGGTCAGGATATCATTGTGATTCATGACGGCCGGACGTTTCTTTATATTCCGCTGCTGCATCTTCAGCGGATGACATTGACGCTCCCGGACGAAGAGAATAAAGAACCGTACGCAAGAAAAAAAAGTCCGCATCCCGAAAAACAGGAACATTCCTTTTCTTACCGGAATACCCTCCAGCATATAAAAGGCAGATTTACAGAAATTTTCGTTACGGGAGACCGTTCCATTCATGGGTATGTGACAAGTGTTTTAAATGATTATTTTGTTTTCTTCTCTCCGGTTTATAAGACTCTTTTCATCTCGATGCATCATTTGAAATGGCTGACACCCTATTCCGATGAGCAGACGCCGTATACATTAAACAGTTCAGAGCTGCCGGTTGTTCCCGCTAATGTGCCCCTTGTCCGGAATTTTGAGGAGCAATTAAAAAGATATGTCGGGAAGCTGATTATTCTGGATTTAGGAGATATACCGAATAAAGTGGGGCTGTTACAGGACGTCTCAGATAATATTCTTGAATTGACCAATGCAGACGGGGATACTGTCTTTTGGAAATTGAATCATTTAAAAACCATGCACCTGCCATAAATGATAAAACTGCCTCTCTTATACAGCAGGCAGTTTTTTTCATAGCTAAAGGTAAATCCAGCTGATCCAAACATATAAAACGGTAATGGTAAACACGACGGTGAGAGGGACAACGACAATGGTCGTTTTGATATATTCTGACCAAGAAACTTTTTCGCCGTGCTGTCTGATGATATGCATCCAGATCAGTGTGGCTAATGTCCCGATCGGCAGAAGCAATGATCCGATATCACTGCCGATAATATTAGCCAGATAAATGATTTTTACGGTTAATGGGTCAATGGACATTTCAGTTAATGTCAAAGTGCTGATCATTAAGGCGGGATGGTTATTGAACAAATTAGAGAGGACGGATGTAGCAATGCCCATAATAGATGCAGCGTGGGCAATGCTTTGTGAGACATAAGGCTCAATAGACTGAACAAGCAATGCCGTCAGTCCGATATTATGCAGTCCGTAAATGATAATGTACATCGTGAAGGCAAAAATAAAGATATGCCAAGGCGCTTTCCTTAATAAGTCCGCCGGTCCGATTTTTAAATAAAACCATCTCCAGCAAAGCAGGATGACTGAACTGATGACAGCCACGAGCGAAACGGATATGCCGTTGTAAGAAGCTGCAAACAGACTGATCCGGACAAACAATACAAATACCAAAACACAAAACATGATGTTCGTACGGCTGTTTTTTTGGGACAAGTCTGGCGGAGGCTGAAGCGGATGATATCGTTTGTGTTCCAGCGATTCAAAATGAACCGGAATATCGGGGAGCTGTTTCGGCAAACGGCGGTAGAAAACGGCAAACAGCAGAAAGGCCATAAACACCAGTCCCAGCGTGCCGGGGATAAACATCATATTGGTGTACAAATAAAGGTCCATGCCTATCATTTTGAGAGAAATTAAATTGACGATATTACTGACGCCGATCGGGGTGCTTGCCGCCGTCGCAATTAATGCGCCGCTTATTAAATACGGTGTTTTCTGATGTCTTTTAAGTCCGAGATATTGTAAGACCAATAGTAAAATAGGAGTGGTGATTAAGACGCTGCCGTCATTATTCAGAAAGAGCGTCATTGAAAAACAGAGCAGGTTGGTCAGCCAAAAAAGCCGGATGCCTGATCCCTTGGCGCGGTGAAGCAGTTTGGCCGCCGCCCAGTTAAAAAAACCGAAGCTTTCCAGCGCGATCGCCATTATCATTGTGGAGATAATGGTTATTGATGCTCCGGTGACTTTTGACCCTATATCCCCCAAATCATGAAAGGAAACGGTTCCGCATAACAAAACGAGAATGGCGCCCAGCGACGCCGGAACGGCTTCATTTAATCCCCCGGGTCTCCAAAATATAAAAATAATGGTCACAAAGAAAGAAATCAGGGTCAAAATGACGGTAATATGTGTAATGTGTTCTGCCTCCTTTTCGATAGGTCATTGCCGCCCCGTTATTTTTATCCCTCCTGATCAGTTGTACTGTATGTATACGGGTACAGGTCGTAAGGTGTACTGAGCGTTTCTACCAATTTAGTAAAAATCCATAAAAGCACAAAAAAAAGAGGCTGCTTTCGGCGGCCCTCTTTTTTATGCATTTTCCTTATCCGCCTGCAATAAAGCCTGGCGTTTATTCATAATATCCAGAAAATGTTTCAGGATCGGATTTTGATTATCCTTGCGGTAGGCAATGACCCATTCGGCAGTGAGCTGCGCCTGATTAATGCCGCGGTAGGCGACTTCGAGATTAAACAGCTTTTTAGCAGAAGAAGGCACGAAGGTTACACCGATACCGGCACTAACCAATCCGATCACCATTTGATACTCGGTCGCTTCCTGAACGATTTTCGGTTTGAAGCCCGCCTGCTCGCAGTAGTTTACAAACTCCAGGTATAAAGTCGGCCATGTTTCTTTCGACAGTGTGATAATCGGTTCATTTTTTAAATCCTGAATGTCGATTGTCTGTTTAGCGGTAAGCGGGTGCTGCTTCGGCAAAGCCAGAATGCACGGGCTGCTCTGCACCTTTTCCATATGTAACGCGGAATGTTGTAAAGGCGGATGAAGGATGCCGATATCAATGTTCCCCTTCAGAAGTTCTTCCTGCTGTCTGAAAGAAGAAATTTCACGCAGATCAAGCTTGACGGAGGGGAATTTTTCGCGGAATTCCCGAATGATCGGCGGCAGAAATTCATATGTGGCCGAGCCGACAAAACCGACGACAAGGCGGCCGAGCTCTCCCCGCGCCGTTCTCTGCGCCATTTCAATCGCTTTGTCTATTTCTTCGATCGCGTTTCTGCTGTGTTTTAAAAAACTTTCTCCGGCAGCTGAAAGCTCTACAACCCGTTTCGTGCGCTTTAATAAGGTCACGCCGACTTCCTTCTCAAGCTGTTTGATCTGCTGGCTGAGAGGCGGCTGTGTCATATTTAACCGAAGCGCCGCTTTGCCGAAATGAAGTTCTTCGGCAACGGCAATAAAGTATTGAAGATGGCGAAGCTCCATCCTTATCCATTCCTTTCTCTTTGTTAATTATTCGTGAAACATATTAATCATACGGCGAATTGATATTGGAGGTCAATTTCCAAAGAGTGTATAGTGAATAATATCACAAATTACTTAAAATTTTATATTTAATATGCATAATAAGGAGTGAGGGTGTTGGCAAAAGCAACAAATGAACTAAAAACCTCTGAAAAAAATCGGGGGGCGGAGCTTGTTGTTGATTGCTTAGTGGAGCAAGGTGTCACACATGTTTTTGGCATTCCGGGTGCAAAAATTGATGCAGTATTTGATGCGTTAAAAGATAAAGGACCTGAACTGGTTTTATGCCGTCACGAACAGAACGCTGCATTTATGGCTGCGGCTGTCGGAAGACTGACTGGAAAACCAGGCGTTTGTCTCGTTACTTCAGGCCCGGGGGCATCCAACTTGGCGACCGGCTTGTTAACGGCTAATACAGAAGGTGATCCGGTAGTGGCGCTGGCGGGTAACGTAATTCGCGCAGACCGGTTAAAACGGACACACCAATCATTGGACAATGCGGCGCTATTTCAGCCGATTACAAAATACAGTGTAGAAGTACAGGAAACAGGGAATATACCAGAAGCGGTAACAAACGCCTTCAGGGCAGCGTCAGCAGGTCAGGCAGGCGCGGCTTTTGTGAGCTTTCCGCAGGATGTTGTGAATGAAATCACAAATGTGAAAAACGTACGCAGCGTGCCGGCGCCGAAACAAGGCCCTGCACCGGAAGAGGCGGTCAGCGCGGCTATCGCGAAAATCCAGACGGCGAAACTTCCCGTTCTGTTAGTCGGCATGAAAGGCGGAAGACCGGAAGCGGTAAAACAAATCCGCAAACTGCTTGCCAAAACAAAACTGCCTTTCGTAGAAACGTACCAAGGGGCCGGCACATTGTCCAGAGAGCTGGAAGACCAATATTTCGGCCGGATCGGACTGTTCCGCAACCAGCCGGGCGATCTTCTGCTTGAACAGGCAGATGTCGTATTAACGATCGGTTATGATCCGATTGAATACGATCCGAAGTTCTGGAACGTAAACGGTGACCGTGCTATTATCCATCTTGACGAAATCCAGGCCGATATCGATCATGCCTATCAGCCGGAATTAGAATTATTAGGCGATATCCCCGCTACGGTTAAACAAATTGAACACGACGCTGTGACATTTGATATGGGCAGCCGTGAAAAAGAAGTGCTGAGCGAGTTAAAACAGATGCTCACAGACAGCGAGAAGGCGCCAAGCGATCATAAATCCGACAGAGTGCATCCTCTGCAAATCGTCCAAGAACTCCGCAATGCAATTGATGACGACGTAACCGTCACTTGCGATATCGGTTCTCACGCGATCTGGATGTCCCGCTACTTCCGCGCTTATGAGCCGCTGAAGCTGTTGATCAGCAACGGCATGCAGACATTGGGCGTAGCGCTTCCTTGGGCGATTGCCGCCACATTGGTGAATCCGGGTGAAAAAGTCGTATCCGTTTCAGGAGACGGAGGATTCCTGTTCTCTGCAATGGAATTGGAAACGGCAGTCCGCTTAAAAGCGCCGATCGTTCACCTTGTATGGAATGACAGCACATATGATATGGTCGCATTCCAGCAAATGAAAAAATATAACCGTACATCATGCGTAGATTTCGGAAACATTGACATCGTAAAATATGCAGAAAGCTTCGGCGCCACCGGCTTGCGCGTTGAGTCACCGGAACAGCTGGCAGACGTGCTGCAAAAAGGCTTGAACACAGAAGGCCCTGTCATCATTGACATTCCTGTCGATTACAGTGACAATGTCCATTTATCAAGCGACATGCTTCCGAAGCAATTCAAAGAAAAAATGAAAGCAAAAGCTCTCTAGCACTCTGCGCACCATGACCTGTTTTCTAAAACAGCCCAATTTAAAAGGAGTGAAGGGAATATGAAAAATGCAAGCGACATCCATATGATGAGCCGCGGAGAAAAAGGCTCACCTGAGGATCAAATCTATCAAGTATCCACCATGACATCTCTGCTGGACGGAGTGTATGACGGAGATTTTGATATGGCTGACATTCCGAAGTTCGGTGATTTCGGGATCGGCACGTTCAATAAACTGGACGGCGAATTAATCGGATTTGACGGCGAATTTTACCGTCTGCGCGGCGACGGAACGGCTACGCCTGTTAAAGGCGGAGACCTGTCACCATTCTGCTCATTCACATTTTTCACGCCGGACATGACGCATACGATCGACGGCGAAATGACCCGTGAAGAATTCGAGCAGGAAATCGCCAGCCTTCTGCCTAGTAAAAACTTATTTTATGCGATCCGTTTAGACGGCGTATTTAAAAAGGTGCAGACAAGAACGGTAGAACGCCAGGAGAAACCGTACGTTCCGATGATTGAAGCGGTGAAAACACAGCCTGTGTTCAACTTTGACGACATTCAGGGTACAATCGCCGGCTTCTGGACGCCGGGTTACGCAAACGGCATCGCTGTTTCCGGATATCACCTGCACTTCATTGATGAAGGACGCAATTCCGGGGGACACGTGTTTGACTATGTCATTAAAGATTGTAAAGTGACCATTTCTCAAAAAATGAATATGAACCTCAAGCTTCCGAATACGGCGGACTTTTTCAACGCAAATTTAGATAATCCGAATTTTGCGAAGGATATTGAAACAACCGAAGGAAGTCCGGAATAAAATAAAAAAGAAAGCCTCATTTTTCTCGGGGGCTTTCTTTTTATTTGGCTGAACCGGCAAAGATTAGGTAAAATACAGTCAAAAGGGAAAGGTGTGGTAGCTGTGAAAGTATTGGTATTAGCGGTTCATCCTGACATGGACAACTCAGCGGTCAATAAGGCGTGGACAGAAGAATTAAAAAATCATGATGACATCACGGTCCGTGAGCTTTATAAAGAATATCCGGACGGGAAAATAGATGGGGAAAAGGAACGGCAGCTGTGTGAACAGTATGACCGGATCGTATTTCAATTCCCGCTGTACTGGTACAGTGCGCCTCCGCTTTTAAAAACATGGATGGATCATGTGCTGGCGTATGGCTGGGCTTACGGTTCCAAAGGAAAGGCGCTGCACGGCAAAGAATTGCTGCTGGCTGTTTCTGTAGGTGCCGGAGAGGATGCATATCAGGCAGGCGGGTCCAACCATTTTTCACTGAGCGAGCTCTTAAGGCCGTTTCAGGCAATGGCTAATTTTACGGGAATGACCTATTTGCCGGCTTTCGCGATGTACGGGGTTAGCAGCGCCGATGCTGCGGCTATCCGTGACAACGCCAAACGCCTGGCGGATTACATAAAGAAGCCATTTTAGAGTCGTATGCATTCATCTTCATCCGACAATATTTCGTGAGAAATATTTCGAACCTTAGACGTTTCTGACTGCTCAAGAAAGAAAAAACGGATTTCGCGCTGAATTTGCGAAATCCGTTTTGATATTATGTCAGTTTTTGCAGATCTTTTGTGCTGATATATCCCGTTGCGCCCCCGTAATCGACAAGCGCCCAGCCGAAATCAATGCCGCCGCCGGCTGTCTTTTTCCATCCGAGGAAAGAAACGCTCGTGTTTTTGGCAAGGGAAGCTTTGACCGCTTGTTTGTCTGTATATACTTTTGTTTTTGCCGTCGTTTTTACGGTTGTTGCTTCTTTAACAATATAATGAGTAGATACAAATCCTGTTTTTCCGTTTTTATAATGTACTTTTGCCCAGTCAGCGTTCTGGAATGAAACGATCTTTAAGCTGTCGCCTAAATGAAGGGTATCAGCTCTCGGACTGGCTGCTGATGCTTTTGTTCTCACGTTCAATGCTTCCGCGGAAACAAGATAAGAGTCAAGCGGGTAGCTGTACAGATCGTCAATTTTGACCGCTTCTTGCGCGTGTGTCTCGGGAAGAGGCGTTATTCCGGCAGCTGAAGCCGCTGATATTCCCGCTGCAAGGGTCAGGATGGATGCCGCTTTGGCTGTTTTCTTCATCTGTATCTCTCCTTTTACTTCATCCTTTCACGTTTTACCGGAAGTCTAAACATCAGCCGGTTATTTTTGCGTTTGAAGTTTCAATGGAGCGGAAATGGTTTTTTTGACTTTTTCTCCTTTGAGCACCTGCTCCGCCGCTTCGGCCGCCAGTTTTCCGATCAGCTCCGGCTGCTGGGCGACCGTGGCTGTCAGCTTCCCGCTTTTAATGGAAGAAATCGCATCTTTATTTCCGTCGAAACCGACGACCAAAATGTGTTTGCCCGAGCTGTTAATCGCTTCGAGCGCCCCGAGTGCCATTTCATCATTATGGGCGAACACGGCTTTGATATCCGGATGTCCCTGCAGCAGGTTTTCCATGACGGTCAATCCTTTTGTACGGTCAAAATCTGCCGCTTGCTTCGTTACGACATCCAGCTTTTTGTCGGCAATATGATGAAAGCCCGTTCCGCGTTCCCGTGTCGCGGATGCGCCCGGCACCCCTTGCAATTCAGCCACTTTGGCGCCTTTTCCGAGCTGATCGGCGAGGTAGTCAGCCGCCATTTCTCCTCCTTTGACATTGTCAGAGGCGACAAGCGTTTCGACTTTGCCGTGTTCGGCTGAACGATCCAGCGCAATGACGGGAATGCCGAGGGAATTTGCCGATTCGACGGCTGTTGAAATCGCTGATGAATCGGTCGGATTGATCAGCAGCGCATCGACTCCCTGCTGGATCAAATCTTCTACGTCATTTGACTGTTTAGATGAATCATTTTGGGCATCGACAATAATGACCTTCATGCCCCGTTTTTTGGCTTCCTTTACAACGCCTTCTTTTAATGAAACGAAGAACGGATTGTTTAATGTGGAGACGGAGAGCCCGATAGTGAATTCTTTTTTATGTTTTGTGTTTGACGGTTTTGCCCATTGCGGCGGTTCAAGTGAACAGGCGGACAGCAAAAACAGTGATAATGCCGCGATCGTGATGATGGCTTTCTTCATAATGGTCCTCCTACTATGCCGATTTTTTGCGGTCCAGCAGCACCGCGATTAAAATGACGATTCCTTTGACGACGAGCTGATAAAACGATGATACGCCGAGAAGGTTCAAGCCGTTGTTCAGCGTACCGATAATCAAAACCCCGATCAGCGTACCGATGATGCGCCCTCGACCGCCGGACAGGCTCGTTCCGCCGAGAACGACCGCTGCGATGGCGTCCAGCTCGTATGATTCTCCGGCCGTCGGCTGTGCGGAATTTAAGCGTGATGTCAGAATCACTCCCGCCAGCGCCGATAATAAACCTGTCAGAGAATAGATCATGATCTTGATGCGGGGCACTTTGATTCCCGATATCAGCGCCGCTTTCTCATTGCCGCCGATGGCGTATGTCCGGCGGCCGAACGGTGTTTTGTGCAGAAGAACCCACAGGGCCGCAAATGCAATCAGCATCGTAATGGCAGGTACGGGGATGCCGAGAAAATAACCGCGCCCGAATAATTGAAATGCGTAATTTGAACCGAGCCCCGTAATCGGATTTCCGTCCGTATAGACGAGGGTCAGTCCGCGAAAGACGGTCATTGTCGCCAAAGTGGCGATGAACGGCGCCATTTTTCCTTTTGTGATTAATAATCCGTTTATCATGCCGAGTACGGCGCCGATCACGCAGCCGATGATGACGGCTAAGATCGGGTCGATGCCTGAGACCATCATACCTGCGACCAATGCGCTCGATAAGGCGAGGATGGCTCCGACAGAGAGATCAATGCCTCCCGTTAAAATGACAAACGTCATTCCGAAGGCAATCAGAGCGTTAATCGCAACCTGCCGAAGAAGATTGAGAATATTGAGAGGTTCAAGAAAACTCGGGTTTAAAACGGAAACGATCAGCACAAGAATCAGTAAGCCGAGAAACGGACCGAGTTTTTGCGTGAAGGTATGAATGGAAAATCGCTTTTGTTCAGTTGATGTTATTGGTTCAGTTTTCATACTGCTGCCCTCCCGTGGCAAGTGTCATGATGTGTTCTTGTGTTGCGTCTGCCGCATTGATTTCTCCGCTGATGCGCCCTTCGTGGACGACGATGATTCTGTCACTCATGCCGAGAATTTCCGGCAGCTCGGAAGACACCATGATGATGGCGACTCCGCGATCGGTCAGTTCATTCATTAATGAATAGATTTCCCTTTTCGCGCCTACGTCGACGCCTCTTGTCGGTTCATCAAGGATGAGGACTTTCGGGCCGATTCCGATCCATTTGGCGATGACGACTTTTTGCTGATTTCCTCCTGATAAATGCCGGGCGGCGGTTTCCGGAGATGCAGTCTTAATGGTCAGACGCTTGATGAGCAGCTCAACGAACTCCGCCTCGCGTTTTCGGTCAATGATGCCTTTCGGAGAGAAGCTGGTCAGGTTCGGCAATGAGATATTTTCACGAATGGACGTATCCAGCAGCAGCCCTTCATCTTTGCGGTTCTCCGTAATCAGGCCGAGTCCCTTGCGGATGGCATCGTACGGACCCCGAATGCCGGTTTTTCGGCCGGAAATCCAGACCTCTCCGGAATCGAGCCGGTCAATTCCGAACAGCGCCCTCATGATTTCTGTCCGTCCGGCACCCATTAAGCCGGAAACGCCGAGGATTTCTCCGGCGCTCACATGGAAACTGATCTGTGAAAAGCTTCCTTTTTTTGAGACATTTTTCACTTCGAGCACCTTATCGCCGAGTGACGGCGTGCGGGTCGGATACCGATTGGTCAGCTCCCGCCCGACCATTTTTTTGACCACTTCATCAAAATGAGTATCTTTCATATGCGCCGTATCGACAGTGAGGCCGTCCCGCATAATGGTGATCCGGTCGCAAATTGAAAATATCTCTTCCATTCGGTGCGAAATATAGACAATGGATACGCCGTCCCGCTTTAACGCCGTCATCACGTCAAACAGTTTGCTGATTTCCCGTTCGGTCAGCGCCGCGGTCGGTTCGTCCATAATAATGACTTCAGCGTTTGTCATCAGCGCTTTGGCAATCTCAATCATTTGCTGCTGGCCGACGGAACATTGTCCGGCTTCCCGGTCAAGAGGAAGAGAGACTCCCAGTTTTTCAAGCTGTGATTTTGCTAGCGCTTTCATTTTCTTCGTTTCCAAAACGCCGAACGCCGTCGTCAGCTCTTTGCCGATAAAAAGATTTTCAAGCACCGTCATGTCCGGCCATATATTCAGTTCCTGATGGATAAAGGCGATTCCGTGCTTTTCGGCTTCCTTTGGATTGGAGAAATTCATATTTGTTCCGTTTATCGTAATGTTTCCCTTGTCGAGCCGGTAGAGCCCGGTGAGCAGATTCATTAACGTCGATTTGCCCGCTCCGTTTTCTCCCATTAAAGCGTGGATTTCTCCCGGCAGAAGCTCAAATGAGACGCCGGAGAGCACTTGGTTTTTGCCGAATGCTTTATGAATGTCTGTCATGCCGATGTGCATGCTGGATCCCTTCTTTCTAGAAAATCACACCCGCCTGCAGGATGCAGTTGGCGTATGGTGTCATTTCACCCGTCCGGATGACGGCTTTTGCTTGCTGTGTGAGCCGTTTGAATTCCGAGTGGGACATGTACTCGATCGTCTGCGCTGAGAAATGGCTTTCTATGAAACTTGCATTCTCGGGATTTTCGTCTTTGATCTCGGAGGCGGCCATCACCTTTTCGACGGCCATCTCCCCGGCTACCAGGCTGGTCACGTCCCGAAAGGCGGGAATGCCCGCCGTTAAGGACAAATCAATTTTAGGGACGCCGTCAGGGACGGGGAGACCCGCATCGGCGATCGCGATGAGGTCTGTATGCCCGAGATCGGCTAATACTTTGGCAATGTGGCTGTTTAACATTCCGTGTTTTTTCATGACAGCAGCTCCTCAACTTCTTTTCTGACCGGCATCCCGCCTTGGGCGCCGAAGTGCTGCACGGACAGGGAGGCGGCGCGGTTGGCGAACAGGAGCGCTTGCTCGATGTCCCGTCCTTCCGCGAGCGCGACGGCAAGTGCCGCATTAAAGGTATCGCCGGCACCCGTCGTGTCGACCGCTTCTGCAGGGAAGCCGGGAACAAGCCGTTCCGCGGTGCCGTCTGAGTAGCGTACGCCTTGTTTTCCTTCGGTAATGAACAGTTTGCCGGGATAGCCGGCGAGCGCTTCTTCTTTCGTCCGGTCAGGAAATAAAATGGATGCTTCATGTTCGTTCGGCGTAAGATATGCGGCATTCTCAATCGTCGATTGTTTCAGCGGGCGGGCCGGCGCGGGATTCAGGATAACCGGAATTTGGTGCGCGCGGCAGTAGCTGCACACTTCTTCAACGGTTTCTTCAGGAATCTCCTGCTGGATCAGCACGATATCAATGCCGGGAAGTTTTGCCAGCGCACTTTTGGCATAATCGGGTGAGATGTCATCGTTTGCGCCTTTTACGACGACGATGCTGTTGTCTCCTTCTGCGAGCACAATATGAGCCGTTCCGCTTTTTTTATGTGTAACCGTTTCCATATAGTCCGTATTGACACCGTTTGCCTTCAGGTTTTCAATAATCGCTTTTCCGTAGCTGTCACTGCCAGCTTTTCCTACCATATATACGTTCGCGCCAAGGCGGGAAGCGGCTACGGCCTGGTTTGCGCCTTTTCCCCCGGGCACGGTTTGAAAGTCTGTGCCCAGTACGGTTTCTCCGGCTTTCGGACGCCGTTCGGATGTGACGACCAGATCCATAGAACAGCTTCCGATAACACAAATTTCACTCATGGTGATCATCCTTTCTCGTCGTTTGTCTTTTTATATAAGTCACGGGCATTTGAATGGCCGTCTCTTTCGGCGGCTCTTTCTTTATCAATTGCAGCAGCAGGTTTGCCGCTTGTTTTCCCATCTCATATGCAGGCTGGCGGATGGTTGAAAGCGGCGGAAACAAAAGCCTGCTCTGCGGAATATCGTCGTATCCGATGATCTGAATCTCCTCCGGAACTTTTTTACCGAGCCGCAGCGCCTCATGGAGGACGGCAGCCGCCGCAATATCGTTGCTGGCAATGACTCCGTCGGTTTCGGGGTATGCTGTAAACAATTTTTCTGCTAAAACGGCGGCATCCTTGATAGAAAATGAAGCGGCGGAGATGACATTGAACTGCGCGCCCGCTTTATACAGCACATCAAGTGCGCCGTTAAAACGTTCCTGAGCGGTCGGAAGGTGGCCTGGGCCTTTGACAAGCGTGATGCTTGTGCTTTTGCCGCGAAGCATTTCCTCAGCCGCCCGTTTTCCGCCTGCCCGCCCGTCACTGAATACGGATGGGGCGCCTTCTTTTGTCCGGTCCAGAAATACGACCGGGTAAAGGCTGCCGCTGTATTCGGGAAGGTCGGGGTAATGGGTGGCCGCCAAAATACCGGCAACTTGATTTTGTTTAAATGTTTGCAGGTAGTCTAGTTCTTTTTCCAATTCTTCATCGCTGTTGCCGATGATCAGCCGGTATCCTTCCCGCTGCAGCTCGTCTTCAGCGCCGCGGGCAAGCTGCGGGAAAAAGGGGTTCGTAATATCCGGAAGCAAAAGCCCGACCAGTCTGGATTCTCTTTTATAAAGAGAGCGGGCAACTTCATTCGGATAATAATTCAGCTTCTCCATGGCAAGCATGACCTTCGTTCGTGTATCTTCATGGACGTAGCCGTTGTCATTGAGGACACGCGAGACCGTGGCAACAGAGACGCCGGCAGCGCCTGCGACATCTTTAATCGTTGCCAACAAACACTCCCCCTTCATTTATGTAACCGTTTACACGGAAAGAGTACCACGAATCATTTCGGTTGGCAACAAAAAAAGAGACCGGGGTCTCTTTTAGTTCACGATGCCGATTTGCGAGATATTCACTTTGATATCAGGGATTATCTCGATAGAAGGATAGACCTCACGCCAATTGAGCCGCTTGCCCCGCTCATAATAATGGGTTTGATATTTCCGGCCGATGCCGAGGATATCCGAGTTGTGCTCCTGAATATGGCTGATCACCGATCTGGCCTGGCTGTTCAAATTTGCTGATGCTTGTTTGTTCATTTGGTCGATTGCCGTATAAGAATTCAGTTTGTCCTTCGGATATTCCAAGACGCGTGCGTTCAGCTTTAAACGGATTTTCACTTTTATATGCTGCGGATCTGTATCTATAAATACAATCTTTCGCGTGGCATCCGTGATGCCGAGAGAAAGATAATTTTCAATATCCATTTTGTATTTGTCCCACAGCTTCAGATTAATATTAGCCGATTTATTAAATTGCCCGCTTAAAAGGGTCAGGAGGGTCGAATCCTGACCGAGCACCTCAGTCACTTTCCGCTGGCCGCTGAACAGGGCAGAACCCTCTACCTTTATCGTCTGTCCGTTAATCGATAAATAAGGAAGGGCGAAATCCTTATCAGCCGTCAGCATGCTTGAACGGATGGATTGCAAATTTTCCATGCTGATATTTGATTCCGCATTAGCGCTTGTTAATAAATTCGTTAAATACTTGCTGACGATCAATTTCTGCCGGACGATCAGCTTCAGCACTTCAATCGCCTCGCCGTCTTTTACAACCGCCGGATGAGCGAGAAGCGGACTTTTCGGATCTCTGTAAAAGACATCGAGATAAGGAAAAAGCGGTTTTTCCGCCATTTTCTCACCGATTAATAAGACTCTTTGCTTGGACGTGTCAATGCGCTGGTCGACAAGCTTATCCAATTGAAACCGCGCTTCACGGATGGTGTGTCCGGAAGCGCTGAGCACCGTCGTAATGAATGAGCCGCCCGTTTCCTGTTCCGCCTGGGAGGACTGAACCTTCCGATAGGTAATGCCGATTTTATTTTTACCGTCATGATCAACATCAAGGCTTGCGGTCAGCACGAGAGAAATATCTTTCAACAAATTTTGATCCCAGCAGCCGGCAAGTGTCAGGCTTGCGCACATGAGACTGATAAGAACCGCTTTTTTAATGCGCATGGCGGACACCCTTTTTGCGTACAAGGACAATCAATACCATAAACAACGGAAACAAATACACAAACACAATATCGGAAATGCGGAAAAACTGATCCAGCTGCTGTATCGTTTTATCTGTGCTTGTGGCCCAAATAGACAGAAGGAAGACGAGCAGGGCCAGCGGATAAACAAACCGGCTGTGATCTTTTTGATTGAACAGCTTGGCGATGCCGGTGCTTGCCAAGTAAAACACGTTGGCCAGCGTTGAAAAGACGGTCACGAACCAAAACGTCAAAAAGAGCAGATCCGTCCGTTCGATAATTCTGAATGAAACGGTTTTTAACAGGTACAGCACAGGCTCCGGGATCATTTTTATTTCTTCGGGGCTGATGGTGACAAAGCAAGTAAGAGTGATATACAGGTAATAAAGGATAATCAAGCCGTTTGAAATCGTCAGTATTTTGTAGCGCTGGCTGACGGTGCAGTTGATAAGGGGCCCGATCACAAGCGCCGCCTGAAAGCCGGTAATGCTGACAAGGGTTTGCTGCACCCCGGTAAGCATGTCTTTTGCGGTTCCGTGAAAAATCGGCATAATGTATGTGATATCGGCTTTTCCCAGTGTGTATAAAAGCGGCAGAGAGATCAGCAGCAAAAACGGCGTTAAAATAAAGCTGAACCTTGCGATCGCATTCAGCGGGGCTTGGGCGATATAGACAGAACCGAGGATCAGCATTAAGCTGATCACCCAATTCGGAGTCTGAGGGAGCACCCAGATATCCAATAAACGTGTAAATACAGAAAGAATGAGCGTGCAGAGAAACGCGAAATATAAAATATACAGCACCTGCACCCCTTTGCCGGCAAGTGTTCCGAACACCTCCTCCAGCATTTCATACAGGTTCAGCTTCGGAAACCGGTGAAATAATATCATATACAGGCTGAAGGTAAGCTGGACGAGCAATCCGGTAAGCAGAATGGAAATCCATCCGCTGCTTCCCGATTTCATCATCAGTAAATGGGGCAGCGCCAAAATGCCGATGCTGATCTGCGTCTGATTAATGAAAAACACGCCTTGAAGCCGGCTGATTTTTTTAGGCTTCATCTTTTCTCCACCCCCGAACATGTTTTATCTGCTTTGAATCTTGCGGTCTCAAATAAAAAGGCCTTCTTTTAATAAACCAGGCCGGCAGCCGGATAAATGCATCCTTTAAGTCACTGAAATGAAACGGCGTCAGAGATGATAAATACGGAACGCCGAGGGATTCAAGCTTGCACAGGTTCATCAGAATAAGTCCGAAGCCGAATGCGATGCCGATAAAACCGAACGAGGATGCCAGAAACATAAGCGGAAATCTGAGCGTTCGAATGGACGTGCTCATTTCATATGAAGGAAGCACAAAAGAAGAAACGGCCGTAACGGCCACGACGATAATCATCATATTAGAAATGAGTCCCGCCTGAACGACTGCGTCACCGATCACGAGACCGCCGACAATGCCGATCGTCTGACTGATCGGTTTCGGCAGCCTGATACCGGCTTCGCGGATCAGCTCAATCGTAATCTCCATAATCATGGCCTCTATCAGCGGAGGGAAGGGAATATCAACAATCGAATTTTTCATGGTGATAATCAAATCGTTGGGAATGACTTCAAAATGAAACGCAATCAGCGCGATATAAAAAGCGGGCAGTGTAATCGCGATCATAAAGGCGAAAAATCTCAGCACTCTCAAAAAACTGGCGGAAATCCACCTCGTGCTGTAGTCATCCGGCGATTGAAAAAAGGAAAAGAACGTGATCGGCGCAATCAAGGCCGACGGGCTGCCATCCATCATGATCAGCACACAGCCTTCCATCACGCATGCTTTTGCTTTATCCGGCCGTTCCGTATGAACGATCTGCGGAAAAATGGAAAACGAATTATCTTCTATCGACTCCTCGATAATTCCGGGCGCAAGCACGCTGTCTATACGCAGGTATGACAGGCGCCGCTTCACTTCCTCCACAATCTCCGGATTGGCGATATTCTCAACAAAGATAACCGCAACCTTTGATTTGGCTCTTTCCCCGATATCCATATAATGAACGGAGAGATGGCGGTCCTGTATGTGAAACCGCAGCTGATGAATGTTCGTTTCCAAACTTTCCACAAACCCGTCATGGGCGCCGCGGACGATACTTTCAGATTCGGGTTCCATAATGGAACGCAGCGGATTCTGCCCGACGGAAAACAGCTTCGCTTTCCTTGATGCATCGCTGAGAAAAACAACCTGGCCTGCCAAAATCCCGTCAATGAGTTTTCTGGTTTCATCCGTTTCCGCACTGCTGACGGCATTCATCGTTTCCTCAAGCGGACCGTTCTGCAGGGTGTCGCTTAACAGAAACTCATTCAGCTTCTGTTCTTCTATCATTTGTTCAATATAAAAGAAAGCGGTATGACGGTCCTGCAGTTTGATCCTTCGTATTTTAAAATCACCGCAAACACACATCAGCTCCTGCATTTCCCGTACAGCCGATTCAAAATCGCCGGAAATCCGTTTGTTTTGTTTATCCGCAGACATCAGACCGCCTCCTTTCCCGGTTATTTGTAGTTTTCAGCGGGTATTCCTTTTTTATGCATTTTATAAAATAGAGGAGTTTCTCGACGTTTTACCAAGAACTTCACAATTATGGATGAATATTTCTTGAACGAATATAAAGATTTATTAAAATTATTTCAAAAGAGTGATAAATGTCCTGTAAATGCTTTAAAAGGAGATAGGCTTTCCGCATATAAAATGTGTATTTCTTGTAAACACTCCGGACCCGTCTTTTTCTGTCACGTACCAGTCATTCCGCTAGTTATTTTGGAATGGGACTGAAAGCAGGATACGGGGGAAAAATGAATGACTTTAAGACCTTATCCTTAACAAAACAGGCAGTCTGCACACAGCGGACATAGAGTCCCGAAACGTATGCGCAGTGCGGAAAACGCTGATATAACAGGCTGTAAAAGATGGATTATCATTACATCTTTTTCTTCCGGAACGCGTATAGTCCCATTGGTCCAAATGAATTTCTGTGTGGAAATGTAAACGCATACATTTTTCTTTTGAAAAATTGAAGTAAGGTTTAAGTCCTGCCTATTCCCAAAAAAAGCAATTCGATAATAGGAAGAATAGCGTCACTAATAGAGAAGTTTGGCTCAGTGAAAGCGGGAAGATTATGTTACATAATGCCGATTGAGAATTCATAGTGAAGCTATATACTGATGAATGAATTTATCAATACAGAAGGAGATGTCAAAAATCAATGTGGTTACTCATTATAGCCTGTGCTGCCGTACTAATCATCGGAATCATTGAAAAAAGGCGGCATCAGAAGAATATCGATGCTCTGCCAGTACGCGTCAATATTAATGGTATCCGCGGAAAGTCAACCGTAACGAGGCTGACGACCGGAATACTGATGGAGGCGGGCTACAAAACAGTCGGAAAAACGACGGGAACAGATGCAAGGATGATCTATTGGGATACACCTGAGGAGAAACCGATCAAACGGAAACCGCAGGGCCCGAATATCGGCGAGCAAAAAGAAGTAATGAAGGAAACCGTAGAACGGGGCGCCAATGCCATTGTCAGTGAATGTATGGCGGTAAACCCGGATTATCAGATTATCTTTCAGGAAGAACTCCTTCAAGCCAACATCGGCGTCATCGTGAATGTGCTTGAAGACCATATGGATGTCATGGGGCCGACGCTTGATGAGATTGCTGAAGCTTTTACCGCGACGATACCGTATAACGGTCACCTTGTCATTACAGACAGTGAATACACAGACTTCTTTAAAGAAAAAGCCGCAGAGCGGAATACCGAGGTCATTATTGCGGATAACTCTAAAATTACAGATGAATACCTTCGAAAATTTGAATATATGGTCTTTCCTGATAACGCTTCCCTGGCGCTCGGCGTTGCCCAGGCTCTTGGGATAGATGAAGAAACGGCGTTTAAAGGAATGCTGAATGCGCCGCCTGATCCTGGCGCCATGAGAATCCTGCCGCTGCTCAGCACGAAGGAGCCCGGTCATTTCGTAAACGGCTTTGCCGCAAATGATGCATCTTCTACTTTAAATATATGGAAACGTGTAAAGGAAATCGGCTACCCGACAGATGAACCGATCGTCATCATGAACTGCCGCGCCGACCGTGTGGACAGAACGATTCAGTTCGCAAACGACGTGCTTCCGTACATTAAAACGAAGGAACTCATACTCATCGGCGAGACGACAGAACCGATCGTCAGAGCTTATGAAGAAGGCAAGATTCCTGCCGATACACTGCACGATCTGGAATATAAATCAACAGACGAAATCATGGACGTGCTGAAAACAAGAATGCAAAACCGTGTCATATATGGCGTCGGCAATATCCACGGTTCAGCGGAACCATTAATTGAAAAAATCCAAGAGTATAAGGTGAAACAGCTCGTTAGCTAGGAGGAAAAGGATAAATGTTCGGATCAGATTTATACATTTCACTTATTTTAGGCGTGTTAATCAGTTTAATTTTCGCGGAAAAAACAGGTATCGTACCTGCCGGTTTAGTTGTGCCGGGTTATTTAGGGCTCGTATTTAACCAGCCGGTCTTTATTTTACTCGTACTGCTGGTGAGTCTTCTTACATACGTGATCGTCAAATACGGTTTATCCAGATTTATGATATTGTACGGACGCAGAAAATTCGCAGCTATGCTGATAACGGGAATCTGCTTAAAAATCGCCCTTGATTTTCTTTACCCGATCGTACCGTTTGAGATATCAGAATTCCGCGGAATCGGTATCATCGTACCGGGTCTGATCGCCAATACCATTCAGAAACAGGGATTAACGATTACATTCGCCAGCACGCTGTTCTTAAGCGGCGCAACTTTTGCCATTATGTTTGCTTACTACTTAATCTAATGTAAGGTGTGTCAAACGATGAAAAAACAATTAAGCTTTCAAGAAAAACTGCTGAAGCTGACCAAACAGCAGAAAAAGAAGACCAATCTTCACGTTTTTATCGCGCTGCCGATCGTCTTTTGCCTGATGTTCGTCTGCATCCTGACAGGGAAGGCGGAAACGCCGAGTGTGAAAAGAAATGCCGATGACCTTGTATCAGCCTCATTTGTCGGAGATATTATGATGGGCCGGAATGTCGAGAAAGTGACAAAGCATAAAGGCACGGAGAGTGTCTTCCGTTATGCAAAGCCATTCTTCGAATCATCCGACTATGTGTCAGGGAACTTTGAAAACCCGGTTACATATAAAAAGAACTACAAAGAAGCAGAAAAAAATATCCACCTTCAGTCAAACAAAGATGCCGTAAAAGTATTGAAGGACATGAATTTCACAGTTCTCACGGCAGCCAACAACCATGCGATGGATTACGGCCCTCAAGGAATGCGGGATACGGTTGAAGAGTTTTCAAAGCAAAATCTTGAACTTGTCGGAGCAGGCCTCACGCTGAAGGAAGCCGAGCAGAACATTTCTTATCAAGATGTAAACGGAATCAAAATCGCAACACTGGGTTTCACTGATGTTTCCGGAAAAGGTTTTGCAGCTAAACGAAATGCGCCGGGTGTGCTTCCGGCCGATCCAGAGCTGTTTATTCCGATGATTTCTAAAGCCAAAAAGAAAGCCGATCTTGTCATTGTTCAAACACACTGGGGACAGGAATACGATAATGATCCGAATGACAGACAGCGCCAATTGGCAAGAGCAATGTCCGATGCCGGAGCGGATATTATCGTGGGACACCATCCGCACGTGCTGGAACCGATCGAAATGTACCACGGCACCGTTATTTTCTACAGCCTGGGCAACTTCGTATTCGACCAGGGGTGGACAAGAACGAGAGACACGGCGCTTGTTCAATATCATCTCCAGAAAAACGGCACGGGACGCTTTGAAGTCACGCCGATGAACATTCATGAAGCAACGCCTGCACCGGTTAAAAAAGGCAGCATCAATCATAAAACGATCGTACGTGAACTGACGAAAGAATCGAATTTCAAGTGGAGCGTCAAGGATGGAAAATTAACGTTTGATGTGGATCACAGCGATATCTTAAAAAAGAAAGCGGAGTGAAAAACAAATGAAAATCATTAAAGCAGGATGGCCGTTTGCCGCGATCATTATGGTGTTTATGTTTATGTCTGCGTTTAAATACAATGATCAGCTCACAGATCAGGAAAAACAAAAAATTGACACGGAAATGCAAAAAATTCAGCAAGAGGACACAGCGGGCGCAAAATAAGCGCATGATTCCGCTTGCCGGCATATTGTTTGTTCCGAATCCAGTAAAGAATGCCCATATCGGGCATTCTTTTTTTGTGTGCTCTCCTAAACATTTGTTAAAAGTTACCGATGTAAAAACTACTAAAAATGAGGAGAGTGAATAGAAAACATGCTCACAAGCTGGAGGAAGTACATCCTTGCCGGCCTTATGATTTGTCTTGTGGCACCTGCAGTAACGAGAACGGAAATTGCCGAAGCGGATTCTCAAGTTTCTGTCCTGATCGTTTCAGACGCGCAAAAACTTGTCGGAAATAAATATGTTTACGGAGGCGAAGAGCCTGAGGACGGTTTTGACCCGTCCGGATTGATGCATTATCTTTTCAGCAGGCAGAACATCCATCTGCCGAGAACGGTCAGTGATCAATGGAAAGTCGGAGCCGCCGTCAAAGAAAATGACCTTTTACCGGGAGATCTTGTGTTTTTCAAAAAGTCAGATTCAACACAAAACGCGGCCGTCCATGACGGTCTGTATATCGGAAACGGAGAGATGATACACAGTTCTCCGTCAGAAGGCGTAACCGTCACACGCTTTCAAAAAAGCAGTTATTGGATGAATTTATATCTTGGCGCAAAGCGGATGACAAAAGATCCGGAACTGGCTGATGATCCGATCGTTCAGGAGGCAGCCCGTTACCTCGACATTCCGTATGTATTCGGCGGAAGCACGCCTGAGGCGGGATTCGACTGTTCGGGGCTGGTCCAATATGTTTTTGAAAACAAGCTTCACATTTACCTGCCGAGATCTGCGGAACAGCAGTGGCTGGTCGGTGAGAAAATCAAACTGAGCGACATAAAGCCCGGGGACGTGATTTATTTCAGCGATACGTATAAAAAAGGAATTTCCCATGCGGGCATTTATGCGGGAGAGGGAAGGTTCATCCAAGCAAGCCGCTCCGAAAAAGTCACCATTTCTTACTTGGCGGAAGATTATTGGAAAAAACATTTCACAGGGGTGCGCCGATTCAGCAATTTAGCCATTTCTAAAGACAATCCCGTTGTGTCCACAGCGGCCGATCATATCGGAATTTCTTATCTGAAAGGCGGCGCTTCACCGGAAACCGGCTTTGATACGGCGGGATTTGTTCAATACATCTATCAAAAAGCGAAAGGAATCAGCCTGCCGCGTTATGCCGACAAGCAGATGCAGGCGGGCGTTCCGGTCGATAAACAAGATCTGAAGCCCGGCGATCTGGTCTTCTTTAAAGCGGAAAGCCTGAATCCGGCCATTTATATCGGGAACGGACAAGTGATTCATGTCACCGTGTCCGCAGGTGTTACCATAACAAATATGAACACAAGCGCTTATTGGAAGGACAAATATGCGGGCGGCATCCGGCTTCCGTAAAAAAAGACGTCAGAGAGTGTCTCTGACGTCTTTTTCTTTTACCGTTTCGGCGCTCTGTATCCGGCCGCTATCGCATCCTCTACAGAACAGAACATTTCCGCGGGATCTGTCGTCCGGTCGTAGTACGTACTTCCCGGCGTGTGATAAATGCCGTTCCGGCTGCCTTTAATGTCGCATCCCTGTGAGGTGCCGGCTGCTTTCGTTTCGGCATGTCCTCCGGAGGAAGGGGCGTTGTTTTGCGCCGTTTCCGCGTTTTCGGATGTTTTTGTTTCTGCTTTCTGCCGCTTTAAAGTTTTATTTTCTGACTGAAGCGTTTCAGCGGTCTTTTCGAGCTTCTTTTGTGAATTTTTTAATTTCTCATTGTCTTGTTTGAGTGATTTGTTTGTTTTTTTCAGCTCGCTTATCTCTTGGCTGAGTTTGCTGAGTTTTTCTTCATTGCCGACTTCAGCTTCGGATTTCTCCTTTTCGGCTGCGGCACTGATGCTTTCATATTTTTTCTCAAGCGCCTGGTGTTCCTTCGTCAATTTTTGATAAGCCGTATCAAGGGTGCTGTATTTCTCCTCTGCCTTCACGGCCGAGGCGTCCGGCTCTGCGAGGGATGCACCGGTCAGAAGCAGGATAAATCCGCCGATGAGAAGAGGCCAAAACAGCTTTTTTGAAAAATGTTTTTCTTTTTTTGCCGCTTTGCATATGAGATGAAAAATTCCGTATCCGACTGCGCAGAGAAAAGCTAAAAATCCTATAATAGCGATTGCATTCGACATCATGAAACTCCTTTTTTCTTTATCTTACAATTTATTTTCAATTTTGGAAATTCCTTTTTTAGAAAACATGAAAAAGCCAGGCCGTGAAAGACCTGACTTTTACCTTTTATTGCTCATTGTCGAGAAGCCGGTTGATGAAATATGCGACGCCGTTTTCATCGTTGCTTTTTGTAATATAGGTGCTTTTTTCTTTCAGTTCATCAATCGCATTGCCCATAGCGATGCGGTTTCCCGCCGCTTCAAACATGGAGAAATCATTCGGGCTGTCGCCGATGGCGTAAATATCCTGTTTTTCAATTCCGTACAGTGAGGCAAGCTCCGTCAGAGCACGTCCCTTTCCGGAACCGGCAGGGAGGATTTCGATAATGTGTTTTCCGGAAGATGTCTGGGATAATTTCCGATGATGTGTAATTTCTTCTTTGGCGTTTCTCAGTTTTTCCATATCAAAAGAGAAACAAAGAAGCTTGTAAACATGTTCGTCTCCGTTAAAAATCGCCTGTATATCCTGTACGGGTTTAATGCCGAATTGTTTGAACTGCGTCTTTGCGCCCTCCCATAATGTCTGAATATCTTCCTTAGGATTGGCGCTTTTCAGAATGTCCAGTTCTGCCTGCAGTTTGGACTCGCCGTCAAACGGGGACAGCAGATGATCATCTGTATAGACCTCAAAGTAAATGTCTTTGTCCGTTAAATAAGCGGCGATATCCTTCCCGGCCTGCTGATCCATTAAGAGCCGGCTGACGAGGCGGTATCCTTTGTCATGGACTGTCCCGCCGTTTGCCGCAATGATCGGAATATCCAAATCCTTCAAGAGCGCTTTTACATCAAACGTGGCTCTGCCCGTGCAGATGGCCACGAGAATGCCCGCTTCATCCGCTCTTTGTAAAGCCGCTCTGTTTTCCGGAGAAATCACACTGTCCGAATTCAGTAATGTGCCGTCTAAGTCAATGGCTATCAATTTCATATGTATGGATGCCCTCCTTAAAAATAAAGCTGCTTCATGTAGTATGTTCAGCTTTGTGCGAAATCAGCAGAAAGCCGTCAGTTAAAAGGCTATACCTTCATGTCCTTTTTTTCAACAGAAAAACGGCGGGATTTGCTAATCCCGCCGTGACATCTTACGCGTCTAAATCATTTTTTAATTTCGTTTTTACTTCTTGAAGGTTTTCCTCATTCAGCTTGAAGTAATAAATATTTTTGCCGTACTGAGGAGTGTAAATGTAGCTGTCTGAACCTGTCAGCTGCAAAGAATTCACCGATTTCAGCGATGTGATAAACGGGAACAGACCGATGGCGTCATTAAGAGATAAGTTCATTTTTAAGTTTTTCCCTAAGCTGTCGACGATATCGTCATAAGATGGGATCGAGCTTAACGATTTAGATTTTTTAATAATGGCGCTCAGCACTTCCATCTGTCTTTGTCCGCGCATCAGATCGGTGTCCGCTTTGCGTGTTCTTACATAAGCCAGTGCCTGCTCACCGTCAAGCGTCTGGACGCCCGGCTTCAGCACGACTTTTCCTTTTGTATCGACTTTAATACGATCGGCAATTTTCTGGCTTTTCACATTTACCGTAACGCCGTTCAACTCATTGACGACATCGCGGAACGCGTCGAAGTTGCTTTCAACCACATAATCTACCGGAATATCAAACATGTTTTCTACTGTTTTATAAGTTAAATTATAACCGCCGTAAGCATGTGCGTGCGCGAATTTGTCATAGCCGTGTCCCGGGATGTTGACATAGGAATCCCGCGGAATGCTGAGCATCGTCGCTGTTTTCTTTTTCCGGTTGAAGGTGACGAGCACGTTGGCGTCACTTCTTGCGTCATCTACTGATTCACCCTTATTGTCACGGGCGTCTATTCCTAAAAGCAATACGGTGAAAGAATCCTTCTTCGGGTCAAATTCTTTGATCCGTTTTACGGACTGGTCGCCGCGGTCAAGGCTGACGTGCGCTTCTTTGGTCGCATTATTCAATTTCACAAATGCGTAGGTGCCGACGGAACCGGCGATCACCAATAAGAAAGCGGCGAATACCAGTACAAATTTCACCCATTTTCTGAGGCGTCTTTTCTTTTTTCTGCGTTGAGATCGTTCTTCCATATCATTACCTCTCGTTTCTATTCTTTGTGAAGCGTACCATAATTGTTGACTCGGAGCAACTCTGCAAATGAGAAAATTCTAAATCTTTCTCTCTATTTCGACAACATCTACTGTTATTTTTGCATCAGGTTCACATTATATTGGACGGCAGGAAGCGGGAAATGTTTCGTCGCTTTGTGAAAAATAATCAGTAAAATAATGGATATTAACGGTGCGGAAGGTTTGAAACGATCGGAAACAGGCAAAAGAAGCAGTAGAACAATTCCGCGCGGATACAGCGTTGGATGAAGGGAGTCTATATAACATGAAAAGCATACACTCGAATAAATGGCTCTATTTTTTCGGCGCTCTCGGGGGCGCGTTATACGGATATGATACCGGAGTCATTTCCGGAGCTATTTTATTTATGAAAAAAGAACTGGGACTGAACGCCTTTACAGAAGGCCTCGTCGTCAGTTCGTTATTGGCGGGGGCGATTCTCGGATCGGGATTCGCCGGCAAACTGACCGACCGGTTCGGCAGGCGGAAGGCCATCATGGGAGCGGCGCTGCTGTTTTGTATAGGCGGATTAGGAGTCGCTTTTGCCCCGAATACAGAGGTGATGGTTCTTTTCCGGATTATTCTCGGACTGGCTGTCGGAACATCGACAACGATCGTCCCGCTCTATTTATCGGAGCTGGCTCCGAAGCATAAACGGGGGGCGCTTTCTTCGCTGAATCAGCTGATGATTACGGTCGGAATCCTCGTTTCTTATATCGTGAACTATATATTTGCCGATGCAGGCGCTTGGCGCTGGATGCTTGGACTTGCGGTTGTGCCGTCAGTCATTCTGCTGATCGGAATCTTATTTATGCCGGAAAGCCCGCGCTGGCTGTTTACGATCGGCAAAGAAGAGAAAGCAAGAGAAATCCTTTCATCATTGCGGGGAACGAAGAATATTGATGATGAGATTGATCAGATGAAAGAAGCGGAAAAGGAAAACGAAGGCGGCTTGAAAGAATTGTTTGAGCCGTGGGTGAGACCCGCGCTGATTGCCGGCCTCGGACTTGCCTTTTTGCAGCAATTCATCGGGACAAATACAATTATTTATTACGCACCGAAAACATTTACCAGTGTCGGGTTCGGCAATTCCGCGTCTATATTGGGAACGGTCGGAATCGGCGCCGTCAATGTTATCATGACGCTTGCGGCTATTAAAGTCATTGATAAGATCGGCCGGAAGCCGCTGCTGCTGGCCGGAAATGCGGGCATGGTCATCAGTCTGCTCGTATTGGCAGCGGTCAATCTTTTCTTTGAACATTCAGCAGCCGCATCATGGACAACGGTGATTTGTTTAGGCCTGTTTATCATTGTGTTTGCGGTCAGCTGGGGGCCTGCCGTGTGGGTCATGCTTCCTGAATTATTCCCGCTGCATGTCCGGGGTATCGGGACGGGTGTCTCCACTTTGATGCTGCATGCCGGAACATTGATTGTCTCATTAACCTATCCGATGCTAATGGAAGCAGTCGGCATCAGCTATTTATTTCTCATTTATGCCGCTATCGGAATAATGGCATTCCTGTTCGTCCGGTTTAAAGTGACCGAGACGAAGGGGAAAAGCCTTGAAGAAATTGAGCAGGATCTGAAAAGCCGTAACGGAGGCTCGGGATCAGAATCAAATCGGCGGACAGTTCATCCGTAATATTCAGTTTTAGGGGGGCGGTTATTCACCGGCCCCTCAAAACGGATGCGTGCGGGCGCCCGCACGGTCACATAAATGACGGGGATATGTCATACGTTGTATAAAGTCACGATAAAGGCGGGGATGCCGGTGAAAACGAGTATTATTATCCTTACATATAATGAACTTGAGCTGACGAAAAAATGTCTGGCCAGCATTAAACGATACACCGACAAAGATAAGATTGAACTGATTATAGTTGACAACGGTTCCTCAGACGGAACGAGAGAATACATATCAAATCTGCCTGACGTCAAAGTCATCCTTAATGAAAAAAACCTCGGGTTCGCCAAGGGGTGCAACCAGGGAATCGAAGCGGCAGGGGGAGAAAATCTGCTGTTTCTGAACAACGATACGATGGTCACGAAAAATTGGCTCACCTCCATGCTGAGGGTGCTGTATCAATCTGAAAAAAACGGTATGGTCGGGCCCGTCAGCAACTATGTCAGCGGCGCGCAAATGATCCATGACGCGTATCAATCGCTTGATGAGCTGGAGTCATTCGCGGAGGCGTATTGCGCACGGGAAAAGCATCAAACAAAGCGGGTGCTGCGCCTTGTCGGCTTCTGTCTTCTGGTGAAAAAAAGCGTCATTGAAGACATCGGCCCGTTCGATGAGCAATTCGGATACGGTTCTTTTGAAGATGATGACCTATGTCTGCGCGCCCTGCAAAAAGGATACAGCCTGCACATCGCTCTCGATGCCTTTGTGCATCACCACGGGCATGCGACGTTTACGGCTAATCAGGATATCAATATCAATCAGTTATATTCGGAGAACCGCCAGCGTTTTACGGAAAAATGGGGCACTGATTTTACGTACTTTACTCATCCGAGACCGGAAATTGCGGAGCTCGTTCCCCGGGAGTCGAAACGGATACTTGATGTCGGCTGCGGTGCGGGAGCTACGGGGCTGGAACTTCAAAACAGACAGCCTTGCGAACTGTACGGAATAGAACTGCACCCGCTGGCGGCGCAAGCGGCAAAAGGACATTATGAAGCGGTGCTGCAGGAAGATGTCGAAAAAGTGAAGCTGCCTTATCCGGAAGGCTTTTTTGATTGCATCATTTTCGCGGACATCCTTGAGCACTTAAAAGACCCGTGGCGCGTCATTGAAACGTACTCATCCTATTTGTCGCCTGCCGGATCAATCGTTTGCAGCATTCCGAATATTTCCCACGCCGAAGCGCTGTTCCCGCTGCTGCTCGGGGACTGGACATACAGAGACGCCGGGATTCTCGACCGCACCCACTTGCGGTTTTTTACGCCGCAGACGGTGCGCACGCTCTTTCCGGAAGAGACATTTGACGTGAAAAAGCAGTCCTATACGTATGTTCACGTGGATGAGCGGGTGCAGCTGTTTTTACAGGAAATCACACGAATGGCGCAATCGATGCAATTTCCGGTGACACAGCTGCCCGAACAAAGCCGGATTTATCAGATTCTCCTTCGTGTCGAAAAAACACGCTGAAGGCTACCGCCCCATCGTTCCGAAGTTGGTAATCTGAATGGAAACATCATAGTCAAAGGCCGCTTCGGAGAAGGTTTCATCCCAGTGATGCTTCACTTTCTTCCAATAGTCGGGATATTGAATGCGGACTCTGTCAGAAAAGAAGACAGGGTCCGTTTCATATTGATTCTGCAGCTTATCGATGACTTCTTTCATATCGCTTTTCAGTTTTTTTTCGAAAACCTTTTCCAGCCCGTTTAAATAGTGCTGATCGAATGAATCTTCTCCGGCATATTGATCCTCTGACAAAAGTCCTTTTGTTTTCACCGCTACGTGAAACGACAGCTTCCCGTTTTTCAGCAGGGGGGTGATGGAGGATGTTGATTTTTTGATCTCGAAGGTAATTGGGTGCCCTCCTTTATCCAAAGCGGGCAGCACGCCGCCCTGTATCGTCCCCGTCAGCCAATTCAGGCTTTGTACTTCGTATGATGACAGAAAGCCTGCCAATCTGTTTTGTTTTCCGTTTTTGATAATGGCCGCTCCGTCATACACCGTTTTTCCTTTTTGATTGCTGACGGCCTGAATGAGAAAACTGAGTTTATTATGGCAGTAAATCGAAGCTCTCCCGATTCGGAGCGGTTTTAAAATCTTCCCGTTGTAGCCGCCGTTGTTCGTAAGGTCGATCAGCTTTTCCGCGGGCATGGGCTGCTGCTGATTCGGCGTCGGCTCTGTCAGAATATCGGACGCTTTGCCTCTTGCCGCGAAGAGATAGCTGCTCCGCCTTAATTCATCATCACGGATAAAATGGTTCATCATCTGCAGTATATTTTGGTCGGCCAGCAATTTGTCGCTGAATATCAGCACTTTTAAATGATCGCTGTAAACGGGCGGATCTTTTAAAGCGACTTCACTGACGGCTTCAAGAATGGTATCCCCCCGCGACGTCACATTGACAAACACGGGCCGGCCGGAAGCCTGGCTGTTTTCACTTTGGGGCAGCAGGTTTTGATAGGTTAATTTATATCGGCGGTCACTCGTCTCGTCTATCGCCAGCCCCCGGGCGAAAGATAGCTTTTCGACTTCCTTCGCATCCCAGCACCCTGAAAGCGTCATCAGTATGAAAAGCGCCGCCGCCCATTTTACGAAATGTGTCATGACGTCTGTTTCCTCCCGGCTATTTTTTTCATCCAGCTGACAAACCAGATGAGAAAAGGAATCATAATGACGGCAAAAAACGCATATCCGAGAATATTCGCGAATGCAAACACACTGTTGATATCATCGGGGTACATTGAAAGGCCGAATGTCACTGCCAATAAGCCCCCCAGCAGCCAGGCATTGTTTTTATTTTTCAGTCTGAAAATGGTGTTTAATCCGAGATGCGCTCCTTTAAAAGAACCGAGCATACAGGTGAACTGCTGGCAAGTCCACGTAATTAAAAGAAAGATATCAAACCTTTCGATGAAAATACCGTGGATTTCCAAGGCGTGAATCAGGGAAATGGTCGGATATGTCACCGTTTTGGCTTCAGCGATCGACATACAGCCGATTACGACAAGCAGCGTAAAGCTGTAAAATAAGCCTGCGCATGCGATGCCGAAGACGGCAGCCTTTTTCGCCTGCTTCGGATTTTTCATAAACGGCACCAGATAAAGAATCACCTCAAGTCCTGAAAAATACAGAAGGGTACGCGGAAACAGCTCAAAAAAGCTTTTGTAGCCTCCTTCCATGACCGGGCGGATGAAATCCAGTTTAAACAGTCTCAGGCTGAATATGAGCAGCGTAATCAGAATGACGATCGCAATCGGAAAGAGATAAGCATAGAGTTTTGAAATGGGATACACCCCGCCGGTCACATGGTAGATGCCGACCGCCAGAAAGATGAATATGACGACACCCATCGGCGTATTTTTCAGTAAAAAGTAATTGATGACCTCACCGAGAAAACGGGCTTGAAAACAGACGGTGACGACAAAATAACAGCTGATGAATAAATTCAGAAGAGAACCGATGGCGCGTCCCATAATGCTTTGATTCAGCTCATAAATGGTTTCCCCGCTGTTTTTCTGCAAAAACGGCATAAAGAGCAGGACGATGCCGATAAACACGAGACTCTGCACAAGAATAATGATCCATCCGCTCGGACTGTCCGCTGCTGCGGCGGAGCGCGGCAGTGTTAACACGCCCGCTCCGATCATTGTTCCGCTTACCATGAGAAGTGTCTGCATAAACGACAGCTTGTCTTCCGGTTTTTTCATGGTGATCACCTTTGCTTGATTTTATCTTTCGTCTCTTTTCTGGTCGGCCGTTTTTTCAAAAGAGGCGTCGGCAGTCTGACGATCGTATCTTTTAAGTCCTGTCCCGGCTGCGCCATGATCGGAATAAGATAGTCCTGGCCGAAGCTTTTCAGGCGCATCAGATGGCCGACGACAAGCAGATAACACATGATCAGTCCGTATAAACCTAAAATCGCCGATAAAATCATCGAAAAAATACGGATGAGCCTCAGCGGAAAATTGAACGCATAGGAGGGCGCCGTAAAAGAAGCCAATGCCGTAACGGATACGATAATGACCATCATCGCGCTGACGATGTTCGCCTGAACGGCGGCCTGCCCGATCACCACGCCCCCGATCAGGCCGATCGTCTGTCCGATCGGCTTCGGCAGCCTGAGTCCGGCTTCTCTGATCATCTCAATCGTAAAAATCATAATAAACGCTTCAACAAAAGGGGGAAACGGAACATTCAATCTGCTTCCGGCAATCGTCACCGCCATTCTCGTCGGCAAAAGCCCCGTGTGAAACGTAACGAGCGATATGTAAAGGCCGGGTAAATAAATCGTGATTAAAATGCATGTATACCGAAGCAGCCTGAGAAAGTTAACCGGAACCCACCGCTGATTATAATCGTCAGGTGAGTGGATAAATTCATCAATGGTAGCCGGCACCAAAAGGGTAAAAGGCGTTCCGTCTACAAGAATGGAGACCCTTCCTTCCAAAAGAGCGCCCATAACCCGGTCGGGCCGTTCGGTCGTCAAGACGGTCGGGAAAATGGAATACGTGTTATCTTCAATAAGCTGCTCGATCGTTCCTGATTCCGGAATGTCATCAATGGTGATCGAATCCAGTCTTTTCATCACTTCTTTTACAACATCATCAGGCGCAATATCCCGAATGTAGGCAACGGCGATCCGCTTTTTTGTCCGTTCGCCGAGTGTGATCTCTTTGATCTGGAGGTTGGGATCACCGGACTGCTCGCGCAAAAGCGCCGTGTTCGTTCGGAGCTTTTCGACAAAACCTATCCTAGGCCCCCGTTCAAGCACTTCTGAAGCCGGTTCTTCAATATCACGCATTTTAAATGTTTCCGTTTCAAACGAAAGGGCTTCCTCCCATCCCTCCGCCAGCAAAACCGATTTGCCGGAAAAAATGTCTGCCTCCGCGTCCTTAAGTGAAGAAAGCCGGGTGTGACGATAGCCGAAAGAGATGGATGACGGCGGTATTTCAGCCGGTTCCTCTTGATGCAGGGCGGCCGCCTGCACGGGCGAAATAATATATTCCGCAAGCAATTGATTGTCGGTCAGTCCGTCTATATATATAAGGCAGGCGTCACATTTGCCGTTTCCGTACGTAAACGAATAAAACATCATGTCATCGCTTTGGCCGATCCGTTTTTTCAGCGCTTCAAGGTTTTTGCCGAGCTCCGCATGTATCGTCATAATGTTCCCCCCTTTCCATCAGTTATTTTAATTTGCGACAAACAAGGCATTTTATTCTGGAATAGGAAATGACTGAGCATTCCGCCCCATCCGAATGGTATAATGAGCAGGTCAGCCATTTTATACATATTGTTTTTAACCGCGGCTCCCTCCGTGTTTTAAAAAAGACACAGGGGGAATGGGATATGAGCCGCTTTTTAAGGGGAGGGGAACGAACATGACGCAAGAGCCGATTTTTCTACAGCCTGTATGTAAAGAAAAAATATGGGGCGGCACGTTATTACGCGAACGATTCGGATATGACATACCTTCAGAAACAACCGGCGAATGCTGGGCGATATCAGCCCATCCGCACGGAATGAGCACGGTCAAAAGCGGTCCGTATCAAGGGAAAACCTTGATGGACCTGTGGGATCAGCATAGAGAGTTATTCGGCGGAACGGAAGGGGACCGGTTTCCGCTGCTGACGAAAATACTGGACGCCAAACATCATCTGTCCGTTAAAGTCCATCCTGACGATTATGACGCCGAGGAGCATGGACAGGGCGAAACGGGGAAATCTGAGTGCTGGTACATTATTGACTGTAAAGAAAATGCGGAAATCATATATGGTCATACGGCCCGTTCGAAAGCGGAACTTGTCACCATGATTAACAGCGGTGACTGGGAAGGCCTGCTGCGCCGCGTGAAGATCAAACCTGGCGATTTTTATTATGTGCCGAGCGGAACCATCCATGCCATTTGCGCCGGGGCGCTCGTGCTGGAAATACAGCAGAATTCAGACGCCGCCTACCGAATATATGATTACGGGCGTACAGATCAAAACGGCGGTGCGCGTGAGCTGCATATCCGCGATGCCGTCAACGCCGCCACCGTTCCTCATGTGGACGGATTTTTGGATGAATCAACTGAAACGAGAAAAGGCATCACCATTAAAACCTTTGTGCAGGGAGAATATTTTTCTGTATACAAATGGGATATCAGCGGGACGGCGGAAATGACCCAGGACGCTCCGTTTATGCTGTGCAGCGTCACAGAAGGAAGCGGCTCCATCATCTTTGAAGGCAAGTCCGCCAAGCTTGAAAAAGGCGCGCATTTCATACTGCCGGATCAGATGCCTGACTTTACGATAAACGGAGATTGCACGATCATCGTTTCTCATATATAAAACCAAACTTAATCCCAGCTCTGGGATTAAGTTTTTTTTATTTGGATAATTGGATGATTTCTCTCTGTAAAAATGAAGAAAGCGGGCCGATAAATAAACTAGTTTGATAGAAACCAATTGAATCAGAAAGAGGAGAAGGAATGAAAAAGAGATTCGTTGCACCTATGTTATTGTCCGCCGTTTTCCTTGTCTTTAGCACCGTTACACAGCACGCCGAGGCCGCATACAGCGACTACTCCGTTTACGAGCTGGAAACGAAGCAGCAATTTGCTTCTGAGAACGAGGCGCTTCAAGCGGCAGCGAAATTGAAAAAGGATACGGGGTGGCAGGCTGACGCAAAGAAAGCCGGAAATGCGCCGCTCACTTATCAAATCTCAGCTTCAGGCTTACACGATGAAACGGATGCGAAAACCGTGCTGAAAGACTTTACGAAGCAGACGGGCGTGGCCGGCACTTACAGCGCAAGCGGAAGCAAACAGCCGTACGTGACCGTCACATCAGGCGTTCTATCAGACGAGCGGCAGACGAAAAATCTTCTTGCCGAACTGACGAAAAAAACGGGCGTGACCGGCGCCGTCAAGCCGGCGGGGACAAAACAGCCGTATATGCAGGTCGTGACTTCTGAGATGGCGGCCGATGCGGATGCAAAAGCGCTCTCGCAAGCGTTGACGAAGCAGACGGGCGTGAAAGCGTCATACCGTCAGATCAAACGGGAAACAGCCCGGTTTCAGATCCAATCGGGAACAATCTCCGGCGATCAAAAAGCCGCTCAAATTCAAACTGATTTTCAAAAGGAAACAGGATTGCAGTCGTCGCTGAAAGTCACGGCAAAGGCCAGTCCGAATATCACCGTGACAGCCTCTGGCATTTCAAATGCAACTGATGCGGCAGGTTTAGCGAAACAGCTGCAGCGGAAAACAGGCGTCAAAGGGAACGTTCAAAAGTATGCCCAAAGCAAAACAGCAACCGTGTATAACGTGCAGTCAGGATATTTTAACGGAGTAAGCGCCGTACAAAATGCTATCACCCAAATCAAGAAGAATACGGGTGTCAGCGGAAGCTATCAAAAAGCCGGCAAGAAGAATAATTACACGGTCGCGATGAGCGGACTGACGGCTAAACAGCTGCAAAGCGTGCAAGCTTTCTTTAAAAAGAAAAAATGGCATTGCGACGCATCGCCTGTCAAAAAGACAGCATCAGTGTCCGTTTACCGGATCACGGCAGGGCAGCTTACCGCTGCAAAGGCAGAACAAACGGAGGCGTTTTTCCGCCAGCAGCATGTAAAGACGGCAAGAACAGCGGCGGGAAAAACAGCAGAAAACGAATATCAGCTGCTTTCTCAGCAGACGGCAGACCAGTCGAAGATAAAAAAAGGATTGAATCTGCTGGCGGGATATAAACTGACTGCCATTTCAAAAACGATATCCAAGCAGACGGACACAACGTACCAAGTCACAACCGAATCATTGCTTGATACGGCAAAGATCAATCAATCGCTGGATTTTTTCAAAGGGAAAAAAGTATCCGCCTCCGCACAGAAAACAGGTGAAGCGGCGTATACACAATTCAGAATTGAAACGGCACCGCTGCTTAAGAAGGAAGACATTGACCGCGTGACTGCTTTTTTCAAGCAAAACAAAGCGGCCGGCACTGTGAAGGAGACGGGGAAAACCGGCTCTGCACAATACGTCATCAAAACCGAAAAATTCAGCAGTAAAACCGTTTTAAATAAAAGCATGAGCTTTTTCAGCGCCAAACAATTACAGGCCGGCTATACGAGTGAAAGCCATCCGATTTATGAACTCCGCATTCGCAATCAATTCACGGGAGCGCAGTCAGCGGACGCCGCCTCCCAAAAGCTGAAAAAGCTGTACGGATGGACGATGGCTATTCTGAAAATAAAAAACGGACCGCAAATCATGAACACCAATTACAACATCTCGCTGGCAGATATGGTCAAAAAACAAATGACAGTCAGCCCGCAGACTGATGCCGCGGCTTATGCATCGCTTACGTACATCAATACGGCCTCCGGAACGGTCACAGCCGATGTCCTGAACGTCCGGTCAACCCCGGAAGTCAGCTCCGGCAATATTATCGGGCAGTTGAAAAAAGGCGATAAAGTCAGCATCACAGGCCAGACAAACGGCTGGGCCAAACTCAGCATGGGCTGGAGAAACGCCAGCAGTGACGAAGTCGGGCAGTACGTCAATCCGGCTCACTTCGCACAAGACAGCAAGTATTACTTTCAATTTCTGAAGCTCTCTCAGACAGCCGGACTGAACGCATCGGAACTGAATCAAAAAGTGCTGGTCAATAAAGGAATACTGACAGGGAAAGGCCGGGCCTTTATTACAGCCGCCGGCAAATACAGCATCAATGAAGTGTATTTGATTTCGCATGCTTTGCTTGAAACGGGCAATGGCACGTCAGAGCTTGCGAACGGCATTATGTATAATGGTAAAAAGGTTTACAACATGTACGGCATCGGGGCTTATGACAGCAACCCGAATTACTACGGCGCACAATACGCGTATAAGCAAGGCTGGTTTACTCCGGAAGCCGCGATTATCGGCGGAGCCCAATTTATCGGTGCGTCTTATATTCACAATCCTTCATACGAGCAGGATACGCTGTATAAAATGAGATGGTCTTCAGCCGCGGCTCATCAGTATGCGACAGACATCGGCTGGGCGTATAAGCAGGTAAACCGCATGTACAGCTTATACTCACTGCTGGATGATTATACGCTTTACTATGATGTTCCCGTGTATATGAAAGTATAAAAAAAGGGCTGAAGTGTATGCTTCAGCCCTTTCTTCATGCAAAAAACACCCGCCTCAGATTCAGGCAGGTGCTTCAGCACAATTTTTCATTTTTGTTTCCGCAAATTTCAATAACGCTTCACTCGAATTCCCATCTGAATACATATTCCATTTGTCCGAGAACCGCTTCATTTCTTCTGCATCAAATGGCTTTTTCGTCATTTCCTTCAAAAGAGCTTCACTGTCATGACAAGCCTTTCCGGGAATGACGGAAGTATAATTGTCGATTAAACCGCGTTTTCGATCATATTCCTCCAGATCATACGTGAAAAAGAAAATCGGTTTATTTAAGAGCGCGAATTCAAAAGGCACGGAAGAGTAATCCGTAATTAAAATATCAGCCGCTTTCAAGAGATCATGAAGACGCATGTCAGACACGTTCTTGATCAATTCGCTTTCAAACGAAGCCGAAATATGATGCAAAACGGCAGGGTGAAGCTTTACAAGCAGCATATACTCTCCGTTTAACGCGTTTGTGAGCTGTTCTTCGGTGAATGGCAGCCGAAAGGACTGCATATCATAATCCCTGAATGTCGGTGCGTACAGGATGATTTTTTTCGGCCATTTGTGCTTCGGTTCGGGCTTGTGTTCTTCATAATAGACGTCAGTCAGGGGGACACCCGTTTTTAACAGCTGGCCGTCCCGTATGCCGAACGACTTTTTAAAAACGTCAGCCATCGCGTCTGAACCGACGGTGACAAAGTCAAACGAGCGGTACACTTTTTTAAAACGGCTGATATCTGATGCCGGACGGTTTTGATTCGTCACATCCTCAAGGCCGAACTTTTTCAAAGAGCCGTTCGCATGCCACACTTGAATACATGTCGTTTGCGGCCGGCGGTTTAAGACGCTTGTCATAAGGAAATAGTTATCTGTTATCACCGCTTTGCTCTTAAAAAGGATCAAAACCGCCTTCAAAAGATGCAGCGGATGTTTTTCGTTCAGATAAAAAGAGCCGAGTCCTTCCAGCTCTTTTTTCAGACTGACGGCGTGTCTCGTATACAAAACCGTCACTTCATAAGAAAGCGATTCAGCGTGCGCTTTGTAAGAACGGATGAGAGCCTGTGCATTCTCTTCGAAAGATACCAGCAGGGTCAGATGGTTCTTGGGCTTTACAGGCTTGAACAAAACGCCCAGAACAGACAGATATATAGAATAAAAAGCGGCGAATAAAGATCGCAAGTTCATAGATTACCAATCTCTTTTGCTGTTTTATTTGTTTAAAGCTGTTTCGTTTGATCTTCTGCCTGCTCGGAATACAGGCTTTTATTTGATTTATTATTTCTCAAAACGGTAAAAGCATACTTCGGAATGTTCAGCATCCTTTTCCATCTCCACGGATTCGTCACCAGTCTGTACAGCCATTCCAGATTCGTTTTGATCATCCATTCAGGGGCGCGTTTCACCGTTCCGCTGAACACATCAAAGCTTCCGCCCAAACCGATCGATACAGCCTGAGGGAAAAGATGTTTGTATTCATAAATAAATTGTTCCTGATGGGGATATCCTAAGGCGACAAACACGAGATCGGGTTTCGCCCGGGAAATCTGTTTGGCGACGAAGCGTTTATCCGCTTCATAACCGTTGCTGGCTCCGACAACCTCAATATTCGGATACTCTTTGCCGATCCGGTTCAAAACGGCGTCAAGCACGTCTTGCTTAGCTCCGTATAAAAATATTTTTTTAGACTGCCGGTTTGCGAGACCGAGCAGCGACAGAAACACATCGAATCCCGCAATTCTTGATTTCAGCGGGTGCTGCGTCAAACGTGACATTAACACGACGCCGATACCATCCGGCAGGACGAAATCCGCGGAAGAAATGACTTGATGATAACCTTTGTCTTTCGCCGCAGCGTATCCGATCTCAGGGTTGACCGTCGCAATGACGGCTCCTTGCTTTTGTGCGATATAATAAGTGTCTAAATATGAAATAAACTCCTGTAAATTTCCATTAACATAAGAAAGGTTGTGCACCATTTCAGTCTGCATCTGCCGTCCTCCTTTTTGTACGGGATTTTCTTTCATTTTTTCGTGACTTAAGCTAAGCTTTATTTTAACATAATACCTTCAGATAAACTTAACAATAGTTTTACAAAAATATAAATAAGATAACAATTTCTTTAATCAACCGCGCAAAAACCCTGCTAAACTCCTATTGCAATAACATTTGTTAATAAGTGGAATTTAACTTCGTTTTACATTAGCTTAACCTTTTCAGGGCTATGTGATATAATGAGGTTCCATGAGTACGAAATTGGCACTTTAGTGATTAAGGATACAGCTGCGCAGCATTTCAGGGCAGTTGCTTGTTATACGTATGATGATAGAAAGGAGCTTTTGTTTCATGAAGAAGGTCATTACTTACGGAACGTTTGATTTACTGCATTGGGGTCATATTAAACTGCTTGAGCGCGCAAAGCAGCTTGGAGATTACCTAGTTGTTGCCATCTCAACAGACGAGTTCAACCTGCAAAAACAAAAAAAGGCCTACCACAGCTATGAACACAGAAAGCTGATTCTGGAAACGATCCGTTATGTCGACGAAGTCATTCCGGAAAACAGCTGGGATCAAAAAGTACGTGACGTAGCGGATCACAACATCGACGTGTTCGTAATGGGAGACGATTGGGAAGGCAAATTCGATTTCCTTAAAGATCAATGCGAAGTCATCTATCTCCCTAGAACCGAAGGCATTTCCACCACACAGATTAAAAAAGAAATTGCCGGGGTGTAATTGAAACATTAGGATATACAGATGATAAAGAAGTACTCCCTCCGGATAGGGAGTACTTCTTGTAATATAAGGTTATTTTCGCTATATTTGTTATGCGCTTTTGAAAAAAAGCTAGACAATAAGAGGAGAATTTAAAGATGAATCTTAGTAACTTTTTTAAGTTGAATAAAAAAGAGTCCAAGCCGTCCATAGAAGAACGCGAATATACCATTTTAAACAAAGAAGCATTGGCGGAAGAGAAGAAGGTAGCGGTAGTCGTTCCTGTTTATAATGCAGAAGAATATGTAAGGAAAACAGTTGATTCTGTGATCCTTCAAAACATCGGCTTTCAGCATATTTCTTTAATTCTGGTAGATGATTGCTCTACTGATGATTCCAGAAACATCCTGACTGAGTACGCCGAATTGTATGAAAATATTACAGTCGTCTTTTTGAAAGACAACACGGGAACTCCGGCTTATCCGAGAAACTTGGGAATTGAGCTGGCAAATGCGAAGTACATTACATTTTTGGATGCGGATGATTGGTTTGCGCCGAACGGGGTTAAAATCTTATTCGACATGCTTGAAAGAGATCATGTAAATTATGCGGTCGGAAAAACGATCGAAATGCAGGTGAACGGTCAAAAAACGATCGGGAAACATGAGTCTTCGCTGAACAGAGCGAAGGTATCGCCTTTTTCAATCCGGCATATTTTCTATCATCTGGGCCCGCGGGCAAGAATGATGAACTTACAATTTCTAAAAGATAACGATATCAGATATCCGGAAATGAAATTTGCTGAAGATAAGCAATTTTTTATGGATGTTCTTTTGGCGTGCGGAGATATTTCAACGTCAACCGAACCGGTCTATTATCTGAACAGAATGGACAATAATGAGTCGCTGACAAAGCAGACCAATATAATGGAAAAAACCGACACGAACATAGCCGTAATGAAGTATATTCTGAACAAAAAATTAGATACTGAAAAAGAGAAGATGGCGATGAACCGCCTGATTGAATTCGATTCCATTACGCGGCTTTTCGATCGGATGCACTTCCTGAAAAGCGAAAACAAAGAAGCCTACTACAATAAATTCAATGAAATTCTGAATGTGTTAAAGAAGACGAAATACGATATTTCCGAGACATTTTTTCATCCGATTCATAAAACAGCCTACCGTCTGCTGACTCAAAAACGGTATGATGAGGTCGAAAAGCTGTTCCGCTGGTCCAAAAAAGAGCCCGATAAAAACATCGTGACGAAAGACGGACTGGCTTATTTAGAAAGCCCGCTGACGGATGAAGAAAATAAACTGGTCGAACTTCGCATGCACGGAGAAACGGAAAGCGCGGTGTTCGCCGATCATAAATTCACCGTTACGTTCCGCTTGTTCGGACAGGACAGAAATAATGCCCAATATATTCAGTTTCAGCACAGAGATAACATGAAAGTACACCACCAGTTTCCGGTTCAGTCACTGGGAGACGGGCGGTACGTCCTTGAAATCCCGTTAAGTGACATTGAAAAAGTCGGACTTGGCGGTTATATTATGTATGTCATTTATAACGATTATGAACGTGTCATGTTAAACAGAGAAGACGGTGAAAAGGTGACGGCAGAAGCGAACGGACTGCAATATCAATTCTACCGGACGGTGAAGGAGAACCTTTCACTGAAAGTAACAAAATGATGATTGTGATTGGATATGTTTAATTGAAACAGAGGAGTAGACTTATTTTATGGGTATAGAAAATCCTGTCAGATACAAGTTAAAACATCTTAACATAAAGGAAGAGACATTCAGCATTACGATATCCTGTGAAAATGTCACTGCAGGGGAAGAGCCTTCTCTTCAGATTATAAATCGTAAAACAAAAGCGGAACTTTCCGTCCCTCTGAAACGGTTGGCCGGAGAGGGCGGAGAGTACCATGCTGTCATGAGCACGGATCTGCTTTCTGACCATACGGACGGCAAAGGATGTCTGGATTTCTATGTCTCCTTTATCAATGATGACAGTGATATCAGTAAAAAACGGTTAAAATCCAGCCTTGAACCTATTGAACTGTCTTCTTATAAAGATGAGGCTCATCATATGTACTTTTTCCCTTACACGACGAAGAAAGGGAATTTCTCCTTAAAGCTGCTGCAGAAAAAGTTCGTCACGCGGATTGATGAAATGGAGCTCGAATCTGACGGCAGCTTACATCTGAAAGGTTTTGCATTCCGGCTGAATGCGGCAGAAACCTTAAAGATAAAAGAAAAAAACCTGATTCTGAAAATGAAAAAAGGAAAAGAAGAGGAGCCTCTCATTCTGAAGTATCCGCTTCACGACGTGCCGAGACACGACCTTGATGAATATGTTCAGGACACAACGATGCTTGACACGATAGGCTTTGATACAAAAATTGATTTGAATGCCGTTTATAAAGAATTGAATCAGCAGCTCATCTTTCAATTCCATATTCAATTCATTTTTGAAGATGCCGGGACAGGTGAAGAGGTTATCACCAACAGCAAACCGTTAAAGGTTCTGAAATCTGAACATGTAAACCCTAACCAATTCACGGTTCTGAAAACGGAAAAAGGGCCTGCCAGATTTCACGTTTTCACGAAAAAGAAAACGAAAAATCTCCACCTGAGAATGAACGATTACAGCTTCAGCACCCGCGTGGAGTATTTTGTGAAAGGAAAGCTGAAACGGGGCGCTTCCTTTGTACGCAAGAGAAAGAATAAGCTGAAAAAGTTCATTGAGAAAAGAATACAGAACACTTACAAAGCAGGATTCAGATTTGCAGGAAAACTGCCTGTCAAACAGAAACTTGTCATGTTTGAAAGCTTTGCCGGAAAACAGTACAGCTGCAACCCGCGGGCGATTTATGAATACATGAGCAAAGAGATGCCGGAATACCGTCTCTGCTGGAGTGTAAACCCCGCTTACTCACAGACATTTAAAGATAAAGGGATTCCTTATATCGAACGCTTCACGTTCAAATGGCTGTTTGCCATGGCAAGAGCCGAGTACTGGGTTGTCAACAGCCGTATGCCGCTGTGGATTCCGAAACCTGAGCATACGACATATGTCCAGACATGGCACGGCACGCCTTTAAAGCGCCTTGCCGTAGATATGGATGAAGTGCATATGCCCGGAACAAACACTGAAAAATACAAGCGCAACTTTACGACAGAGGCTTCAAAGTGGGATTACCTGATTTCACCGAACGCATATTCAACCGAAATATTCGCCCGGGCGTTTCAGTTTAATAAAACCATGATTGAATCGGGATATCCGCGGAATGACTTCCTTCAGACGGATAACAGCCCTTCTGTCATTAAAGCGCTGAAAGAAAAAATGAATCTTCCGCAAGATAAAAAAGTGATTATCTACGCACCGACATGGCGGGATGACCAATTTTATAAAAAGGGAAAATACAAGTTTGACCTTGATTTAGACCTTCACCAATTGAGAGAAGCGATCGGCGACCGTTATGTCATTATTTTACGGATGCATTATCTTGTGGCGGAAAACTTTGATCTCGGACCGTATGAAGGATTTGCGTATGATTTCTCCAGCTACGAAGATATCCGTGAGCTGTATATGGTCTCTGATTTACTCATAACGGACTATTCCTCTGTCTTTTTTGACTATGCGAATCTGAAAAGACCGATGCTGTTTTATGTGCCTGATATCGAAACGTACCGGGATAAACTCAGAGGGTTTTACTTTGACTTTGAAAAAGAAGCGCCCGGCCCGCTTGTCAAAGAAACAGGTGACGTTATCAAATGGGTCAATGAAACGGAATCAGATGATTATAAGCTTCCGGATTCGTTCGGGCCTTTTTACGAGAAGTTCTGTTATTTAGAAACCGGAGAATCGTCTGAAAAAGCCGTAAAAGTGATTTTCGGGGACAAGTAAATAAGTGCAAAAAAGCATAATTTAACCATGTTAATTATGCTTTTTTGCTTAAGTGACGGCATGTTGCGCTCATGGGACTCAGGCTTGTTATGAAGTGAAAAATACATCGTAATCTGTTACAATTATGAGCGGTGCTTTTGTAAGTCAAAGCTATTACCTAAAACTTACGACTAAGGAAGATTAGAATGAATGCATTGGTAAAAATTCTGAAAGAGCAATTCAACTCATTTCCGCTGATTATGCGGCTTGCAGTGTACGAAACGAAATCAAAGTATCAAGTGAACTATTTGGGTATATTGTGGCAGTTTCTCAACCCTATGATTCAAATGCTGGCTTACTGGTTCGTATTTGGTCTCGGGATTCGCGGCGGACATGATATGGTGCTTGGAAATGGAGACAGCGTACCGTTCATCGTTTGGATGCTGGCCGGCTTAATTCCTTGGTTCTTTATCAGTCCGACGATACTGGATGCATCTAACAGCGTTTTTAAACGGATAAATTTAGTGTCGAAAATGAACTTTCCGATCAGTTCACTGCCTTCTGTAGTGATAGCATCGAATTTATTCAGTTACTTTGTGATGATGGCGATTTATATTATTGTGCTGCTGAGCAACGGACTGTTTCCGACGCTTCACTGGCTGCAATATATTTATTACTTGTTTTGCATGATCAGTTTTATGTTTGCTTTCGGCCTGTTTAATTCAACCATCAGCGTATTAATCAGGGACTATCAGTTTTTGCTTCAAGCCGTCACAAGGCTTCTCTTTTTTCTTCTGCCGATTTTCTGGGACATTGCGGAGAAATTTGGAAACAGACCTGAAGTTTTGACCATCTTGAAGTTAAACCCTCTTTTCTATATTATCGAGGGCTTCAGAGACAGCTTTATGGAAGGGCAGTGGTTTTTCCACGATGTGAAATACACGCTGTATTTCTGGTTCGTCACACTGCTGCTGTTAACAGTCGGTTCACTTCTTCATATGAAATTCAGAGATAAGTTTGTTGACTTTCTTTAATATAGTAAGGAGATTATACGATGAAACTAAAAGTTTCGTTCAGAAATGTTTCAAAACAGTATTTTCTATATAAAAAACAGTCTGACAAAATTAAAGGATTGTTTTTCCCAAACAGAAATCAAAAAGGTTTTTTCGCTGTCCGAAATGTTTCTTTTGACGTCTATGAAGGGGAAACGATCGGATTCGTAGGTATCAACGGCTCGGGAAAATCAACGATGTCCAATCTGCTTGCAAAGATCATTCCGCCGACAAGCGGTGAGATTGATATGAACGGGCAGCCGTCTTTAATCGCGATTTCTGCCGGATTAAACAATCAATTAAGCGGCAAGGACAACATCCGTTTAAAATGCTTGATGATGGGTCTCAACAATCGGCAGATAGACGAGCTTTATGAAAAAATCGTTGAATTCGCGGATATCGGCGACTTTATAGATCAGCCTGTTAAAAGCTATTCAAGCGGTATGAAATCCCGTCTCGGTTTTGCCATATCGGCGCATATGGACCCTGACATCCTTATTATTGATGAGGCGCTCTCAGTAGGGGACCAGACTTTCTATCAGAAATGTGTGGACCGCATTACGGAATTTAAAGAACGCGGCAAAACGATCTTTTTCGTCAGTCATTCCATCGGACAGATTGAGAAAATGTGTGACCGGGTGGCTTGGATGCATTACGGCGAAATGCGTATGTTCGACGAAACGAAAGCCGTTGTAAAAGAATATAAAGCTTTTGTGGATTGGTTCAACAAGCTTTCAAAGAAAGAAAAAAAGAAATATCAAAACGAGCAGATTGAAGGCAGAACGCGGGCAGCCGAGGAACAGAAAATCACTCAGGCGCAGCAAAAGAAAGCGAAGCCTAAATTCATTGCCAATACGATACAGATTACGCTGCTTGCATTGCTGGCTGTCGGCGCAGGCGCTTCGATGTTTTCAGACAAGCCTCTGCGTGCGATCACATCTTTCGGTGACGTCAAACAGAGCGATGCCGGCCTTTATGAGTCTGTGAATAAACCTGCTTTGGTAAAAGCTGAAAAGGCGGACCTTTACACTGAAAAAGATATAAAAGGAAAAGCCTCCGCAAGTGTAAGTTTCGGTACGAAGGTGCAGATAGAAGCCGAGAATAACCAGGCGGCTAAAGTGAAATTAAACGATAAAGAGTACTTTATGAAAAAGACTGATCTATATAAAGTGAACGCTTTAAAAAAGACGGATGTTCAGCTGAATGATTTCAGCGGCAGTTTATCAAGCCAAACAGCAGAAGAGTTTCTCTCATATCTCAATAAAAGCCGGGACGATGTGCAGCGTAAATTGAAAAATCCAGCTGCGGGACAAACGGCTGACGGACGGAACGTATTAAAAGCATCCGATGCAAAAACGGATGTAGTGATTGACAATGATACAGTCTCCGAAGTGGTTTTTCATTTATCGCGTCCTGCAGACATCTCAGCTTTAAGTGAAAAAGGCGGCAGCAAAATCAATCAGAATTTGCTCATGCTTAAAAACCAGGAATATACTTTTTCTGTGAACAATGCTGATAAGACACTGACGGTAACGTCTAAAAAGTAAAGATCACATAAAAAAAGCTGCCGGATTCGGCAGCTTTTTCTATTCGTCAGCTTCTTCTTTTTCAAGAAGATCCTTCATGAACGGAATTAATTTATGGCGGATATCCTGATCCTGTAAGGCAAATTCAAGCGTCGTCTCGATAAATCCTAGTTTTTCACCGACATCGTAACGTTTTCCTTCGAAATCATAAGCGAAGACACGCTGAATGTCATTGAGCTTTTGGATGGCGTCCGTTAATTGAATTTCTCCCCCTGCACCGACTTCCTGCTGTTCAAGGTACATGAAAATTTCAGGAGTGAAAACGTATCTTCCTAAAATAGCCAAGTTGGAAGGAGCTGTGCCCGGTTCAGGCTTCTCTACAAAATTTTTGACCTGGTAACGGCGGCCTTCATTTGTTAACGGATCGATAATTCCGTAGCGGTGTGTGTCGCTTTCAGGAACTTGCTGAACACCGATGATGGAAGACAATGTTTTTTCGTATTCATCCATCAGCTGACGAAGTCCCGGTTTTTCAGCCTGGACAATATCATCGCCGAGAAGAACGGCGAAAGGTTCATCGCCGATGAAGTTGCGTGCGCACCAAACGGCATGACCGAGTCCTTTTGGCTCTTTTTGGCGAATATAGTGGATATCCGCAATATTTGACGATTTTTTCACTTTTTGAAGCAGTTCGATTTTCCCTTTTTCTTCTAAATTGCGTTCCAGTTCAGGGGCATTGTCGAAATGGTCTTCTATTGCTCTTTTTCCTTTTCCGGTTACGATAATAATATCTTCGATGCCGGATTCGACAGCTTCTTCGATAATATACTGAATTGTCGGCTTATCAACGATTGGAAGCATTTCTTTAGGCATTGCTTTTGTGGCCGGCAAAAAACGAGTGCCTAAACCTGCTGCCGGAATAATGGCTTTGCGTACTTTCTTCACTGAATAACACCATCCTTGTTTCTGCAAAATCTTTTTTTCAGAACTATAACCTAGTCTTTTTCCACTTTACCACAATTGATTAAAATTCACACCTTTTAATCCGCTTTCAAAGAGTCTTGTAACGGTTTTTGCTTTGTTTGCCATTAAGCTTTACAATATCTAAGAAACGGCATAAATATGTTAACATGAAGGGATATCCGACATATAAAACGAGGTGCAGACAAACCGTTGAAAAAACTAAAAGTAATGACCGTATTCGGTACAAGACCTGAAGCAATTAAAATGGCTCCGCTCGTATTAGAGCTTGAAAAATATCAGGAAATTGATTCGCTGGTGACTGTAACCGCACAGCACAGACAGATGCTGGATCAAGTGCTTGAAGCATTCAGCATCACGCCTGATTTTGATTTGAATATTATGAAAGAGCGTCAAACGCTTTCAGAAATTACATCTCATGCTTTGCTGAAACTGGACAAGCTGTTTCAAGAAGTAAAACCAGATATCGTTTTGGTCCACGGAGATACGACGACAACGTTCGCCGGAAGCCTTGCCGCCTTTTATCATCAAATCGCCGTCGGCCATGTGGAAGCCGGTCTGCGTACGCAAAATAAATACTCTCCTTTCCCTGAAGAAATCAACCGGCAGATGACGGGCGTGATCGCTGATGTGAATTTTGCGCCGACAAGCCAGGCTGAACAGAATCTGCTTGCTGAAAATAAAAAGCCGGATTCTATATTTATCACGGGAAATACGGCGATAGACGCGCTTCAAACGACAGTGCGGGAAGACTATTCTCATCCGATTTTTGACAAGCTGGAAGGAAGCAGGATGATTCTTTTGACAGCGCACAGACGTGAAAATTTAGGCAGGCCGATGAAACAGATGTTTAAGGCCGTCAGAAGAATCGTTGAAGAGTTTGAGGACGTACAAGTCGTTTATCCCGTTCATTTGAATCCCGCAGTTCGTGAGGCCGCAGAAGCCCATTTTGCTGATTCGGACAGGGTGCATTTAATAGAACCTCTGGAGGTCGTGGATTTCCATAACTTCGCTGCGAAAGCAAATTTCATTTTGACCGACTCAGGCGGGGTTCAGGAGGAAGCGCCTTCTCTCGGAAAGCCGGTCTTGGTGCTTCGGGACACAACCGAGCGCCCCGAAGGAGTGAAAGCCGGGACATTGAAGCTGGCGGGTACAGATGAAGAAACGGTGTATCAGCTGACAAAACAGCTCTTAACCGATCAGGCCGAGTATGAACGGATGTCAAAGGCGTCAAACCCTTATGGTGACGGATCGGCCTCAAAACGGATTGCGGAAGAACTGCTTTATCGGTACGGCTATAGAAAAACCCGTCCGCAGCCTTTTACAGAATAAAAAAAACTCTGCATCATATGCAGAGTTTTTTATTATTTCAGGCTTTCTTTTAATTCTTTTTTGACTGAAGCGAGGCTTGCTTCATCTAATTTGTAATAATAGATATTGTTGATTCTCGTTCCCGTTCCCTTCAGTTCATGCTGAGTGACTTTGCTGCGGGCATTTTTATAGTCAGTCATAACCGTCCACATATCATCGAATGACATGTTTGTTTTCATATTGTTTTCAATGACCTTAAACATATCTCCGAATTTCGTGACAGACGAGATGTTTGCCCCCTTAGAAATAATCCCTTCAATCACTTGGCGCTGCCGCTGCTGTCTGCCGAAATCCCCCCGGGGGTCTTCTTTTCTCATGCGGGTGTAGGCAAGTGCTTCTTCGCCGTTCAGGCTGATGTTCCCCGTTCCGAAAGAATGCCCGTCGTAGTTGAAGGCGAACGTGCTGTTCACCGTAATCCCGCCGAGTGTATCCACGGTATCTTTGAAGCTCTCCATGTTTACTTTCACAAAATAATCTACCGGCACGTCGAGCAGGACCTCGACGGTATCCGCGGCCATTTGGGTTCCGCCGAAGGCATAGGAGTGGTTGATTTTATCCATCGTACCTTTGCCGGAGATTTTCGTATACGTATCGCGCGGGATGCTGACCATTTCCGTTGTATTCGTTTTAGGATTGACGGTCATATAAATCATCGTGTCCGCGCGCCCTTTGTCATTTTTCCGCTCATCGACTCCCATGATTAAAACAGAAATCGGATCCTTCTTTCCGAGATCTATATCCGTGTCACGTTTGTCCGATTTTTTTAAGTCTTCCTGAATGCTTGCCACCGTTGAAGCCGCTTTGTGCCACAAGTAGTAGACGTAGCCTCCTGATGATAAAACTAACAGCCCGATGATTGTTACGATTGTCAGAAGAACCTTTTTCTTCTTTCTTTTTCGTTCAGCTCTCATTTGTCATCACCTTTTCTATTAACTTTCATGATGCAATTTACTAATCTTTATAAACCCAGTCATATTTTTACTTATAACCATGTAATAGACGAAATTCTTAAAAAAAAGGTTACAAAAAGACCTTAAAATTACCTTAAAAAAAAGTTAGTATAAGACGATACATAAAGATGAGGTGAAAAAAATGAAAAAAACTATTGCAGCTTCGTTCTTAATACTGCTTTTTTCTGTTGTATTGGCAGCGTGCGGAACGGCGGAACAATCAAAGAAGGGAAGCGGTTCTTCGGAGAACCAGGCTCAAAAAGAAACGGCATATTATGTCGGTATGGCGGATACGCACACAATTGAAGTAAAAGTGGATGATCAGCCCGTCAGCTTTGAATTTTCTGATGACTTCTCTGATGTTCTGAATAAATTCAGCGAAAATGACAAAGTCAGCATTACTTATTTCACAAATGATAAAGGCCAAAAAGAGATCAAGGAAATCGAGAAAGCAAAATAATACACCATGATCAGCAAAAGGCGGGATAAAAATTGAAGAAAACAATATGGGCTGTCTGTTTTTCTGTGATATTCAGCCTGGCTTTATTACCGGAAAGCACTTTTGCGGCCAGTTCTGATATCTCAGTAAAACTGACGAATTATATTGGTAATAAATCGACTCTGAATATCGAACCTTCAGGAACTTATAAACTGACGGGAAGCGATGTGTCCTCCGTTGTCAGATTGGGAGGCGCGTCCAAATATGATACAGCTAACGCCGCGACATCTAAGTATTGGAAAAACCCGTCCAACGTAGTCGTCGTGAATACGGACGCTTATTTTGCGGACACGCTTTCCGTCATTCCTTTAGCGAATAAACTGAAAGCGCCTGTTCTGCTGACTGAAGCGAAAAAACTGAGCAGCAGCACAGAAGCGCAAATCAAGAAATTCAATCCGGATAATATTTTAATCATCGGCGGGACGAACAGTATTTCGTCAGCCGCGGAAAAGACATTGAAGAAATACGGCCGTACGAAACGGATCAGCGGAAAAAACAGATATGATCTGTCCAAAAATATTGCGGCCGAAATGGGCAGCTATGACCAGGCGGTCGTAGTAACGGGGGATGTATATACGGATGCGCTGGCAATCGCGCCATATGCCGCGCAAAACGGCTATCCGATCCTTCTGACGAAAAAAGACTCCCTTCCGAGCTACAATCTGCCTAAAAAAGTGATCATCATGGGAGGCACTTCAAGCGTCAGCAAAGATGTGGAGAATCAAATTAAAAAGAAGGCCTCGGTCACCAAACGAATTACCGGATCAAACAGATATCAAATATCAGCAAACGCAGTCACTTCGCTTGGCATGGATGCAAGCAAAACGGTGGCTGCCAACGGGACTAAATTAGCGGACATCGTAGTCGGATCAAATATTGCCGCCGCAAATCACATGCCGCTTGTATACATCAAAAAAAGCGAAACACCCGCCGACGAGGCCGGCCTTTTTAAAACGAAAGGCACCTATTCTTATACATTAATAGGCAGCGCGAATTCAATTGCCGATTCAGTTAAGGCTGCTTACGCAAAAGAGTTTTATCTCGTAAACGGAAAGACGTACCGTATTGAAACGTCCGGCGGCAAATTAGGCGTTGCAGGCATTAACAGCGGAAAAACGTCTTTCAAGGCGGTTCCTGAAAAATATTCAACAGCAAACACAATCAGCATTGACGGGAAGCCATATCTGGGGAATATGAGTTTCACTGCTGAATCCGGCAAATATGTAAGACCTGTTAATGAAAACATTCCTTTTGAGGATTATCTGAAAGGTGTCCTGCCGAATGAAATGCCGGGAAGCTGGCCGACAGAAGCGCTGAAAGCCCAGGCTGTTGCCGCCCGCACCTACTCTATCGGCAAGATGGGACAAACAGTCGCGGATACAACGGCCTTTCAGGTTTACGGGGGATACAGCTGGTATCCAAACGCCACCGCAGCCGTTAACGGAACAAAAGGGAAAGTGCTCACTTATTCCGGCAGATTGATAGATGCCACTTACTCATCAAGCAATGGCGGTTACATGGAAGCCGGCGATGAAGTGTGGGGATCGAAAGTGCCGTATTTAGTAGCCAAAAAGGACACAAAAGATCCGGAAATCAGCTGGTCTTTAACATTGCAGAAGCAGCAGCTGCCAGCGGGTCTGGATATGAAAAATCCCGCATCCTGGTGGTCTAAAACAAACGAAGCAAATGCTGCGCAGCTCAACGGAATAAAAAATTGGCTGATGAAAAATAAAGAAACCAATGCAAGTTCCATAAAAATTGCAAGTATCTCTGATCTCTCGCTCACCGGAAAAACAAAAGGCCAGCGCGCGGAAGACGCCGCGGTGAAGGTCACGTACCATGTGAATGACAAGTCGAAGGGCTATGTCATGAACAAGACTGCATCTGTTGAGGTGAAAGCGTCTGAACTTAGGACGATGATCGGAGCTTCATCTTTTAAAAGCACATACGCCAGTGCGTCCGGTAATTCTTCGCAAATCACGATATCAGGAAAGGGATACGGTCACGGCGTAGGAATGAGTCAATACGGAGCAAAAGAAAGAGCGGAGGCCGGAGAGCCGTATACTTCTATTCTTGCGTTCTATTATCCTAATACAGCACTTACAAACTACTAAACTTCTGTGGAGGAGATCGGATTGAAATTCATCATAAAATGTCTCCCCGTCTTTATTCTCGGGGTCATTCTATTTGTCCCTTCCGCTTTGGCTGACAACACGGTTAAAAGGATCGGCGGAAGCACCCGGTATGATACGGCTGTACTGGCGGCAAAACAATCATGGGGTGAAGCGAAAACGGTAATTATCACCGGCGGAACTTCATATGCCGATGCAATTGCCGCTGCGCCGCTTGCATATCAAAAAAATGCGCCGCTGCTGTTTACAAATAAAGATCAGCTGTCTGCCGGCACAAAAAAGGGATTAATTGATTTAAAAACGAAAAATGTGATTATCGTAGGCGGCACACCTGCCGTTTCGAAAAATACCGCAAATCAAATTGCTAAATTAGGCATCAGTGTCAAACGGTTATCAGGGAGCACGAGATATGCCACAGCCGCAAAAGTGGCGAGTGAAATGACAAGATCTTCTACAGCCCTTGTGGTCAACGGGTTTGTTGATGCGGATGGAATGGCTGCGATTTCTTATGCGTCCGCTAAAAAATATCCGATTTTATTCACTAATGATTCAACGTTAAATGGTTCTGCGTCCAATGCGATCAAAAGCTTAGGGATTAAAAACACGATTGTCATCGGCGGGACAAGCAGCATCAGCAGCTCACTTTATAATAAGCTGCCGAACCCTTCGAGAATCAGCGGCAAAAACCGCTATAACCTGTCTGTGAATCTTGCAAAAAAGACAGGCTTAAGCACAGGCTATACGTTTGTTACCAATGGCTTTAAAGAGGCGGATACCATCGTCGGAGGCGTGCTGAGCGCCAAACAGGGAAGAGTTCACCTGCTGACGAATGGAGACAGTCTGTCAAAAGACGTCCGGACGTATATCGGAAGTAAAAACATCACCAGCTTCACCGTCATAGGAAGTGCTTCATCTTTAAGCAACAATGCCGCGTCGCAGCTTAAAAATCCCGTTGTCGGCAAAACGGTCTTTATTGATCCGGGACACGGCTATCAGGATTCAGGTGCAACCGGAAACGGCTTGCTTGAGAAAAATGTAAACCTTGATATCGCTACGCGTCTTAACAATCAATTATACGGCGCGGGCGCGCTTACTGTAATGTCAAGAAAGGGCGACACCTTTGATTCGCTTGAGGAGAGAGTGAACAAAGGGGCGAAGGCGAACGCCGATATTTTCATCAGCGTCCATGCAAATGCGAATGATAACAGCAGTGCAAACGGTACGGAGACGTATTATGATAAAACCTACCAATCGGCAAACAGTCTGAGGCTTGCCCAAAATATTCAGCCAAGAATGGTTTCTGCTCTCGGCACGCGTGACCGCAGTGTGAAAACTGCCGGATTTTACGTCATTAAGTATTCTAAAATGCCGAGTGTCTTGTTAGAAACCGGTTTTGTCACAAGCCCGATTGATGCCAATATTCTAAAACAATCAACGAAAAAGGACAGACTCGCGGCGGGGATCACCCAAGGCGTTTCCTCCTATTTCAGATAATTTTTTTCATGGAAACAGACCGGTTCATACCGGTCTGTTTTTTTATTTTTTCATTATGCTTTGTCTCAAATATGGATATGAATAGATTTACAATAAAAAAACAATAATCGAAACATTCTAATAAACATTAACGTTTCCTTTACTTCCAATTAACATCCATCTGCTAAACTCACGGCATAGGTCATCAAACATCCCAACAAATCGTGAGGTGTGTGTCAGTGGGAGCAGAGAAAAGCATGAATGTAAATAATAACTATGCAGTGCGGCAGGGGACTTCCGCTGCCGTTACGGAAAGAACGGCCCGTTATTTGGCTTTTAAGCGATTCATGGACATTGTGTTTGCGCTTGCGGGGCTTTTGGCGGCGCTTCCGGTGATGGGCCTGTTCTCCATACTGATTCGTTTGGAGTCGCCCGGCCCGGCTTTTTACAAGCAGGAGCGGGTAGGCAAAGACGGGAAGCCGTTTTATTTGTATAAGCTCCGCTCTATGAAAATAGATGCTGAAAAATCGGGGGCGGTCTGGGCGCTGAAAAAGGATCCCCGCGTGACAAAGGTCGGCGCTTTTATCAGAAGGACCCGTATTGATGAGCTGCCGCAGCTGGTAAATGTGCTTCGGGGAGAAATGAGCCTGATCGGCCCGCGTCCCGAGCGTCCCGTGTTTACGGAACAGTTTCAGGCTGAGATTCCGGGGTTTACGGAGCGGCTGGCCGTTAAGCCGGGATTAAGCGGCTGGGCGCAGGTCAACGGGGGATATGACATGACACCGAGGGAAAAACTGATGTTTGACTTATATTATATCCGCAACCTGACCTTTTCATTGGAACTGAAGATTATGCTCAAAACGTGCAAAGTGATCTGGACCGGTGACGGGGCGCGATAAAAATTCTGGTCAGCAGACAAAAAAGTAGGGAAAACGATGCCTAGTATTACAAATCAAATTTTGAGCGGCGCCAAATGGACAAGTATTTCGACAGCGTGTATTACGGTCATTCAAATCGTCCAATTCGCCCTGCTCGGGCGGGTCATGTCACTGGCTGAATTCGGCCTTGTCGGCATGATCACAACGGTAGTGGTGTTTGCCCAAATTGCGCTTGATATGGGTTTTGGCGCCGCGCTCATTCAAAAAGATCATGTGACTGATAAACAGATGTCTTCCTTGTACTGGCTGAATATCATAACGGGGCTTGCGCTGTTTGCGCTGCTGTTCTTCAGCAGTCCGCTCATTGCCGATTTTTATCGGCGGGAGGAGCTTGTCTATTTAATCCGCGTGCTGGCCGTCATGTTTTTAATCGCGCCGATCGGTCAGCAATATCAATATATGCTGCAAAAAGCGCTGGCATTTAACACGCTAAGCAAGATTGAAATCTTTTCAAATGTGCTGTCCTTCGTTTACTTGGCGGCTGCGGTTTTTTATACGGACCCGATTCTCGCCTATGTGATTTCCCAGGTGCTGCTGCAATCGTCAAAAGGTATTCTGTACTGGGTGTCCTGCAGAAAAACATGGAGACCGGCGTTCGTTTTTGATCTGAAGGGAATGAAAGGCTTCTTTTCTTTCGGAGCCTTTCAGCTGTCTTCCCGGCTTGTGAACCGGCTCGGGGCGAATATTGATATGATTCTGATCGGCAGTTTTATCGGCGCCGAGGCGCTCGGCATTTACAATCTGGCCTACCAGATTGTCACGCTTCCGGTATTAAAAATCAATCCGATCATTACGAGAGTCGCGTTTCCCGTCTTTGCGAAAAACAAGCATGAAAACAGCGTGATCAGAGAAGGTTTTCTCAATATGACCAAAATACTCGCGCTGATATCCTTTCCGCTTTTGCTCGGTTTGGTTTCAGTATCGGATGCATTCGTGGCTTCGGTTTTCGGAGAAAAATGGCTGGCGGCTGTCCCGGTTTTAAACGTTCTCGCCATCGTCGGGATTTTAAGGGTTCTGATGAATCCGAACGGATCTGTGCTGCTGGCGAAAGGGCGGGCCGATCTGGCATTTTATTGGGACGCCGGGGTGATGCTGCTGTATGGTGCATCTTTGTACGCCGCCGTGCTGTCCGGAAATCTCTTGACGGTAGCCTGGACGTACGCTTTCATCAGCATCCTGAATTTCCTGATCGGGCGCTGGCTGCTGGCATATGTCATTAAGCTGCGGCTGTCGGCTTACTTCAAAGCCGTGGCCAAACCGTTTCTGCTTACGGCGGCAATGGGTGTCATCGCCTTTACAGCCAGCTTCGGGACGGAGCGGATCAGCCTTGATGTCAAGCTGCGGCTGGCGATCTCCGTATCCTGCGGAGCATTGTGTTATTTGTTCCTGTTAGGAAAAGCTTATCCGCATATGAAAAGTAAATTAAGAAAAGGACGTTTGCTATGAAGGTATTGTGGATGACAAGTGTATATCCGAGCAGTGAGAAGCCGGGAGAAGGCGTTTTTCATGAGACGCAGGCCCAAGAACTGAGAAAGCTTGGCGCGGAGATGACTGTCATTTGTCCGCGCCCGAAACTCGCCGCGCCATTCCGGGTGCTGAAAAAGACGTATCGGCAAAAGGATATAAGGCCGGCGCATGAATGGCGGAAAGGCGTGTCCGTCCACCGGCCGTTTTATCAGGCGGTTCCCGGGCAGCTGAAATGGGCGCAGCCGCATAAAAGAATGGCGTCATCGGTTCTTTCCGAAATTAAAAATCATGGCCTGAAGCCCGATCTGATTCACGCGCATTTCGCCATGCCGTCAGGCGGAGCGGCCGCCATTGTGTCAAAGGCTTTAGGCATCCCGTATGTGCTGACCTTGCATGGCAGTGATGTCAATGTCTATCCGCATTACAGCAAAAGCGCTCATCGCGCATTTACATTTGCGGTGCGGGAAGCAGCCGATATTTACGCTGTGAGCGGCAGTCTGCGGGAACAAATGAAAAAGCTCATCGAAGCGGAGTGCAGCGTGCTTCCGATCGGCATCACGCTTGAAGCCTTCCGAAAAAGGAACGAGACGAAAGAAGCCGTCAGAAAACGGCTCGGCCTTCCTCCGGATAAAAAACTGATCGTGTTCATCGGCAGGCTTGTCAAAGAGAAAGGTGTTTTCGACTTATCAAAAGCCGTTCAGTCATTGGATGAAAGATATGAAGCTGTCTTTGTCGGTGACGGTCCCGCCGCATCTTCATTACGTGAAGCCGCTCATATCGTCACGGGGCAAGTGCTGAACGACAAGGTACAGGACTATCTGCTGGCCTCGGATATAATGGCGCTGCCGTCCTACAGCGAAGGCATGCCGACTGTGGTCATTGAGGCGCTCGCTCTGAAGGTGCCGGTGATCTGTACCGATGTCGGAGGATTGGCTTCTTTATTTGGGAAATATAGAGGTTTGCTGATCAAGCCGGGTTCACCTGACACGCTGGCAGAATCCATTCTGCAATATGACGAAGGAGAGGCTTGGACGCCGCAAACAGCCGAGGAACTTTATCAAACCGTCCGCACGTATTTTGACGCAAGCCAAAACGCGAAAACGCTGAAAGAGAAATACCGGTCCGTCATGAACCGGCCCGGGCAAGAGGAGAACCTTTCGAAAGAGGGATGAAGCTGTGAAAAAAATCGCTGTATTAGGAACAGGGTATGTAGGTCTTGTATCTGGAACTTGTTTTGCGGAAATCGGCCATCATGTGACTTGCTGTGACATCAATGAAGCGAAAATCAGAAGCTTGCAAAACGGAGTCATCCCGATCTATGAACCGGGGCTTGAGGAATTAGCCGAAAAAAATGTCAGTGCCGGGCGGTTATCCTTTACGGCCGATATTGAGCCTGCTGTGAAAGCCGCTGATATCGTCTATATCGCCGTCGGTACGCCGATGTCAAAGACGGGTGAAGCCGATCTGACCTACATTAAGGCAGCGGCGCAAACAATCGGAGAACAGCTGAACGGATACAAAATCATTGTCACCAAAAGCACTGTTCCGGTCGGGACGGGAAAGCTCGTTTACCAAATCGTCAGCGAAGCGTCAAAGGGAACATATCCGTTTGATGTCGCGTCAAATCCTGAATTCCTCCGCGAAGGTTCGGCGGTGCGGGATACGATGCAGATGGAGCGGGCGGTTATCGGCGCCACAAGCGAACATGCCGCTTCGGTCATTGAAGAGCTTCATAAGCCGTTCCGTACGAAGATCGTAAAGACCAATCTTGAAAGCGCGGAAATGATTAAGTATGCCGCAAATGCTTTTTTAGCCGCCAAAATATCTTTTATTAACGATATCGCCAATATTTGCGAACGTGTCGGGGCGGACATTTCTCACGTGTCAGAAGGCGTCGGTCTTGACAGCCGGATCGGGAATAAATTTCTGCAGGCGGGCATCGGATTCGGCGGATCCTGCTTTCCGAAGGATACAACGGCTTTATTGCATATCGCAAACGCCGCCGGCTATCCGTTTGAAATGATGGAAGCCGTCATTGAAACCAATCAGAAGCAAAGGGTCCGTATTACGGAAAAATTGAACCGCGCCATCGGTCCCTTAAAAGGGAAAACCGTGGCCGTACTGGGGCTGGCCTTTAAACCGCATACAAATGACGTCCGCTCCGCCCCGGCTCTTGATATCATCACAAGTCTTAAAGAGCAGGGCGCTCACGTGAAAGCGTATGATCCGATCGCGATTCCCGAAGCGGCAGCGATATTAGGAGAAGGCGGCATTGAATATCACGCAGAGATGTACAGTGCCATCAAAAACGCGGACGCATGCCTGATTACAACAGATTGGCCGGAAGTCAAGGAGATGGATCTTCAGAGAGTGAAGCGGCTGCTCAAACAGCCGGTCATCATTGACGGCAGAAATATGTTTCCGTTGGAGTATATGAGGGTTTCAGGATTCACTTATCATTCCGTCGGTCGTCCGGCGGTTCATGCCGATCGGCAAATAAAAGAACTGGCAAGATAGAAAAAGATTTGTCTTCAGGCTCTCGGCAGCCCGGCTCGGCTGCCGGTTTTGGAAAGGGGTTTGCCATGTGAGTATCAAACGTTCAGCGGCACATGTTCTTGTGCTGCTTGCCGCTGTCATTACAGGAGGATTCATCATGCTGGAGGCGGTCAGGGCGGATGCCGGCCTCGGAAAAATCACCGTGCTGCTGCTTGCCGCCATGATCGGTATTGCCGGACTTGCTTTGCTATCCGCCTTTACAACAAACGGTCAGATGTTTATGGGGCTCATTTATATACTGATCGCGTGTACATTTTTAAACCAGGCCTTCTTTGCGGTTCATCTCGGATTTTTCAGCTTATTTATATACCGGCTGTTATTAATCGGAGCGGGCGCCCTACACATCGCCGGCATCCTGACAAACCGTCATCATATTGACAGATGGAATCGGGTGAATGTAAAAGAGGTTCTGATGTTTTTCGCCTTATGGTTTACATACGGTCTCCTATCGTTATTGTGGGCAAAATCCGTGACGTACGGGATTAAATATTTAGCTTTAATGGGAATGGGCATGTTTTTGATTTATCTTATTGTCATGTTCATTCAGCGCTTTGATCAGCTGATGGTTTTTTACGGCATATGGCTTGTGATGACCATTTTTGTGATGGCGATCGGCTTTTACAACCATTTTACACACAACCATCTGCCGAGCTCCACGCTTTATAACGGCCCGCAGTACAAACAGCATTATCCGACGTCCGTTTTCTTTAATCAAAATGATTTCGCGACGTTTTTGTGCATCAGTTTCTTTCTGTATGCGGCGGCGGTGAAAAATATGAAAAACGGCTATGTGAAGGCCGTCAGCCTGCTCTTAGCGATCTGCGCTTTGTATTTAATCATTTTGACCGGTTCGCGCGCGAGTCTGCTGGGCATATGCGCGGGGGCGGCTGTATACGTCTTCATCCTGCTGCCTTCTCTGTTGAAAAAATTCGCGCTGTACGCTGCGGGAGCGGGTGCTGCGCTGTTTGCGGTTTTATTTGCGGGCCGTATCACCAATGCCGTCTTGAATCTGTTTTCAGCTCCGCAGGCGATGCCGGGACAGCAGCCGCTTCCTTCCAACCTCGCGAGGGCGAATCTTTTAAAGAACGCCTTTCACTATGTGATTGATTCCTGGGGGTTCGGAGTGGGTGCCGGAAACGTCTCTTACTATTTAAAAGCGGAGCCCGTTTATGATACGGGCGGCGTAGTTGAGGTGCACAACTGGCTCGTCGAGATTATGGCGAACTTCGGCGTACTTACGATGCTCGGTTACCTGACAGTCTATTTGTTCCTTTTTTGGACACTTTATAAATGTCATGAAAGAAAATCGGAAAATCAGTCAAGACTGATCACAGAAGGACTTATCACGGCGATGGCCGGTTTTTTGGTAAGCAGCATCAGCCCAAGCTCCGTATCAAATTTATTTTTCCACTGGGTATTTCTCTCGCTCGTGATCGCGGCGGTCAATATATTGAGGCGTTTACAAAAGGAGCCTGCCGTCACGGCGTACTATGAAAAACAGGGAGATGCGAGATGAAGGATATGTTGACAAGAATAACCCGGCGTATCAAAAAGAATATCATTTGGATCATTGCGCTGCCCGTTGTGTTAGGGGCGGCGGGATATGTATTGCCGTCAAAAATCAGCGGAAACAGCAGTTTTACATCAGAAGCGGCGATCGCCGCGGGAAATTATGATCATCCGCTTTATAACAATACAAAAGAAATCCCGCTCCTTTTGACGAGCGATGCCTTTTTAAAGCAGGCTCTGCCTGATAAAACAGACGAAGAAAGAGCGGCCGTGAAAAGTAAACTGACTGTCGAAACACAATCAGATTCATTGATCACGGTCAGCTACAGCGGCCAAAACAAACAGGAAACCGAATCGGTGTTTCAAGCCGTCATAACAACTTTTCTGAAGAATGATCAGGACCTGTTTGAAAAACGGGCAAAAGTAGTGCGGCAGAGTATTGCTGCGCTTGAAGGAGAAACCGTCAGCGCGGACGCCAAAGTGGATAAGGAACGATTTTTATACGAATTGAAAAATACGCAGCTGAACCTGAAAGCGGCCGGCGTCATCAATTCAGAGCCGATGAATGAAACGGCTGGTCAAGGCATGCCGCCGAAAAAGAAAGCGGTTCTGGGCGTTTTAATCGGCATTGCAGTTGCCTTTATGTTCATTGTCATTCCTGAGTTTTTTAGAGAGTCCTTGTAAAAATCTGCGATGGAGATGTGACCATGACAAACTGGAAACCTTTCGTATCTGTCATTACACCGTCTTATAACGCAAGTGAATATATCGAAGACACGATTCAGTCCGTTTTACATCAAAGCCACCCGCATTGGGAAATGATTATCGCGGATGATTGTTCAACGGACGGAACGAGAGATATTTTACGGCAATATGAACAAAAAGATGAGCGGATCCGCGTCGTTTATTTAGATAAAAACGGGGGAGCCGCGGCTGCCAGAAATACAGCCCTTAAACATGCCAAGGGCCGTTATGTCGCATTTCTGGACAGTGATGACAGATGGAAAAAGGAAAAGCTTCAAAAACAGCTTGCGTTTATGGCAGAGCGGTCCTGCGCTTTTTCATTTACGGGCTACAGCGTCATGGAGCAGGACGGAACGCCGACGGACAAAACGATTCAAGCCCCTGAAAGCCTGTCATATGATGAAGCTTTAAAAAACACGATTATCGGATGTTTAACGGTCATGATTGACAGAGAGCAGACGGGGCAGATTCAAATGCCTGATATCAGAACGCGGCAGGATTTAGCGACATGGCTTTCCCTGCTGAAAAGGGGATTTACGGCTTACGGCCTGAATGAGTGCCTTTCAGAATACAGGCTTGTGCAGAATTCGATTTCAAGCAACAAGTGGAAAGCCGCAAAAAAAACGTGGTTTGTTTATAGAGAAATTGAGCGCCTGCATTTTATCAAGGCTTCGTGGTGTTTTATGCAATATGCGAAAAACGCGGTCTTGAAAAGACTGTAGGCGTCAGAGGAGCTGGGTGATGAAGGTGGAACCGATTATTCACGTAATCGTCGGAGCGGCGGAATGGGGGCATGACCGGCTGAGATACAGACGGCATCGGCTGGCTGAATTTCTTGCCCGGCAAAAAGAAACGAAAAGCGTCATTTGGGTATGCCCGTCCCCGCGAGCCAATGATGATCAGATGGCCGGGATCGCCGAGGGAATCCGGCAGTTCACTGTAAAGGATCTCATGCAGCAAAAAGCATTCCGTTTCGGCAGGTATACAGACATGTGTTACAGGCATAAACTTTCACCATTGTTGCACATGCTGAAGGAAGAAGGAGAAGGGGCCCGCTGCTGCTTATGGTACACCTTCCCCGGTTTTCCGCTTCTGGCAGATCTGTTTCCTTGGGATGAAGTGATTTACGATTGCAGTGATCTGTGGGCCGCTCCGATCAGCGGCCGGGCCGGTGTGCTGTCAAATGTAAGAAGAAACATCATTAAACAGGCGGAAATGAGAATCATTCAGCGTGCCGATTCCATCACCTGCACATCTGACTGTCTGCACCGGGAGGTCGGAAAAAAGCTGGAGAACCCGCACCAGAAAGTGTTCACCATTGAAAACGGAGTGGAATATGACCTGTTTTCACGGGAAAATAAACAGCCGGATGAAGACATTTTACGGGGAAGAAACGGAACGGTTCTCGGTTTTATCGGCGGAATCAAACCGAAGCTCGATTTTGCGCTTATGGCGGAAACGGCAGATTTACGGCCTGACTGGACGATTTTATTGGTGGGCCCGAACACGGCTCAGGACGATCCGGATTTCGAGTCGCTTCTGGAACGCCCGAATGTCATCTGGACGGGACCTGCCGCGCCGAATGAAGTGCCGTCCTATATGCAGCTTGTCGACATCGGCATCATGCCGTATAAAAATTCACCTTATAATGACGCGGTATTTCCGCTTAAGCTTTTTGAATTTTTAGCCGCCGGGAAACCGGTTGTCGGCTGCAACCTTTCTTCTACGTCAAAAATCAAAAGGCCTTACGTTTATGAATACGTTGAAGGGAGCGACCCCGCAGATTTCATCGCGGCCTGCGAAGCGCTTCTGGCAGCGGACCGCAGCGGATCATATGAGGCTTTGCGCCGTGAATTGGCCCGGGGACGGGATTGGAATGTTTTATTCGGCCGAATGCTCGAATGCACGGGTATATTGAAAAATGCGCAATCCCATTAAAAGGGAAAGCGCATTTTTTGATTTGAGTGTTTCTTTTTGATGATGCTTGTTATAATAACTAGTAAGAATTATAATGGAAGGAACGGTTCAATATCAGAAAAGACTTCATATAATTCCAAAGGAGACTTCTTTATGCTTGACGAACGCATGTTTCGCATAGTTGTTGCGTTTTTTGTCTCTCTGCTAACGGTTTTAATCCTAACTCCTATCGTAAAAAAAATTGCGATCAAAATAGGTGCAGTTGACCAGCCCAGCAACCGAAAAGTACATGATAAAATAATGCCCCGTATGGGCGGCTTGGCCATCTTTATCGGCGTAGCGGCGGGTGTGCTCGCGGCCGGCATATATAATGAAACGAAAATGACCGCCATTACGGTGGGTGCGTTTATTATTGTTATTTTAGGAATCCTTGATGATAAATACCAATTAAGCGCAAAGGTAAAGTTTTTCGTCCAGCTGGCCGTGGCCATTATGATTGTGAGCACGGGACTGAAAATGGACTTTTTCTCCGTACCGTTTTTAACGGAACGTTTAGAATTGGGATGGGTCGCTTACCCGCTGACAGTGTTATGGATCGTCGGTATTACGAATGCGATGAACCTGATTGACGGTTTGGACGGACTCGCTGCCGGCCTGTCGGTCATCGGACTCTCCACTATCGCCGTTATGGCGTTGTCCGGAGGGAAAATCCTTATTCTGTCACTTTCACTTGTCGTGATAGGAAGCACACTCGGATTTTTATTTTATAATTTTCACCCGGCAAAGATATTTATGGGAGATACCGGATCGCTCTTTCTCGGATACGTCATCTCAGTACTCTCATTATTAGGTCTTTATAAAAGTGTTACTTTATTCAGTATCATCATTCCGATCATCATTTTGGGCGTGCCGATTTTTGATACGACATTCGCCGTCATCAGGCGGATTTTAAACAAACAGCCGATCTCAGCGCCTGATAAGTCACATATACACCACCGGCTGATGGCCTTCGGGCTGTCACACCGCACGGCTGTCATTATCATTTATTTAATCGGCTTTATTTTCAGTGTCAGTGCCATCCTGCTGAAAAGCGCGACCATTTGGCTTTCGCTGTTTATTATTTTTGTATTGATTGTATTTATGCAAATCATAGCAGAGGTCACAGGGTTAGTAAATGAACAATTTAAACCATTTACCAAGTTTTACAAAAGATTGGTAAAGAAAAATTAAAAAGAGCAGATCATGCGAATGGTCTGCTTTTTTGCTATTCTCTTATTATATAGAAAAACCCGATCCTGCTCAAAGGATCGGGTTTACTCTTAATAGCCTGTTGTGCCGCCGGACTGTGTGCTGTCCGTACCGTTTGCACCTGCAGTACCGTTGGTTGAATCGGTTGTGGCGCTTGTTCCTGTGCTCCCGGAAGTCGAATCAGCCGTACCGCCTGTTCCCGTGCTGTCGGAAGTTGAATCAGTCGTACTGTCCGTTCCGGTGCTGTCAGAAGCGGGATCGGATGCCGTGCTGTTTCCGGACGGGTAATCCAGGTGCTTCTGCAATTCCTGCCGTACTTTCTCGAGATTGGTTGGATCCGGCTGGAAATAATATGTTCCGCGCGTAGTTGCGGTTCCGCCTAAATATAAATCTGATCCTGTTATGGTCAGTGTATCAATCTTTTTGCTGGTAAAGCCGCTGTAAATCTGCTGAAGAGCGAGTCCTTCAGTGATTCGGATATTCGTTTGGACATTATTGCTCGCTGTTTCAGCGATTTTATCGATTTTAGCAATATTTCCAGCTCTGGACATTTGGTCGATCAGTGCGTTTAAAATTTGCTTTTGGCGGTCATTCCGGCCGAAGTCTCCGCGCTTATCCTGCTTTCTCATCCGCGCGTAAGCCAAAGCCTGCTCACCGTTCAAATGCATGTTTCCTTTCTTGAAATAGATCCGTTTCTTTTTACTGACGTCACTCATCTCGTCGAAGTCAAACGGCACTTTTACATCGACCCCGCCTACTTCATCAATAACATCCTTAAAGCCATTGAAGTCGACAGTGACATACTTATCAATCGGTATGCCTAATAAGTCTTCGACGGTTGAGACGGTTTCATCCGCTCCGCCCTTAGCAAAAGCCGCATTGATTTTTGTTTTGTTGCCGGTTGTGTCGCCGGCAAGCGTCACCCGCGTATCACGCGGAATACTCAGCATTTTCATTGTTTTATTTCTCGGATCAAGGGTAACGACAATAAGAGAATCTGATCGTCCGCCTTTTCCGCTGGTGGCATAATTTTCGATCCCCATAAACAAAATGGAGAACGGTTTTTTCTTCATATTGATGACTTTATCCCGCAATTTTGATTTGTCTCCGCGGGAAAGGGCATCATATGCATTATCTGCCGCATTGATCGTTTTGTATACTTTGTATCCGCCAAATCCGGCAGCAACTAACAAAACGAGGGTAAGCAGCAGCAAAATCCGTTTGAATATGATCTTTCGTTTGCTTTTCTTTTTCTTTCGAACACGCACTCTTACACGTTCAGCCATTACATTAGTCTCCTTTAGGGCTGACGTCTGTTTCTAAATACGTCAGTTCTCCCTCTGTATTCTTACTCTTGCCGTTCGTCAGTTCTGTCATCCATTTTAGAAACGCTTCTTTGTCTTTTTCTTCAACGTACGTTTCAAATTCGACATGATCCGCATAATGGATATCTTTCAGTAAAAAAACTGATTCTCTCAGTTCGTTCTCTATCTTGCCGAGCCACGTATAATCCGCTGATGTATGCATAATCCGCATCAGCTTCCGCTCCGTAACTCCTATATGATTTAAGCCTTCAGACACTGACTTCCCATATGCACGAATCAATCCGCCTGCACCGAGCTTTATTCCGCCGAAATACCGGGTAACCACCGCGCAGGTATCTTTCAGACCGCGTTTTTTCAGCACTTCCAGCATGGGGACGCCGGCTGTGCCGCTTGGTTCTCCGTCATCATTGGCCTTTTGTATATGGTCGGTTTCGCCGATCAGATAAGCTGAGCAGTTATGAGTCGCATTCCAGTGCTGTTTTTTTATCTTTTGTATAAATTCCTGCGCTTCCTCTTCAGAAGCAGCACGGCTCAGGTGACAGATAAAACGTGATTTTTCAATCACAATCTCATGTTCACCCGTTTCTTTAACAGTTAAATAGCTGTGCAGCATGATTGCTAGACCCTCCTGACAAGCATTAAAAGACTTGTTTCTACAAATTCGAACAGACTTTAGAATTTTTGCGCATATTTTGGTATCATGAAAGAGTAAGATACTATATAAAAATGTTTTTTTCTAGAATATACGCATTCTTTCATTATAATTCGACATAAATTGCAGTTCAATTACATTTATAATAAAAATACATAACAACACCGTTACGGAGGGAGACAGATGAATAAATCGAAGATGGACTCCAAAGTTTTGGATTCTATACTTATGAAAATGCTGAAAACCGTGGACGGGAGCAAGGACGAGGTTTTTCAAATCGGAGAGCAGTCGCGCCAGCAATATGAGCAGCTGGTTGAAGAACTCAAACAGATCAAACAGCAGGTGTACGAAGTCATTGAGCTGGGGGACAAACTTGAAGTTCATACGCGGCACGCACGAAACCGCTTGTCTGAAGTAAGCAGAAATTTCCATAAGTTCAGCGAAGAAGAAATTCGCAACGCCTATGAAAAGGCGCACAAACTTCAAGTGGAACTGACGATGATCCAGCAGCGTGAAAAGCAGCTGCGGGAGCGCAGAGATGATTTAGAACGCCGGCTTTTGGGGCTTCAGGAAATCATTGAACGGTCAGAATCATTGGTCAGCCAAATAACCGTCGTTCTGAATTACCTGAATCAAGACCTTCGCCAAGTAGGGCTTCTTCTTGCCGATGCGCAGGCTAAACAAGATTTCGGCTTAAGAATCATTGAAGCCCAAGAGGAAGAAAGAAAAAGAGTTTCCAGAGAAATTCATGACGGTCCCGCGCAGATGCTGGCAAATGTCATGATGAGATCGGAATTAATTGAACGGATCTTCCGCGACCGCGGCACGGAGGACGGATTTCAGGAAATCAGAAATCTTCGGCAGAATGTGCGGAATGCCCTTTACGAAGTCAGAAGGATTATATATGATTTAAGACCGATGGCATTGGACGATCTCGGGCTGATTCCTACACTGAGAAAATATCTTTATACAACTGAAGAATACAACGGAAAGGTGAAAATACATTTTCAGTGTATCGGAGACACGGAGAACAAAAGGCTTGCCCCGCAATTTGAAGTGGCGCTTTTCCGTCTCGCTCAGGAAGCCGTCACAAATGCACTCAAACATTCAGAATCAGAGGAAATAACAGTAAAAGTGGAAGTAACCGCTGATTTTGTCGTTCTTATCATTAAGGACAACGGAAAAGGCTTTGATATTAAGGATGCTAAACAAAAGAAAAACAAGTCATTTGGCTTGCTGGGAATGAAAGAAAGAGTAGATCTGCTTGAAGGAACGATAACGATAGACTCTAAAATAGGTCTTGGGACATTTATCATGATTAAGGTTCCGTTATCTCTCGGCCTATAATTTGTTAAATAGAGCCAAAAGACATATTGACCGAACAGCGGCGTATATAGAACAATAGGATAAGGAGGCGTAGCGTGTGACTAAAGTAAATATTGTTATTATCGACGACCATCAACTATTCCGTGAGGGTGTAAAAAGAATATTGGATTTTGAACCTACCTTTGAAGTGGTAGCAGAAGGTGACGATGGAGATGAGGCGGCTCGAATCGTCGAGCATTATCATCCCGATGTTGTCATAATGGACATCAATATGCCGAATGTAAATGGAGTAGAGGCTACTAAACAGCTTGTTGAGCTGTACCCTGAATCTAAGGTGATTATCCTCTCCATCCATGATGATGAAAACTATGTGACTCATGCTTTAAAAACAGGTGCAAGAGGCTATCTCCTGAAAGAGATGGACGCAGATACTTTAATCGAAGCAGTGAAAGTGGTAGCCGAGGGCGGTTCTTACCTTCACCCGAAAGTAACCCACAATCTTGTCAACGAATTCCGCCGTCTTGCGACAAGCGGAGTTTCTGCTCATCCTCAGCATGAGGTTTATCCGGAAATCCGGAGACCATTACATATATTAACGAGACGGGAATGTGAAGTGCTGCAAATGCTTGCAGACGGAAAAAGCAACCGCGGAATCGGTGAATCATTGTTTATCAGTGAGAAAACAGTGAAAAACCACGTGAGTAATATTTTGCAGAAAATGAACGTTAATGACCGGACACAAGCCGTTGTCGTAGCCATTAAAAACGGCTGGGTAGAGATGCGTTAGTCATGTATGAGAAGACTTGCCATAATAGGCAAGTCTTTTTTTACAGCTTCATATCTATTAAAATACTTATTAAGTACTTAATAAGGCAGGTAAAGTGATGAAGATTGCAGTTGTAACAGACAGTACAGCATATATTCCGAAAGAGATGAGAGAAGAACATCATATTCATATGATTCCTCTTCAAGTGGTTTTCGGTGAAAAAACATTCCGCGAAGAAACAGAACTCGACTGGAGAAGTTTTTATAAAGAAGTAAAAAATCATGATGAGCTGCCGACTACGTCCCAGCCTTCTTTCGGTGAATTAATCGCATTGTACGAAGAACTGGGCAAAACATATGACGCAGTCATAAGCATACATTTGTCCAGCGGAATCAGCGGAACTTATAACAGCGCCGCCTCGGCAAACACTATGGTTGATCATATTAAAGTTTATCCCTTTGATTCAGAGATCAGCTGTTTGGCGCAAGGTTTTTATGCATTAAAGGCAGCACAGCTCATTAAAGACGGTGTTGACTCACCGGAAGAGATTATTAAAGAGCTGGAAGAAATGAAAAAAACAGTCCGTGCGTATTTTATGGTGGATGATTTATCACACCTCCAGCGGGGCGGGCGTCTAAGCAGTGCTCAGGCTTTTATCGGCGGTCTGTTAAAGGTAAAGCCTATTCTTCATTTTGACAATAAGATAATTGTTCCTTTTGAAAAGATTCGGACACGCAAAAAAGCGATTTCGAGAATTTTTGAACTGTTTGGGGAGGATGCAAGTAAAGGAATCCCGATGCGGGCCGCTGTCATCCATGCAAACAGGGAAGAAGAAGCGGCGGATATTATACAGGAGTTAAGCGGTAAATATCCTCATGTCGAATTCTATAACAGCTATTTCGGTGCCGTGATCGGAACCCATTTGGGCGAAGGCGCCATCGGAATCGGCTGGTGCTTTAAAAACTAAGTGAAAATCTCCGTTTTCAAGGGCGGAGATTTTTTTATTATTAAATTTTCGTGATTCGACAAAAAAATTCCCGGCAGGCATACTTTGAACAGAAAGGAGGCAGGGAGATGTCCGAAGGTGCTTCAGAATTTTCAGAGGTGCGGGATTTCTTTTACGGCCGGCATTTATTGAGATTTGAGATACCGTTTTCAGATCAGCGCATCAACCGTTTTATAGAAAAAGAGCATATAACGGCCGAGCCGTCAATCATCCGCCGGAAAAACCGTTACGTCTGCCAACGATGCGGTCAGTCTGATCAAGCCTGCTTTGCGGCATTTTGGGCGCCCTCTGCCAAAAGGCAGATTACCTATTGCCGTGCCTGTGTCATGATGGGAAGGGCTGATGAACTGACATCATTATATTCTTGGAATCAAGCCCCTGAAAACAGCTGGGAGCCTGTAAAGCTTTCTTGGGAAGGAACACTGACAGACGGACAGAAGCAGGCCGCCGCCGCGCTTACAGATGCGATAAAAGAGAGACAAGAGCTGTTAGTATGGGCGGTTTGCGGATCGGGGAAAACAGAGATGCTGTTTCCTGGTATCGAGTTTGCCCTGAATCAAGGTTTGCGCGTCTGTGTCGCGACTCCGCGTACAGATGTCGTACTTGAACTGCTGCCGAGACTGAAAAAAGCATTTGAGAAAGTCGACGTTTCTGCTTTGTACGGCGGCAGCGAGGACAAAGGCCGCTTGACTCCGCTGATGATTTCAACCGCTCACCAGCTGATGCGCTACCGAGATATTTTTGATGTCATGATAATAGATGAAGTAGATGCGTTTCCTTTTTCAGCCGATGAGACATTAAGGTTCGCTGTTGATAAAGCGAGGAAGAAAAACAGCGCCCTTGTTTATGTAACGGCAACTCCTTCTGACACATTAAAAAAGAATGCTGAAGCAGGTTTGCTGAAAAGCGTTCGCATACCGGCCAGATATCATCGGAAACCCCTCCCGGAGCCGCGTTTTTTGTGGTGCGGCAATTGGAAGAAGAAGCTTCAGAAAGGAAAACTGCCGCGCTCTGTAACGGATTGGGTCCGCCAAAAACTTCAATCACAGCTGCCGGTTTTCTTATTCGTTCCGTCTGTACACGTATTGAAAAAGACAACGGATTATTTTCAGAAATTAAACATACGGGCAGAAGGCGTACATGCGGAAGACACATTCAGAAAGGATAAAGTGAAACGGTTCAGAGACGGCCGGCTTGATCTGCTGGTAACGACTACGATTTTAGAAAGAGGGGTTACCGTGCCTAAAGTTCAGACATGTGTCCTCGGCGCAGAAGCACCTATCTTTACTGAGAGCGCGCTCGTACAGATCGCGGGCAGAACGGGAAGGCATTATAAACATTTCAGCGGTGATGTCGTCCTGTTTCATTTCGGAATTACAGTCGGAATGAAAAAAGCAAAAAAACATATAGAACATATGAACAAATTGGCACAAAAAAGTAAATTGTTGGACTAGTTAATTTCAGAAAACATGATACAGTATACTCATACTTTCCTATGAGGAGCTGTCAGCATGCTTGTCAATTCTAAAGAAATCATATTAAAGGAACTTCTCGACCGCCATATGCCTAAGCTTCATATGAAATGCACATGCCGGGTATGCAAAAATGATGTACTGGCACTTTCATTAAACCGGGCTGAGCCGGCATATGTTACAGATAAAAAGAAAGTTGCTTATGCAAAAGCAGAGATAGTTGATAAACAGAAAAATACGGCGCTGCTTGTCATTCTGGCTGAATCAGCGGCGATTGTTTCGGTTAATCCAAGCGAGTTCTGTGAAACTCGGGAAGGAGCGTAATATCTCTGAATTGTTTATTGTGTGACTCACCAATTTCAAGTTCATTGACTTGGAGATCTCTGTTTTCTCTGGCGCCCGAGCAAGAGGTATGCACCATATGCAGCAGCCGATTCGAAAAAATTGAAGGCCCCGTATGCAGTATATGCGGGAGGCCTCAGGAGTCAAATGAAAAATGCGCTGATTGTGCGGTCCGGGAATCAAAAACGGAAAAGCGCTTTTTGCTGCGGCAAAACCGTTCGGTATATTTGTATAATGATGCGATGAAGGACTCATTAGCCCGGTTTAAATTCAGGGGTGATGCGAAAATCATTCAAGCATTTGGACGTGACTTTGCTGCCGGCTTTAAAGCGGCATATCCATCAAATACACATACTCTCATCCCTATTCCGCTGAGCGGCGAACGGCTGGCGGAACGCGGATTCAATCAATCCGAGCTGCTGGCCTCTCTGCTCGGAATGCCCGTCATTTTCCCCCTCATCCGACTGAACAATGAAAAACAATCCAAAAAGAGCAAAACAGAAAGGCTGTCCGCAGAAAAAAAGTTTTCAGCAGCCGAAAACTCGGCCGAAGGTATGAACGTCATCTTAATAGACGATATTTATACGACGGGCGCCACACTGCATCAAGCCGCCGAAGTCCTGCTGACAGCGGGTAAAGCGTCATCGGTCTCCTCTTTTACTTTAATCAGGAGCTAAATCATTCTTTTTTTCTGCCGATATAATTGATAGAAATATAAGGCAGATTAAAGAAGGAATAGGAGTTAATACGATGGGTGAATTGGCGAATTGTCCAAAATGCAATGCTTTATTTTTTAAAACGAACCTGCAGACCGTGTGCCAGGCATGTATTAAAGAAGAAGAAAAAGCATTTGAAACCGTCTATAAATTTTTGAGAAAGCAGATCAACAGACAGTCGACGATGCAGCAGATCACTGAGGAAACAGGTGTGGATGAAGAGCTGATCCTCAAGTTTATCAAACAAAAAAGGATTCAGATCAGCCAGCTTCCGAATTTGGCATATCCTTGCGAAAGGTGCGGAAATCCGATCAGGACAGGAAAATTTTGCAATTCCTGTCAGACAGATATTGAGTCGCAATTAGACCATATGAACCAAAAAACAGCCGCTGAATTCAAAGAAAAAAACAGTACAAAAGACACATACTATGCCTATAATACCAAAAACACCTGATTCCCTAAACTAACTGATAACGCAGTCGATAAAAGAATTAGACTGCGAACAGAAAGCGAGAGGAATCCTATGAAAATCAATCAGTACGGAACACAATCCGTTAATCCATACCAAAAAAATTACGAAAAGCAAGCCGTACAAAAAGAGGCTGCAAAGCCGAAGGACAAAGTGGAAATTTCTTCTCATGCAAAAGAGCTTCAAAATGCGTCAGATGCGGTCACTAAAACACGTCAGGAAAAAATCGCTCAGCTTAAAGCGGATATAGAGAGCGGAACATATAAAATAGATTCAAACAGCATCGCTGAAAACATAGTGAATTTTTATAAAAAGCAATAAAAAGGAGAAAGTCAATGTCTGCAAAGCCAATTATTGATCAACTGAAGCGACTTTGCGCACTGCATGAACATCTGCTCACGCTGTCTGAGGAGAAAACGGAAGCGCTGAAAGCAGGTAAAACAAAAGAGCTCTCCAACATATTGACTAAAGAGCAAAAGTATATTCAGGCAATCGGGCAGACTGAGGAAGAACGAATCAGGTTAACTTCTCAGTTTCTCAGCCGCGGTGAGGACAATACAATTGCTGCATGCATCTCCAGAACTTCAGGCAGTGAAAAACAGGAGCTTGAAGGGTTATTTCACTCTCTGTCTGCGCTTCTTGACCGTCTGAAAGAAGTGAATGAGATGAACAAACAGCTCACGATTCAGGCTTTACAATTCATCTCCGGGGCATTCGATATGATTATGCCGGGTGAAAAAGAGAATATGAATTATAAAGAGCCGCAAGCGGCGCGCAAGCCTGTCAGCCGTTTGACATTATTCGATTCAAAAGCTTAGAACGGAGGATTTTCAATGCCATCGACTTTTATGGGGCTCGAAACAGCAAGGCGTGCATTGAGTGCGCAGCAGACTGCATTGAGCACAGTTTCAAATAACGTTGCAAATGCAAATACAGAAGGATATACGAGGCAGCGCGTCACATTACAATCGACGAGCCCTTATCCCGCGGTATCAAAAAACAGTGATCTGACGGCCGGCCAAATCGGAACAGGAGTAAAAGCCGGTTCAGTTGAGCGCGTCAGAGACAGTTTTTTAGACTATCAGTACAGAACGGAAAATACAAAATTAGGGTACTATACAGCCCGTTCCAATTCATTGTCGCAAATGGAAGGCGTCATGAAAGAGCTTGACAATAACGGATTAAACGGATCGCTCAGTTCATTTTGGAATGCCCTTCAGGATCTGGCGACGAATCCGGAAAATACGGGAGCGCGCTCAGTTTTGCAGGAGCAGGGGAAATCTCTTGCCGAAAGTTTTAACTATATATCTACCTCTTTGACTAACATTCAGGGTGATATTAAAAAGAACCTGGATAACACAGCTGATCAGGTCAATTCCATTCTCAATCAGCTGAATGACCTTAACAATCAAATAGCGGCAGTTGAGCCGAGCGGTATGCTCCCTAATGATTTGTATGACCAAAGAGACAGATTGATTGATCAATTATCTTCTATGGCAAATATAAAAGTTTCATATAATAAGTCGGGCGGACATGCCTTGGCGACTGCTGAGGGCACGGTTAACGTCGAATTGCTGAACGGGAACAACAATTCTCTCGGAACGCTGCTCGACGGTAACACAAAAACAGTTTCAGAAATGAAAATCAACTACGACAAGGACAGCGGACTCGTGTCGAGTGTGTCAGTCGGCAGCAGTACGGTCAATGCGGATGCATTTACCGGAAAAGGCTCACTTTTAGGTCTTATTGAATCATACGGCTATATGTCAAACGGAGAAGAAAAAGGGCTTTATCCTGAAATGCTGACGGCTCTTGACAATATGGCGCTATCCTTTGCTGACGCGTTTAATGCAGTTCATGAAAAAGGGAAGACCTATACAGGCGAACAGGGTGCAGCATTTTTTGATTTCAGCGGTGATGAAGCGGTGCCAGCAAAAGGTGCGGCAGCGAAAATAAAAGTCAGTGACAAAATCCTTGCGTCTACTGATAATATCGCAGCGTCGTTAAACGGAGAAAAAAGTGACGGCACAAACGCGACAAATCTTGCAGCCGTACAGAACAGCAAGCTGACTATTAACGGTGAAACCACTACAATTAATGACTTTTATGAATCCCTTATCGGAAAGCTGGGCGTTAATTCACAAAAAGCGGCTAATCTTATGAACAACTCTGAAAGCAACACCCTTTCAGCCGATGAACGGAGACAATCAGTCAGTGCAGTGTCTTTAGATGAAGAAATGACAAATATGATTCAGTTTCAGCACGCTTATAATGCGGCTGCGCGGATCATAACGATGCAGGATGAAATATTCGATAAAATTATTAACGGTATGGGCACCGGAGGAAGATAGGAGATAAGTAAATGAGAGTAACTCAAGGGATGATCGCAAAAAATTCTCTTCGATTTATCGGCTCAAGTTATGACAAGCTCGATCGGCTTCAGCAGCAAGTGTCTACGGGGAAAAAAATCACGAAAGCTTCTGATGATCCGGTCGTCGCAATGAAGGGAATGCAGTACCGTACTCAGCTTGCGCAGGTAAACCAGTACCAACGGAATGTTTCGCAAGGTTTTACATGGCTGGAAAACTCGGAATCAAGCGTAAACTCGGAAACGGATATTATGGGGAAAATCCGGGACTTGATGGTTCAGGCGAAAAGTGATTCGAACGGTGAAACAGAATTGAAAGCAATCGGTACAGAAATCGGCCAGCTGAAAAAGCAGCTCGTTTCTGTCGCGAATACTCAGGTAAACGGACGTTATCTGTTTAACGGAACGAATTCAGATGTCCCGCCGATCACTGAAAATGCCGACGGCACATATACGTACAACTATGAGAATTATACCGGTGCTTCGGATGTTAACATCAACATCTCAAACGGAGCAGTGCTGAAAGTGAATTCTGATCCAAACTCAGCTTTCGGAGGCGTCGCACAAAATGGAGATAATGTATTTGAATTTCTCAACTCCTTAGAAGCTTCTTTAAGCAAAGGCACGCTGTCCGAAGCAGATTCAAATCAAATTCTGTCAGATATCGACGGTTTTACTGACAAAATGAATGCTGAAAAATCCAATATCGGCGCACGCACAAACCGGTTGGAACTCATTCAGACAAGATTGGAATCACAAGCGGCAACCGCTGAAAAAGTATTGTCGGATAATGAGGATGTAGAAATGGAAGATGTAATTGTTGATTATTTATCTCAACAGACGGTTCATAGAGCAGCGCTGTCAGTGAATGCGAATATCATTCAGCCGTCACTGATCGACTTCCTGAAATAATATAACTATCGTCTTCAATATATAAAAAAAGCGACTCACAACAGGGAGATCGCTTTTTTTACTAAAATACTATAAACAGGAGGGATCTCTGTGCAGATGCCGAGATTGATTATTGACAGTGTGCCTGCTAAAATCGGTATAACCTTTCAAAAGGAAGAAATCGAGATGGAACAGCCGCCCGCTGACCTGGAAATCGAGCAGCCGCCGGCAGAGCTGAACATTGAAAGCACGCCGGCCAAACTGACGATTGATCAGACGAGGGCGTGGGAGAACTTGAATCTCAAATCATTTGAAAAGCTGAACGCTGAAGCCGCTCAAAAAGGTGCTGAAGCCTGCAGCGAGTTTATCGCAAAAACAGTCAGGGAAGGGAAGGAAATGGCGGCTATCGAAAAGAAAACGGGCAATGTGATGGCCCGGCAGGCAGCAGATGTCAGGCCGCCCGATCCATTCGGCGAATCCAGCGACTTTCTGCCTGCGCAGTTTCTCGTCGACATTGACTGCATTCCTTCAAAGCTTACGATTGATATTGAAGCCCGCAAACCTTCAATTGAAGCAGCCGTCAATAAACCTGTATGGAATTATACGCCGGGGAAAGTTCAGATTGATATGATGCAAGACCCTAAGGTGACGATTTCGGTTGATGATGGCAACGCAGAATAAAAGATGAAAGTGGTAAAGGATTGTGAAGCATGATAATTAAAACAAAATATCACGGAGAAATCAGAATAGATGAAGGGCAGATTATCTCATTTGAAAACGGCCTGCCGGGATTTAATGACGAGACTCAATTTGTTGTTCTTCCTTTGTCGGAAGATTCACCGTTTTTGGCGCTGCAGTCTGTGAAACAGGAGCACATCGCCTTTATTGTCGCCAGTCCGTTTATTTTCTTTAAAGGGTACGAATTTGACATTGACCAAGCGACGCTTGAGCTTTTGCATATTGAAGATATAGAGGACGTCGAAGTGATGGCGATTTTAACGCTGGAAGAGCCTTTTGAAAACACGACCGCCAATTTAAAAGCGCCGATTATCGTCAATAAAAAGGAAATGAAGGCGAAACAAATCATTTTACATGATGCTTCCTATGAAACAAAACATCTGATAGGAGGAGGATCATGCTAGTTCTCTCAAGAAAAGTGAATGAGTCCATTCAGATCGGGCCGGATATTGAAATAAAGGTGATCGCTATCGAAGGAGAACAAGTGAAGCTGGGAATTGAAGCGCCTCAGCACGTAGATATTCACCGGAAAGAAATCTACTTGTCGATCCTGGAAGAGAACAACAGAGCCGTATCTTTTAATACTGATTTATTACTTAACTTATCCTCACAAAAAAAGTGAGGATTTTTTTATTTTCAATATAAACAATGGAAGCGGCCGTCCGATATATATATTGTAGCCAATGAGAGGAAAAATTTTCTTCAGAAATGACGCTGCGCAAATGCACAAGGACGTGCGAAAAACAATTCAGGGAGGAAATACAAAATGAGAATCAACCACAATATCGCGGCTCTTAACACTAGCCGTCAGCTGAATGCAGGTTCAAACTCTGCTGCAAAAAACATGGAAAAATTATCTTCAGGTCTTCGCATCAACCGCGCTGGTGATGACGCTGCGGGTCTTGCGATCTCTGAAAAAATGCGTTCTCAAATCCGCGGTTTAGACATGGCGTCTAAAAACGCTCAAGACGGAATCTCTCTTATCCAAACATCTGAGGGTGCATTGAACGAAACTCACAGCATTCTTCAGCGTATGAGCGAGCTTGCTACACAAGCAGCTAACGATACAAACACAGATTCTGACCGTTCTGAGCTTCAAAAAGAGATGGACCAATTAGCGTCTGAAGTAACAAGAATCTCTACTGACACTGAGTTCAACACGAAGAAACTTCTTGACGGAACTGCGCAAAACCTGACGTTCCAAATCGGAGCTAACGAAGGCCAAACAATGAGCCTGTCTATCAATAAAATGGACTCTGAAAGCCTGAAAGTTGGTACGACTTATACTGTATCTGGTGATCAAAATACACTTACAGCAACTGACGGAAGCACTGCTACTTGGGCGGATGCAGACGATGCTACAAACAAACCGGCTGGTTATTACGATGCTGGCGGTAAAGTTATTGCATCTGAAAAATTAGCTGCAGATTCTAAAGTAACAAAAGGTATCGACATCTCTTCTTCAGCTAAAGCTGCGTCTTCAGCTCTTACAACAATCAAAACAGCTATCGACACAGTATCTAGCGAGCGCGCTAAACTTGGTGCGGTTCAAAACCGTTTAGAGCACACAATCAACAACCTTGGTACTTCTTCTGAGAACCTGACTTCTGCTGAATCACGTATCCGTGACGTAGACATGGCTTCTGAGATGATGGAGTACACGAAAAACAACATCCTTACTCAGGCTTCTCAAGCTATGCTTGCGCAAGCTAACCAACAGCCTCAGCAAGTTCTTCAATTGCTTAAAGGTTAATGACGGAAAGATCCTGGTTCTCCAGGGTCTTTTTTTTATTTCTTCAGCTAACTCCTCCTTCAGCAAGCCAAAGAACCCTATTGACAAAATGAAACATTATATTTTGCAGTTAAATTATTGAAAACCTTTTAATATGACCGATATAAGAATAAGATCATACATTTATGGAGCTGTGATATGATAAACAGTCGGAAACTCACTGTTGTCATAGAGCCGTCTACGACTAAACGCCGAAAAGGAGAGGGTACATATGGTCACAAGAATCACAGGCCTTAATTCCGGTCTTGATGTAGATTCTCTGGTGAAAAAAATGATGGATGCCGAAAAGCAGCCGCTTAATAAATTAAACCAGCAAAAGCAGACGCTTGAATGGAAGCGCGATGCTTATCGGGAAATGAATACCCAGATTGCCGACATGTATTCTACTACATTTAATAATATGCTGATGTCCACAAACTGGAATAAAAAAACAGTAACAAGTTCGGATTCCAGTGTCAGCGCGGTGGCCGTCAGTGCCGAACAGAATATTTCAACGAGCATGTCTGTACAGCAGCTGGCTACGCCGACGACTTATAAATCCTCAGGGGCCATCAATTTCACTTCGGGTCAAAGCCAAACATTGAAATTCAATGTCACAAATCCGGGGGAAACGAAGCCGACTGAGGTAAACGTCACGATCGCCGCAACCGATACGATTGACGATGTCATTTCTAAACTGAACAGCTCGGGTCTCGGAGTGACGGCTTTAAAAGAGAAAATCTCTAACGGCTCGGATTATGTGGACACGATTGCGTTCACTTCCAATAAAACGGGGGAAGGGTTTACCCTTTCAGCAGGTGATGACGCGACCAAAAGCTTTCTGAAAGATCAGCTCGGTTTTGCCGTTGATGATGCAACAAATGAACTGACGGCCAATGCCGAAGGGAAAAACGCGAAGTTTACGTTCAACGGGCTTGAAATGACAAAAACGTCAAATAACTTTACGATCAACGGCATCAAATACACGCTGAACAGCGTGACGGACAGCAACAAAACGGTTACGATTAACAGCACGACTGATACGGACGGCATTTTTAACAACATTAAAGATTTCGTTGATAAATACAATACGTTAATTAAAAGCGCAAATGAGAAGGTGACAGAATCAAAATACCGTGATTATAAGCCGCTAACCGATGAACAAAGAGAAGCAATGACCGATAAGCAGATTGAGCAGTGGGAGGCAAAAGCCAAAAGCGGTTTATTACGGAGCGACAGCACGCTGCAGAACGGTTTGGCGGAGATGCGGCTTGATCTGTACTCAACGGTTACGATTGACGGGAAAAAATATCAGCTTGCCGATTTCGGAATTGAGACGTCTGATAGTTATACGGATCAAGGAAAGCTTGTCATTAAAGACGAAGCGAAACTGAAACAGAAAATTACCGAGAATCCTGCTCTCGTGGCTAAACTGTTTAATGCAGACAGCCCTGATACAGCGAAAACCAAAAACCCGGAGGAACAGGGGATTGCCCGGAGATTAAAAGACACATTAAACAAAATGCAGATTCAAATTTCAAAACAGGCGGGTACGGAAAGCTCGGTATCAACCAGCTTTGCCATCGGAAAAAGCCTGGATGAAATAGAAACAAATATTTCCAATATGAAAACGAAGCTGGATGACATCGAGACGAGATATTATAAAAAGTTCAGCGCACTGGATACGGCATTGGAGAAATTGAACAGCCAATCTTCATATCTCACGTCAATGTTAGGATCTTCAACTTCATAACCTTGGGGGTTTTATAAAAATGGCAATAAATAATCCTTTTGCTGCTTACCAGCAGACATCCGTCTTTACAGCCGCTCCGGAAGAGCTGACCCTTATGCTTTATAACGGCTGCCTGCGATTCATTAAGCTGGCAAGGCAGGCGATGAAGCAAAACAACCTTGAAGCCAAAAATGAAAATATCGTAAAGGCGCAAAACATCATTCAAGAGCTCAGCATCACGTTAAACCGGGAGATTGAGATTTCCGAGCAGATGTCATCCATTTATGATTACATCCGCCGCCGGCTGATCGACGCGAACGTGCAGAATAACGGAGAGTTTTTAGATGAAGCGGAAAAGCTCGTTACTGAATTTCGCGACACGTGGAAGCAGGCCATGCAGAGTGAACGGAAAAACAGCCATGGCGCGGGCGGCCTTGCCTGATGAACAGCAATGTCTTTTCTTTGTATAACGAAACGAAGAACATGTACGCCGCACTGAAGGACGCCCCGGAAAGCGACGGTCTCATCAGCAGCGTTACGGCATTTACGGAGAAAAGGGAGGAGATGCTTGCGGGCATAAAGCCGCCTTTTTCCGAAGAAGAAAAAACGCTGCTTCGGCAGGTGGCCGCGATGGACCGTCTGATTACCGGCGAAGTGAAACGGATTCAGGATGGTATCCGAAATGAAATAAAAACGCTTAAGAAAAAACGAATCTACCATAATACGTATTTCAATCCGTATCAGCAAACGACAAGTGACGGCCGTTATTACGACAAACGCAAATAGGTGAGTGTTTTGAGAAGTTTGAACGATTACCATTTGGTGTCAGCCTATTACCAGCTTCTTTTTACGATTGATGAGGGGCTTTGCTACCTGTTGGACACGCAGGACGATTTTTTTAAGACGGAGGGCGAGCGGATTTACAACGATTTGATTCAGGCTTTTTTTCATCTCGATTCTTCTCATGCGCTTCTGCTGTCTATCATTGAGTGCCGATGCGTGGAGACGGCGATCCGCTCATTTGACGAGATCTTTCAGGATTTCAGCATGTTAAATGATTATGATTTCCCGTCCGCCCCTTTTCAGGAGTTTTTAAAAACCATCTTTCTGCCGCATTATAAGCTATGGATGGAGCAGACGCACGACTGCATCAAACCGTATGTTCTTCACTAGACCTGCTGCAAGCGGCAGGTCTTTTGCCTGCGTCCTTTGCATATACTTATAATCCTGCCGGAAGCTGCCGGATAAAACCGACACCATTCGTCATCGTTCACCGAATTTACACATTATTTTAACGTTTCAGCAGGGATCAGAAGGGGTAAAAGAGAAATAGTTACATATCCTTAGATAAAGGGAGGCGTTCTTTGATGAACTACAATATCAGAGGAGAAAACATTGAGGTTACACCTGCGTTAAAGGATCATGTGGAGAGAAAAATCGGCAAGCTGGAACGATATTTCGAGCAGAGCGTCAATGCCGATGTGAACGTCAACTTAAAATTCTATAACGATAAGGAATCCAAAGTTGAAGTCACCATTCCGATGACTGATCTGGCGCTTCGTTCTGAAGTGCATAACGAGGATATGTACAATGCAATTGATCTCGCAACAAACAAGCTGGAACGTCAAATCCGAAAGCATAAAACAAAAGTCAACCGAAAATTCCGCGAGCAGGGTCTTCCGAAACATTATTTCGAGAACGGCAGCGCTGCTGATACGGGCGTAGCGGTTCAGGACGAAATTGAAGATGACAGCCCGGAAATTGTCCGTCAAAAGCGTTTTAATTTAAAACCGATGGATAATGAAGAAGCGATTCTCCAAATGAATATGCTCGGACATAATTTCTTCGTATTCACCAACGCGGAGACGAATCTCACAAATGTCGTTTACCGCAGAAATGACGGCAAATACGGTTTAATTGAACCGACTGAATAAACCCACCCAGCCTTCCGTGAACGCGCGGAAGGTTTTTCTCTATCTTTATCTGCAAATTCTTTGGAAATAGCAAAAGGTATGTTATGATAATGAGAGGTATACATGGACAGAAAATTATCATTTATTCCATGCAAAATCTGCATGTGAACATAGAGGAGCGTTATAGATGCTTGGGATTTTAAATAAAATGTTTGATCCGACCAAACGTGCGCTGAACAAATACGAAAAAATAGCAAATGACATTGATGCCGTAAGAGGAGATTATGAAAATCTTTCTGACGAGGCGCTTAAAAATAAAACGGCGGAATTTAAAGAGCGGCTTGAAAAAGGAGAAACGACGGATGACCTTCTTGTCGAAGCGTTTGCCGTCGTTCGTGAAGCTTCCCGCCGCGTAACCGGCATGTTCCCGTTTAAAGTGCAGCTGATGGGGGGCATCGCCCTTCATGAGGGGAACATTTCCGAAATGAAAACAGGGGAAGGGAAAACGCTGACGTCTACGCTTCCCGTGTATTTAAATGCCTTGACGGGAAAAGGCGTTCACGTCGTAACGGTCAACGAATATCTGGCAAGCCGTGATGCCCAGCAAATGGGAGAAATCTTTGCGTTTCTCGGGCTTACAGTCGGCCTGAACCTGAATTCAATGTCAAAAGACGAAAAACGCGAAGCTTACGCAGCTGATATCACGTATTCAACGAACAATGAACTCGGCTTTGATTATTTGCGTGACAACATGGTGCTCTATAAAGAACAAATGGTGCAGCGCCCGCTTCATTTTGCCGTTATTGATGAAGTCGATTCAATTTTAGTCGATGAAGCGAGAACGCCATTGATTATTTCCGGACAAGCTCAGAAGTCCACAAAACTGTACGTGCAGGCAAATGCGTTTGTCCGCACGCTCAAGAAAGATCAGGATTATACGTATGACGTCAAAACGAAAGGCGTTCAGCTGACGGAAGAAGGAATGACGAAGGCTGAAAAAACGTTCGGCATCGACAACCTGTTTGACGTCAAAAACGTGGCCTTGAACCACCATATCAACCAGGCTTTAAAAGCCCATGCGGCGATGCAGAAAGACGTGGATTATGTTGTTGAGGACGGCCAGGTCGTCATCGTTGATTCCTTCACCGGCCGTCTGATGAAAGGACGCCGCTACAGCGAAGGTCTTCACCAGGCGATTGAGGCGAAAGAGGGCCTGGAGATTCAAAATGAAAGCATGACATTGGCGACGATTACGTTCCAAAACTATTTCCGTATGTACGAAAAGCTGGCCGGTATGACCGGTACCGCAAAAACGGAAGAGGAAGAATTCCGCAATATTTATAACATGCAGGTTGTATCCATCCCGACTAACCAGCCGGTCATCCGTGACGACCGTCCGGACTTGATCTACCGCTCAATGGAAGGGAAATTCAAGGCGGTGGCGGAGGATGTCGCCCAGCGCTACATGACCGGACAGCCGGTTCTTGTCGGTACGGTTGCCGTTGAAACGTCTGAATTGATTTCTAAACTTCTGAAGAATAAAGGGATTCCGCACCAGGTGCTGAATGCCAAAAACCATGAGCGTGAAGCTCAGATTATTGAAGAAGCGGGACAAAAAGGCGCTGTCACGATTGCGACCAACATGGCGGGACGCGGAACCGACATTAAACTCGGCGAAGGCGTAAAAGAGCTTGGCGGTCTTGCGGTCGTCGGTACGGAACGCCACGAATCCCGCCGGATTGACAATCAGCTCCGCGGACGTTCAGGACGTCAGGGAGACCCGGGCATCACACAATTTTATCTTTCAATGGAAGATGAATTGATGCGCCGTTTCGGAGCTGAACGGACGATGGCGATGCTTGACCGGTTCGGTATGGATGACTCCACGCCGATTCAGAGCAAAATGGTGTCACGCGCCGTGGAATCATCTCAAAAACGTGTCGAAGGAAACAACTTCGATTCACGTAAACAGCTTCTTCAATATGACGACGTGCTCCGTCAGCAGCGCGAAGTCATTTACAAGCAGCGTTTTGAAGTCATTGACTCTGAAAACCTGCGCGACATTGTGGAAGGCATGATCAAGTCTTCTCTGGAGCGTGCGATTGCCGCTTATACGCCGAAAGAGGAGCTTCCGGAAGAATGGAATCTTGACGGCCTCGTGGAGCTGGTGAATTCAACGTATCTTGATGAAGGCGCGCTTGAAAAGAGCGATATCTTCGGAAAAGAACCGGATGAAATGCATGAGATGATCATGGACCGCATCATGACAAAATATAATGAAAAAGAAGAGAATTTCGGTACAGAGCAGATGCGTGAATTTGAAAAAGTCATCGTATTGCGTGCCGTTGATTCAAAATGGATGGATCATATTGATGCGATGGATCAGCTGCGTCAAGGGATTCACCTTCGCGCTTATGCGCAGACAAATCCGCTGCGTGAATATCAAATGGAAGGCTTCGCAATGTTTGAGCACATGATTGAGTCCATTGAGGACGAAGTTGCGAAATTCGTCATGAAGGCCGAGATTGAAAGCAATCTGGAACGCGAAGAAGTTGTTCAGGGCCAAACGACGGCTCATCAGCCGCAGGACGGCGATGAGGCCAAACAAGCGAAAAAAGCGCCGGTCCGCAAAGTTGTGGATATCGGACGCAACGCGCCTTGCCATTGCGGAAGCGGAAAAAAATATAAAAATTGCTGCGGCCGGACAGAATAGTCTCGACTGTATGAAGCGAACATGACCGGGTCTGCGTCTTATGGCGCCCCGGATCTTTTAATGAGGTGAATGGAATGGAATTATCAGAAATCAGGGCAGAGCTCGAAAATATGGCTTCTCGTTTAGCGGACTTCAGGGGGTCTCTTTGACCTCGAATCAAAGGAAGCCCGCATTGCAGAATTAGATGAAAAGATGGCGGAACCGGAATTCTGGAATGACCAGCAGAAGGCCCAAACCGTCATCAACGAAGCGAACGGTCTGAAGGAATACGTGAACTCCTATCATCAGCTGAGCGAGTCTCACGAAGAGCTGCAAATGACACATGATCTTTTAAAAGAAGAACCTGACCAGGACCTTCAGCAAGAGCTTGAAAAAGAGCTGAAGTCATTAACGAAGGAATTGAATGAATTTGAGCTTCAGCTGCTGCTCAGTGAACCATATGACAAAAATAACGCGATTTTAGAACTTCACCCGGGCGCCGGCGGTACGGAATCCCAGGACTGGGGTTCCATGCTGCTCAGAATGTATACCCGCTGGGCGGAAAGACGCGGCTTCAAAGTTGAAACGCTTGATTATCTCCCGGGAGATGAAGCAGGAATTAAGTCAGTCACACTGCTTATTAAAGGCCACAATGCATACGGCTATTTAAAAGCGGAAAAAGGCGTACACCGCCTCGTGCGGATTTCTCCATTTGATTCATCAGGCCGCCGTCACACGTCATTCGTGTCATGTGAAGTCATGCCTGAATTCAATGAAGAAATCGACATTGATATTCGTACCGAAGATATTAAAGTTGATACGTACCGGGCGAGCGGTGCCGGCGGACAGCACGTCAATACGACTGATTCAGCCGTTCGGATCACCCACCTGCCGACAAATGTAGTCGTCACATGCCAGACGGAACGCTCCCAAATCAAAAACCGCGACCGGGCGATGAAAATGCTCAAAGCGAAGCTGTATCAGCGCAGAATTGAAGAACAGCAGGCGGAGCTTGACGAAATCCGCGGCGAACAGAAAGAAATCGGCTGGGGCAGCCAAATCCGCTCGTACGTCTTCCATCCGTACTCCATGGTGAAAGACCACCGCACCAATACGGAAATGGGGAACGTGCAGGCGGTTATGGACGGAGATATCGATATCTTCATTGACGCCTATTTACGTTCTAAACTGTCGTAATCCGGGAACACACCTGCCTTTGGCAAGGTGTGTTTTTTTATCCGTTCTCTTTTTCCATTTTTCACAACAGCGCTTTAGCAAATTAATACGGTATTTGGCTGTTATTTACTTCTAAGCCGGGAAGACTTAAAATGCTATCGAGAGAAAATCGGAGAACGGAGGATTTTGCATGGATGTGAATCACAATAAGCCGCTCCGTCTGATCAAAGATTACATATATATCATGATCGGCGCGGCGATTACGGGGGTCGTGTTTAACGTATTTTTGCTGCCGAACCGTATAGCAGCGGGAGGAGTAAGCGGGATCAGCACCATTTTAGAAACGTTTGGTTTTGAACCGGCTTACGTGCAGTGGATTATTAACATCCCTTTGTTTATCGCCGGAGTGATCATTCTCGGCGGGAAGTTCGGAATGAAGACACTGGTCGGTTCCATCGTTCTGCCGCTTGCCGTCTTATTAACAAGAGATCTGCCTCCCGCGACGACCCATGAACTGCTGGCGGCGATTTTCGGAGGTGTCGGGATCGGAACGGGAATCGGCATCGTGTATCTCGGCAAAGGCTCCACGGGGGGAACGGCTCTGGCGGCGCAGATCATTCACAAATACACGGGGCTGTCGCTGGGAACGTGCCTTGCCATCATGGACGGATTAATTGTGCTGAGCGCGATGCTCGTTTTCGGAGTGGAGCAGGGACTGTATGCGATGCTCGGGGTATTTATTTCAAGCAAAACGATTGATGTCGTGCAGGTCGGGTTCAACCGCTCCAAAATGGCTTTAATCATTACGCAGCATGAAGAAGCCGTCAGATCAGCTGTGTTTAAAGAAATCGACAGGGGTGTGACGAAGATTTCCGCAGTCGGCGGGTATACGGAACATGACCGGCCGATCTTAATGTGTGTCGTCGGTCAGACCGAATTCACAAAACTGAAACAAATCGTCAAACAAATTGATGAGTCAGCCTTTGTCATTGTCGCAGACGCAAGCGAGGTGCTCGGCGAGGGTTTCAAACGCGCGTAAACGAGGTTATAATAGCGAAGGGGTGCATCTTATATATGAAATCAAAATGGGCGCTGCTGGCGCTGGTTCTGACCATGTCCGTCCTGCTGGCGGCATGCGGCGGATCCAATGAATCGAAAAAAGAAAGCTCTGACAGCTCAGGCGGATCAAAAGCATCTGCGTCAGCGGGTGAAGAGCTTTATCAGCAAAGCTGTATCGGCTGTCACGGTAAAGACTTAGAAGGCGGCGGAGGTCCGAATTTACAGGAAGTCGGCGGGAAGTATGATGAAACTAAAATTGAAAGCATCATTAAAAACGGACGCGGCAATATGCCGAGCCATCTTGTAAATGATGAGGAAGCCGCGAAGATCGCAAAATGGCTGTCACAGAAAAAATAACAGAAAAACCTTGCCTGTTATAGGGGCAAGGTTTTTTCTCGGTCTGGGAATGAAAAGAAACTGTAATAGTAATATGTCTAAATTTGACGTATAATGAAGTGTACTGAGGAAAAGGAACTTTCAGATTTTTCATCTGTTTCCTGACGAATCGGCCATAAACCGCTGTATGTTTGCGAACTCTATGGCTGCAAGACATAAATAAAAGATTAGGTGATTTCATGATAGAGATGAAAGAAGTATATAAATCCTATCCGAACGGTGTAAAAGCGATTAACGGGCTGTCAGTCATGATTCATCCCGGGGAATTTGTATATGTCGTAGGACCGAGCGGAGCCGGTAAATCTACTTTTATTAAAATGATTTACAGAGAAGAAAAACCGACAAAAGGGCAAATATTGATTAATCATAAAGATCTCGCGGCTGTGAAAGAAAAAGAGATTCCTTTCGTGCGGCGTAAAATAGGTGTTGTTTTCCAGGATTTCAAACTCCTTCCGAAATTGACGGTATTTGAAAACGTAGCGTTTGCGCTTGAGGTTATCGGAGAGCAGCAGTCGGTCATTAAAAAACGCGTGCTCGAAGTGCTCGATCTTGTGCAGCTGAAGCATAAAGCGCGGCAGTTTCCCGACCAGCTTTCCGGAGGAGAACAGCAGCGTGTTTCCATCGCAAGATCCATCGTCAACAATCCTGACGTCGTGATAGCTGACGAACCGACGGGCAACCTTGATCCGGTAACATCATGGGAAGTGATGAAGACGCTGGAAGAGATTAATAACCGCGGAACGACCGTCGTGATGGCGACACACAATAAAGAAATAGTAAACACCATGAAGAAACGGGTCATCGCGATCGAAGACGGAATTATTGTGCGTGATGAGTCAAGAGGGGAGTATGGTTCTTATGATTAAAATTCTCGGGCGCCATTTGCGTGAGAGTTTTAAATCTCTCGGAAGAAACACGTGGATGACATTTGCATCCATCAGTGCCGTTACCGTTACATTGATTTTGGTCGGCGTGTTTTTAGTCATTATGCTGAATTTAAACAACATGGCTAAAAATGCTGAAAAAGAAGTGGAAATTAAAGTATTAATCGATCTGACGTCAAATAAGAAAACGCAGGATACGCTGCAGAGTGAGATTAAAGACATCTCAGGAATCCAAAGCGTAGAGTTTTCATCTAAAGATAAAGAGCTTGATCAATTGGTCAAAAGCTTCGGCGACAGCGGAAAGGCCATGAAAATGCAAGATCAGGAAAACCCGCTGAACAACGCGTTTATCGTCAAAACGACAGATCCGCATGATACGCCGAAAGTCGCGAAAAAAATTGAGAAGCTTGATCATGTGTATAAAGTAACATACGGGAAAGAAGAAGTCAGCCGTCTGTTTAAGATCGTCGGGGTGTCACGCAACATCGGGATTGCGTTAATCATCGGCCTTCTGTTCACGGCGATGTTCTTAATTTCGAATACGATTAAAATCACGATTTTCGCCAGAAGAAAAGAGATTGAAATCATGAAGCTTGTCGGCGCGACAAACTGGTTTATCCGCTGGCCGTTCTTCCTGGAAGGACTGCTGCTGGGGGTATTCGGTTCTGTCATACCGATCGCTCTCGTACTGAGTACGTACCAGTCGATGGTCGCTTGGGTGGCCCCGAAAGTTCAGGGATCATTTGTTTCACTTCTGCCGTACAGTCCGTTTGTGTTTCAAGTATCACTTGTGCTCATTCTGATCGGCGCGGTGATCGGAGTATGGGGAAGTCTGACTTCCATCCGGAAATTCCTTCGTGTATAAAAAAAAGCCAGTCTGATACAGACTGGCTTTTTTTAATGGTTTCGTTACTGAATGACGGGCAGGGCCGGTGATCCGGGCTTTAATGTAAAGTCATAAGACGATTCGTCACGGTACATCGGGTCCGCATAAATGGAATCCGAATCGTTTGCCGTTCCTTTTCGGTACGCTGTGAATGAATCATATTCTCTGTTCTTCCAATTCCAGATGCCGTCTTTTCCCGCTTCTTTGTGATAGACGTTATGATTAACGGTATTTTCTTCGTTTTTCGTAAAATCATTTGCGATAAAAATCCGTGAATCGCTTGCCGTCATGATGTTTTTTTCGATCGTGTTCCCTTTTGTGCCGTACTGCAGGAGCAGCTGGCCGCCGTCAAGGTCCTTCGTGTCATTTCGGTACATGATGTTGTGAGCGATCACCGAATTGATGGTGCCGCCGCGTTTCGTGTCATAGCCTCCGATTGAAATACCGGTGTATGCATTGCCGTACACCTTGTTATCCGTAATCCGGATATCTCGTGCGTATTTCCCTTTATGCTCAGAGGTGGCTTCAATCCCAAGGTCATTGTTGTAAACGGTGTTTTTCTTAATGTCCACATGTTCTGCGCCGTCAACGTAAATACCGCCCGCTGAATATTCATCTCCGTAAGCGGGATTTCCGTAAGAAGAGTTATGGCTCACCGTATTGTTTTCAATGACGCCGTTTCGCGCATAGTCGTTTTGCTTGGACGTTCCTTCGTATCCGATCACGTCAATCCCGATATTGTTATTGTCCCGGATGGTATTGCCGGCAATCTTAAATCCGTCGACATTCCCGTTCAGCACGACCGCTTCGCTTGCGCCGAGCGTCAGTTTTTCAACCGTATTATTTGTAATGCTGACATCCTTCATGGCACCTGTGCCGTAAAATGCGATGCCGTGTGCATTTCCTTCATCAGCCGTGGTTTTAATGTTCCGGATATGGTTGCCGTCAATGTTGATATGACTGCTTGATCCGGTGACGCAGATCCCCATGGCCGTCGCATCTTCTGATGATACGGAGAGATTCTCAAGCGTAACGCCGTGAATGGTAATGTACTGTTTATTGCGGATTTGGATTAACGGAGTTTCAGAATCGCTTTTTGGCGCAGATTTGCCGCTGATTGAGACATGCTCATTCTGATAGTTCCGAAATGTAATCGGCTTTTCGGCCGTGCCGCTGTGCTTTACTTCAAACGTTTCATCATATGTCCCTTCCCGAATCAATACGGTTGTCCCGGCCTCTGCCTTTTCAGCCGCATGTTTTAATGTGCGGAACGGCTTTTCTTTCGTTCCTTCATTTTGGTCGCTGCCTGCGGGAGAAACATACAAGGCGTCCGTCTGCGCTTTCTCATTGGCCTCTGTTTTTGGCCAGACAAAGGCGGTAATGCCTGCGGCCAGAACCGCCGCGGATAAAATCGATAATTTTATTTTCATATCGCATTCTCCTGTATATTTAATGAATTGCATACAAAATATTATACGTTACCCATATATATGAAACAATCTCGCATTTTCATTTTTTTGTTGCCGTTACATGAATTCTTTGCAATTTACACATACTATCTCCAGGTTTTCGTAAAAGGACTAAGAGGAGGTAAACGATGAAGCAGAAAATGATCGCAGTGATAGCGGCCCTAAGCATGATGTGCGGCGGAGCCCATATTGCCGGGGCGGCACAGCCGAATTCATCAGACGCAGAAAGAACCCGGGCAATGGAAAAAATCGAAAAAGCATATGAGCTGATCTCGAACGAATACGTGGAAAATGTAGATAAAGAAAAGCTTCTTGAAGGAGCGATTCAGGGGATGCTGTCTACATTAAACGACCCTTATTCCGTTTATATGGACAAGCAGACCGCTAAGCAATTTTCCGATTCTCTTGATTCTTCTTTCGAAGGGATCGGAGCTGAAGTCGGTATGAAAGACAATAAAATCATTATCGTATCACCGTTTAAGCAATCTCCGGCAGAAAAAGCGGGCCTCAAGCCGAATGATGAAATCATCAGTATAAACGGCGTGTCAATGAACGGGAAAGATTTAAACGAAGCCGTGCTGAAAATCAGAGGAAAAAAAGGATCGAAGGTTTCTATTAAAATACAGCGTCCGGGTACTGAAAAACAGCTGTCATTCCGGATTAAAAGAGCGGAAATCCCGCTTGAAACCGTATTTGCTTCCCGCAAAGAATCAGGCGGTCATCATGTCGGCTACATCGGCATATCGACATTTTCCGAGCATACCGCCGAGGACTTCGCCGCGGCGCTGAAAAAGCTTGAAAAACAAGGGATTGACGGTCTCGTCCTTGATGTAAGGGGGAATCCCGGCGGCTACCTTCAAAGCGTCGAACAAATTTTAAAGCATTTCATCACAAAAGACATGCCGTATATCCAAATTGCGGAGCGTAACGGCGATAAAAAACAATATTTCTCAACCTTAAAACATAAGAAGCCGTATCCCGTCAATGTTATAACAGATAAAGGAAGCGCCTCCGCTTCAGAAATTCTTGCGGGCGCGTTAAAAGAAGCGGGACATTATGACGTTGTCGGCGACACTTCTTTCGGTAAAGGAACGGTTCAGCAGGCCGTGCCTATGGGAGACGGGAGCAACATTAAATTGACGCTTTACAAATGGCTGACACCGAAGGGCAATTGGATTCACAAAAAAGGCATTGCTCCGACAATCGCTGTGAGCCAGCCGGATTATTTTGCGGCGGGACCGCTTCAGCTGAAACAGCCGCTTCAGCCTGATATGAACAGCGCGGATGTCAAGCACGCCCAAATCCTGCTGAAAGGCCTAGGCTTCGACCCGGGCAGAGCGGACGGCTATTTCAGCAAAACAATGAAAAAAGCCGTTCTGGCGTTTCAAGACCGGTACAAGCTTGATAAAACAGCGGTCATTGATAAAAAGACAGCGGAAAAAATGAATCAGCTGATGAATGAAAAGAAATCTGACGAAAAAAATGATTTGCAGCTGCAAATGGCGTTAAAATCATTATTTGTAAAATAAATGAAAAGGAGGCGTTTTTTGCGTCTCCTGTTTCTTTTGTCATTCATAAAAAGTGAACCAAAAGACATATAATTATGACGGTTTTGACAAGATATTAAAAAAATTTTCACATTTAAACATTTATAAAGGACAAACATTACCCGATATTTATAGAGAAGAGAGACTTTATGCCGATTTAATATGTATTCAAAATGAAACTTTTGAAAGTTGCCTCAGTCAGTTTTAGTTCTTACAATAAAAGAAGGTTCTAATAGAGAACAGTTTTAGTTTGGCAGCTGCATTTCAGTATCGAAAGCAGAAGTGTTTGCGGCGCTTCAGCACGGCAGCTGTAATCACCCGTGCTTATCTGGATAAAAAAATGGGGGTTCACAATTGAAGAGGGCAAGTATTGTGCGTGAAAAAAAATATTATGAATTAGTGGAACAACTAAAAGACAGAACAAAAGACGTCACATTTTCATCAACAAAAGCACTAAGTCTTCTTATGCTGTTCAGCAGATACCTGGTCAATTACACAAATGTTGAATGCGTTCACGAAATCAATGAAGAGTGTGCGAAGCATTATTTCACTTACTTAATGAAAAACCATAAACGTTTAGGAATCAATCTGACGGATATTAAGCGGTCCATGCTTCTGATCAGCGGCGTGATCGAGGTGGAGGTTGACCACTATCTGAAAGATTTCTCTCTCTCAAATGTAACGCTGTGGATGACGGAAGAGAGATAGACGTTTGAGATATTCAAGCCAATGATTATTTGGTAGAATAGAATTAAAATGTTTGGCTTGAGGCGGTGAAAGCAGTGTCTGTTCAATGGGGAATTGAACTTCTGAAAAGTATCGGTCTGTTTTTTTTGCACCCGATGTTCTGGTTTTTTATCATCATAAGTCTCGCATGCGGATATTTGCGGATCAAACGTGAACGCCATACGTTTCATACAAAGATCGCGGATATGTATGACGAGCTTATCTTTACATACATAAAAGGACTTATACCGGGTATTCTTCTCTCCATATTATTTTTTGGACTGGGAATTTCGATTCCATTCGGTCTTCTCGGCATAATCGCGGCCGTGACGGCTTTGGCTTCGCTGACGTTCCGTATGAATTGGCTGTCCTCAGCTTATATTGTCAGCGCCGGCATGTTCATTGCGTTTATCCTTCAGTATACCCACACAGTGCCGTTTGCGGATCGGTTTCCGCAGGCATTCGGCGTGAATTGGGCATCGGCGGCCGTGTTTATGGGCCTTTTGATTATCACGGAGGGAGCGGCTGCCTGCCGTTCAGCGCATCTGAAAACATCTCCGGCGCTTGTCGTCAGCAGCAGAGGCCTGCCTATCGGCCGACAATTGGCGAATCGCGCATGGCTGCTTCCGCTTTTCTTATTGGTGCCGGGCAGCGGGCTGGAGTCACACCTTTCTTGGTGGCCTGTCTTTACCGTGCCGGGCGGCTCTTTCCATTTAATCTGGATTCCTTATATCGCCGGCTTCGGACAGCGTGTGCAGGGGTCACTTCCGGAAGTCAGCATAAGGATAACGGCGAAACGCGTCATGATTCTCGGGGTTATCGTGACCGCATTCGGAGCAGCTGCCCTTTGGTGGACTCCGCTTGCCGGAGCTGCCGCTTGTATTGCGGTGCTCGGACGCCTGTTTTTATCATTAAGACAGCGGCTGAACGATAACGCGGCTCCGTTTTATTTCTCTAAGCGGGATCAGGGCTTAATGGTGCTCGGCATCATTCCGAATACACCCGCGGACGATCTTGAGCTGAAGATCGGTGAGATTATTACGAAAGTAAACGGCATCCCCGTGAAACATGTATCGGATTTTTATGAAGCACTTCAAAAAAACCGCGCATTTGTAAAAATGGAGATCATCGGCCTGAACGGTGAGATCCGTTTTGATCAGCGCGCGTCCTATGAAGGCGAACATCATGAATTAGGTATTTTATTCGTGCAGGATGAACACGAGCACGAAGAAATGACAGCATTATAAAAGAGCCCGGTGCCGCTAACAACACGGCGGCCGGGCTTTTTTTTACGGCCGGATTACGATGTCAGCCGGATACAATACTGAGGTAATGGCGCCGACGACGGTATCGGATGCCGTGTCGATGATGGAAATCAGATTGCTGAAAAAATTCGTGACGAAGATACGTGTTCCGTCAGCTGCCGGTTTGGCGCTGAACGGATACAGACCGACCGGAATAACCGCGGTGATCGTGTTTGCAGCGGTATCCAGCACAGATACGGTGCTGCTGCTCGAGTTTAAAATATACACTTTCGCCCCGTCAGGCGTTACCGTGACACCGAGCGGATTCAGCTCCGTATTGACGGTATCGATGATCGTGTTTGTGCCGGTATCGATGATGGCGAGGTTGTTGCTGTTAAGGTTTGTCATATAAGCCTTGCTTCCGTCTGGCGAAAAGACGGCATCTGAAGGAGAGCTGTACGGCATAATAATGGTTGCCGCCACTGTATTGTCTGACGTGCGGATGATTGAAACGGTGTTTGTATTGGTATTCAGCACATAGACAAGCTGTCCGTTCGGCGATACGGCGATGCCTGTCGGCAGAAGGCCGACGGGGATGACTGAGGTGACGGTATTGGTTTGTGTGCTGATCACATATACATTGCTGCTTTGCTGGTTGGTGACGTATATAAAGTTTCCGTTTGGCGAAGCGGCGATTTTATAAGGAGACGCGCCTGCCGGGATTCTCTCGACCTCGCTATTTGTCTCGGTTGAGAGAACGGATACGCTGTTTTCTCCTGAATTACAGACGTACAGAAATCTGCCGTCAGGCGTTATCGTAATGCCCAGCGGTGCTGCTCCCACCGGAATGACACTTGAAACCGTGCCGGTCATTTTATTGAGGACGCCGACATGGTTGCTTAAATAGTTGGTCACATACGCAAAAGCTGCCGGGTTCACAGTGAGATCCGCGGAAGCCGGCAGAAGCGAACCGATGATCAGCACCGTATTCTCTGCAGAAAAGGTATACGTGCCTGCCGCCGGGAGTGTTTTGTTTTTCAGCACAAGCGTGAACTGGGCAAGTCCGAGAAGATCAAGCGTCAATGGCAAAGTGACTTTTCTGCCGCCTTCTGATAGTTGTGAAGAAGTTAAGTTATTGTTGTTGAGGGTGTCATTCGTTGTGGCGGTAAACCCTTCAGGCAGACGGAATACGACTCCGCCTAACGAAAGCACGGAATTCGGCGAATAGGTAAGAACGAGATCTGACGCTGTTCCTTCTATGCTGTTTTGAACGGCCGTGACCGTAAGAGACGGTGCCAACGGGCGAATTTGATCTGGATTCTCAGCCATTTACATTCCTCTTTTCTCTTTTAAATAAAAAGAATCTCATAGAGAAAAACCGCATTGCGATACTCTATGCATCGGGGGAGTGCGGTGACACTTTGAGAGAGAAAATGAAGAAGGAAAACTAGAAAAGGTTCCGGAAAGCTGATGCTTACGGAACCTTTTTCGTTATGCCGAATGGCTTTTTTTCGTCTGAACGGTTTCCCCGGACTTAATTCCAAGCGATACGAACAAGCCGATCACAGAAACTCCGATCAATATGATAAACAGAATATGAAACCCGGAGATTAAACCGATCAGTGCTGAAGAAATAATGCTTCCGAAATAACGGAAGGTGGAGAAAATCCCGGATGCGATGCCGGACATGCCCGGTTCTACCGTCGCAAGAGAAGATACCTGCATGCTAGTCAGCCCCGCACCTGACGCGATGCCTCCTACAATAAGCGATGCCATAAGAAACGGAACGGAATGGGAATAAACCAAAAGCAGAAATAAGAGATTGGCTGCGGCCATCAGCCCGAAGGACAGAAAAATCATTCTTCGCGCGCCCCATTTCTGATGCAGCTGAGCTCCGCCCCAGTTGCTGGCGGACATGAAAACAGAAAAGACTGACAGCGCCATGCCGCTGTGCGACGTGTTCATGCTGAAGTGGCCGGTCATAAAGAGCGGCATAATCAATAACACGGCGTACATCATTAAATTACTTAACAGAACCGACAGATTGGCGCTCGTAAAGGTCGTGTTTTTAAATAGATCAAAATCAATAATCGGATGTTTCGTGCGCAGTTCCCGCCTGAAAAATAGCGGAACCAATACGAGAATGAGCAGCGCGTACACCCAATAGCCCAAAGAGCTTTCATTTTTCGTCAGAAGAATAATAGATACAATGCTTCCGGCAAGCAAAACGGACCCGATGATATCAAGCGGAGCGTCAGACGTTTCTTCTTTATATTTAGGAAACATCATTAATGCCGTCACGAGTGCGATCGCAAGAAACGGAATGTTGACCCAAAAGATCGAATGCCAGCTGAAGCTCTCAATTAATAGAGAGCCGATAAACGGACCGAGAGCTGCGCCCAGCCCGGCGCCGAGGCCGAAAAAGCCGAATACTTTCGGAAGCCGTTTTTCAGACACGACATGGCGGATGATGGCGATGCTGTTTGGCGTAAGCAAAGCGCCGCCGGCAGCCTGAAGCGCCCGGAAGAAAATCAATAAGAAAAGACTTGGCGAGAGGGCGCACCCCAATGATGCGATGAGAAAAAGGCCGACGCCCCATAAATACATTTTTTTGTTACCGTACATATCACCGAGTTTGCCGGCAATGGGCTGTGTCACTGCCATCACGATTAAGTACACGGTCACTACCCATGTGATGCTGGCAATTGATTCGCTGAATGAGCGGGAAATGGATGAAAGGGCGACTGCGATCATCGTAGAATTGATGGGAACGAGTATGGCTCCCAGCAAAAGCGAAACGATCAGCGCCCATTCTTTCTTTGAACCCATCCTTCATCCTCCTTGGAGCCGGAAAATGACCGGCCGGTAATGCCTTTCATGAAAATCTCAGTGCTGTGTTTCAGCATCGTTTCCTCAGAGAGAGTAATGACTCTTTTCCCCAGCTGCAGCCGGTGTATAAAATAACCGAAAATCATCGTCATAAAGACGTCTGCATTAGCTTCTTCGCTGCCGGGGCTTATCATATTTTTCTTTGTCAGCTCCTTAAAGTAAACGATTAAATGCTTTTTCACGGATTGCGGATATACGACAATATCCTGCAGGACGTCTTCGAATAGTTCCGGTTCGCGCAGGCAGATGCGGAACACTTCTTTTTTTTGTTCCAATTGCTGCAGAAGGGTCGCGGCGAAATGAAGAAGATCCTCATACAGATCGCCTTCCGCCTTGGTGATCATGCTTTCCGGAACCGGCGCCTGCTGTTCAATCATGGCTTTCATTAATCCTTGTTTGTTTTTAAAATTACGGAAAATCGTTGCTTCGCTTACTTTTGCTTTTTCTGCGATTTCCTTTGTTGTCGCTGCGCGGTATCCTTTTTGGATGATCAGATTCATCGCGGCGTCAATAATTCTCTTGTTCGTCGTTCTCAACATGTTTCACCTCGCGTAAATACTGGCAGGACAAGTATACACCCGCCCTGCCCGTCAATAAAGAGGGAAACCTAGCATGAAGCGCGTTTGACAATCGTAATCTTGCCGTTTGTCCCGTCTACCGTGACGATATCTCCGTCGTTGAGCCTGTCAGTCGCGGCACGTGTGCCGAGAACGGCCGGGAGCCCGTATTCTCTCGCGATGATCGCCGCATGTGACAGGATGCCGCCCGTGTCCGTAATGACGGCCTTTGCATCCTGGAACAGACTGGTCCAAAGCGGTGTCGTCATTTTGCAGACAAGCACGTCTCCTGTTGAAAAACGGGAAAATTCACTTGCGTCACGAATGACTTTCACCGGTCCGCTTGCGATTCCGCTTGACGCTGCAAGTCCGTAAATTTGATGTTCAGTATTTTTTTCATCTTCTGTGATGGAGCCGGTAATCTGTTCAGCCGTTTTCAGCTGTTCCGAAGTCGGAGTCCCGAGATAAGCGGGGGCTTCAAGCAATTGATATTGCTGGAAGAGCCGTTTTCGTTCAGCGGCTTTTTCCTGCATCGGAACCGGCGACGCCAGCGCTTTCTCGACTTCATCGCTGTATAAGTACCACATATCCTCCCGATCATCGATTACGCCTTGTTTTTGAAGCAGCTCGCCGATTTTCAGAAGGCAAAGGCGCGCTTTGGCGTCCAGCATCGCATCAATATAAAAATGGTGATCATCTTTGATGACGGATGAAGACAATGTCCACTGATAATAGCGGTCAAATGTCTCCCGGAAGCCGTCATCTTCAATTCTATCCATAAAGTCGGCGTAGAGCTGTTTTCGTTTTTCTATCGTTTTATGAAACTCACTGTCAAAATCGTATCCGTTTCGGACATAGTTCTGAATGTTGGCCAAAGCGAAATAAGGGTTTTCCGCCCAAGTTTCTTCAATGAGATCATGACTTTTCACGGATCTCCAGCCGTATTCCTGTAAAAATTCGCCGACTTGTTCGAGAAAGCGTTTTCCCTCATTTGATTGCAGAAGCGTCTGATGCAGCTCATCGGCATGAGAAACCGTAAAGACGCGCCGCAGCTCAGGGCTGTCTTTTACTTGTCCGGAAAGCAGCCAGAGCTGTCTGTCGGTCTCCAATGACTTATTCATGACGCCGGCCAGCATTTCATACAGAAGGGAGGTGTTTTCTTTCTCAACCTGTCCGTACATAGATTCCAGTATCATGTTTAACGCAACCTGCGGAAAGACAATATTGAAATGTTCTGCGTATCCTTTTAAATAGAAGTCTTGCAGGTTTCGGAACGCATCAATGGCAGTCTCCGGCGTATGGTCTGTATGCGCCAGTTCGTCCAGCTTTTGATAAAAAGGCAGAAAGGTTTCCTGAATAATATCGTACATGCGGTCAGCCAAGACGGGGAAAAGCGCTTCTAACTGTTCTGCGGGCAGCTTGTCGTTCGTCTTATGCTGTCTGGAAAAAACATGGCCCTGATGAAGTTTGACACGCTCAATCTCGATGCCCATCACAGGGAAGGTCTTCGTGCTCTCTTTGAGGCCGTATTCCAAAGCCGGCACAATGAGTGAAGCGAATAACGGGCTGACGGGACCTTCTATATTGGACTCCATATTGAGCCAAAAATCTTTCTGATCCCGGGGCGTCATGATAAATTCCCGTTCTTCGTCTGCCGCTTTCTGATCCTGCGCGATCGTTGTAATCGGTCTGGCCTGAAGCAGATACAGCTTATTTTCGGCAAATCCGAATTCGAGATCCACGGGATAACCGTACAGTTCTTCCGTCTTTATCGTCAGCATGGCAAGCTCTTTGACGCTCTCGTCATCAAGGCAGAAGCGGTTTCTCATGTCAGCGGACGTCTCTTTTTCCGTCACGCCTTCGTCTTTAGAGACGATATACATTTCTTTTAAGCCGATTTCTTTTTCAATCTGAAATGTGTCTTTATTGACGATAAATGTGTCGGGCGTCACGCTGCCGGAGACGATTGCTTCTCCGAGGCCGTAGCTCGCGCTGATCATCAGTTCTCCGTCATCATGTGTGACGGGGTTGCGGCTGAAAATGACCCCTGAAACCTCGGAATTGATCAGACCTTGCACGACAACGCCCATTAACGGTTCTGCGGTGTCATTGTTCATTTTCTCTTTATAACCGCTGACCCGCGCCGAGAAGAAGGAAGCCCAGCACTCTTTCACTTTTCCGAGAAACTCTTCTTCAGTTTTGATATTTAAATAGGTTTCGTACTGTCCCGCGAAAGAAGCGCCTTCAAGATCTTCGGACGCGGAGGAGGAACGTACGGCGACAGAGGCGTATGATTCTCTCAATTCATAAAACGATGCGGTCAGTTCCTCCCGAAGCTCTTTTGAAAACGTGCCGTTCATAATGGCGCGCTCCAGCTGTTCCTGATCTGCTTGAAGCCCGTTGTCTTCCATAAAACGTGTCAGGGCATTCGTCTGAATGATAAAACCGCCGGGAACGGGCAGCCCGTTTTTCGTCAGTTTAATCAGGTTCATTCCTTTTGCTCCTGCAGAGCGGCTCGATTCTTCCGCTTTTTGAAATCGCACTGAATACATGCGGTATGACCCCCTTTTTTTCTTCATCCAAGAAAATGATAGTAAACACTATCATTACATTGTAAAGAGGGAGGAAGAAACTGTCAAAGATACAAAGACCTAAACCTTCTCATCCTTTCGGCTGAAGAAAGGTAATTCGATTCATCTGGTTAATGGTTCAATGGATTTATATTCACATTTTCTTTGACAGATGATTGAAGACTGCCGAAAAAGGGTATTGTGATAGCAGGGGAACGATTGTCCGATTCTTCATTTTTTACTATAATCAGATGAGATGAAGAATTCCCGAGGAGGGTTTTTGTGATTACAAAAGCCGTTTTTGCATTATGTTTCCCTTTTATGCTGGTCGTCCTTTTTACGCGCGTCACGTTTAACCACTATGTGGCGATCGCTCTCACAGCCGCACTGCTTTTCGCATCCTATTTAAAGGGTTACACCGAAACGTATTTTATCGTTGGATTGGATGTCGTATCGCTGGTGGCCGGAGGGCTGTACATGGCCAAAAAAGAAGCAGACAAAAAGAAAGACAATGCCTGACATAGTGAATATGAAATAGAATGCCTGCTTTTACGCCATAAAAGCAGGTTTTTTATACAAAAATTGACTTGGTAAAAATAAACCATCGAACTTTAGTTCGTATTTTTAGTGATTTTGCCCGTCATTGTGTTACTATATCAATAGGAAGATTTCGTAAAGAAACGGAGGCTTTTTTGTGAAAGATCGTTTTGAGTTAGTCTCGAAATATCAGCCCCAGGGAGATCAGCCGCAAGCGATTGAGAAGCTTGTCAAAGGCATACAGGAAGGCAGAAAACACCAGACTCTCCTGGGTGCGACAGGGACGGGCAAAACCTTTACCGTGTCCAATCTGATTAAAGAAGTGAACAAACCGACACTGGTCATTGCCCATAACAAAACCCTTGCCGGACAGCTGTACAGCGAGTTTAAGGAGTTTTTCCCGAACAACGCTGTCGAGTATTTTGTCAGCTATTACGATTACTATCAGCCGGAGGCGTACGTGCCTCAAACGGATACTTTTATAGAGAAAGACGCAAGCATTAATGATGAAATTGATAAGCTGAGACACTCCGCGACATCCTCTCTGTTTGAACGGAGAGATGTCATCATTATCGCGAGTGTGTCATGCATATACGGCCTCGGTTCGCCTGAAGAATACCGGGAAATGGTCGTGTCGCTCAGACCGGAAATGGAGATTGAGCGGAACGAGCTGCTGAGAAAGCTTGTGGATATCCAGTATGCCCGCAATGATATCGACTTTCAGCGCGGGACGTTCCGCGTGCGCGGAGACGTTGTGGAAATCTTTCCGGCTTCCCGTGACGAACATTGTATCAGAGTGGAATTTTTCGGAGACGAAATTGAGCGGATCAGGGAGGTCGACGCTTTGACCGGAGAAATTCTCGGCGACCGTGACCATGTCGCGATTTTCCCGGCTTCCCACTTCGTCACCCGGGCGGAAAAGATGGAAAAAGCGATTCTGAATATTGAACAGGAGCTTGAGGAGCGCTTGAAAGTGATGCACGAAAACGGCAAGCTCCTTGAAGCGCAGCGGCTTGAGCAGCGGACGAGGTATGATCTTGAAATGATGCGGGAAATGGGTTTTTGCTCAGGGATCGAGAACTATTCAAGACATTTGACGCTCCGTCCGCCGGGCTCTACGCCGTATACGCTGCTTGATTATTTTCCGGACGATTTTATGATTGTCGTTGATGAATCACATGTGACGATTCCGCAGGTGCGCGGCATGTTCAACGGTGACCAGGCGAGAAAACAGGTGCTTGTCGATCACGGGTTCCGCCTCCCGTCAGCGCTTGACAACCGTCCGCTCCGATTCGAGGAATTTGAAAAGCATATGCACAATATCGTGTACGTGTCGGCGACTCCGGGACCGTATGAAATTGAGCATACGCCGGAAATGATCGAGCAGATCATCAGACCGACGGGGCTCCTCGATCCTCTCATTGACGTCCGTCCGATCGAAGGACAGATTGATGATCTGATCGGTGAGATTCAGGCGAGGATTGAACGGAATGAACGCGTTCTCGTGACGACTTTAACGAAAAAAATGTCAGAGGATCTGACCGATTATCTCAAGGAAATCGGCATCAAGGTCAATTATCTGCATTCCGAGATTAAGACGCTTGAACGGATTGAAATCATCCGTGACCTCCGCCTCGGAAAACATGATGTGTTAATCGGCATCAACCTGCTAAGGGAAGGGCTTGATATTCCGGAAGTGTCACTTGTCGCCATTCTCGATGCGGATAAAGAAGGCTTCCTCCGTTCTGAACGTTCGCTGATTCAGACGATCGGACGGGCGGCACGAAACGCGGAAGGCCGCGTCATCATGTATGCCGATAAAATCACGAATTCGATGGAGATCGCAATTAATGAAACGAAGCGCCGACGGGAACAGCAGGAGCGCTTTAACGAAATTCACGGCATTACGCCGCAAACGATCAATAAGGAAATCCGCGATGTGATCCGCGCGACGCAGGCCGCTGAGGATAAAGAAGAATATAAAACAAAAGCCGCGCCTAAACTGGCGAAGATGACGAAGAAAGAACGCCAGAAAGTCGTTGAGCAAATGGAGCACGAAATGAAAGAAGCGGCCAGAGCGCTTGATTTCGAGCGGGCGGCAGAGCTTCGTGATTTACTGTTAGAGCTTAAAGCGGAAGGATGATGAACACATGGCAATTGACCGGATCGAGGTGAAAGGCGCAAGGGCGCACAATTTAAAAAACATTGATGTAACGATTCCCCGGGATCAGCTCGTCGTCGTGACGGGGCTGTCCGGATCGGGAAAATCATCCCTTGCCTTTGACACCATTTACGCGGAAGGACAGAGGCGGTATGTTGAATCGCTTTCTGCCTATGCGCGCCAATTTTTAGGGCAGATGGATAAGCCGGACGTTGATGCGATCGAAGGGCTTTCTCCGGCGATCAGCATTGATCAGAAAACGACGAGCCGCAATCCGCGGTCAACCGTCGGAACAGTAACGGAGATTTATGATTATCTCCGGCTCTTATACGCGAGAGTCGGGAAGCCGCACTGCCCGGAGCACGGCATTGAAATTACGTCGCAAACGATCGAACAGATGGTTGACCGGATTCTTGAATATCCGGAGCGGACGAAGCTTCAAGTGCTTGCGCCGATCATCTCAGGCAGAAAAGGCGCCCATGTCAAAGTGCTTGACCAAATCAGAAAGCAAGGTTACGTAAGGGTGCGGATTGACGGAGAAATGGCCGAGCTTTCCGACGATATTGAACTTGAAAAAAACAAAAAGCATTCCATTGAAGTGGTCATTGACCGGATTGTCGTCAAGGAAGGGGTTGCCGCCCGGCTTTCCGACTCACTGGAAACCGCGCTCCGCTTAGGGGAAGGCCGTGTCATGATAGATGTCATCGGTCAGGAAGAGCTGATGTTCAGCGAGCATCACGCCTGTCCGCTGTGCGGTTTTTCTATCGGGGAGCTTGAACCCCGGCTGTTTTCGTTTAACAGCCCGTTCGGTGCCTGCCCGACTTGTGACGGTCTCGGCTTGAAGCTGGAAGTGGACCCTGAGCTTGTCATTCCCAATCCTGAACTGTCATTAAAGGAACACGCCATCGCTCCGTGGACGCCGATCAGTTCACAATATTATCCGCAGCTGCTTCAGGCGGTCTGCCGCCATTACGGCATTGATATGGAGACTCCGGTCAAAGACCTGCCGAAGCATCAGCTTGATAAAGTGCTGTACGGCAGCGGCAATGAACGGATCTACTTTAAATACGAGAATGATTTCGGACAAGTGCGCGAAAATGAAATTGAATTTGAAGGTGTGCTGCGCAATATTGAGAGACGGTATAAAGAGACAAGCTCCGATTATATCCGTGAACAGATGGAGCAGTACATGTCACAGAAGCCGTGCCCGACGTGCAAAGGCTACCGGCTGAAGAAAGAAGCGCTTGCCGTTTTGGTCAACGGGCGCCACATCGGCACCATTACCGAGCTTTCCGTCGGCGATGCGCTGGAATTTTTCAAAAACCTGACGCTGTCTGAGAAAGATATGCAGATTGCCGATTTAATTTTAAGAGAGATTGTGGAGCGTCTCAGCTTTTTAGATAAAGTCGGTCTTGATTACCTGACGCTGAGCAGGGCGGCGGGAACGCTGTCAGGCGGAGAAGCCCAGCGTATCAGGCTTGCGACGCAGATCGGCTCCCGTTTGTCAGGCGTCCTGTACATTCTTGATGAGCCGTCCATCGGCCTTCACCAGCGTGACAATGACCGTCTGATCAGCGCGCTGAAAAACATGAGGGATCTCGGCAATACACTGATTGTCGTGGAGCATGATGAAGATACGATGATGGCTGCCGATTACTTGATAGATATCGGCCCGGGCGCCGGCATTCACGGCGGCCGCGTCATATCGGCGGGGACGCCTGAAGAAGTGATGAATGATGCGGATTCTCTGACCGGACGTTATTTGTCAGGGGCTCAATTCATCCCGATGCCTCCGGAGAGAAGAAAGCCTGACGGCCGGTTCATTGAAATCAAAGGCGCTTCAGAAAACAACCTGAAAAAAGCGAACGCCAAATTCCCGCTCGGCACTTTTACGGCGGTGACAGGTGTGTCCGGTTCGGGAAAAAGCACGCTTGTAAATGAAATTCTGCATAAGGCGCTTGCGCAAAAGCTTCATAAAGCCAAAGCGAAACCGGGAAGCCATAAAGAGATCAAAGGCCTTGACCACCTTGATAAGGTGATCGACATCGACCAGGCGCCGATCGGCCGGACACCGAGATCAAATCCGGCAACTTACACGGGTGTGTTTGATGATATCCGCGATGTATTCGCGCAGACAAATGAAGCAAAGGTGCGCGGCTATAAAAAAGGCCGGTTCAGTTTTAATGTAAAAGGCGGGCGCTGTGAGGCCTGCCGCGGCGACGGCATCATCAAAATTGAGATGCACTTCCTTCCTGACGTGTACGTTCCGTGCGAAGTGTGCCACGGCAAACGTTACAACCGGGAGACGCTTGAGGTCACATACAAAGGAAAAAGCATTTCTGACGTTCTGGATATGACGGTGGAAGATGCCCTGTCTTTCTTTGAAAATATCCCGAAAATCAAACGCAAGCTTCAAACGCTTGCTGATGTCGGACTTGGGTATGTGACGCTCGGCCAGCCGGCGACGACGCTGTCAGGCGGAGAAGCGCAGCGCGTCAAGCTCGCTTCCGAGCTGCATAAGCGTTCCACCGGCCGGACGCTGTATATTCTGGACGAACCGACGACAGGCCTCCACGTTGATGATATCGCAAGGCTTTTGGTTGTGCTTCAAAGACTCGTCGATAACGGTGATACCGTTTTGGTCATTGAACACAATCTCGATATCATTAAAACGGCGGACTACATCGTCGATCTGGGACCTGAAGGCGGAGCGGGCGGCGGCACGATCGTAGCCTCCGGAACGCCTGAAGAAGTTGTCGAAGTGAAAGAATCATATACGGGCCGCTATCTGAAACCGGTAATGGAACGCGATAAAAAACGGATGAAAACATTGCTGGCCGAAAAAGAAACGGCAGCCACGTAATAGATCAATAAAAACAGCCCAAAACTCATCGGTTTTGGGCTGTTGTTGTTACAGGCTTTTTTTCTGTTGGGGAAGCTGTCTGCTTAAATGCATTAAGTCCTGCAGAATATGGGTGCTGCTGCTGTCCAGCAGCACTTTTATATATTGGATATCATGGGAAATGGGAAGAGGGGCTGCTTTGATCTGTTCCAATTCAGCCAGCATTTCGCTGTTCATTCTTTTCTGTTCGCGAATTAAATTTCGAAGACTCTCTTCCGTTACTTGGGCGTTTTCGGGATCTTTCTCCATTTGTATGTCCTCCTTGCATACGGTCAGGCTTTGTTACATATTGTAATCGGTTCGGGGAAAAGATTCTATAGTGAAATCTCTGAAACCAAAAATTACGTATAACGAAGCATGTCCTTAGCATGAAAATGAAACCCGCTCATTCGTCATACGTATGTATAAGGAATGGTTTTTTATATCACGGCACAGGGAGTGTTTTTATTGAACCGAAATCAAGCGATTATCGCATCAATCTGTTATTTCAGCGTGTTTCTCGCGCCGCTCATTCTTCCGATTGTGGCTTACTTTGTCGTCGATGAAAAAGAGACGAAGCGGCATGCCATGCGTGCTCTGATTTCCCATATCATTCCGTTTGCGGGCTTGCTGATTGTGACCGCCGGTGTTGTCGGCGGATTGATTACGGCCCAGGGGGAGAGTATGGTGCCCGTTTTTGTTATGATAACAGGAGCAGCTGTTTATTTTCTGATCCTCATCGGAATGGTCATTTGGAATATCGTGCAGGGAATTAAGGTGTTACGCCAGGTGTAAGAAAAGTCGGGGGAGGAGTTTTGTATGAAACAGGAGAAAGAACGGATTTTAAAGCTTGTGGAAGACGGCATGCTGACGGCGCAGGAAGCACTGACGCTCATTGAAAAACTGGATCATGAATATAAAGAAAAAGAAGATCAGATCACCGCGTTATCTGCGGAGGTTCAGGAACCTGCGGAAGATTTCGAAAGCGGTGCAAAAGGAAGCCAAAAGCCGTCGCTCGGGGCGAAGCTGTTCGACTGGATTGATTCTGCCGTCAAAAAAGTGAAGGAAGCGGATCTTGATCTGAATTTCGGCCACGCACACGAAGTGCAGCATATTTTTCAATTTAAAGACAGTGAATTCTCGGCCATTGATATGCAGATTGCAAACGGCAGCGTCAATATCGTGCCGTGGGCGGATGAAGATATCAGAGCGGAGTGCCAGGCGAAAGTGTACCGGGCGGACAGTCAGGAGGCGGCGCGCACCGCATTTCTTCAGCATATTGAGTGTGAAGTGAAGGGCAATAAGTTTTTTGTCCGCACGGAAAAGAAAACGATGAAAACCAATGTTACGCTTTATGTTCCCCAGAAAGAGTACGATAAGATAAGAGTGAAGCTGTTTAACGGACCGATCAGAGGGGAACATTTACATGTAAAAGAATTCTCGGCGAAAACGACAAACGGCGTTCTGTCATTCTCTCATTTGACGGCTGAGAAAGCGTCGGCGGAAACGGCTAACGGACAAATCAAGCTGGCCGGACATCAATGCGGCGCGATTGAAGCGGAAACGATCAACGGCTTGATTGATTTGCGCGGATCGAGTGAATCCATTGACGTTCAAAGCTTTAACGGCAATATCATGCTTACCGTGACAGCGCCGCACTGCCGCTCCATCTACACGAAAACGACGACCGGAAACGTGGAGATCGCCCTGCCTGATGATTCGGCGGTGAAAGCGGAGCTCAAAAGCAATCTCGGCTCTCTCAGCCATGAGCTGATTGATGCGGAAATTTTAAAGGAAAAGAATGATACCATTCAAAAAGAACTGATGCTGGCATCAAATCAAGGCCATGATCAGCATCTCTCGATTTTCTCAGAATCGTTAACAGGAGCCATTAAGCTCAAGCATACTCAGAGGTGATTGGATGAAAAGACTTTACCGTTCAGAAAAAAACCGTAAAATCGCCGGCGTCGTCGGCGGTTTGGCGGAGTACATCAATATGGATGCGTCGCTTTTGCGCATTATCACCGTTGTATTAGCGCTTGTCACGAGCGGAATCGTGCCGATTGTATATATTATCTGGTGTTTTGTTGTACCTTTAGAAGGAGATTTGAAATAAATGATCAAATGGGCAGTCAGCATTTTAGTAAATGCTTTATTATTAATCGTTATCGCGGGATATTTTGATTCCGTCCATATCAGCAGTATCGGAGCGGCTGTCATCGCCAGTGTGATTCTTTCTGTGTTAAATGTGCTGATCAAACCGATCATCGTCATATTGACATTGCCCGTCACGGTTGTGACCCTCGGCCTCTTTCTGTTTGTCATCAACGCCATTACGTTAATGATGACCGCAGCCTTGATGGGAGACAGCTTTCAGATTGACGGGTTCGGCACCGCCATTTGGGCATCCGTCGTGCTGTCCGTTTTCCACTTGCTGATCCAAAAAGGCATATTGGAGCCGCTTAGAAAAGGATAAAAAACAAGCTGTCCCGAGAGGGCAGCTTTTTTATGTGCGGTTTACATAAGCGGCAGCCTCCTGACGCAACATAATGCATAGGGAGGTAATGAGATGAAACTTGTGATGACGCTCTTTTTTCTGATTGGTTTGCTTTGTGTGAGTCCTTCTGCGGATGCGGCGCGCAAAGAATCGGCAATCCCCGTGAATCAGCAGGAATTCGGACAGCCGCCTCATTACATACCGCTTCTGGAGAATCCTCCCCAAATCGAAGTAAAGGCGGAAATGAAAAGAAACCTGTTCATACAGGCTCATGTACGGAATGCTGACTATCAAGCGTTTTCGGCGTTTCTTTTTTATAAACAAAGCAATGAGCTGGGGTTTAAGATGGTGCCGATGGAGCCCGCGCCAGGCGCAATCCGGCTTTTTACGGCCCAGGTTTCAAAACGGGATATCTGGAATGGAGAATTGGAATATTACCTCGTTTTCACCAACGGCAGACAGCGGGCGGAATCGGAGAAAAAGCGGCTGAAGCTGGACGGCTATCAAGCCGATTTGAATCATATTCCCGAGCTGATGATTACGGAGCTTGCGGTTGATACGAAAAATGAAGACGGCGCTGATGCCTATGAATTTATCGAGGTGTATAACACGACGGACAGGCCCATTCATTTTAAAGACTATCATATCCGCTACCGCTATCCGAAGGAAGGGCCGGAATCAGATATGATATGGAGGCCGAAAGAAGATACCGTCATTCCGTCAGGCGGGACTTACGTGTTTTGGCTGAGACGCGCCGCATCAGAACTGACGATAGATGATTTCAACCGCTATTACGGGACACGTCTGAAGGAAGGAGAACATCTCGCCGTCATCGAAGGGACAGACGGAATGTCCAACGGCCGCCCGCGTACGGTCGTGCTGTCGGCAAATACCGGCAAGGATATCGCCTCAGCGCAATACCGGAAACACGCTTTCCGCCGGCTGACTTCTTTGCTGTACAAATATCCGCTGAACGGAACGGGAGAATTGCTGAAGATCTCCACGAGCGAGCATAAGCCGTCACCGGGCTCCGTTTTTCAGGCGCAGATTCCGCAGCAGAAAAGGGTGATCAAACCCGACAAGGAAAAACCGGTCATCGAAGACCTTACAGACAGAAAGCCCGTCCGGCCCGCTGAAAGTATTGAATTAAAGGCTGACATAAAAGACAAAAACCTTGTCAAAACAGCCGCGTTTTATTACCGGACCAATGAGAAAAAACCATTCAAACGAATTCTGGCCGAAAAAGACCGCAACGACAGCTTATACCATCACATTCTTTATTCCCCGGAACTGCTCGGCCAGGATCAGCTTGAGTATTATATCGCAGCCAGTGATGGAGAAAATGAAGCAAAAACGCCCGTCAAGATGATTGACATTGAACAGACGAGCAAATCACACGGACTCAGAATGAATGTTGAACCGGAAGATACGATATCCGGCACCTATCTGCTCAAAGCGACTTCCGACGTCAGCGCCGATAAGATCAAGCTGTGGATTGACGGCAAGCGGCAGGAGACCCGGCCGGCGCTGGAAAAAGAGGTCTATTTCGCCTTCGATGCCCGGAAAACGAATCTTTATTTTCAAAACACCGTCATGATGGAAAACGAGGTGCTGCACATTTTTGACGATCCGTCTCATCGCTACAGAACGCACTCGGTTCTGCTTCCGGAACGTCTGCTGCTAAAAGGGGGCAAAACACAGAAAGTATCCATCCGTTCGGGCTCAAAGGTTTCTCCGTATGACACGGGAGAGAATCGGGATGATTTTGTCGTGAAACATGCCCGTCTGGTGCTTTCGGACGGAACGGTGATCAAAGACGGGAAGACGGACCCGTCCGAGCAGCTGTTTATCGGTGACGGCAGGCGGGCAAATCAGCAGAAGACCTTCTCATTCAGCCTGCCGGATCATTTGTTTACGTCACGGCTGCTGCCGTGGAACACGGCGAAGCTTTCGGAAGGCTATCACCATATTTTTGTCAGTGACGGTGAGGAGCAGCTGAGCCAATCTGTGAGGGTGGACAATTCGGGGCCGAAGATTGTCCCGGGTATTAAAGAAGGCGCGGCGCTGAAAGGTAATGTTGAGCTGAATGCGGACATCCGTGATAAATGGAGCAAAGTGGAAGAGGTGAAAGCGTTTTTGGACGGAGAAAGCATTATGCTCCCGCATCACACGTCATCAGCCGATCTCAAGCCCGGAAAGCACACCCTTACCATCATTGCGGCAGACCTTGCCGGAAATGAAACAACGTCCGTCCGCACCTTCCATATTAAACGGGAGGAGCCGAACCAGCCGGAGCTTGCCGGTCAAAAAATCGGCGCCCGCAAAGCAAAGCTGTCCGTCCGGGTAAAAGACCCGACGAAGGATGACATGAATGTATCATTTTATCGCGGCTTCCGTTATACCGCGCGGAATCCGGGCAGCGTGAAAGTGTATAAACACGCCTCATTAACGGAACCGCCGAAGGGCATAAAAGAAAATGAAATGCCGTTTACCCTGCCGGAAATGAACCGTATCTCGGCAAATGACGGAAAAACCGTTTCGGCGGAAAGTATGGAGCGTTTTCCTTATCACCGGTTCGAAGTCTCCGTTGACCCGTCTATCGACGAAACGGATCTGGCCGAGGCGGTCTGGAAAGGAAGCTCTCTGCCCGGCCGAAAGGTAACCATGTATATTTGGAATTACCGGACAAGCCGCTGGCAGGAGGCGGACAGCGTCCTTGCCAAAGATAAAAAGCCGTTTACATTAAAAGCCGCCGTTTCCGCAGCGGATGTGGTGAAGAACTCAAAAATGAATGTCATCGTGCAGGATCAAATACCGGCGAAAGGCAATTACACGTTTGTCTGGATGTCGGATACACAGTATTACGCACAAGGGCACCCGCACATTTTTGACAAAATGACGGAGTGGATCAAAGAAAATAAGGACAAGCACAATATTAAATATGTCTTTCATACCGGTGATATTGTCGATGATTCAATGGTGATGAAACAGTGGAAAAACGCCGATCACTCCATGCGGACGCTTGACAAGGCGGGAATTCCGTACGGAGTGCTTGCCGGCAATCACGACGTCGGCCATAAAGACGGCACATACCGAACCTTCGGGAATTTCTTCGGGAGCCGCCGGTTTGAACAGAACATGCATTACGGCGGATCATACAAAAATAACCGCGGGCATTATGATCTGCTGTCGGCAAGCGGGAACGATTTTATTATGATTTATATGGGCTGGGGCATTACGGAACAAGAGATTGACTGGATCAATCAAGTACTGAAGAGGTATCCGGACCGAACCGCCATCTTATGCTTTCATGAGTACTTGCTTGTGAGCGGAAATCGAAGCCCGATCGGGGAGACGATCTATCGAAAAGTCGTCAAGCCGAATCGCAATGTGGCGATGGTATTAAGCGGCCATTACCATAACGCCATGAAAAAAACCGATGCGCTTGACGATGACGGAGACGGAAAACCGGACCGCCTCGTCCACCAAATTCTGACCGACTACCAGGACGGTCCGGAAGGGGGGCAGGGCTTTATGCGCATAATGCAATTTGATCAGGCCGCCAATCAGGTTCACATGTTCTCCTACTCGCCGTACACGGATGACATCAATTACTATGACACCGATCTGTTCGGTGATAAAGACGAATTCTCAGCAGAAATGGATTTACAGCCGAAGAGGAAAAGGGTAGCGACTGATTATTTTGAATGCAACGTTTATACGAACGAACTGCTCGATCATAAAAAACACGTAAAAAGCGGAAAAACCGCAAATTGGGTCTGGGACGGCCTGCAGCCTGATTCCGTTTATTACTGGTACACCGTCGTGAAGGACCCGTACAACGGCAAAACAATATCACCGCTGTGGATGTTCAAAACGGGAAATACGCCGTATCACCCGGCTCCGGATCAGTTTGATTTCAGGCATGCCTCAAACCCATAGCAAAAACATACACCTGCCGATCGGTCAGAAGAAAATCTGACGGTCAGCAGGTTTTTTTCTGTAACATGCATGGCGGTACTAAGTGTTTTTGACTTTTTTATGTCCCTTTTCTATACTAAAATCGATTGGTTTTCGTAATATGCAGGAGGAAACATAATGAACAGTAAAACCGGGACAAAAGAAAGAATTATTCAAACCTCTGCATATCTTTTTCAGATTCAGGGATACCATGCGACTGGTTTGAATCAAATTATAAAAGAGAGCGGAGCACCCAGAGGGTCAGTGTATCATCACTTTCCAAACGGAAAAGAAGAACTCGCCATTGCGGCGATCAAATATACGGGAAGATGCGTTGAAAAGCAGATACAGAATAGTATGTCTCAATCCGCGGACCCTGTAGAAGCGATTCAGCACTTTATTCATGTAACGGCTGAACAGTTTAATGATCCGCAGAATATTGAGGGCGTGCCGGTTGGATTGCTGGCGGGTGAGACCGCTCTGATCAATGAAACGTTAAGATGCACATGTGTTGAGGTGTTCAAGAAGTGGACGGATGTGTTTGCGGCAAAATTTCTTGAGCATGGGTTTGAACAAGAGGAAGCGGAGAAGCTTGGGATGACAATCAACTCGATGATTGAAGGCGCAATCATGTTTTCATTGGCTCATAAAAACAAAGAACCGCTGCTGCTGATTTCAAAGCAGGTTCCGTATATTGTCCAAAACAGAGGATAGCATTTTATTACTCTTTTCTTTATAAAAATAGATACCGGAACCCCAGCCTCTTCGTTTTGACAGAGTCATAGAGAACATTCACCGGCTTGATTTGAAAATGGCAGATCAAAAAAACATCTCCAACCCGTAACGGTTGGAGATGTTTCATTTCACCCTGTCCATATAATGCACGAATGTGTAGCGGTCGCCTCTGTAGGCGGATTTGACGTGCTCAAAGGCAGTGCCGTCCTGCAGATAAGTGGTCCGCTTGATATAGAGGACGGGGGCGCCGGGCTGGATACCGAGCAGCTCAGCTTCTTCCTCGGAAGCGGTTCCCGGTTCAAGCTCTTGTTTTGCCCGTGAGATCGGCATCTGATTGTACGCTTCAATATGCTCATACATGGATGATTGAAAATGGGAGGCATCCAATTTTCCCGCCTTGTCAAACGGGATATACGATGCCTCAATCGCCATCGGGATATCATTTGCCAGCCGGACGCGGATGATTTTATGAAGCGTTGCCGGATAGCCGCATCCCAGGATAGAAGATAATTCTTCCGTCGCCTGAATCAGCTGGTATTCGGCAAGTCTGCTCCCCGGCTTCATGCCCCGGCTTCTCATATCTTCGGTGAAACTTGTCAGCCCTTGAAGCGGCTGTTCCATCTTCAGTTTGCTGACGAACGTTCCCCGGCCTTTCTGTCTGTATAAAAATCCTTCATTCACCAAATTGGAAAGCGCCTGGCGCACCGTCATTCGGCTGATGCCGAATTGTTCGGCGTATTCCCGCTCCGACGGAAGCAGCGCATCCGCTTTCAGCTCGCCGTTTTTGATTTGTGTTTTCAATTGTTCCATAATCTGAAAGTAAATCGGAATCGGAGATTGTTTATCAATCTGCATAGGTCAAATCCTTTCAATCGCCGCCCGCAGCCTTTTCATCAATCAAGACCGTCACATCCGGATGCGCGTGCAGGGCGGAGGCGGGGAATGCTTCGCTGACGCGCCCGTCCAGAAGCTGCTTCACCGCTTGGGCCTTGCTTTTTCCGGATGCCATGATCAGAATCCGTTTGCCGGACAAAATCGTCCCGATCCCCATTGTCAGGGCTTTTTCAGGGACTTGATCAATTGACGGAAAGTACCGCGCATTCGCCTGTCTTGTCTCTTCATTCAGCTCAACAACATGGGTTCGGGATTCAAATGGCGTCCCGGGTTCATTAAAGCCGATATGGCCGTTGTGTCCGATGCCTAAAAGCTGTATATCCGCTCCGCCGAGTGTTTGAATCAATCGGTCATAGCGCCCGCATTCGGCATCAAGATCGTCTGCCCGTCCGTCAGGGAGAAAGTGGCGGTCCTTTCGGCTGTCGATATGTGCAAAAAAATGTGTATTCATATAATAATGATAGCTGTTTTTGTCCTCGGGAGAAAGCCCGGCGTATTCATCAAGGTTGATCGTCGTGACATTCCGGAACGACAAGCCTTCTGAGCGGTGCATCCGCACAAGTTCTTTGTATACGCCTTCAGGAGTGCCTCCCGTCGCAAGGCCGAGAACGGCATCCGGCTTTTGTTTCACTGTTTCAGCGATAATCGCTGCGGCTTTTTCACTTAATTCTTCATAATGTCTGCATGTGATAACGTTCATGTCCAATCAGCCTCCCTTGAGATATATGCGGTGTTTCCGCGGCAAATCGTGGCCAGCACGCCGCACTGTCCGTCCGTCAGAACAACGTCGGCGTCTTTTCCTTCGGCGATGCTTCCTTTACGGTCGAATATGCCGAGGCGGCGGGCCGCATTTGCCGATGTCATATTTGCTATATCCAGCCATGAGCAGTTTGTAAACCTGCGCATGAGCGCCGCGCCTTCATTCATTTTTAAAATGGAACCGGCCAGCGTCCCGTCAGAGAGAAGCGCCGTGTCCCCGCGAACGGTGACTTTTTGTCCGCCGAATTCGTATTCTCCGTCCTTAAGCCCTTTTGCCCGCATGGAGTCTGTAATCATGATCAGGTTTTGGCTTCCTTTCGCCAAATAGGCAAGCTTAACAGCCAGAGGATGAGAATGAATGCCGTCAGTGATCAGCTCCGCCGTGATGCGGCCGCAGGCGAGAGCCGTGCCGATGCCCCCCGGCTCACGGTGATGAAAGGAGCTCATGGCGTTAAAGAGGTGCGTCATATGCACCGCCCCGGCATCCGCCGCTTTTTGTAAAAGCTCGGCTCCTGCGTCTGTGTGTCCCATTGAGGGGATGATGTTTTGGTTTTTTAAATAACGGATCAGGCTGAAATCAGGATCTTCTTCCGGCGCAAGCGTCACGATTTTGATCAGCCCTCCCGAGAGCCGCTCCCATTTCTGAAAGAGCCCGGCATCAGCAGGAGTAATCCATTGTTTCGGCTGTGCTCCCGCCTTTTTCGGAGAGACAAACGGTCCTTCTAAATGAATGCCGATCAACTCAGCGCCTTTTTGGGTCTCCGGTGAGGAATACGCCCATTTTTTGGCGTTGATGAGCGCTTTTTCAATGTTTTCGTGCTGCTGTGTGATCGTTGTCGCTAAAAAAGCGGTTGTTCCTTCTTCGGGCAGCCGGGCGGACAGTGTATCAAGAGCCGCAACATCGGCATCCATCGTATCCGCACCGTATCCGCCGTGAATATGGATATCAATCATTCCGGGAAGCGCATACGAGCCCTCGGGCGCCTTCCATTCCTTCTCATACGTTTCTTGCGGCCTTGTTTTTCCCGCGTAAGAAATGATGCCGTCCTTTATACCGAGAAAACCGTTTCGGATGATTTCTTTTTCTGTTACGATGTCCGCACCGCTGATTAACAAGCTTTCAGCCACTTTAAAACACGCCTTTCTGGTTAGTTGTTAGTTTTATTTTACTCCTTTTCAGACTAGTTATCTAGACCAGTTATGCCGGAATTGTATAAATCTGTTTTGGTTCAGACGGTAAAGTGATAAAATATAACTGTTCAAAGCTCGGAACATCCCAGAACAGGAGGAACATATCTTGGCAAAGGTTCGGACCAAAGACGTAATGGAACAGTTCCATTTAGAATTGATCAGCGGAGAAGAAGGGATTAACCGCCCGATTACGATGAGTGATTTATCACGGCCCGGTATTGAAATCGCCGGTTATTTTACATATTACCCGAGAGAACGGGTGCAGCTTTTAGGAAAAACGGAGCTGTCATTTTTCGATCAGCTTCCCGAGGAAGATAAGAAACAGCGGATGAAATCGCTGTGCACCGATGTGACGCCGGCTATCATACTTTCCAGAGATATGCCGATCCCGCCGGAGCTTGTAGAAGCTTCCGAGCAAAACGGCGTGCCTGTGCTCAGATCCCCTCTGAAAACAACCAGGCTGTCAAGCAGGCTGACGAATTTTCTTGAAAGCCGTCTCGCGCCGACAACGGCCATTCACGGCGTGCTTGTGGATATATACGGCGTCGGCGTGCTCATTACGGGAAAAAGCGGCGTCGGTAAAAGTGAAACGGCGCTGGAGCTTGTCAAACGAGGCCATCGTCTTGTCGCGGATGACTGCGTTGAAATCCGGCAGGAGGATCAGGATACCCTTGTCGGGAACGCGCCTGATCTGATTGAGCATCTGCTCGAAATCAGGGGGCTCGGCATTATAAATGTCATGACGCTGTTCGGGGCGGGCGCCGTCAGAAGCAATAAAAGAATTACAATCGTCATGGACCTTGAGCTTTGGGAGCAAGGAAAGCAATACGACCGTCTCGGACTTGAAGAAGAAAAAATGAAAATCATTGATACGGAAATTACAAAACTGACCATTCCCGTCCGCCCGGGGCGGAATCTCGCCGTTATTATCGAAGTTGCGGCGATGAACTTCAGATTGAAGCGGATGGGCTTAAATGCTGCCGAACAATTCACGAATAAGCTGGCGGATGTCATTGAGGACGGCGAACAAGACGAATAGGAGTTGGCAATAATATGAATGAAGCTGGAACACCGATCAATCCGATTGCCTTGCAGCTCGGGCCTTTATCCGTGCACTGGTACGGCATCATTATCGGCGCGGGCGCGTTATTAGGGCTTTGGATGGCCATGAGGGAGAGTGAAAAGCGGGGGCTGAAAAAGGACATTTTTATTGATCTTGTTCTTTTCGCCATCCCGATCGCAATCATTTGCGCAAGGGCATATTATGTGCTTTTCGAGTGGAGCTATTACTCGGAACACCCCGGGGAAATCATTAAAACTTGGAAAGGCGGCATTGCGATTCACGGCGGATTAATCGGCGCGATCGCAACGGGAATTGTCTTTTCAAAAGTAAGAGACATCTCATTCTGGAAGCTGGCGGATATTGCCGCGCCGAGTATTCTGCTCGGCCAGGCCATCGGACGCTGGGGGAACTTTATCAACCAGGAGGCTCACGGTGGAGCGGTCAGCCGGTCATTTTTGGAAAGTCTGCATCTTCCGGATTTCATCATTAATCAGATGTACATAGACGGACAATATTATCACCCGACGTTTTTGTATGAATCGCTGTGGAGTTTTGCGGGCGTCGTGATTCTGCTTCTGCTCCGCCGCGTGAACCTGCGCAGGGGCAATCTGTTTTTGACGTATGTGATCTGGTATTCAATCGGCAGATACTTTATTGAGGGAATGCGGACGGACAGCCTGATGCTTACGAGCCAGCTTCGGATCGCGCAGGTCATTTCCATTGTGCTGATTGTACTTGCGATTATTTTAATGATTTTCAGACGCATGAAGGGGTATGCCGATAAGCGGTATGCTGACACGGACTGACGACTGAAATCGGAAAGGACATAAGATGACTGATAAACGTGTAACCGCCATTTTATTCGATCTCGACGGCACGCTGATTGACACGAATGAACTGATTATCGCTTCTTACCTTCATACGCTTGATCATTATTGCCCGGGGCAGTTCAAAAGGGAAGATGTACTTCCGTTTATCGGCCCGCCTCTGTACGAAACGTTTTCAGGCATTAATGCTGAAAAGTGCGATGACATGATCAGCATGTACAGAGCATTCAACCATAAAAAGCACGATGAGCTCGTCACGGAGTACGAAACGGTTTATGAAACGCTGGATGAATTGAAAAAAGCGGGCTATCAGCTTGGTATTGTCACTACTAAGCTGAGGGATACAGTCAATATGGGATTGAAGCTGACAGGCATCGGGGCGTTTTTCGATACTGTCGTCACGCTTGATGATGTAAAGCACCCGAAGCCTGACCCCGAGCCTGTGCGGCTTGCGCTCAGCCGGCTTGGGTGCGATCCGTCGGAAGCCATCATGGTCGGTGACAATTATCACGATGTCATGGCGGGAAAAAACGCCGGCACGAAAACAGCCGGCGTCGCGTGGACGATTAAAGGCGCACAGACGCTTTCCGCCTATGAACCCGATTATATGCTCGAGAAAATGAGTGATTTATTGCACATCACCGGAGTGAAGTAACCCGTGAGAAAAACAGACCGCCATCCGGTTGCAGGTGCAAATTCATTGTGGCATGTTTATCAGACGGTTCCCTTCCTGAAGGTGATGAAAAATTTCATCATCATTCAGATTGCAAGGTATACGCCGTTTTTAAGCGTGAAAAACTGGCTGTACCGAACCTTTTTGAAAATGAATGTCGGAAAACAGACGTCATTCGCGCTGATGGTGATGCCGGATATCATGTTTCCCGAAAAAATCACTGTCGGAAAAAACAGCATTATCGGCTACAATACGACGATTTTGGCTCATGAATATTTAATACATGAGTACCGGACCGGTTTTGTCACAATCGGTGACGAGGTGATGATCGGGGCAAACACAACCATTCTGCCCGGCGTCACCATCGGGAGCGGAGCCGTTGTATCAGCCGGCACGCTGGTGCACAAAGATGTCCCGGCCGGGGCGTTTGTCGGAGGAAATCCGATGCAGGTGATTTATACGCGCGAAGAAATGAAAAAACGAATGGAAAACCCCGCAGATTAACGTCAGCGGGGTTTTTTTATGACTTGATCACAATGGCCTGGCTGCCCATCTGCTTCCAGGCTTTTTCAAAGTCAGACCGGTCTGTTTTTCTGTTTTTATAGCCGTAAGGATCATTAACGTAAACATAATCGTGATCATAACCGGTTACGGCTACGCTATGCATGCTGAACGTAATGTCGATCTTTCCGTTCGGCGTATCCCAAGTCTGCATATGATCAACCGGCTTAAAGGATGTGGTGGTAATCACCCAGACCGGCCGCCCTTTTTCAAGCTGGCGGTACACTGAAGAAATGTCTTTTCCCGTAAGATCGTATACTTTGTTTCCCGCATATTCTTTGGCAAGTTTATCAATCGGCTCATGATAAACGCCTAAACCCGGGCCGTTTTCCATATCTCCGGCAAATCCTTCATTCGGATCTCCCTTCAGCCCGCTACTGTATGTGAGCGGAACTTTATTGATTTTATCCGCCAATGTATTTTTTGACACATGATATCCGGCATTGTTCAAAATCATGGCAAGGCTGGTCACCTCACAGCCATTGTACAGTCTGGGAGAATCCATCTGTCTGTACAGAACGACATTCAGCGGTGACGCGCTCCCTTTTAACGGTGTTTTCTCATCAGGCTCGTCGGACTGCTGATTGAAAAAATTTAAATGAATATCGTTTGTATAGATGTTATATCCCAGATAGACAAGGATGGCTGTCAGGATCAGCACACATAATGTTCCAAGCGTCTTCATTATCAATTATTCTCCCTTGTTTCTGATGAAGCTGTTCTATGTATTATAGCACTTCTGCTCAATATGATTCGATCGTTCCGATATGTTTACAGGTTTGTTCATTCTTTAGCCATGTTTATGGAAAAGAATAGGCGGACATTGGGCGTTGCAATCCATTCTTTTATCTGCTAACATATTATCATATTAGCGAACTAAAGGATTCGGAATTTTCCTTCAGACAAAGCGGAGGTGTAAAAGGCAAATGTTTATGTTTGAGAAACCGCATGGCATGAGAGATACGCTGCCCGGTTTATACGAAGCAAAGAAAAAAGTCCGTTCCACACTGACGGATTTAATTGATAAATGGGGTTATCAGTTTATGGAGACGCCGACCCTTGAATTCTATGAAACAGTAGGCGTCCAGTCAGCCATTGAAGAACAGCAGCTGTTTAAGCTTCTCGATCAGGACGGAAAAACGCTTGTGCTTCGGCCTGACATGACCGGACCGATTGCCAGGGTGGCGGCATCTAAGCTGCACAAACACAACCATCCGCTCAGAGCGGGGTACGCGGCAAGCGTCTATCGCGCTCAGGAGCGGGAAGGCGGACGTCCGGCCGAATTCGAACAGGTCGGCGCGGAGCTGATCGGCGACGGATCAACAAGCGCGGACGCCGAGGTGATTGCGCTAGCGGCCGGCGCTTTGAAAAACGCGGGATTGCAACGGTTTAAAATCGCGATCGGCCATGCCGGACTCGCTGATGAGCTGTTTGTCGAGGTTTTGGGTAATGCCGAGCGGGCGGATGTTCTGCGGCGCTTTCTCTTTGAAAAGAATTACGTGGGATACAGGGAACATGTCAAATCGCTTCCGCTTTCTTCAATAGACAAAAGCCGGCTGCTCGCACTTTTGGAATTGCGAGGCGGGAAAGAGATTTGCGCCAAAGCGGAGGAGATCATCGGAATCTCCGGACAAAGCTTAATTCAGGAGCTGGAAGACCTGTGGGACATTCTTGAGGATTACGGATGTGCCGAGCATATTCGCCTTGATCTGAATATGGTAAGCCATATGAGTTATTACACGGGAATTTTATTCGAAGTGTACGCGGCAAATGTCGGTTTCGTCATCGGAAGCGGCGGACGCTATAACAATCTCCTCGGCCATTTCGGCAGTCCCGCTCCTGCCACGGGCTTCGGGCTCCGTATCGACAGGCTGATTGAAGCGCTCGGCATTCAGGAAGAAACAAGTGAAGCGGACGCCGTGATTTTCAGCAAGGAGCAGCGGGCCCAGGCCATTTTATTCGCGGAGGAAGAAAGGGCGAGAGGCAGAAAAGTCGTCTTGCAGGATCTGGCGGGCATTGAAAATATCGATCATATGACAAAATCATTCGCAAACGTCACATACTTTATCGGTGCCAGAAAGGAAGAGAGGAATGGGTAAGGTACTCACAATGGCAATGCCAAAAGGACGGATATTCGAAGAAGCGGCCGGGTTGCTGAGGCAGGCCGGATACAGGCTGCCCGAGGAGTTTGAAGAATCGAGAAAACTGATCATTGACGTTCCAGAAGAAAATCTCCGCTTTATTCTGGCAAAGCCGATGGATGTTACGACTTATGTCGAGCATGGCGTCGCTGATGCCGGTATTGCCGGAAAGGATGTCATGCTTGAGGAAGAGCGTGACGTGTATGAGGTGCTCGATCTGAAAATCAGCAAATGCCATCTCGCCGTTGCGGGGCTTCCCGGAGCGGATTGGAACGGAGTCGCACCGAGGATTGCGACGAAATATCCGAATGTTGCGTCAAGTTATTTCAGAGAGCAGGGCGAGCAGGTGGAAATCATTAAGCTGAACGGCTCCATTGAGCTGGCGCCTTTAATCGGGCTTGCTGACAGAATCGTAGATATCGTATCAACCGGGCGGACATTAAAGGAAAACGGTCTCGTTGAATCAGAACATATTTGTGACATCACATCGCGTTTTATCGTCAATCCGGTCAGCTACCGCATGAAGGATGATGTAATCGACGAAATGGCGGCCAGGCTGGCACGGGTTGTGGAAGGAGAAACGGCAAAATGAACATAACCGCAGTAAAAAGAAGCGAGCGGTTTTCACTGAAGCGTTCCATCGACAGCGGAACCGAAGAGCAGCGGAAAACCGTCAGGGGGATTATTGAAGACGTCAGACAAAACGGTGACAAAGCCGTTTTGGCCTATACAAAAACATTTGACGGCATCAGCCTGAACCAAATGGCCGTGAGCGCAGAGGAAATCACCGAGGCATACCGTCTGCTTGATGATCAGCTGCTGGAAGTGATCAGACAGGCGATTGCCAATATTAAAGAATATCACGAGCGCCAGCTGCAATCCTCTTGGTTTTACCATCGCAAAGACGGCTCGATGCTCGGACAGAAAATAACGGCGCTCGATTCCGCGGGCGTATACGTGCCGGGCGGGACGGCCGCTTATCCGTCTTCCGTTTTAATGAATGTCATCCCCGCGCTCGCTGCGGGAGTGGAACGGATCGTTCTCGTCAGTCCTCCGGGAAAAGACGGCCGCCTTTCGCCGGGCGTTCTGGCGGCGGCCTCTGAGCTCGGCATAAAAGAAATTTACAAAGCGGGAGGCGCGCAGGCGATTGCCGCGCTCGCTTACGGAACGGAAACGATACAGCCTGTTGATAAGATCACGGGCCCCGGAAATATATTTGTAGCACTCGCGAAGCGCGAAGTCTTCGGCGTTGTGGATATTGACATGATTGCCGGGCCAAGTGAAATCGTGGTCCTGGCAGACGATACGGCGGTGCCCAAAGAAGTCGCCGCTGACCTGCTTTCACAGGCCGAACACGATATGCTCAGTTCAAGCGTGCTTGTCACCGATTCACAGAAGCTTGCCGAAGCGGTATCAGATGAGGTGAATAAACAGCTTCAGACCCTGCCGCGCAAAGAAATAGCCGAAGCGTCGATCAGGGATCACGGCCGCATTTATATTACGGAATCGATGGAAGATGCGGTGGACACGGTGAATGAGCTGGCGCCCGAGCATTTAGAAATCATGACGCATTCGCCGGAGGCTTTGCTTGGAAGCATCAGACACGCGGGGGCGATTTTCTTAGGACGATACAGCGCTGAACCGGTCGGCGATTATTTTGCCGGACCGAATCACGTTTTGCCGACAAACGGAACGGCGCGGTTTTCAAGCCCGCTGAATGTAACAGATTTTCAAAAGAAATCGAGCATCATCTCTTACAGCCGGAAGGCATTTGAAACGCACGCGGACAGCATTTCCGCCTTCGCGAGACTGGAAGGGCTGGAAGCGCACGCAAGATCGATTGAAGCGAGAAACGGAGGAATGACCGATGAGAAAAGCGGAACGCGCCAGAACAACAAATGAGACGGATATAAGGCTGGCTTTCGAAATAGACGGAGAAGGAAAAGCCGACATCAGCACGGATGTGCCGTTTATGACTCATATGCTTGATTTGTTCACAAAGCACGGGCAATTCAATTTAACGGTTGACGCAAAAGGCGATACGGAGATAGATGATCACCATACGACTGAAGATATCGGCATCTGTTTAGGGCAGGCTTTTTTGGAGGCGCTCGGTGATAAAAAAGGGATCAAACGGTACGGATCAGCGCTTGTGCCCATGGACGAAGCGCTCGCCCAAGTCGCCGTAGACCTGAGCAACCGGCCGCACCTTGAGATGCGCGCTGCATTTCCGCAAGCGAAAGTCGGAACGTTTGATACCGAGCTGGTACATGAATTCCTATGGAAACTGGCGCTCGAAGCGAGAATGAATCTGCACGTCATCGTTCATTACGGCACGAATACCCATCATATGATAGAAGCCGTATTTAAGGCGCTTGGCAGAGCGCTTGATGAAGCGTCATCCATTGATCCGCGCGTCAAGGGTGTGCCGTCTACGAAAGGAATGCTGTAAATGATCGGTGTAATTGATTACGGTATGGGCAATTTATTCAGCGTGTCGAAAGCGCTGGAACGCGTCGGCGTCCCGTATGTCGTATCAGACCGGCCGGAAGAGCTTGAAAAAGCGGATGCTTTTATTCTTCCAGGTGTCGGATCATTCAGTGACGCCATGGACAATTTACGCAGCACGAAGCTTGATCAATTCATACACCGTATGGTTGACGAGGGTAAGCTGCTCCTCGGCATCTGCCTCGGCATGCAGCTCATTTTCGAAGAAAGCACCGAAAACGGCTCTGCAAAAGGACTTGGTTTATTAGCCGGAAAAGCTGTGAGACTCAAAGACAGAGATGCCGAAGGAAACAAGCTGAAGGTGCCGCATATGGGCTGGAACCGGCTGACGTTTCACCAAACGTCTCCTTTGCTTTCGGAAGCGGAAGAAGGCTTCGTTTACTTTGTCCATTCCTATTATATAGACGGGATGGAAGACGGCGATCTTCTGGCAAGCGCTGAGTACGGCGTTCGTGTTCCGGCTGTCGTCGGGAAACGCAATGTTTTCGGTGCACAGTTTCACCCGGAAAAAAGCGGTACAGCCGGAATGGCGATCTTAACACAATTTACAAAAATGGCAGCGGAACAGAAGGTGAAGAAATGAACGCTTTTACATTATATCCGGCAATCGATATGAGAAACGGCAAATGCGTCCGCCTCATCCAAGGCGATTACGGCAAGGAAACGATATACGGTGACTCTCCTTTAGACATGGCGGCGCAATTTGCACAAGAAGGCGCCGAATGGATTCATCTCGTGGACCTTGACGGCGCGAAAGCAGGCAGGAAAGTAAACGACAGGCATGTTCTTGACATTGCGCGGCAGCTTGATGTCAAAGTCGAGATCGGCGGCGGTATCCGTTCTGAAGCGGATGTGTACGGTTATTTATCACAAGGCGTTGATCGCGTCATTCTCGGCAGCTCGGCCGTTTCCGATCCGGCATTTGTGAAGAGCATGCTGAAACAATACGGCGGCAAAATCGCGATCGGCCTTGATGCAAGAAACGGATATGTCTCGACGGAAGGCTGGCTGGAAACATCCTCGGTAAGGGCGGCCGATCTGGGCCGTGAATTGGCGGCCGAAGGAGCGGAAACCTTCATTTTCACGGATATTGCAACTGACGGCATGCTGTCAGGACCGAACATCGAAAGTACCGTTCAGCTCGCAAAAGCAACGGGAAAAGACGTCATCGCTTCAGGCGGAGTCAGCTCAGTCGCCGACCTCAAAGCACTGGCCCGCTTCAAAGACGCCGGCGTATCGGGAGCGATTATCGGAAAAGCGCTGTATACCAAACAATTTTCATTGGCTGAAGCGCTCAGAAGGGTGAAGGACGCATGATCACGAAACGAATCATTCCATGTCTCGATGTGAAAGAAGGACGCGTCGTCAAGGGCATTCAATTTCTCGGGCTGAAAGATGCGGGCGATCCTGTCGAGCTGGCCGAAGCCTACGACAGGGAGGGCGCAGACGAACTTGTTTTTCTCGACATTTCCGCCTCTCACGAAGGCCGCAAGACGATGACAGACGTCGTAGAACAAGTTGCGGCAAAACTGGCGATTCCGTTTACGGTCGGCGGCGGAATCAATCAATTAAGCGATATGAAACGAATGCTGCGCGCCGGCGCTGACAAGGTATCCGTTAATACAGCGGCCGTTCTCCGTCCCGAGCTGATTACGGAAGGAGCTGAGTTTTTCGGCTCGCAATGCATCGTAGCGGCGATTGACGCAAAGTATGACGAAGATTCGGAATGCTATAAAGTGTACACACACGGCGGCAGACAGAAAACCGAGCGGGAAGTCACGGCTTGGGCAAAAGAAGCCGTCAGCCGGGGAGCGGGTGAAATCCTGCTGACAAGCATGGACGCAGACGGTGAAAAAACAGGCTTTAATCATACGCTCACACAGCTTGTCTCACGTGCCGTCCCGGTGCCCGTCATTGCGTCAGGGGGAGCCGGCAGCGCGCGCCATATGCTTGAAGCCTTCACAGTCGGTGAAGCGGACGCCGCGCTTGCAGCTTCTATTTTCCATTACAAAGAGACATCTATAAAAGAAGTGAAAGATTATATGAAGAAACACGGGGTGAATGTGAGATGAAACAGGCAGATGAACTGCGGTTTGACGAGGCCGGACTGATACCCGCCATCATACAGGATGCGGCAAGCAAAGAAGTGCTGACACTGGCTTATATGAACCGAGAATCCTATGAAAAAACGATAGAAACGAAAGAAACCTGGTTTTACAGCCGTTCACGCGGGGAGCTGTGGCATAAAGGAGCGACATCGGGGAATACCCAAAAGGTGAAAGCCATCCGTTATGATTGCGATCAAGATGCCCTTGTCGTGCTTGCGGAGCCCTCAGGACCCGCATGCCATAAGGGAAGCTACAGCTGTTTTTCCACGGAAAAAGCAGACGCGCAGGATCGTTTCGGCATCTTAAATGAACTGGAAAGCGTGATCGCCAAACGGCAGGCGGAGATGCCTGACGGAGCCTACACAACGTACCTGTTTCGGGAAGGCGTCGATAAAATCCTCAAAAAAGTCGGCGAGGAAGCCGCAGAGGTTATTATCGCCGCAAAAAACCGCGACCATGAAGAATTAAAATGGGAAGCGGCGGATTTGCTGTATCATTTGCTCGTTCTTCTGCGTGAGCAGTCGCTTCCTTTGGATGACGTGCTTGACGTCCTTGCGAAACGCCATTCAGCATCTGAGTAAAAACAAACCTCACGGAGAGATCCGTGAGGTTTTTATTCTGTCAAACTTAAACATTCAATAAAATATTCCTTATTTCCGCAACCGAAGGCAGATGAATTTGATAATATTGACTAATAGAGTTTATTTTGGTTTTTATCAAAAATATACGTTTTGTTCATATTCCGTTCATGCACATCCGTTATAGTATAAACAGTGATATAGGAGGAAAACATATGCCGAATAAACAACCAAAACCAAAAGGGAAATTCAACTCATTCTTTTCATTAGTCAAAAAAACAAAACCATCATACGGTATGCTGGCCTTCGCGCTGTCTCTCAGTATTGTGACAACGCTCGTCAGCCTGCTGATTCCGCTGTTGACAAAGCAGCTCGTTGACGGCTTTTCCGTGTCGTCGCTGTCAGGCGTGCAAATCGGAATCATCGCAGCCGTGTTTATCGTACAGGCCGCATTAAGCGCCTACGCCACCTACGCCCTGAACTACAGCGGCCAGAAAATCATCTCGGGACTGCGTGATTTGTTGTGGCAGAAATTAATTAAACTGCCCGTCTCTTATTTTGACAAAAACGCCACGGGAGAAACGATCAGCCGTGTCACCAATGACACAATGGTGGTAAAAGAGCTGATCACAAACAATATCAGCGGATTTATTACCGGAATCATTTCCGTTATCGGGTCACTGACGATCTTATTTTTCATGAACTGGAAGCTCACATTGCTCGTGCTGATCGTCGTGCCGCTGGCTGCGGTGATTTTAGTGCCGATCGGCCGGAAAATGTTTAAAATTTCTCGGGAAACACAGGATGAAACGGCGAGATTCACCGGATTATTAAACCACATCCTCCCGGAAATCAGGCTTGTAAAAGCGTCAAACGCTGAAGAAGCGGAATACGGACGCGGAAAAGCAGGCATCATGGCGCTCTTTAAACTCGGGCTGCGTGAAGCGAAGGTGCAGTCGCTCGTAGGCCCGCTTATTACACTTGTATTAATGGCGGCGCTGGTCGCTGTCATCGGGTACGGCGGGATGCAGGTGTCATCCGGTGAATTGACAGCCGGCGCACTCGTTGCCTTTATCCTGTATTTGTTTCAGATCATTATGCCGATGGGCCAGATCACTTCATTTTTTACACAGCTTCAAAAATCCGTCGGCGCAACGGAACGGATGATTCATATTCTTGCAGAAAAAGAAGAAGATATCCAAACCGGAAAAGCCATTGAAAACGCAGATCAGCCGATTAAGCTCGAACAAGTCTCATTCGGCTACAAAACAGATCAAACCATCTTAAAAGACATTACGGCTACGATTGAGGCCGGCAAAGTCACCGCGATCGTCGGACCGAGCGGCGGCGGGAAAACAACGTTATTTAAGCTGCTTGAACGATTCTACAACCCGACTGCGGGCAGCATCCTGCTCGGAAATGAACCGATTGATGCGTATTCCCTTGAGTCATGGCGGGAGCATATCGGCTACGTGTCGCAAGAAAGCCCGTTAATGTCAGGCACCATCCGCGACAATATCTGCTACGGATTAAAACGCGAGGTGACTGATGAGGAACTGAGGCAAGCGGCTGACATGGCCTACGCCCTGCAATTTATTGAAGACTTACCGAAGAAATTTGAAACAGAGGTCGGTGAGCGGGGAATTATGCTGTCAGGCGGACAGCGCCAGCGCATCGCCATTGCCAGAGCGCTCCTTCGCAACCCGAGCATTCTGATGCTTGATGAAGCGACATCAAGTCTGGACAGCCAATCTGAAAAATGGGTGCAGCAGGCGCTGGAAGTTCTAATGGAAGGCCGCACCACGATCGTGATCGCCCATCGTTTATCCACGGTTGTGGATGCAGATCAGCTTCTCTTTGTCGAACAGGGTGAAATCACCGGACGGGGCACACACCATGAATTAATGGCATCCCATTCGCTGTACCGCGATTTTGCGGAGCAGCAGCTGAAGCTGAATGCCGACTTAGAAAACAAAGCTGTGTAAAGCAAGACTTTATGAATAGAAAGCAGCTGAAAAAGCTGCTTTTTATTTTGCAGCCGGAGTTCTCTTCATAGAAAGCGGGGGTTAAATTATGAAAAAACGCACAAAGATTTTTTATTGGCACGCGGCCTTACTGCTCGTATTCATGACTGCCGGGTGTACGGACGGTAACGATGAAGAGCCGAGCCATTCTTCAAGTCCGGCCGGAGAAAGCAGCGGCATCAACAAGGCTGAAACAGCATCAGCGGCAGAAAAAAAAGAACCAGTAAACAAAGATTCACATCACATTTCTGCGGACAAAAGCCTGTCGGCAGATTATTCTCCTCTGCAAATTGAATATGCCCGCATCTGGCTGCAGCTTGGGGAAAATCAGCAGATAGATGAATTGAACGTTCGCCGCATTCCGGCCGGAGCACTCGTCAACCCTGACGATCATACGAGCGCCCGCTATCCCGAAGATGTTACGCAGTTAGCAGGCTCCCGGTTAGTCGATGGGTCAGTCACTTACAGCAGCAATGGTGACGGCACCATTCAGATATACAATGTTCCTTTGCGCTGGGAGTCTCGTGAAGATACTGATCAAGGCGTAATGAAAGAAGTGACGGAGGAAATGATCCGCCATACAAAAAAAGTGTCTGTCGATACAGGAGACAATGAAAAAATAAGACGGTTAATAGACATCATGTCGATTCATTAAAAGAAGACAGGCAAAAAAGCAGAAGGAGGGATTTTTATGGCTGTCATATTGGTTGCGGATGACGACCGCCATATCCGTGAGCTTGTCCGACTCATGATGGAGCAGAGCGGCTTTGACGTCGCAGAAGCGGAAGACGGGGAAGCGGCGGTGCGGCTGATCGAATCAGCACCTATTGATCTCATCATACTGGATGTGATGATGCCGAAAATGGACGGGTTTGAAGTCAGTGGAGCCGTCCGCAGCTTTACGGACATTCCGATTTTGATGCTGACGGCAAAAGGCGAAACGCTGGACAAAGTGCAAGGTTTTACTTCCGGAGCGGATGATTATCTCGTCAAACCGTTTGAGCCGCTTGAGCTGGAAGCAAGGGTCAAAGCATTGCTGAAACGGTACCGGATCACCGCTGAAAAACTGCTGACCATCGGAAATGTCACATTAGATAAGCAATCCCGCACCGTAACGCGCGGCGGCGGAGCGGGATTGACGCTGCCCCGGCGTGAATTTGAGCTTTTATTTAAGCTCGCCGGTTATCCGAATAAGACGTTTTCAAGAGAACAATTAATAGAAGATATTTGGGGCTTTGATTATGAAGGTGACGAGCGGACGGTTGATGTGCATGTTAAAAGGCTGAGGGAACGGTTTCCGGAAAAGGACTATCCGTTTGCCATCCATACGGTGCGGGGGCTCGGGTATCGGTTTGTGGTGACAGAATGAAACGGATCTTCAGAACGGCTGGAAAAATCATCATCCTTCTCACCGTTACCGCATTCTTATGGCTGGCGGCTCATCTGATCGTTCAGGGATTCGGTCTCATATGGCCGATTTTGCTTGTGCCGTACGTCGAGCAGATTCTGACGCTCTGGCTTGTTTTCGGCCTGCTGTTTATAACGATGTTTATCTTTTCAAAGTCAGCACGTGAAAGACATCATGCGATCTGGGATTCGCTGACCGCCACGATCAAGCAAATGTCGAGCGGTAACTTCACAGCGGCCGCCTCCAGGAAAATGGAGAAGATTGAACGGGACCACCCCGTGACGAAATTGGCTGATGAACTGTCGACACTCGCCGCGGAACTGAGTGAAATGGAAAAGCTGAAACAAGAATTTATTTCGAACGTTTCCCATGAAATCCAAACCCCGCTTACTTCATTAAAGGGCTACGCGCACCTCCTGAAAAAACCGGATTTATCATATGAGGAGCGGGGGCGCTATTTACACATCATCGAGACAGAAACAGAACGATTATCAAAAATCAGTGAAAATCTGCTGAAGCTCACTGCGCTTGAACGCCAAACCGAACCGATACAAAAAAAACCGTTCCGCATTGACAAACAGCTGCGGCGCACCATATTGACCTGTGAGCCTGAATGGTCCGCCAAACAGATTGAGTTTCTCATTGATTTACAGGAGTCGTATGTGTACGGAGATGAAGCGCTGCTCAGCCAAGTATGGATGAATCTGATTCACAATGCCGTAAAATTTACCGGTGAAGGCGGCAGCATTTCCGTTAAAATTGTTGATCTGCCGGGAGCGGCGGCTGTCGAAATCGCCGACGACGGAATCGGAATGGAGCCTGAACAGGCGGAGCGGGTATTTGAACGGTTTTATAAAGCGGATAAGGCGAGAAACGCAGGGGGAAGCGGGCTCGGTCTGTCCATCGCCCAAAAAATCGCAGAGCTGCACGGCGGTTCGATAGAGGTTGAGAGCAAGCGCGGCGAAGGAACCCTTTTCCGCGTCATTCTTCCAGCCGAGCCTCGTGAAAAAAACAGCTAAAATCTGGTCGAACCAGCCAGTAAAAAACGAAGCCGATCCTGTCTTTTGAACTATTGAGGCGAAACCGTTTTATGGTATACTACTGACGGTAATACGTATAAAACGGAGGATATTTGTGGGAAAACACACTTCTGAACAGAAAAAGCACGCGCAAATTGTCCAGCTGCTTCAGGATGGACAATATTTTTTTCATAAAGGCTTAAAAGCATATAAAGAGCGGAATTTAAAACGGGCCAGCAAACTGATTCAGCGGGCCGTCCATCTCGAGCCGAATGATTCCGAAATGCTGTCACGGCTGGCCGTCATTTATTCTGAAATGGGCCACTACCAGCAGTCAAATGAGCTGTTCGACTTTATTTTGGTGAACCTGAAAGAAGAAATGCCCGAGTGTCATTATTTTAAAGCGAATAATTTCGCGCATTTGGGGCTCTTTCAGGAAGCATACAAAGAAGCGGCGGCTTATTCAGATGCCGATCCGGACGGGGAATTCAGCGAAGAGATTGAAAATCTGATGGAGCTTTTGGATTTCGGCGAAGCGGGTGAAAACGAATCACTCTATGACCAGGATGAGCTGCTGATCAGGCAGGACCGGGCAAAAACGCTTCTTGAGAGCGGCCAGCTTCATGAAGCGGTTGTCATGCTTGAAGAGATTACGGCCGATTACCCCGAGCTTTGGTCTGCATACAACAACCTGGCGCTCGCTTACTTTTACTCAGGCAATGTTACAAAAGCGAAACAGACGGTATTCGAAGTGCTTGAGAAAAATGAAGGCAATCTCCATGCCCTGTGCAACCTCCTTGTATTCTGCTATTACGAGAGGGAAGATGAAAAAGTCGGAGAATTGAGCGGAAAACTCGCCAACGTGTATCCGATTTTATTCGAACAGCGCTATAAGCTGGGGGCGACGCTTGCGCTTGTCGGCAGACATGATCTCGGTTATAAATGGCTCCGTTCTCTTTACAAAAGCGGGTTCGAAGGCGACGAAACGTTTTATTACTGGCTTGCCGCCTCAGCCTACGGGACAGGCCGCACAGAATTTGCGGAAACCATTTGGAAAAAGGCCGAAGCCGAATTTCCCGAATCAGACCGGCCCGCGCCTTGGGCGGAGCGGCAGGAACCGCTGCCTGCTTCACTGGAACAGCGGCTTGCCGCCTATTATATCAGCAGCGCTGAAGGAGAGCGGAACCAACTTGAAAAAGTTCTGACGGCAAAACGCGCCGTTTCACCGTTTGAACAAGATTTCGTCAGACTGCTGCTTTCCGGTGAAAAAGGCGCTTCAGGCGTCTCCGGTGACGCGCTGTTCACGTATCGGACGGTCAAGCTTCTGGAGAAAGCGGAAGCCGACAGTTTAAAAACTGACGTCATGAGCTGCTGGGTTTTTCACGTCATTCAGCATATCCGCGCCGCCGCTGCCGTACAGAATGAGCGGGCATGGGCCGCAGCCATCGCATACGTATGGAAAGAAGCAAACGGCGAAAAAACGACGAAAAAAGAAACGGCCGCCGTTTACGGTATAACCCCGGCAACCCTTTCGAAATACATCAGACAAATAGATGATATATTAGAATAAAACCGATTCTTTCTATATAAAGAGTCGGTTCTTTTTTTTATCATAAAGGGGCAAAACAGAACTTTACCGCCGAAAAAAGAGGTATTCATGCGTATTTTTTTGCTTTTTGAATCGAAATCAGGCCGTAATCACCGTTTATTTTGCAAAATATGAGATTTGCAATCACATTGAAATATAACTGTAATAAAAATTGTCGAAACATGATGGTATAATGAGTCTCGTACATAAGAGATTAGTTTATTTTACATGTGCTGTATAATCTATACCAATTAACCAGTTTCAAAGAATCGTACATAAAAATCATCAGCCTCACGGGCATGTGAGGGAGCGTAACTTTGATGTTCATAATAGAATTCCAAATGAGAACAGGTTTAAAGTAAAAGGGAGGAAAGAAAAAGTGAAAAAGAGTTTATTAACACTTGGTTTGGCTTCCGTCATCGGGACAAGCAGTTTTTTGATCCCGTTTACAAAAACTGCATCGGCGGAAACATTAGACAGCAAAAAAGCGAAAATTGAAAGCAAGCAATCTGAGGTGGCTTCAAGCCTTGAAGCAAAAGAAAGAGAATTGTCCAAGCTTCAGGACAAACAGGCTAAGATTGAAAAAGAACTGAAAGACATTAACGCTAAAGCGTTGGATACAAGCAATAAAATCGAAGATAAAAAAGCTGAAAACGAAAAAACGAAAAAGCAGATCGCTGATTTGAAAAAAGAAATCAAAGAAACAGAAGCGCGTATTGAAAAACGCAATGAAATCCTGAAAAAACGCGTTCGTTCTTTACAGGAAAACGGCGGTTCTCAAGGATACATAGATGTACTTTTAGGGGCGACAAGCTTCGGAGACTTCATTTCCCGTGCGACTGCAGTATCTTCTATCGTTGATGCGGATAAAGACCTGATCAAACAGCAGGAGCAGGATAAAGCGAAACTCGAAGACGCAGAGGCTGAACTTAACGTGAAGCTGAAAAAAGTTCAAGATGATCTTGCGAAACTCGAGTCTATGCAAAAAGACCTGAACAAACAGCTTGATCAGAAAGACAAGCTTTTCGACGAAGCGAAAAACGGTCAGAAAAAAGCGGCTTCCGCTATCTCTGATCTGAAAAAAGAAGCATCACAGCTTGCAAACCAAAAAGCTGACACTGAAAAAGAGCAGAAGCGCATTAAAGCTGAGCAGGCTGCTGCGGCTGCCCTGATCAAAAAACAGGAAGAAGCGCAAAAAGCTTCTGAAGACCAAAACCAAAAAGATGACAGCCAGCCGGCACCGGCGGTTAAAACTGTGAAAAAAGCGGCTGTTTCAACATCATCTGATTCATCTGACAGCTCAAGCAAACCGAAGAGCACTTCAGGCGGATCATCTCATAACAGCGGCGGTTCAGATGATTCTGACGGCGGATCTGTTATTTCAAATTCAGGCGGTATTGAAGGCGCGATCAGCGTAGGATCAAGCCTTGTGGGTCAATCTCCGTATAAATTCGGCGGCGGACGCACTCAATCCGATATTGACAACCGTATCTTTGACTGCTCTTCATTCGTACGCTGGGCTTATGCTAACGCAGGCGTTAATCTCGGACCTGCAAGCGGCACAAACACAGATACATTAATCGGAAGAGGTAAAGCAGTAAGCGCGTCTGACATGAAACGCGGAGACTTAGTATTCTTCAACACGTATAAAACAAACGGCCACGTCGGCATCTACTTAGGTAACGGAACGTTCCTGAACGATAATACATCACACGGTGTATCCATTGATTCTATGAGCAACCCTTACTGGAAGAAAGCATTCAACGGCAATGTAAGACGTGTCGTGCAATAATGAATAAGACAAGGGCCTTCTATCCCGGAAGGCTCTTTCTTTATTTGTATACCCGCTCAGGAGCTCCCTAATCACGGTTTCTCAGAAAAATGAGCAAAAAAATAGCGAATTGCCCTCAGATTTAATAGGATATGGGTAAGGAATACGATTGATGGGGATTCTTAGTCATATAGGGTGCGCCCCATTTCGAAAAGGAGTGAATCATGGTGTCAGAAGAAAAAATTTATGATGTGATCATTATCGGCGCGGGTCCGGCGGGGATGACCGCTGCTGTTTACACATCACGAGCGAACTTATCCACATTAATGATCGAAAGAGGAATTCCGGGCGGCCAGATGGCCAACACGGAGGATGTTGAAAACTATCCGGGTTTTGAAAGTATTCTCGGCCCTGAACTTTCTAATAAAATGTTTGAACATGCGAAAAAATTCGGTGCGGAATATGCGTACGGCGATATTAAAGAAATCGTGGACGGTAAAGAATATAAAACGGTCAAAGCCGGTTCAAAAGAATATAAAGCGCGCGCCATCGTCATTTCTGCCGGAGCGGAATACAAAAAGATCGGCGTTCCCGGCGAAAAAGAACTGGGCGGCCGCGGCGTATCGTACTGCGCGGTTTGTGACGGCGCGTTCTTTAAAAATAAAGAGCTTGTCGTTGTCGGCGGCGGAGACTCCGCCGTTGAAGAAGGCGTCTATCTGACACGCTTCGCTTCAAAAGTCACCATCGTTCACAGACGTGACAAATTGCGTGCGCAAAGCATTCTTCAGGCGCGTGCCTTTGACAATGAGAAAATTGACTTCAAATGGAACAAAACCGTAAAAGAAATCCATGAGGAAAACGGAAAAGTCGGCAGACTTACTCTTGTGGATACCGTGACGGGAGAAGAGGAAGAATTCAAAGCTGACGGCGTCTTTATTTATATCGGTATGCTTCCGCTTTCTAAACCGTTCGAAAACTTGGGCATCACAAATGAAGAAGGCTACATTGAAACAAATGCCCAAATGGAGACAAAAGTCCCAGGCATTTTCGCCGCGGGAGACATCCGTGAAAAAACGCTCCGCCAGATCGTAACGGCGACAGGCGACGGAAGTATTGCGGCTCAAAGCGTTCAGCATTATGTGGAAGAGCTTGAGGAAACGCTCAAAACCGTTAAATAATCACTGTAATGTTCAGTTTTTGAATCGTTACTGTGTTTTAATTACGCTGTAACACGGGTGAAATACTGATGTTTTAAGATGAATGTAGTAATTGACCCCCTTTTTAATGAATACACTTTGGCACGGATTCCAGTATCCGTGCCCTTTTTTTGCGATTTTTTGTTTTCTGTCAAATAAAAGAAAAGGATGTCGGTGTCTCTGCATTGTGAGAGACATGCCGAAACGGTATAATGAAGAGACGATGATTTGTTGAGAAGGTTAGGTGACGTACTTGTGCAAAGAGTGACAAATTGTGTGCTGCAGACAGATGATCAGGTTCTCCTTCTCCAAAAGCCGAGACGGGGCTGGTGGGTCGCGCCCGGCGGGAAGATGGAAAGCGGCGAATCCGTCAGAGATTCCGTCATCAGAGAGTACAGAGAAGAGACGGGCATTTATATACTAAATCCGCAGTTAAAAGGCGTGTTTACCTTTATTATTAAGGAACAGGAACAAATCGTGTCAGAGTGGATGATGTTTACTTTCGTCGCCGACTCCTACACGGGGCGGAATGTCGCTGAATCAGAGGAAGGCGTTCTGAAGTGGCATGACGTAAAAGATATCCACAGCCTTCCGATGGCCCCAGGAGACGGGCATATCCTTGATTTTATGATCAAGGGCCAAGGGCTTTTGCACGGCACCTTTACGTATACGCCGGACTTCGAGCTGCTCAGCTATCGTTTAGATCCGCAGCTTATCAAATAAAAGAAAGACCGCAGGGGGGAGAAAGATGAGTATGAATGAAAACCATGATATTCAGCTCGTCATCATTACGGGAATGTCTGGAGCGGGGAAAACCGTCGCCATTCAAAGCTTTGAGGATCTCGGCTATTTTTGCGTCGACAATCTGCCGCCTTCCTTGCTGCCGAAATTTTTGGAGCTGATGAAAGAATCAAGTTCAAAAATGAGCAAGGTCGCGCTTGTCATGGATCTGCGGGGACGTGAATTTTTTGACAGGCTGATTGAGGCGCTGGATGAAATGGCGGAAAATCCGTGGATTACACCGCGCATTCTCTTTTTAGACGCTAAGGATTCCATCCTTGTGACGAGATACAAAGAAACGAGGCGTTCTCACCCGCTGGCCGCTACCGGGCTTCCTCTTGAAGGAATCGCGCTGGAACGCCAGCTGCTTGAAGAATTGAAAGGGCGCTCTCAGCTGATCTATGACACATCGGATATGAAACCACGTGATCTGCGTGAAAAAATCGTGGCGCATTTCGCCACGAACCAAGGTGAAACATTTACAGTGAACGTGATGTCATTCGGTTTCAAATACGGGCTTCCGATAGATGCCGACCTCGTGTTTGATGTAAGGTTTCTGCCGAATCCGTTCTACATTGAAAGCATGAGGCCGCTTACGGGGAAAGATGAGGAAGTGTCATCCTATGTGATGAAGTGGAACGAAACACAAAAGTTTATTGAAAAGCTTGTTGATCTGCTCGGCTTTATGCTTCCGTCTTATAAGCGGGAAGGTAAAAGCCAGCTTGTCATCGCGATCGGCTGTACGGGCGGCCAGCACCGCTCCGTCACGCTCGCTGAGTATTTGGCTGACTATTTTAAAAAAGATTTCTATACTCATGTCACTCACCGGGACATTGAAAAGAGAAGCCGGAAATGAATAAGAAGCCGAAAATCGCAATCTTCGGCGGCGGAACGGGTCTGTCCGTGCTGCTTCGGGGGTTAAAGCATAAGCCCGTTGATATTACGGCGATTGTGACAGTTGCTGATGACGGCGGAAGTTCAGGCCGTCTGCGGGATGAACTTCAAATTCCGCCGCCGGGTGACATTCGTAACGTACTGGCTGCTTTGTCAGATGTTGAGCCGCTCGTTGAAAATCTGTTTCAGCACCGTTTCAACAAAGGAAGCGACTTAACCGGACATTCGCTCGGCAATTTGATTTTGGCAGCGATGACAAATATAACCGGTGATTTCTTTCACGCTGTCACCGAAATGAGCAAGGTGCTGAATGTCCGCGGCAGAGTGCTGCCGGCTGCCAACACCAGTGTCGTTCTTCACGCTGAAATGGAGGACGGGCAGGTCGTCTCCGGAGAATCGACAATCCCTTCTTACGGACAGCGGATTAAACGGGTGTTTCTTACGCCTGAAAAAATTGATCCGCTCCCGGAAACGATTGACGTCATCCGTCAGGCCGATTTGATCATTATCGGTCCGGGAAGCCTGTACACAAGCATTCTTCCGAATCTGCTCGTGCCGAAAATCGGAGAGGAAGTCGTCAAGGCCGCGGCCAAAAAAGTATATATATGCAACGTCATGACACAGCCCGGCGAGACGCTTCAATACAGCGCGGCCGACCATGTCAAGGCGCTGAACGATCATATGGAGCAGCCGTTTATCGACACGATCTTAATCAACAATGAGGAGATCCCTGACGAAATCAAAAGCAAATATGCGAAAGAGCTGGCCCGGCCCGTCGACTTCAATGTTGAAAAGCTGAAATCCATGGGGCTTGAGGTCATCAGGGATCAGATTATCACGTATAAAAATGACGTAATCCGTCACGATACACATAAAGTGGCTTCTCTTCTTGTCGATTTATTAAGAGACTAGAGGCCTTTTGAAATGAGGTGGCTAATATGTCATTTGCATCGGAAACAAAAAAAGAACTGACGAATCTGGAAGTGAAGGACTGCTGCGCCAAGGCGGAGCTGTCCGCGCTGATTCGGATGAACGGTTCCCTGTCATTTTCAAACCGCCATCTCGTGCTTGACGTTCAAACCGAAAATGCGGCGATTGCCCGCCGCATTTATACATTGCTGAAGAAACAATATGATGTATCGGTCGAACTGTTAGTCAGAAAAAAAATGCGGCTGAAAAAAAACAATGTTTATATTGTGCGCTTTTCTGAAAATGCAAAGCTGATTTTAGAGGAATTGAAAATCCTGGGGGAGAACTTTGTATTTGAACGGAATATTTCTGAGGAACTGGTGGCGAAACGGTGCTGCAAACGTTCTTATATGAGAGGGGCGTTTTTGGCGGGAGGATCTGTGAATAATCCCGAAACATCGTCGTACCACTTGGAAATCTTCTCGCTTTATAAGGAACATAACGATTCATTATGCGCCCTGCTGAATGATTTTCATCTGAACAGCAAAACGCTTGAACGGAAAAAAGGCTATATTACGTATTTAAAAGAGGCGGAAAAAATCACTGAATTTCTGAATGTCATCGGCGCTCACAATTCACTGCTGCGCTTTGAAGATGTGCGGATTGTCAGAGATATGAGAAACTCAGTGAACCGCCTCGTCAATTGTGAAACAGCAAACTTAAACAAAACCATCGGGGCTTCTCTCAGACAGGTGGAAAATATTAAATACATTGATGAACGGATCGGTCTTGAAGCGCTGCCGGAAAAGCTTCGCGAAATTGCGCAGCTGCGGATTGATTATCAGGAGGTCACGCTGAAAGAACTGGGGGAAATGGTTGCAAGCGGGAAAATCAGCAAATCCGGCATCAATCACAGGCTGAGAAAGCTCGATGAAATCGCAGAACAGCTGCGTACAGGACAAAGCATCACTTTGAAATAACCGTACAGAAAAGGGGAGATCTTATGGTTCAGGGGAAAGTGGAAGTGCGTTTAAAGACGGGATTGCAGGCGCGCCCCGCTGCATTGTTTGTACAGGAGGCAAATCGTTTTGCATCAGATGTGTTTCTTGAGAAAAACGGCAAGAAAGTGAATGCCAAAAGCATTATGGGATTAATGAGTCTGGCGGTCAGTACGGGGACGGAAGTCACTCTGATCGCTGAAGGCGACGATGAAAAGGAAGCGCTGGAAAAGTTGTCCGCTTATGTGCAGGAAGAAGTGTAAACACTTTGTAAGGGGGACGGAACGATGAATGAGTTTCTGAAAGATTGTTATCAAACGATAGGCTGGGAAAAGGATTCCCTCGATTTCAGCAACCTGCCGGAGTTTTTAAAGGCGCTCGCGTATCGGTTTCCGTTTGAAAACCGCGCCGTTTTGTCCAAAAAAGAATATGACGTCACGAAAGAAGGACTGTGGCGGCACATGGTGAAGGAACCTCACGGCGGTCTTTGTTATGACTTGAACGGACTGCTTTATTTCATCCTGAAAGATGCCGGATTTGATGTCAAATTGATCCGCGGAACGGTCTGGAAAAACGGCTGGGCGCTGCCCGGCACACATGCGGCCGTACTTCTTTCCGCCGGGGGAAATGAGTACATCGCTGATGCAGGCTTCGGCCTCAATCTCGCCATGCAGCCTGTGCCGATGTCGGGAGACGAGACGGTATCAGCGGCCGGAGCGTTCCGCGTGAGGATAGAAGAGACGGAATTCGGGACATACGTGCTTGAAATGAACAAAGGGGACGGCTGGCAGACAGGCTACGCATTTTCGCTTGAAGAAATCGATGAAAAGGACCTCAAGTCTATGAAACAAACAATCTTTGAACATGAACGCTCTCCTTTCAACAAACGCCTGCTTGCTTCTAAGCGGACACCGGAAGGGCACATGGTTCTGTCTGAACGCAATATAACAATAAAAAAACACGATGGCACGGCGGAAAACAGCAGAATAGACCGCTCAGAGTTTGAAGAAAAATTTACTGCTCATTTTATATGAAGCTTGCAGATTCTCTGCAAAAAAACGGCCTCCGCAGGGAAGCCGTTTTTTGTATGTGTTTATCTCATTTTTGTAAAGGTTTGATAGTGGTCTGTCGTCTTATAAATCAGCCAGTCGCTTGAGTAAAGAATCCGGTCTGAATTTCTGAAGCCTGATGTATAGTTAATATCCGCTTCACGCCACGTCCGTCCGCTTTTTACAGGGAGTTTGCCTTCCCTGTTTGAGAAGATGTCCCCGCCGATGCTTTTCCCCGGGGCGACGTCCGCCAGATTCCCCTTTGATGCCACCCAGCCGAGGGCCTGTGCTTCTGATTTTGTAATGTAGTTATCAGGAAGCTTGTGATAGGTCTGAAGATAATCTGCAACCCCGTCAAACGTGTTGATAACCTGTGCTTCAGTGTGCGCCTTGTGAGAAGATGTATCCGTCTTGGCAGCCGTTGAAAACAGCATCCCCGCCGCGGAGAACAGCACCAGCAAACAAACGGAAATCCACGATAATCGTTTTTTCAAAGCAATACCTCCCATTTTTATCATGTGAAGCTGATTCCTTTTCATTGTATCAGCATCAAGAGAAAGGAATAGAAAGAATTTTAAAATAGTACTTTTGATCTAGTGAAAAATAAACCCCGGCTGAAACGGCCGGGATTTTTCATCTCATTGAAATTCCTTCGTGAGGTTTTTCGGTGTTTTTCCGTATACGGCGTCAATCATGTTCTGTGCGGCTTGCTTGAACATATTCAAGCGGATTTTTGCGGTTGCTGACCCGATATGCGGAAGCAATGTGACGTTTTCCAGCTGCAGGAGCGGATTATCTTCGGCGATCGGCTCTTTTTCAAACACATCTAAACCGGCGCCTTTTATCCAGCCCTCTTGCAATGCGCGGATGAGCGCTTTCTCATCAACTGTCTTTCCCCGGGAAATATTGACGAAACATGCCGTATCTTTCATCAATTTAAATTCCCTCTCTCCCATCATATGATATGTTTCGTCAGTAAGCGGGGTAATTAAAAGCACAAAGTCTGATGTTTTCAGCAGTGTATCTAAGTCGGTATATGTAACCCCGAGTTCCTTCTCGGCATCCGGTTTTCTGCTGCGGTTATAATACAGCACGTCCATATCGAAGCCGAATTTTGCCCGTTTGGCAGCTTGTTCACCGATTCTGCCCATGCCGATAATTCCTAATGTCTGATGGTGGACATCCATACCGAAAAGAGATTCCTCCTCAACGGTTCCCCATTTGCCGGCGCGGACGAATCGATCCAATTCGGCAACCCGTCTGGCGGAAGACAGAATTAATGAAAAAGCCAGATCAGCGACAGTGTCATCTAAGGTGTACGGTGTATGCGTGCCGACAACCCCGCGCCTTTTCATTTCTTTAATATTAAAATTATCATAGCCGACTGAATTATTGCTGACGACCTTCAGCTTCGGCGCGTGATCCAGCAAATCACTGTCAATTGCCGTTCCGGATGTCAGCAGCCCTTCAGCATCTTTCATTTTTTCGTACAGTTTCTCTTTTGGAATGGTATCTTCTTTCCAGATGTCATAGCGGCAATGCTCGCCTATCATTTGTTCGACTTCGGGCGGTATCGGTTTCGCGATGAATACATAGGGTTTCAACGGGCTTCTCCTCCTTTGTCTTTCTTCTCTATTTTATTATATAAGAGAAGCGGTAACGTGAGAAATAATCAAACGCATTACGATAAATTTCTGGTTCTTTTGAACTTAAAATGAAAGAAAAAGAAATGTACATGCTTGATTTCTCCAAACAATAACAGAATCCGCCTATATTTCTGAAGGCAAAATGAGCGGAACCGCTGTTTTCAAAAGCTTTATAGGTTGGTGTAAAGATAAATTTTATTATTTTTGAAAGATATAAATGAATATAATCTGAATTTACAGTTAAATTATCGTGTCTTTTTTTGAAAGCGCTTTTGAGGCCTTTTTCTGTGCTATAATTCCTTACTGTAAGCTGGGTAAGAAGGCTTGCAATACAATCGGATGGGAGATGAATAGAAAAATGGTTTCTTTATCAAGCATTTTGGAGCACAACCAGCAGTTTGTCCAAGAAAGGAAATATGAACCTTACCAAACGACAAAATTCCCGAAAAAAAAGCTTGTCATCGTATCCTGTATGGATACAAGGCTGACGGAGCTTCTGCCGCAGGCGATGGGACTCAGAAACGGCGATGCCAAAATCATAAAAAACGCGGGAGCCATTGTTTCTCACCCATTTGGAAGTGTCATGCGGAGCATTTTGGTTGCCGTTTATGAACTGCAGGCAGAGGAAGTCTGCATCATAGGTCACCGCGAGTGCGGAATGTCGGGATTAAATGCGGCTTCCATATTAAATAAAGCAAAAGAGCGCGGGGTGGAGGACAAATGTCTCAGCCTTCTGCAGCATGCGGGAGTCGATTTGGAAACATGGCTGACCGGTTTTCACAGCGTCGAAGAAAGCGTGGCCCACAGCGTGAATATGGTCAGGCATCATCCGCTCTTGCCTGAAGAGGTGCCGGTGCACGGGCTGGTGATCGATCCGGGAACGGGGACGCTGGATGTAGTCGTTGACGGTTATGAAACAGTCAAAGGAGGATGCAGCTGACGATGCAATTTACCGGCAGATATCAGGGATACAATTTGCAGAAATTTCAGAAAGACCTAATCGCGGGAATTGTGGTCGGAATTGTAGCGATTCCACTGGGGATGGCCTTTGCCATCGCCTCGGGGGTCGGTCCGGAATACGGGCTTTACACCGTTATTGTGGCCGGAATTCTGATTTCGCTGTTGGGCGGCTCTAAATATCAGATCGGCGGGCCTACAGGGGCGTTTGTTCCCATTTTATTTGCCATTGTGATGCAGTATGGTTTTGAGAATTTACTTGTAGCCGGTTTTATGGCAGGCGTCATGCTCGTCCTGTTTGGCGTATTTAAGCTCGGAAAGATTATGAAATTCGTGCCGAAGCCGGTGATCGTCGGATTTACGGCCGGGATCGCGGTGCTGATTTTCTCGGAGCAGATTGCCCATTTTCTCGGTCTGCGCGATATCCAAAAGCATGAAAGCTTTATCCTCAACATTGCGGAAATAGGCAAGAAGATCGGAACCTTTAATTTGTACAGCATCCTCATCGCGGGAATTGCTTTGGCCATTTTGCTGTTATCAGCCAGGCTGATGCCGAAGATCCCGGGCGCGCTTGTGGCGCTGCTTGTCTCTACAGCCGCGGCGGTCGTGTTTTTTCCTGACAAAATGGCGACAATCGGTTCTGCTTACGGAGAAATTCCGCGGCAGCTTCCGGCTTTCCAGCTTCCGGATTTCTCAATTGATAACATGGTGATGATGTTTCCGTCGGCTCTGATCATTGCGCTTCTCGGCGGACTTGAATCCATATTATCGGCGATGGTCGCGGACAATATGAAAGGATCACGGCATGACAGCAATAGGGAGCTTGTCGGGCAGGGCATCGCCAATATGGCAGCGCCGCTTTTCGGCGGCATACCGGCAACGGGAGCGATTGCGCGGACCGCAACAAATATTAAAAACGGCGCAGTTTCTCCGATTTCCGGTGTTGTCCACGGAGTCACCGTCCTCCTCGTCCTGCTCGTCTTCGCCCCGCTTGCCGTTCACGTACCGCTGGCAAGCATGGCGCCGGTATTGATGGTTGTGGCTTGGAACATGAGTGAGCGGAGAGAAGTCGCCAATATGATGCGGCTGAAAAACACTGATTCATTCGTACTGGCGGCAACCTTTTTGCTGACGGTTCTGTTTGATTTAATTATCGGCGTTTCTGCCGGTCTTGTGCTCGCTTTTATTTTCTTTATCAGAAAAATGAGCGAATCAACAAGCATTAAAACACCGCATGCCGCAGTCAAATCGGTTAAAAATGATTCGTCCGTCAGCACATATTCCATTGAAGGACCGCTGTTTTTCGGTTCAATTGATTCACTGGAATCATCGCTGCTGGAGAGGCTTCAGGAAAAGCCGAAGACGCTTATTCTGCTGATGAATAATGTGCATTACATGGATACCTCCGCAGAAGCGGTGCTGGGGAATGTAATGAACCGGATCAAACGGCATAACGGGAGATTGATGATCGTCGGATTGCAGTCACAGCCGAGAGAGCTGATCCGGAAGACGGGGCTGTTTCATAAAATCGGGAAACAGCATTTCTTTGAGCATCAGGACGAGATAACGGGATAAATTCAGATACGGCCTGTCCATGAAAAAGCGGACGGGCCGTGTTTTTATTCGGTTTCAAAGCGCTTGATCAGTTTTTCCTGATGGGCTTTCATCGCATCTTCTAACGTGATTCCGTACTTATCGGCAAGGATAGCCAGATTTCCGAGGACGTCACCCATTTCTTCAATCAGCTCCTGCCTGCGTTCAGCCTGGGTCGCGTCCTTTTCATCCGGCCGGTCTCTGCCGATTTCATATGCTCTTACCGCCCGGGCGAGCTCACCCGCCTCTTCCATTAAAAAGCCGATTCTGATAAATGGCCCGTACGCCGTCCATCCTCGTTTTTCGTAAAAATCTTTCGTCCATTGTTCTGCTTCAGCCATCTGCATGTGAAACACTCCTTATGTCCTGTATGATTCTTATTGATATTATCATATAGAGATGGGACAATATATAGTGTATTTTGATTTATTGATGTACATATATAGATGCGGAGATGAAAAAATGAAAACCATTTGTGTATTTGCGGGGTCAAACCCGGGGGTAAATGAAGAGTACAAACGCAAAGCGGCCGAACTGGGTGAATATATGGCGGAGCAGGGAATCGGCCTTGTTTACGGCGGTTCACGGGTCGGTCTGATGGGAACCGTCGCTGATGCGTTAATGGCAGGCGGCGGAAAAGCTGTCGGCGTCATGCCGAGCGGGCTTTTCAGCGGAGAGATTGTTCATCAGAATCTGACGGAGCTGATTGAAGTCAGCGGCATGCATGAGCGGAAAGCGAAAATGAGTGAACTTTCCGACGGGTACATTGCCATGCCCGGCGGTTTCGGAACATATGAAGAGTTATTTGAAGTGCTGTGCTGGGCGCAAATCGGCATTCATCAAAAACCGATCGGGCTGTACAATGTGAACGGGTATTTTGAGCCGATGATGAAGATGGTCAAGTACAGCATCCAGGAAGGATTTTCGAATGAGTCTCATTTAAAGCTGATACATAGTTCCTCCCGGCCGGATGAGCTGATTGAGCAGATGAATCGGTATACATACCCGATTTTAGATAAGAAATGGCGTGAATTGTAAGGCAGCGGTCTGAAATATGTTTCGGCGGCTGCATCTAATTCATTCTGACGGAAAGTTCTTTTCTCCTTCTCATGCGTACCACGCCTTTCTTCGTAATAAGAGATATGTCTGAGAATAAGAGGCGAATGAGAATGCTGTTGGGGTTGAAAGAAGAACATCCATTTCCTCAAAGGAGATGGATGTTTTGCGGTTTCCAGACTGTATGCGTTTACAACTTTTGTTGCACGAAAGTTTCTTCCGATATGAAATCATCCTGCTGCATCTTTTGTTTTTTTGAACCGATTCCAAATATACCGACTGTCAGTGCACAAAGAAACCAGCAGCCTGTAAAGAATAAGAAAACACTTAAAAATCCGTAGCCTGAATACAGGAAACTGACGACAAAGGGACCGGCTACATTTGCAAGGCGTCCTACGCCGTAAGTGAGGCCATTTCCAGATGCCCTGGCTTCAACCGGATATAATTCCGGCGTATAAGCATATGCGATCGAACTGAAAGTACGCTCAAACATATGCATGAGAAATCCGCATACGATAATGACCATCGGCAAAGGATTGATGCCGTAAAAGAATCCAAGCGCCATAATAATTAACGATAAAACAGAAATGGCCCACTTTCGATCCACACGGTCAGAGATTTGCGCCGCAATGAGAGCGCCCAGCGGGGCACCGATCGTTCCCAGAGTGACGTATACGATAGACTCATCCATTGATACGCCTTCTTTCACCAGAAGGGTGGGAACCCACGTGCCAAAGCCTTGAATTGCAATGGTGGAAGCTGCCCACATCGTCATTAAAACAAAAGTTCTTCCTGCTAAAGGCTTTTGAAACAGCGTCCGATATGGAACGGATTTTACAGCGGTTTGTCTGCTTTGCAGAGCCGGAGCTGGTTCAGGCAGTTCACCCTTTTCATTTTCTGCTTTTGCCTCCAGTTCAAGCAGAATGCGGTGTGCTTGTTCGCTTTTTCCTTTCGTGTCCAGCCATTTCGGTGATTCTTCCAGTTTTCTGGCGATCAGCGGAAAAAAAATACCGACCGCGCCGAATAGAAAGACAAACCGCCAGCCGTAAGAGGCGGACGGCACGACCAATTTAGCCACCCAGCCGGCCGCAGGAATTCCGCATATGCCGATTGTAATACAGATTGCCTGGTATTTGCCTTTAGTTGCGGATGGGAAAAATTCGCTGATATACGTACTCGCCACAATCGTTGTGGCGCCGATACCTAAACTCGTAAAAAATCTAAAAACACCGAGTATTTCTGGGTTCCAAGCCAGAGAAGAGAGGAGGGAGAAGGAAGAGAAAAAGGTGACAACCAGAATTAAACCTTTTTTCCTTCCGAAACGGTCTGAAAACCATCCTCCGGCAGAGGCGCCGATAAACATTCCGAAATAGGAGACAGATGTAATAAAAGCGATAGTATGAGTGGATATGTTCCATTCCTTTAAAAGTGAAGGCGCCGCATATGAAAACGTATTTAAATCGATAAAATCAAAAAAGTAAGCGAATGAAAGGATAACGAGCACTGCTTGATGGGCCCTTGAAAAAGGCAGTCTGTTTAATCGATTAGACGCATTTACATTGATCATCTCGTATTCCTCCGTTTATCTTTGACTTGTCTGAAGACGGTATTAACCAATGTGATTGAGCGTATTCATGCTGTAACTTTGTTTAGTAAACACATAGCCTTCAGAGATTTTTCTTGCTGTGCGTACTACTTTAATCGTTGTTCCGTCCGGATCAACATCTGCCTCGGTTTTTAAAATACCGCTTGGATGCCCCAATCGGATCGTTCTCCCGGAGAATGAAAATTCAGATAATATTGTATCTTGCAATAGCATGCCGGCAGTCGTACATACCGCCCCTGTAATGGCTAAAGCTTGATGCGGTTTTTGCATGGACATCATACGAATGACAAGATCCATCTCTTCTGCGTGTCTCTTTATCCCTTTTGTATCGATATAATCCGCTGGAGATGAGATTAATGTCAGTTTTGGTACGGCCGGTGATTTTGCAGCAGCCTCATGTCTCGGAGCGAATCTGCATTTCTCGGCTGCAATCGATCGGATCATTTCGAGCTTTTCCAATATATCCGGGGTATATTCATCCGGAAGTTCTAAGCCGGTAAGCCCCGTGTCCTCTGCTTTTACAAAGACAAGCGGATTGGCGTAATCAATAATCGATACCGAGATATTTCCATACGGTGTATCGAGAACATCAATAGGCTGACCGGTGGGAAACAGCTTACCGGTCACCGCTCCTTCAGCCTGGTGAAATGAAAGATAAATAGGAGAAGCTGTACCTGGAACCCCCGGAATAGAGCAGTCCCCCTGGTAATGAAATGTTCCATTTCTGACTTCGACTTCTGCTGCGATCACTTTTTGAGTGTTTGTATTTAAAATTCTGACTTTTGTAACCGGCTCTTCAGCTTGAACGAGCCCTTTCTCAATAGCATAAGGGCCTACGGCAGAAGAGATATTTCCGCAATTTCCTTTGAAGTCGGTAAATTTGTCAGTCAAACTGACCTGAGCAAACGTATACTCAACATCTGCATCCTTTCTGGCGGATTTCTTAATAATGGCTGCCTTGCTTGTGAGAGAATGGCCGCCGCCGAGACCGTCAATTTGTCTCTCGTCAGGGCTCCCCATAATGTCTAAAAGAAAATCGCTCCATAGGTTTGTATCGTCTGGCATGTCTTTTTGAAGAATAAAAACGCCTTTGCTGGTGCCGCCTCTCATGACGGTTACAGGAACTTTTTCCATGCTGTCTCATCCTTACATCATTTTGTGTGGATAAAAAGGTACCGGTCCCTTTGGAAGATATCGTATGATAAATAAGGATTATAAGTAAAACATATAATTTTTATAAAGTTGAATAAAAAAATTTTATAACAGGAGAAAATTTTATAGCAGAAAAATATTTTGGGGGATTTCATATGGATGAAAAGGATTGGATTGTGCTCATTACATTATTCGAAGAAAAAAATATGACGAAGGCGGCAGAGCGATTATATATGACACAGCCGGCGTTAAGTTATCGGCTCAAAAACCTGGAAGCACAATTCGGAGTGCGCCTTTTTTATAAAAGAAAAAAAGGGATGGAGTTCACTTCAGAAGGTGAACATCTGGTTGATTATTCGAAAGAGATGCTGCAGGAGTTCAGAAGAGTGAAGGATGATATGCTCAATATGAGCCATGAAGTCAGCGGGGTTCTCAGATTAGGAGTCTCAAGCAATTTTGCTCAGTATAAGCTCCCGGCGATTCTAAAACGGTTTTCTGATCAGTATCCGTCTGTACAATTCCACGTCAATACGGGATGGAGTGCGAAGGTGATGGATCTGCTTCATCATTCGGCGGTACACCTTGGGATTATGAGGGGGAATTATGATTGGCAAGGGGAAAAACAACTGCTGAATGAAGAGAGGCTGTACCTTATTTCAAAAACTGAAATCAACAGTGAGGACCTTCCCAAATTGCCGATGATTTATTATCAAACTGATGCTTCTTTGAAAAGTTTGATTCAAAAATGGTGGAATAACCAATTTACTGAACCGCCTTTCATTGCAATGGAGGTAGACAGGCAGGAAACCTGTAAAGAGATGGTGAAAAACGGCCTCGGTTATTCTGTTGTGCCGGAAATCTGTCTTCAGCCTTCTGATGAATTATACACATTGGCGCTATCCTATAAAAATAATGAGCCTGTGATACGCGATACTTGGCTCATGTATGATTCTTCAGCGTTAGAATTATCTGTCGTCAAAGCATTCATTACTTTTTTGAATGGGAATAAAGCATAAAAAAACCTGCAAGAGACATCATCTCTTGCAGGTTTTTTGGGCATTACTTCTGGTCTTCCGTATTGCGTGTCAGCACTTTATCGATTAAGCCGTATTCTAAAGCTTCATCAGCTGATTTGAAGTTGTCGCGGTCTGTATCGCGCTCAATGACTTCAAGCGGCTGGCCGGTACGTTCAGCAAGCACTTTGTTTAATTTGTCGCGAAGCAAGAGAATGCGTTTTGCGGCGATTTCAATTTCTGTCGCCTGTCCTTGCGCTCCGCCAAGCGGCTGGTGAATCATAACTTCACTGTTAGGAAGCGCGTAACGTTTGCCTTTTTCTCCGGCTGCAAGTAAAAATGCTCCCATAGAAGCGGCCATACCGATGCAGATCGTGGATACTTTCGGTTTAATGAACTGCATTGTATCATAGATTGCCATACCGGCAGTGATTGATCCGCCAGGGCTGTTAATGTAAATGGAAATATCTTTTTCAGGGTCTTCCGCTTCAAGGAATAAAAGCTGTGACACGATGGAGTTCGCAACGTTGTCATCAATCGCAGATCCAAGCATGATAATACGGTCCTTCAAAAGACGGGAGTAAATGTCATAAGCTCTTTCTCCGCGGTTCGTTTGTTCAATGACTGTAGGTATTAAATTCATAATGCTCCTCCTTCACCTTTTAGGTAAGTATGTATTTACATGATACATTTTTGGTCAATAAAGGTCAAACAAAACGCTGACCAAAATGCCAACCTTTTCTTCTAACACCATTTTTCCCATAAAACAAAAAGTTCAAACAGCAAAGTGAAAATGATGATGATCAGCGCCGGAGCCTTGAGAAAATGATATGGCCGGAGCGCTCAAAATAGACCGCAGTCGCGTCGGTACATACGGCTGAACGGTCTGACTACGTTGTCCGTCCTTCCAAAAGCCGTACCGGCAAATACGTTTCCAGCGGCAAATCATCAAATTCGCCTTCAATTTCTTTTACTAAAATCTCGATGGCTGTTTTGGAAATCAATTCGATCGGCTGCTGGATGGTTGTCAAGTCCGGCAGAACCGATTGAACGGTTTCAGTGCCGTCATAACCGATCACTTTTAATTGATTCGGGATGTCTTTCCCCCGTTTTTTAGCCTCGGTCATCACGGCAGCCGCCATGATATCATCGCTGGCAAAAATTCCGTCGGTGTCAGGCTGTTCATCGAATAATGTTGAAATAATATCATGGTAATGCTGATAAAAGGGTACTTCATATGTAATAGGCTTCCGTCCGTGTTCATGCATGACGTCTTCGTATGCTTTTCTTCTGAGGTTTGCCGGTGTTTCGAGTTCAATCGGGCCGTTGAGATGGACGATGTGCCGGCACCCTTTTTCAATCAGCAGTTCAGCCGCCTTTTTTCCGCCGTCATAGTTGTCTGAGCCGACGACGGGAATCGTGTCCGATAAGTAATGATCAATGGCGACAATCGGCAGATTCTGCTTGTGATAATTGAGAATTCCCCGGTTATAAGTCACGGCGATCACGCCGTCCACTTGGTTTCTTATCAGCATCTCCAAATATTTTTCTTCCTTATCCTTTCGATGTAAACTGTTGCAAAGCAGCAGTTTGTAGCCCATGGACGTACAAATGCTTTCAATATGAAAGGCGAGTTCGCCGAAAAACGGGTTGCTGGAGTTTGGGATGATAAGTCCTATTAAATTGGTTCGTTTTCGGAATAAAGAGCGGGCCAGATCGTTTGGAAAGTAATTGATTTCTTCCATCGCCTTGTACACTTTTTCTTTTGTTTTTTCGCTGATATAGCCGCGGTTATTTAATACCCGCGAAACGGTTGTAGATGAAACTCCCGCTATTTTCGCAACATCATGAATGTTAGGCTTCATTCCCGTGCCCTCCTGCTTACTGAAATGGCTTACAATTTCCGTCACGCACTTATTTTAGAGAATCAGGCTGACATGTGCAAGGACATTCCATGTTTCTGTTTTCATATAAAGAGGCTGCGTTTTGTTTGATTGGAATAATCAGAAAATCATATGTCAACCGATTGACATATGAAACCGGTTGACATACAATTCTTTTTGAAAGCGCTTTATTTACGGAGTGAAGGGAAGTGACGGGTATGGAGAGATGGCTGGCGGCAATAAAGTGAAAGAATCAAGCAGCGGCGGAAAGTAAGCGCTTACTTGGAGCTCGCATGTATGTGATGAATATGAAGAAGGAAGTATGCGGCTCAAAATGACTATTAAAAGGTCCTATTAAAGGAGCGGTGCAAATGAAAAGCTCAAAAAGTCTGTATTGGAAACTGAGTGCTTATTTCTTCTTTTTCTTTTTTACTTGGTCTTCCAGCTATTCTTTATTTGCGATTTGGTTAGGGCAGGAAATCAATTTAAACGGATCAGCGACAGGCATTATCTTTTCTGTAAACGCCGTATTTGCCCTGTGCATGCAGCCTCTTTACGGTTTTATCTCTGACAAATTGGGGCTGAAGAAAAAGATATTGTTTATGATCAGCTGTCTTCTCATATTCACGGGTCCGTTTTATATCTACGTCTATGGGCCGCTTTTACAATACAACGTCTTTCTTGGCGCCGTTGTCGGAGGCTTATATTTGGGAGCCGCTTTTTTGGCGGGAATAGGCGCGATTGAAACGTACATTGAAAAGGTCAGCCGTAAGTATGATTTCGAGTATGGAAAATCAAGAATGTGGGGCTCGCTGGGCTGGGCGGCGGCTGCATTTTTTGCAGGGCAGCTTTTCAATATCAATCCCAATATCAACTTCTGGATCGCGTCTGTTTCAGCCGTCATATTAACGGCCATTATCATGTCCGTGAAAATAGAAATGACCGATCATGAGAAAAACAGAGCGGATTCGGTCCGGTTAAAAGATGTGGGGCGGCTCTTTTTATTAAAAGATTTCTGGTTTTTTATGACGTACATTATCGGGGTGACTTGCATTTACGGCGTTTATGATCAGCAGTTCCCGATCTACTATGCGTCTTTGTTTCCTTCAGTGTCGATGGGTAACCAAGTATTCGGCTATCTGAATTCATTCCAGGTGTTTTTGGAGGCCGGCATGATGTTTCTTGCGCCTTTTATCGTCAATAAGTTCGGGGCGAAAAACAGTTTGATTTTAGCGGGGTTTTTAATGGCTTTCCGCATCGTCGGGTCCGGAATTGCAGTTGAGCCTGTAGGCATTTCATCAATGAAACTCATCCACGCACTGGAATTGCCGATTATGCTGATCGCCGTTTTTAAATATTTGGCTGCCAATTTTGATACGCGTCTGTCGTCCGTCCTTTATCTCGTCGGTTTTCAATTCGCATCTCAGGCAGGCGCGTCGATTCTGTCGCCGCTTGCGGGAGGATTATATGACAGTGCGGGGTTCCGTCAAACCTATCTCATCATGGGATTCGTCGTCTTTGGTTTTACCGTCATCTCCATATTTACTTTATTGGGCCCGAAACAAAACAGCAGGCGTGTCCAGCGTCTGCAAAAAATCGGATAGAGAGGATGTTACAAATGGACAGAATTCAGCAGGCGGAAGAAGCTTTGAAGGAAGCCGAGGGTAAAGTGAAACAAAGATATCGATTGGGGTATCATATTATGCCGCGGGCGAATTGGATCAATGATCCGAACGGGCTTATTCAGTTTAAAGGAGAATACCACGTCTTTTTTCAGCATCATCCGTATGATGAGCATTGGGGGCCGATGCATTGGGGACATGTAAAAAGTAAAGATCTCATTCATTGGGAGCACCTGCCGGTTGCTTTAGCTCCGGGGGACGAATTCGATCAAAGCGGCTGTTTTTCGGGAAGCGCGGTCGATGATCATGGAAGATTAGCCCTTATCTATACAGGACATAATATAATTGATCAAGAGAAAGACCTATTCTATCAAACTCAAAATATCGCTGTCAGCCAAGATGGAACCGTGTTTGAAAAGCTTCAGGAAAACCCTGTTATTACAGAACCGCCGGAAGACAGCGCCCGTCATTTCCGCGATCCGAAAGTATGGAAGCATCGCGATGTTTGGTATATGGTCATCGGCAACTCTTCAAAAGAAAACGTCGGACGGGTCGTTTTATACCGTTCACCTGATTTGCGTGATTGGGAATACGCGGGGGTTCTCGCCCAAAGTGACGGTAATCTCGGTTATATGTGGGAATGTCCTGATTTCTTTGAATTAGGCGGCAAACATGTCCTGCTGATTTCGCCCCAGGGTATCGAGGCGGACGGCGATTCATATAACAATTTACATCAAACCGGCTATTTAATCGGTGACTATAATAATGAAACAAACAAATTTACACACGGCGCTTTTAAAGAACTGGATCACGGCCATGACTTTTACGCCGTGCAAACACTATTAGATGATAAAGGACGCAGAATTGCCATCGGCTGGATGGATATGTGGGAATCTGAGATGCCGACAAAAGCGGACGGATGGTGCGGTGCATTGACTTTGCCGCGGGAACTGACTTTGCGTGATGATCATAAACTTTTGATGAATCCCGTGGAAGAAACCAAGCAGCTGCGGAAAATGGAATATCGGGAATGTGCCGGACGATCGGTTTCAGGGAGTTACTTGGCAAAGACGTCCGAAGACCTGCTTGAAGTCCGAGCCGTGTTTGATGTAAACGATTCTGATGCCGAAACGGCAGGTTTTAAGATTCGCGGCCTTGACGAAGAAGAACTTGTGCTGACATACAATCTAACGGATAAAAAGCTGACACTTGATTGCACCAAGATGGGGAAAGAGAAAGACGGTGTGAGAAGGGTGGGGCTGGATGCAGACGGCAAGCTGGCGCTGCGTATCTTTATTGACAGATCCTCGATTGAAGTATTCGCCAATCATGGAGAAACAACGATGACAAGCCGTATCTATCCGAATGAAGGCAGATTGGGGATTGAGCTGTTTTCTGAGAAAGGCGCCGTAAAGGTTGAGGAATTCACCTATTGGACGTTAAAAGACATTTGGAAAAAAAGCTGAAACGGGTGATTGCCGCTTTTTCTGAAGTGGCTGAAAATGTACCGAGCCGGGGGCAGTCCGCCTGAAATAAGTTTTTGTGAAAATCAATGCCGTTAAACGATGCAGGATTATGCTGCACGAGGACGCTGCATAATCCTGTTGTGTATAATCAAAAAAGAGTTGCTTTCTGTGCGTTTCTTTATTATAATATAAAGGTATCTGATTGAAAAAACGTGCGCTCGTAGCTCAGTTGGATAGAGCGGTGGTTTCCGGTACCACGTCTGTCGGGGGTTCGAATCCCTCCGAGCGCGTCTCGGTTAAGACGATAGGAAAAACCTCGCAGATGATAAATCTGCGAGGTTTTTTTATTTTATCTTGTTTTGAAACTGTTAATGAATGTGTCTCTGTTATGTTCGGTGCGGGCAATCAGCCGCGCACTTTCACTGATCCGCTGCGCAAGAGCTTTTTGCGCCTTGCCTTCAAAGCTGTTCAATAGTGCTGAATACACTTCATATAATTCATCTTTCAATGTGTCCATTTCGAATGTCGGTTTCAGCGTTTGGCGCACTGTTTCCAGTTTTGTCCCCGCTGCCTGCGTCATGGCGGTTTTCAGCATCTGCCGCTGCAGCCTTTTCTTCATCGGGTCGTCCTTGTGTTCTAAAAGTTCGTCTAATGTCGGCATTATGTATCCACCTCTATCATCATCTTAACCAGTTTGCGAGCATCTGGTCTTTTTCCTGAAATTCGTCCGCTATTTTATGTAAGAATCCGCCGATCTCTTCAAGGTCCGTGATCGCCGCCTGCAAAGAATCAATAAACGCCTGCTCAGCCTGTGTGTCGTAAAAAATCGGGCCTTTATCGTAGGAGTGCGCAATATCTTCAATTGTATTGGTCACGTCCTGTGCTTGAAGCTGATCAAACAAGCCGTGTCCGACTTGGCCGTAAAATTCTGTTTTCAGCTCGGCGATTTTTTCATCGTGCTCTTGATAGGCGTTCTGCGCTTCTTTTTTCATCGTCCGCAAATCCTCAGTCATGGCCTGCACCTTTTCAGCCAGCTTCTTTGCGTTTTTCGGCGTTACTTTTATCGCGTCTCCGCTTCCGATCGCACCGGCCGGCAGAAGAGCGCCGAGATTTTTCTCGAAGACTAACTCATCTCCGTTCGGATTTGTGATGTTTCCGTTTCGGTCAAATATAAAATTCGCTTCGTTTAAGCCGTGTGTATCCGGATTTCTCAGAATGACGGTAGTAAAGAAATAAGCGAGATTCTTGCTGATCTGCTCGTTTAAGTTCCCATCAAGCCGCTGCTTCCGGCTGAACTGTGAGAGTGAGGGGTTTTTCGTATAAATCGTTGTCCCGTTGTGGCGGTCATATTCGTTCCAATAACCCGCCCCGACCATGTCGTCCGGATTGATAATTGACCGGATGTAAGGATCGTATATGCCGCTGTTGATGTCTTTCTGTGTTTCCTCATCGTGCAGTTTCACGACGGAAGGGCTGTTAAACGCGACGGCGTACACATCATTATTCACCGCGCTGTATTCGGCCTCAGCGCCGCCGAGTGAATGGCCGGTTGTTGAAATAATCGTTGATGTTCCGGCATACTTTTTCTTTACGCTGCGTACCTGCTGATCGGCTTGATCGATTTGCGATGTTTTCGTTATCAGCTTATACTTTCCGGTTGTGAGCATGGCGTCTTGAGAGGGCGTTCCATTATATTTTCCGAGTGTTTTCGAGGTATCCTCCGCGCCTTTTTTTACAATATAATACACTTCTTTTTGCGGATCATTTCCGAAAACAATATTCCCGCCGTCCGCTTTTACGCCGTCATTGATCGGGTCTTTTCCGATATCGGTTCCCGCAAAAGCGACGACCACATTTTCGGGGTTTTTTGATTTTATCCATTTTCCGTTTTTGGACTTGATGCCTTTTGAGAATACAAAGGCATCAAGACCCGTATCAGAATCCTGCTTCACTTTCTCAACGTACCAATATGACGTCTTACTTATTTTATAAGGAGTTTTATATTTCATATGCAGGGCTAACATTTTATAATTGTAAGCTGCTTGACTCAAACGGTAATATTCTTTATCTGTGACATCAGAGACGGTTATTTCTTTTCCTTTTGGCATATATACATCACCTTTCTTATATTGTAAAATAGTTCCGAAAGGATGATACGCATGAGAAAATACATTATTATCCTAATTGTTATAATTATAGCAGTGGGAGGTTTTTTCGTGAAGCATCAATATGATAAACATAAAAACGAAGAAAAACTTGTGATTGAGGCGCAAGATCATATGAGGAATTACTTAAAAAAAGACTATAAAAATGTACAGGAAGTTCACTTTTCAAAAGACTACAATATCGATCCGACAGGCGGAGTTGAAGTTTCAGGCTACATAAATAATAATAAAGAAAAAGAATTTTCCGGTATATATGATCCAACGAACAAGGAGATAGGTATTTCAGTGGTCAATGCCGAAGAAAGGTAAAATACCCACCTCAGGATGAGTGGGTATTTATTTTGTTTAATTATCTTACAAAATTCGTGATATGTTTCTCATACAGTTCAAACCTATTCCTGAGATCAATCGCCTCTACCGTCTCATTTGTCGAGGTATCCCCGATATTAACGGTAAACGCGTACAAATATCATGACAACTCAACGACAGGAAAACGTCAGATCAGCATTTTACTCGCTTTAAGTTCCAATCTTAACTTGTCAGCAACAATCGCGATGAATTCTGAATTGGTTAGCTTTGCTTTTGACATGCTGAAAGTATATTCATATCAAGTTTTCGCTCATTTCGTTTACTTAAGAACGACAGTTATTTATAGGAAGGGATTGATTTCCAAATGAAAAAGAAAAAGTACATAATTATCCTTATTTTAATAATTATAGCAGTTGGGGGACTTTTTATGAAGCATCAGTATGATCAGAAGGAAAAAGAGATTGCGTTATTCGAAGAAGCCCAGAATCATATGGAAAAGTTTTTAACAATGAACTATAAAAATGTGGATAATATCCATTTTTCCGAGGATTACCATATTAATCCAATGGGTGGTATTAGTATTAAGGGTTATACGAATGGAAAAAAAGAGTTTGAAGGTCGATATGATCCAGGCAATAAAGAAATATTATCATATACGGTTGATGCCGAACCCAAAGAAGAATGTAAAGATAAGCTTTGTACAAGATAAATTAGCCAGCTCAATCGAGCTGAGCTAATTTTGTTTTATTGCTCTTACTCTATCTCCTCGACATAAAACAAATCTTCCATAGGTACATTTAATCCTCAGTTAATAATGAATAGTGTTGTGATATCATATCTTGTATTTGTTTTAAATCTGCTTATCGCAGCCTCAGTAGAACCAACTAAATCAGCCAATTCCTTCTGGATTTGAATTCCTTTCTCCTTCATCACTTCATTTAACCTAGATCTAACTATAACTAACGCTTATAAAAAAGTATTCTCGATCACTGATACTTGATACGTTGATGTTTTTTAGACATGTACAACACCCCGAGGTTGATATAAATTTAATCTAAGAAAGGATGAGTTTGTGAAGAGATGCAAAATTGCCCTAATATTTGTGATAACTATAGCGTCAGGAAGTATCTACATGAAGTACCACCATGATTAAAAAGAAGCAGAACAAGAACTTTTTATCCAAGCGAAAAATAAAATGGAAAGTTATATAAAAGCTAATTACAAAAATATAAAGCGGATTACATACATTAACAATTATAAAATAAATCCTATGGGTGGTATTTCCTTGAAGGGGTACTTGAATGGTAATAAGGAAAAAGAATTTTTCGGACTTTATGACAAAACGAATGATGAAATAGGAGTTTCGTCAGTCGATGCAGAAGAGAAACCCGAATGTCAGGAAAAAGAATGTGAATACTAAAAAGACGCTGGAATAAAGAAGTACTCTGGATTGCCGCTTATATGATCCTCTGCGGACATTGAAGAAAAATCTTAAGACCCTAAATGCATCGGATGTCACCACCATTTTTCCATTCCGCGAGCTTCATCATAACTGATGGGACGGATGATTCTGTGAAAAAATATATTATTATCTTCATTATCTTAATAGCAGCCGGAGGTTTTATAATGAAGAGTATGAATGATAAAAATGTTCAGGCTGAAGAGATAAAGATTGCTCAAGAACGAATGGAGAAATTTATCAAAGCGAATTATGAAGGCATACATAACGTTACATTTAAAGATAAATACGAGATAGATCCAATGGGCGGGATAGAGGTATTTGGCTATTACAACGGTGATACATCGAATAAATTCGATGGTATTTACGATAAGGCCAATGACAAGATCATGGGGCACTCAATAGACGCTGTAAGTAAGAAAGAATGCAGAGATAAAGATTGTGATTACTAAGAAGACGCTCGTCTGCGTTTTTTTATAGATGAGCTTAATGAAAAAGACAAGGGTTTCGGCATGTGCCGCCCTTGTCTTTTTTTATTGAACACTGTAAAACATAACCGGAAACAGCTCATTATTTGACAGTCCATTTTAACAGCGTTACAATTAATCATGTAAATAGTTACATGTTTAAACAAACATAATGTCTCGGGAGGTGATACGTCCTTGAATGAACCTTCTTTAAAAAAGTCATTTATGAGTCAGTGAAACGCATCATTGATCCCGAGCACGTGTATTTCCGCACTGTGCCTGTGTTTGAAACAAGCAGTGAGGCATATCAGCATCTGCAGGACCGGCTGTTTATCGGGGCTGCGGTCAGATTGCCGGATGACATTCGGTTAGATATTTATGAAATTCAATAATAAGATGGAGAGTGAGTCAACATGGAAAACTTTATCGGAAGCCATATGATTTACACGTATGAAAACGGCTGGGAGTATGAAATCTATATTAAAAATGATCATACGATCGACTATCGGATTCATAGCGGAATGGTAGGCGGCCGTTGGGTGCGCGACCAGGAAGTGAATATCGTCAAGCTGACAGAAGGCGTATACAAAGTGTCATGGACTGAACCGACAGGCACAGACGTTTCCTTAAACTTTATGCCGAATGAAAAACGGATGCACGGAATTATTTTCTTCCCGAAATGGGTGCATGAGCATCCGGAAATCACGGTGTGCTACCAAAATGATTACATTGACGTGATGAAAGAGTCACGTGAGAAATATGAAACGTACCCGAAATATGTCGTTCCCGAGTTTGCGGATATTACGTATCTTAACAATGCGGGAATCAATAACGAAACATTGATTTCAGAAGCGCCGTACGAAGGAATGACCGATGATATCCGTGCGGGAAAATTAAAATAAGAGAAAAAACCCGGCAGCTTGGCCGGGTTTTTTGTATCCTTTTACGAGAGGGTTTTGGTCATGATAAAGTCGACTTGTTTATCATCCCCCATATAAAAAGAGTGTTCTCCGGTTTGGACAAACCCCATTTTTTGATAAAAGGCGATTGCATTTTCGTTTTTTTCCCATACGCCCAGCCAGATGTTCTTTTTATTGTGTGCTGTTGCGATTTTCACAGCTTCATTCAGCAGATATTTGCCAAGCCCGTGTTTCTGATGGCTTTTTCTTATATAAATTCTCTCAATCTCAAGAGAATCTTCCCCCATTTTTTCTGACTGTGCTTCGTTCATGTTGACTTTTACATACCCCGCAAGGTCATGATGATAATAAACAAAATAGAATTGAGAAGACGGATTGGATAATTCCTTTTTCAGCTGTTCAGAGCGGAATGCATTTTCCAAATAAGCTTTCATATTTTCAGGTGAATTTTGATCTTTAAATGTATCATTGAATGTTTCAATGCTTATCTCCCGGAGCTCTGTTATATCGTTAAGGCTGCACTTTTTTAATTGAATACTCATGGTCATACAGCTCCTTTCTTCATTTATCATATCAGCTGAATTTTGTTGTATTTGCAATGAAAATACCGTATAGTAAACATACCGTAATTTTGTTGTATTTGCAACATAAAATAAGAAAATGAGGACGATAAAGTGAAATATGTTTTTTATGTTTTAGGAATCATGATCTTGACCTTTGGTATTTCTGTCACGATTCAATCAGATCTTGGAACATCGCCTTTTGATGCGCTTATTGTGGGATTGTCCGTCCATGCAGGGCTTACCGTGGGAAGCTGGGAAATCATCATCGCTTTCCTGTTAATTTGCTGTAATTCAATGTTAAAAAGGCAAAGACCGGAATTTTCAGGGATGATTACGGCGTTCATAACGGGAATCGGGATTGATATGTGGCTTTTTTTTCTGCATCGAGTCATAACGCCTGAACTATGGTACGGAAAGGCGGGCTGTTTTGCAATCGGTTTAGTTGTGATAGGGATAGGAACCGCAACCTATCTGCACACAAATTTCGCACCGATCCCGGTTGATCGGTTAACGCTAATTGTCCGTGATTTAACCGGGAGAAGCATCTTTTTTTCAAGAACGGTCATTTACTTCATATTTTTCATACTGGCCTTGATGCTAAAAGGTCCGGTAGGCATCGGAACGTTATTAACCGTTTGTTTAGGCGGGATCATCCTTCATTTCTTTATGCCGATTACCGGAAGATGGATAGACGGCATATTAACAGCATCTCCAAAGCAGGAAGAAACGAAAACCCGGTAACGGCGGTTTTTACCCGATTCTATCATTTTTCATTTCACCCGCATGTTTAAGGTATAATAAAAAAGGGGGAGGGATTTTTATGAGCGGTCAAAGAAAGCTCGTTTTTTACGGAGCTGTCAGCGCAGATGGCTATCTTGCGCGGGAAAATCATTCTTTAGATTGGTTAATCGGAACTGAAGGTGAAGACAGCACCGATTATGAAGCTTTCTATGAATCTGTCGATACGATCATTATGGGCAGAAAAACATACGAGGAAATATTGGTTTTATTGCCTGAGGAATTTCCGTACAAAGGTAAAGAATGCTATGTGTTTTCGCGGACATTGACCGGGCGTACTGAACATGTGCGGTTTATTCATGAAGAGCCTGCCGATTTTATAAATGCATTGAAACGCCAAGAAGGCAAGCGGATTTGGATTGTCGGCGGGAGTGATCTGCTGCACCCGGTTTTGGAGGAAAAACTTGTCGATGAGTTTATCATTCAGATCGCCCCCGTTCTGCTCGGCCGCGGAATTTCTTTGTTTAAACCCGGAGACCGGGAGACAGGACTGAAGCTGACTGATGTCAGGCGTTACAAACAATTTGCGGAGTTGCATTATGAAGTGAGATGAAATGAAATGTATGAACGAAACCCAGTAAAGGTTACCGGGTTTCTTTTTCATGTTTGTTTTTATGTTTTGAAATGGTGTGGGCCGGACCGAATGAAAACCCTGCAACCATGATAACAACCCCTATCCACCTCACGGCATAGAAATCAGTGTCGCGCAGGAAGATAAATGAAACTAAGATAATAAGCGCCCCGATTATAACGGCAGCTGTACCGATAATACTTGATTTCTCCATATAGAAACTCCTTTATGAATGTTTGGTTAACGTATTGGGTTGGAATATAACATATCAGGGGTAATGCGGAAATGGATATGCTGCGAAGCTGACTGATGTCTGTAAGATGAAAATGAAACGCCAAGGGAGCCGGCTCCCTTGGCGTTTGTTATGCTTGAAACAGGATGCGGCGTTTTGCTGAATCGGGATCACTTTCGACAGCGGTATCCGTGTTGAAAAGCAAAGTTTCGCGTGAATCGGTTTCATATTCAGGCCAATTGAAGTGAGAGGTGTTCGGGTTTCCGGTTTTTGCAAAAGCGAGCCATGCGGATTGAATTTGTTTGGAAAGCTGTTCTGCGTCATCACCGAGCGGCTCTTGCAGCGTCTTTCTCAAAGAATCAAAGTTTCCGAACACAAACGGCAATTCCAGAGCGTGAACGGCTTTATGAAACGGCGGTGTTTCGCCATGCCAATCAAAGCGGTACATCCAGACCGGTGCGTGTTGCGACTGTCCTTGTGCGAAAGCGACAGCCGGCCGCCAGAAAATCAGATCCGTCATCATATCGATTTGTCCCTTTAATGAATGCGGATATAAATCTGCCGCTTGTTCGGTGCAGTTTTCTCCGAGGTGATAATGCAAATAATCTTGCTGCTTTTTCTCGGAGTGAATGTCTGTATCAGGGGTGAAAAACAAATATGCTTCATCACGATTGGTTCCGATGATCATAGGTATGCCTTCTGCGGCCCCGTCTGCTATGGCTTTCACCGGTTCCGCAGGCAATGTGGCCGGATCGATGGCGGGCTGAAACAAAAGCTGAAAAATGTTTTGATCCAGTGAGCGCCGCACTTTATCCGCAGTCTTAAGCAGGTCATTAACGGAAAGCTCCTGCAATTGATCAGTGCCGGCTTCATGAATAAATGCCGCCGCGATGTCTTTTGCCATATCCGCCGGCATCGTATGAGAGGCGCCGCTTTCTAAAATGGCTTTATGAAACAGGCCTTTTGCGTCAGGCATTGCCATAAGCGCAGCGATGCTCATACCGCCTGCCGATTCACCAAATATCGTAACGTTATCCGGGTCTCCTCCAAATTCGGAGATATTGTCCCTCACCCAGCGCAGCGCGGCGATCTGATCGAGCAGCCCGATATTGGCGGAATACGCGTCATGAATAGAAGACAAATGTAAAAAGCCTAACGGTCCGAGCCTGTAATTGAGTGTCACGACAATGACATCTCCGTCAGCGGCAAGGGCAGATCCGTCGTAAAGCGGTTCGCTTCCGGCACCTAAATAAAATGCCCCGCCGTGTATCCATACCATGACAGGCTTTTTTTCGCCCTCTGAATCGGGGGCGAAAACGTTGAGGTAAAGGCAATCTTCAGATTGAGGCGGTATATCTCCGGAAAACGATATGGACAGCATATCATCCGGCTGCGGACAAATCGGCCCGAACGAATCGGCATGTTTTATGCCGTCCCAAGGTGCGGGCGGCTCCGGCGCTTTAAATCTCAGCTCTCCGACGGGCGGCTTCGCGTACGGTATGCCCTTCCATGTGCGGGCACCGCGGCCGGCAGTTCCTTTCAGTGCGCCGCAGCGGGTTTGAACGGTAAGTTTTGTCATGATTTCATCCCCTTTTTTCTTTTCATTATAAACAGAGATGAAGGCATGAAGCGAATAAAAGCCCTTTCATCAGCATATCATCAGTAACGCTTCCGTTCTAAAAATGATCTGACTTCCTGAACGGACAAGCCGAGTTCTTTTGCTTCCTGCATCAGCGCTTTCCATTCTTCAATGTTGGATTCAGTCAGTTTTCTGTTGCGGTAGGGTGCGGGCTCCGGGCGCTTTTCAGTCAGTTTGTTCGTAAAGGTGAACAGTTCTTCTTTCGGCATGCCCGACTGCACGGCCTGCACAAGGTGGATGCGCCACTCATCTTCCGTGCCTCCCATGTGATGCAGCATCGTTTCGGCATCAAAAAGCTCCGTCAGATCGACCTGCAGGGTGGCGGATACTTTTTTCAGAAATTGGATGGACGGATTTGAGTGAACCCCCCGTTCTATCTTGCTTAAATAAGATTTAGAGACACCTGCTTCAACTGCTAGCTGATTAATAGAGTAGCCTTTTCTTCTGCGGTATAAACGAATTATTCTTCCAATCATTGTGCTGAATTCTCCCCTGTATACTGGCATTTTTTTGTTCATTATAAGAAATTTTTCGTTCTTTATAAAATTTAAAATTATAAGGGAAGTGCAGTAAATAAGAGGAAAATCATGATAATGTTCTCTAAAAAGAACTAAATGGCTTAATTTGAAATTTTCAAATTTCGACCTTTTCTTTTATAATCCAATCATTAACAGAAGGGGGCGTTTAAGCCTGATGCAATAAGGATGAGGCTGTAATTACATGAATGAGAATATGAGTTTTAAAGAGTTATTTGACATTATTAAACACAGATTTTTACTGATTTTTATCATGACAGCAGTTGTAACGCTGGTGACGGGATACATCCAATTCCGGGTGATTTCGCCCGTTTATCAGGCATCGACCCAAGTGCTCATTCATGAAACAAGCGGTGAAAAAAATTCGAATCTCAGCGACGTTCAGCTGAATCTTCATTACAACAATACGTTTCAAACGATAATGAAAAGCCCGGTTGTGCTTGAGAAAGTGAAACAGAAGCTGCATCTTTCTGAGACGGCATCCGCTTTAAAAGCAAAGATCACGACAAGCAGCGAAACCGATTCAGAGATCATTAACGCAGCGGTGCAGGACGAGAACCCGAAACAGGCCGCCGCTATAGCGAACACGCTGATGAAGACATTTAAAAAAGAAGTCCGTGACAGGATGAATATAAAAGGCGTCATTGTTTTGTCCGAGGCAAAAGCATCGGAAAGCCCGATGGTCAAGCCTTCGCGCATCAGGAATATCATGATGGCGTTCGGTGCGGCTCTCATGGCGGGTGTGACGCTTGCGTTTTTTCTCCACTTTCTTGATGAAACCGTTAAAAGCGAGCGGCAGCTCAGCGAAAAAACAGACTTGCCTGTTTTAGGGGTTGTGTATGACATCAAAAATCAGCAGACACGGTCTGATGAAAAACATTTCGGGGAGTGAGGCGTTTGGGATTCAGAAAAAAGAAATCAAGAAGGGGACTGGCTCAAATATCCGTTTTACATCACAAATCATTGGTGGCTGAACAATACCGCACCATTCGGACAAATATTGAGTTCTCCTCTGTTCAGACCCATTTGCGCTCTATTCTCGTCACTTCCTCCGTTCCGGGAGAAGGAAAGTCATTCAGCGCCGCCAACCTTGCCGCGGTATTTGCGCAGCAGGAAAAAAAGGTGCTGCTTGTCGATGCCGATTTACGAAAACCGACGATACACGAGACCTATCAGCTTGAAAATGTACAAGGCCTTACGAATGTGTTAGTCGGAAACGCTTCCCTCGGCGAAACGGTGCAAAAAACGCTGATTGATAACCTTTACGTCTTAACGAGCGGGCCGACGCCGCCGAATCCGGCCGAGCTTTTATCTTCAAAGGCGATGGGAGAGCTGATTCAGGAGATGTACAGCCGGTACAGTCTGGTTATTTTCGATTCACCTCCGCTTTTGGCGGTGGCGGACGGCCAGATTTTAGCGAACCAGACAGATGGAAGCGTTCTCGTCGTCTTGAGCGGAAAAACGAAAATGGATACCGTCCAAAAGGCGAAAGACGCGCTCCAGCAGTCAAAGGCAAAGCTTTTGGGGGCGCTGCTGAATAAAAAGAAAATCAAAAAAACAGAGCACTACTCGTATTGAGCGGTGCAGGTGATGTCTCCTTACCTTTATCAACGGAGGCACTCGGCTCTGCTGTGGGCGGCGTTTTCCGCCGCCTTAGATGCTGGTCGTCGGTGGCGGGGTGTGAGGACGGGTTAAATGCCCAATTTATCTTAAGATGATGCATTGTTATCGGCTTAGCTGTTATGTCTGTTTTTACGAAAACCGTATCAGCTAAACCGATAAATGAGGAGGGGAAAGATTGACTTACCGGAGAAGACTTTCAATGATTTTTGCATTGGATACGTATCTCGTTTTACTTTCCGTTGTTATAGGATATCAATTTTTTGAGGATTCTTATCACTTTTATGACTCCGGAGCGTTGCTGCTGACCGCCGTGACCATGCTGATCAGCCATCATGTATGCGCTTTTATGTTTCACCAGTATAAGCAGGTATGGACGTATACGGGAATTGGCGAGCTGCTTGATCTGCTGAAGGGGATCACGCTGTCCGCAGCTGTCACAGCCGCCGTCCAATACGGGGTGTTCCACACGATTTTGTTCCGGCTGTTAGCCGTCAGCTGGATGGTTCAGCTATTGTTCATCGGAGGAAGCCGGATGATTTCGCGCGTGCTGAAAGAAACGATCGGCAGGAAGCAAAATGACTCTTCCCGGGCGCTGATCATCGGCGCGGGCGCGGGAGGAACGCTGCTCGTCCGTCAGCTTACGCAGAAAAATGATCTCGGAATCATGCCTGTGGCTTTTATTGATGATGATCAGACGAAGCATAAGCTCAAAATCATGGGCCTGCCCGTCATCGGCGGAAAAGAAAGCATTATGCCGGCGGTGCAGAGGCTGAGAATTCACCACATCATCATTGCCATTCCGTCTCTTTGCACCCATGAGCTCCAGACGCTGTACAAAGAATGTGTACAGACGGGCGCCCATATTAAAATCATGCCGCAATTTGATGAGATCCTGCTCGGAACGCAGGCTGCCGGACACATCAGGGATGTGAAAGCCGAAGATCTCCTCGGCAGAAAGCCGGTCACCCTTGATACGAGCAAAATTTCTGACAGCATCAAAGGGAAAACGATTCTGGTCACGGGCGCCGGCGGCTCTATCGGTTCTGAAATCTGCCGCCAGATCAGCTCGTTTCTTCCGCATGAAATCGTCCTTCTCGGCCACGGGGAGAACAGCATTTATTCGGTGCATAACGAACTGTCCGCACGCTTCGGCAAAGAGGTGCTTTTTCACGCGGAGATCGCCGATATTCAGGACAGAGATAAAATCTTTACGTTGATGAAAAAATACGAGCCGCACGTCGTCTATCATGCGGCCGCCCATAAACATGTGCCGTTAATGGAACATAATCCGGAAGAAGCCGTCAAAAATAATATTATCGGCACGAAAAATGTCGCCGAAGCCGCCGATATGTGCGGAACGGAAACATTCGTGCTGATTTCTTCTGACAAAGCGGTCAATCCGGCCAATGTCATGGGCGCGACGAAGCGGTTTGCGGAAATGGTCATCATGAACCTCGGAAAGGTCAGCAACACCAAATTCGCCGCCGTCCGTTTCGGCAATGTGCTCGGAAGCCGCGGCAGCGTCATTCCGATTTTCAAAAAGCAGATTGAAAAAGGCGGACCCGTCACCGTCACGCATCCGGCGATGACAAGATATTTTATGACGATCCCCGAAGCGTCAAGACTCGTCATTCAGGCGGGGGCGCTTGCAAAAGGGCGGCAGATTTTCGTTCTGGATATGGGAGAACCCGTCAAAATCGTCGACTTGGCAAAAAACCTGATTCATTTATCAGGCTATACGACAGAACAGATTCCTATTGAATTCTCCGGCATCCGCCCGGGAGAAAAGATGTATGAAGAACTGCTGAATCATAATGAAGTACATACGGAACAGATTTTTCCGAAAATCCATATCGGGAAAGCGATCGACGGGGATTGGGCGGTGCTCATCCGTTTTATGGAAGAATTCAGCCGCCTGCCTGAAGATGAGCTGAGAAAACGGCTGTTTGAGGCGATCGAATCAGTACATGAAGAAGCGGCCGCAGGTGTGTGATGGGAGGACAGAAAGATGACGAAAAAAGTATTATTCTGCGCCACTGTCGATTATCATTTTAAAGCCTTTCATCTTCCGTATTTTCAATGGTTTCAGGATATGGGCTGGGAGGTGCACGTCGCGGCAGGCGGCAATATGAATCTTCCGTTCGTTGATGAAAAGTTTTCCATTCCGATCCGGCGCTCGCCGTTTCATCCCGAAAATCTTTCTGTTTACAGGCGGCTGAAACGGCTCATTCAGGTTAACGGCTACGACATGATTCACTGTCATACGCCGGTCGGCGGCGTGCTTGCACGCCTTGCGGCGAGACAAGCGCGCCAAAAAGGGACAAAGGTGCTGTACACCGCGCACGGCTTTCACTTCTGCGACGGAGCGCCCCTGAAAAACTGGCTTCTTTATTACCCGATCGAAAAATTTCTCTCTTCTTACACGGATTGTTTGATTACGATTAATGAAGAGGATTACGAACGGGCCAAGCAAATGAAAAAAACAGCTTGCGGCGCGAAGAAAATACACGGCATCGGCGTGAATACAGACAGGTTTCGCCCTGTGAGCCGGGCAGAGAGTGAACGTCTGAGAGAAAAACACGGCTTCGGCGCCGGGGAATTTATCCTCATATACCCCGCTGAATTAAACGGCAATAAAAACCAGGGACTTCTCATTGAGGCTGCGGCACTGCTGAAGAACCGCATTCCAGAGCTGAAACTCGTATTTGCCGGAGAAGGCGTGATGGAAGAGCCGTACAGAAAAAAGGCTGAATCACTCGGGGTATCCGACATTGTGCGGTTTTACGGTTTTTGCCGTGACATTCATGAGCTGATTCAGCTTGCTGATCTGTCCGTCGCCTCAAGCATCCGCGAAGGGCTCGGTATGAATCTGCTTGAGGGGATGGCTGCCGAAAAGCCCGCCGTTGCCGCAGACAACAGGGGGCACCGTGAGATCATCGAAGACGGTGTGAACGGTTTTCTCGTGCCGGCAGGGGACAGCGCGGCATTTGCCGATCGGATTGAAAAGCTGTACCGATCCCCGGGTCTGCGAAAAGCAATGGGACAAGAAGGGCGCAGGACGGCGGAATGTTTTTCAGAAACACGTACGGTAAAGGAAATGGCGCACATTTACGCCGGTTATATGGATAAAAAGGAGAAAAGCGTATGAATGCAGGAGCACAACCGAAAATTTCCGTCATCATGGGAATTTATAATTGCGAAGAGACTTTAGCGGAGAGTATTGAATCCATCCTGAGCCAATCGTATAAGAATTGGGAACTGATTATGTGTGATGACGCGTCAACTGACGGAACGTATCAGATTGCGCGCCGTTACGCGGATCATTACAGCGACCGGATCACGCTGATTCAAAATAAGACGAATCAACGGCTTGCCGCTTCGCTGAACCGCTGTCTGACATACGCAACGGGGGATTATATCGCCAGGCAGGACGGTGATGACATCTCCAACCCGAGGAGACTGGAAAAACAGGCCGCTTTCTTAAACAAGCACGCCCACTATCAAGTCGTGGGCACGGGGATGCTCGTATTTGATGAATTCGGCGTCAGGGGCGCCCGGCTTTTGCCGCCCGTGCCGAAACCGGGAATTATGGCGAAAGGCACACCGTTCTGTCACGGCACCATTATGATGCGGGCTGAAGCGTACAAAGCGCTTGGAGGCTACCGGTCAGTCAGGCGGACGCGGCGGATGGAGGATATCGATTTGTGGCTGCGCTTTTTTGAAGCGGGTTTCCGAGGGTACAATCTCCAGGAAACGCTGTATAAAGTAAGAGAGGACAGTGATGCGTTCAAAAGGAGATCGTTTACGTATTCCATTGATAATGCGGTGCTCGTTTTTCAGGCATGCAGACGGCTGAAGCTGCCGATTTCCCATTACGCGTATATCGCAAAACCGCTCATCCGCGCCATTACGCCGCCCGCGGTCATGAACCGTTATCATAAAAACAAGGACATCCGCCAAAAAGAAGGGCTTGCCGAACATGACTGACAAACCGATGCGGGTGCTGCACATCTTCAGCGGGATGAACAGGGGCGGCGCAGAAACGATGATGATGAATTTGTACCGGAAGATGGACAGAACGAAGGTGCAGTTTGATTTTTTAACCCATAGGAACGATCCGTGCGCTTATGACGAGGAAATTCTCGCTCTCGGCGGACGGCTTTTTTATGTGCCGAGCATCGGCAGCACAAACCCGATTACATTTGTAAAACAGGTCAAGCGGATGATTCAGGAAAAAGGCCCGTTTGCCGCCGTGCACGCCCATACCGATTTTCAGTCTGGATTTATCGCGCTTGCCGCTCGTTTAGCCGGCGTCCCGGTGCGGATCTGCCATTCGCACAGTACGTCGTGGCGGGGGCGGGCATCGCGGCTTGCCGGGATGCAGCTGTTTGTTTTCAGACGGCTGATCACGGCAAACGCCACGGCACTGTGCGCCTGCGGAAAAGAGGCGGGCCGTTTCTTATTCGGGAAAGAAAAAGACGTGCATCTTTTGCCGAACGGCATTGATCTCGACTTATTTGCCGGCGGGTGCGCGGACACAGAAGCTGAAAAAAGGAAGCGGGGCATTGCAGACGGCCGTTTGGTGATCGGCCATATCGGCCGCTTTACAGAAGAAAAAAACCACGAATTTCTGCTCCGGCTGGCCGCTGATATGAAAGAGCGGGGCATCGGCTTACAGCTGATTCTCGCCGGAGACGGTCCGCTTCGCACCGATATGGAAAATCTGGCGGCGAAGCTGGGGCTTGATGATGATGTGCGTTTTATCGGTATAGAAGACCGCGTTCATGATCTGCTGAAAACGCTGGATGTATTTGTCATGCCGTCTCTTTATGAAGGGCTGCCCGTCACGCTCGTTGAAGCGCAGGCCTCCGGGGTGCCGTGCGTGATATCAGACGGCATAACGGAAGAAGCCGATGCCGGGCTCGGGCTGGTCAAAAGGCTCAGCCTCAAAGAACCGCCGGGACAATGGGCATCCGCGGTTTTACGGGCAGCAGAGGCGGCAAAGCCTGACGGGGCGCGCATTAAAGAAACCCTCAGGCGGCTGGGATATGACGCGAGAGAAAATACGGGGGCTGTTATGAAGCTTTACAATATGAATTGGAAAAAGGAACAGTAACGAATGATTGTATATGTAGTCAATATGGGAATTGTTTATATTTGGTCATGGTTCGCGAAAATGTGCGGCGGGCGTGATCAATCGCTTTCGACCGGATACCGGCCGAATCAGCTCGTCATGCTCGTTCCGCTGCTATCGCTGGTATTGGTCTCCGGTTTGCGCTACAGAGTCGGGACGGATTTTCAGACGTACGCGCTAATGTACAAGCTGGCGGGAAATTACGGCAGCATTTGGGAGATCTTCGGGTTCGGAGCGAAAAAAGCAGCCGTTGATCCGGGGTTTACGGCTCTCATCTGGCTCATGAATTTTATCACGAAAGATCCGCAAATCATGTATTTCACCGTGGCGGTCGTGACATGCAGCTTTATTTTAAAGGGGCTCGTTGAGTTCGGCCGTCCGTTTGAGCTGAGTGTATTTTTGTTTTTGGGCACGTATCACTATTACGCTTCCTTTAACGGGATCAGGCAGTATATGGTGGCGGCCGTTTTGTTTTGGGCCGTCCGCTACGTAATCAGCGGAAGCTGGAAGCGTTATATGTCAATCGTGCTGCTGTGTTCGCTTTTTCATTCCTCAGCGCTGATTATGATTCCGGTTTATTTTCTCGTCAGAAAAAGAGCCTGGTCGCCCGCGATTTTCGGACTGTCGGCATTGTTTCTTCTTATGACGTTTCTGTATCAGAAGTTCATTTCGCTGTTTGTCGTCGTGCTGGAAAACAGCTCGTACGGCCATTATGAGAAATGGCTGATGACGAATACGAACGGGATGAACGTCGTAAAAATCGCGGTGCTGCTGCTGCCGCTGTTTTTGGCTTTCTGCTACCGGGAGCGGCTGCGGAAGCTCTGGCCTGACATTGATGTCATCGTGAATTTCTGTCTGCTCGGCCTGCTTTTCGGTCTTTTGGCGACAAAGGATGTTATTTTCGCCCGGTTTAATATATATTTCGGCCTGTACCAAATGATCCTGATCCCTTATTTTGTGAGAATTTTTGATGAAAAATCAAATGCGCTGATTTATATCGCCATTATTGTCTGTTATTTTCTTTACAGTTACTTGCTTATGCCGGTCGATTCGTCTGTGCTTCCGTACAGAACGATTTTTTCCCGGTAATGGACACTGGAGGTTTATATGGAAACACCCGCGGTCAGTTTATTAATTGCTGTGTATAATACGGAAACTTATTTAGAAAGGTGCTTAGATTCATTGCTCAATCAGTCGCTCGCCAATATCGAAATCGTGGCCGTTAATGACGGGTCAACGGATCAAAGCCCGGCGATTCTTGAAACCTATCAGAAGCGGGATGAGAGAATCAGGGTCGTTCATCAGCAAAACCGGGGGCTCGGCGCGGTCCGCAACAAGGGCATCGAGGCGGCGCGCGGCGAATTTATCGCTTTTATTGATGCGGACGACTGGGTTGAACCTGATTATTGCCTGCGCATGTATGAAAAAGCGAAGGCTGACCAGGCTGATCTCGTGATTTGCGAATATGCGGCTGAATTTGCGGATACGGGGAAGACCGCTGTTTCAACGATCGCTTCAGCGTACGAGGGCCGCCCGAAACAACGGTACCTGAAAGATTTATTTGAAGGAAGAGTCAGCGGTTTTTCATGGAACAAGCTGTACAAAAGATCCATGATCGAGCATCATCAGCTGCGCTTTCCGCTTCGTGATGAGCTGGAGCACGTGGAGGATCAGTATTTCAGCCTCCGGGCGCATGTTTTCGCAGGTGCGGTCTCGTACGTGGATCAGCCGCTCTATCATTATCGGATTCACTTGACTTCCATTGTGCAAAGCTATCAGAAAAAGCTGTTTGACTCAGGTCTCGTTCTCTATCGGCTGAACGAGGCTTTTTTGCGTGAAAACGGCTGCTTACAGGAATACCGGCAGGAGCTGGATTTTTTCATCGTTCAGCACGGAACAGTCTGCCTGCTGAATGAATGGAAGCGGAATAACGGAGGCCGGTTTTCTGAGAAGTGGAAGAATATCAGCCGGATATGCGCTGATCCCGTATTCCGCATGAGCCTTTCCAAAACGGGAACGGCGCCGTTTGACGCCAAACGCTCATGCCTTCTGCTTTTGGCGAAGCTGAAGCTGATTCCGTTCGTGTCGCTGGCATCAGCCGCGTATCAGCGGGCAATCGAGTACAAAATGAAAATCAGAGGGTGAAGACATGTCGATACAATCTTTAAAAATCAATCTCGCGGAATGGCTTTTGCTTAAGGTCAAATACCCGTCCCAATTTCATTTCGGAACGGGAGCGGATGGGGCGGGGCTTACAGCGGCAAGAAAAAAGATCATTCTGACGCTGCTCCCGTCCCATGATAATCTCGGCGATCACGCCATCGCCTACGCAAGCAAAACGTTTCTTGAACGGGAGTATCCCGATTTTGACATTGTCGAGGTGGATATGAAGGATATATACAGATCGGCAAAAGTGCTGATCAAAAAGCGCCACCCTGATGATATGGTATTCATCATCGGCGGCGGGAATATGGGGGATTTGTACCGGTATGAGGAATGGACGCGCCGCTTTATCATAAAAACATTCCGGCAATATCGGATCGTTCAGCTTCCGGCGACGGCTCACTTTTCTGAATCAAAAAAGGGACGGAAGGAACTGAAGCGCGCCCGAAAAGTGTACAATGCGCATCCCGACCTTTTGTTGATGGCGAGAGATGAGACGACGTATCAATGGATGAAGCGTCATTTTCCCGGAAAAACAGTGCTCAAACAGCCTGACATGGTCTTATATTTGGATAAAAGCGAGCGGGGCATAGCGCGGGAAGGGATCTACCTCTGTTTACGGGAGGATAAGGAGAGCGCGCTGACGGCTGAGGACAGAACGATGGTAAAAGAAGCTTTGGCCAAAGAGTACGGAGAGCTGTATTCCTTTACCACGACGGTCGGCCGGAGGGTCAGCCGCCATACACGCGAAAAGGAGCTGGAAGCGCTTTGGAATACGCTGAAAGGTGCGGAAGCCGTCGTCACTGACAGGCTTCACGGGATGATTTTTTGTGCGCTGACGAAAACGCCTTGTGTCGTCATTCGTTCGTTTGATCATAAGGTGATGGAAGGCTATCAATGGCTGAAAAACATACCGAACATGACATTGCTTGAACGTCCCGACCCTGAAGCCGTAACATCCGCCGTAAATCGGCTGCTCAGCGGCAAGCATGAGGAAGGCGGTTCTTTGCGAAGTGTTTATTTTGCCGGGCTGCGCTCGAAAATCAGCGGTGATGCCCAATGACCGCGCCGCTTGTGAGCGTGATCGTGCCGATGTATAAGACAGAGCCTTTTATTAAAGAATGCGCGGTTTCTTTAACAAAACAGACGCTGAGGAACATCGAAATCATTTTCGTCAATGACGGTTCACCGGATCAGTCAGGCCGGATGGCTGAACAATTCGCCGCAGAAGATGCGAGAATCCGGGTGATTCATAAAGAAAACGGCGGCCTCAGCTCGGCCCGCAATGCCGGAATAAAAGCCGCCCGCGGCCGTTATATCGGTTTTGCGGACGGCGATGATTATGTGACGGAAACAATGTTCGAGCGGCTTTATGAAGAAGCGGAGAAGAACCGGCTGGATATCGCCGGCTGCGGTTATTACAAAGAAACGCCGTCTAAAGAAAGAACGTATATGCCGCCGTCCCTTCCGCCGGGCCGCGTCTTCACAGCGGATGAAATGACCGCATTGCTGACCCGCGCGCACGAACATCGGTTTATTTGGTATGTGTGGCGCTATATATACCGGCGAGAAGCATTGCAAGGGCTGTTGTTCCATGAAGATATCCGGTTTGCCGAGGACTCTCCGTTTAACTTGGCAGCGTTCCGCCAAGCCGCGCGTGTCAAAGTGATAGACGAAGGGCTGTATATCTACCGGGAAAATCCGCAAAGTCTTACAGAAACACCGTTTAAGCCCCGCTTAGATCACGAACTGCAAAAGCAATATGCAGCGAAAATGGCTTTTTATGAGGCAAACGGGCTGACGGACGCCTGCCGGAGCGATATTGATACTTATTTGTGCAAGCATCAGATTCCGATGCTGATCGCCAACGCATGCGCCGCCCCGCAGCCGTCACACCAGATTACGGCGCATATCGGCAGAATCTTAACGTATGACATGGTAAAAACGGCCGTGCGCAGGACGCCGTGCCGCCATAAACAGCTGCTGGCCGGGGAGCGCGTGGTGCTCGGTCTGTGCAAAATGCGCCTTCCTCTTCTTCTGCATGCGTTTTTCGAACGGAAATCGAAAGAGAAAGGCAGTGCGGAAGGAGCATGAAATTTGCCATTAATTTCGGCGCCAATGTGACGGCGTTTTTACTATCGGTGTTTTTATCAGTGTGGATGACGCCCTTTATTGTGAAAACATTAGGTGTTGAGGCTTTTGGGTTTGTCCATCTGACACAGAATATCATTAACTATTTCTCTATTATTACCGTTGCGCTGAGCTCAGTCGTTGTGAGGTTTTTCTCCGTCGCCGCCCACAGGGGGAACAGGGACGAGGCCAATGCGTATGTAAGCAATTATTTAGCCGCGTCTGTCGTGATATCTCTATTACTCGCTGTGCCGCTCGCCGGGACTGCTTTTTTTATTGACAGGATTATGAATGTACCGGCCGGGCTCTTAACGGATGTGAGGCTGTCTATCGTAATCGGCAGCGTGCTGTTTATGCTGACGTTTTTTATGGCGGGGTTCGCGACGGGGCCGTTTTTTGCCAACAAGCTTTATATCACAAGTTCCATTCAGGCCGTGCAAATGCTGGTCAGGGTGCTGTGTGTGCTCGCTCTGTTTACGTGCCTGCCGCCGAAGATCTGGCAGATCCAGCTTTCGGCATTAGCGGGAGCCGTCTGTGCAGCTGTGCTGACTTTTTTCTTCTTTAAGAAATTGATTCCGTGGTTTTCTTTCAGCCGTAAAACTTTGTCATTACAGACAAGCAAAGTGCTGTTTTCGGCCGGTGCCTGGAGTTCTGTCAACCAGATCGGCGTGCTGCTGTTTCTGCAGATTGACCTCATGACGGCCAACCTTGTGCTGGGGCCGTCTGAAGCGGGTGTCTATGCGGCGATTATTCAATTCCCGCTTCTGCTCAGAAGTCTTGCCGGGACGCTTGCTTCACTGTTTGCGCCGGTTTTGACTTCCTATTATTCAAAAGGCGATATGGAAGGTCTCCTGTCTTACGCCAATAAGGCCGTGCGGATGAACGGGCTTCTCCTCGCGCTTCCCGCCGCGTTATTAGGAGGGCTTGCCGAACCGTTTCTGGCGATTTGGCTGGGCCCGTCGTTTGTGCAGACGGCGCCGCTTTTATATATTCACGCCGCGTATTTGGCGGTCAGTCTCTCTGTCATGCCGCTTTTTTACGTATGGACGGCTTTTAATAAACAAAAAACGCCCGCCGTCGTTACTTTATGTTTAGGCGGACTGAATGTCATATTGGCCGTGGTTCTCAGCGGACCGGCACATCTCGGGCTGTACGGCATCACCATTGCCGGGGCTGTCTCCCTCATTTTGAAAAATGCCGTCTTCACGCCGCTGTATGTTTCGCATATTACCGGCTTTCAGAAAACCGCGTTTTACAAAGGCATGTTCGGCCCGTTGGCGGCGGCCGTATTTGCCTGGGCCGTCTGCCGGGGTATCCGGCTGTTTTCACCGCTTGACAGCTGGGCCGGTCTGATCGCCGCGGGGCTTGCCGTATGCATAAGCTATGCCGCATTCGCTTTTTTCTTCATTTGTACGAAAGAAGAAAGGCGGCTTGCTTTACAGAAATGCCGAAAAGTGAAAGGAGCTGTTCAGATTTGAAGGTGAAACGTGTATTTGATATAGCGGCCGCGACGCTGTTATTGTGCGGCGCGAGTGTCATTCTTCTCTTCGCCATGGCAGCCGTCAGATGCGCCATCGGGTCTCCGGTATTGTTCAAACAGACGAGACCGGGGCATAACGGGCGTCCGTTTACGTTGTATAAACTCAGAACGATGACGGATGCGCGTGATGAAAACGGTGTGCTGCTTCCGGATCATCTGCGCCTGACCAAAATGGGGAGGCTGATCAGAAAACTGAGCATCGATGAGCTTCCCCAGCTTTTTAATGTGCTCAAAGGCGATATCAGTCTGGTCGGCCCCCGCCCTTTGCTGATGGATTATCTGCCGCTTTACACGGCGGAGCAGGCGAGGCGGCACGAGGTGAAGCCGGGGATTACGGGCTGGGCGCAGATCAATGGGAGAAACGCGATTTCATGGGAGGAGAAATTCAAGCTCGACGTGTGGTACGTCGACAACCGCACCTTTCTTCTCGACTTAAAGATTCTGCTTTTAACAGTGAAAAAAGTTCTCGTGTCAGAAGGCATACACCAAGCTGGCCATGTGACGGCAAAGCGCTTCACAGGCAGCGGAGATATGTCATCGTGAAAAAGGTCGTGCTGATCGGAAACGGCGGACACGGAAAAGTCGTGAAGGAAATCGTGCAGGCCCGTTCCGATATGGAGCTTGCGGGCATATTGGACGACGGATTCAGCGGTTTTACCGCTCGGAACGGTTTATATACGGGCCGGACGGAAGACGTGCACATGCTTCGGAAACTCGTCCCCGAGGCCGTGTTCACGATATGCATCGGCCGCAACGGCGTCAGAAAGCAGTTCGCTGAAACGCTTGGGATTGAAGATGCCGATTATGCTTCACTCATTCACCCCGGGGCGATCGTCAGTGAAACGGCTTCCGTCGGACACGGAACGGTTGTGATGGCGGGCGCCGTCATTCAGGCGGGCGCTGACATCGGCGCCCATTGCATCATCAATACGGGGGCGGTTGCCGATCACGACAATGCAATCGGAGATTACGTCCATCTTTCACCGCGCGCGGCGCTTGCCGGCGGAGTGAAAGTCGGGGAAGGAACGCACATCGGAATCGGCGCGTCCGTCATACCGCAGATGGACATCGGCCCTTGGTCCGTTATCGGCGCGGGGGCTGCGGTCATCAGCAGAATTCCCGGCCATGTGACGGCGGTCGGCGTTCCGGCCCGCGTCATCTCCCCTATCCATAATGAAAAAGGATGATTTCATGCAAACAAACAAACGGATTTATTTGTCTCCGCCTCATATGAGCGGAAAAGAACAGGAATACATCGCAGAAGCCTTCCGAACCAATTGGATTGCCCCGCTCGGTCCGCTCGTCAATTCGTTTGAAGCGCGGCTCGCGGAATATGCGGGAGTGAAAAGCGCGGCGGCCGTAAGCTCGGGAACGGCCGCCATCCATCTTGCCCTGCGGCTTGCGGGTGTGAAAAAAGGAGACGTTGTATTTTGTCCTTCCTTTACGTTTGTCGCCACGGCGAATCCGATTGTGTATGAGCAGGCTGAGCCCGTTTTTATTGATTCGGAATGGGAGACGTGGAATATGTCGCCCGCTGCGCTTGAGCGGGCGCTCCGGGATGCAAAGCGGCGCGGCAGACTCCCGAAAGCGGTGATCGCCGTCAATCTTTACGGCCAAAGCGCGAAAATGGATGAATTAATGAGCCTTTGTGACGCATACGGCGTCTGTCTGATTGAAGACGCTGCCGAGTCCTTAGGATCAACATATAAAGGCAGGCAGAGCGGCACGTTCGGCCGTTTCGGCATTTATTCCTTTAACGGCAACAAAATCATTACAACATCGGGAGGCGGCATGCTCGTGTCTGACGATGAAGCCGCGATTGAAAAAGCGAGGTTTCTTGCGTCACAGGCGAGAGATGCCGCCGTTCATTACCAGCACAGCGAGCTCGGTTACAACTACAGGCTCAGCAACATTCTCGCAGGCGTGGGGATATCGCAGCTGGAAGTGCTTGAAGATCGCGTCCGGGCGAGGAGAGAAATCTTTCACCGGTATCGGGAAGCGCTCGAAACATATCCGGGCATCCGCATGATGCCGGAGCTTGAAGGAACGGTTTCAAACCGCTGGCTGACGGCTCTGACGCTTGATAACGGCGTGACGCCGGAAGAAGCCGTCGCCTGTCTTGCGGAACAGAATATTGAGGCCCGGCCGCTGTGGAAACCGCTGCATACGCAGCCGCTTTTCTCATCTTCCGTCTTTTATCCTCACAGCGACCATGAGCGTGTCTCTGAGAACCTTTTCAGCCGGGGGATTTGTCTGCCGTCCGGGTCTGACCTGTCTTCTGAGGAGCAGCAGCGTGTCATTGACGCACTTGCGCAACTGTTTAAAACGAAAGGGGAGAAAACATGGACAGCCGCCATGTTATGAGCCGATTAAAAGAGACGCTGACGGGTCTGCTCAGCGTTATACCGCCGCAATCCGACATCATATATGCCGACTATCCCCTCTACGGAAATGTAGGGGATTTATTGATTATGAAAGGGACGGAGGCGTTTTTTAAAGCGCACGGCATCCGCGTGAAACAGCGCTGGAATCCCGACAATTTTCCATTCGGGCGCCGGGCGTACAAAAAGACGATCATCGTCTGTCAGGGTGGCGGAAATTTCGGGGATCTCTATCCGTACTATCAGACGTTCAGGGAAAAAATCGTCAAATCCTTTCCGGAAAACAGGATCGTCATCCTGCCGCAATCGATTTATTATCAGGATGAGACACGGCTGCAAAAGACATCGGCGCTTTTTGCGGAGCACAAGGATCTCCACCTGTTTACGAGAGATCATGTGTCATACGAGACTGCGAAACGCTTTTTTTCGGCGAATCATATCGGGCTTATGCCTGATATGGCCCATCAGCTGTATCCGATCGCGGCGTCAGCGGTTCCGTCACGCGGCAGGCTTTATTTTATCCGCACGGATGGGGAAATCAACCCGAAGCTGCAAAACAATTCTTCCGTTAAAAACTGTGACTGGCAGGATGTTCTGTCAGCAAGCGACCGCAGGGGAATCGCTTTTTTCCAAACGCTGAATGTTTTGAATAAAAAAGCGGGAAACCCGCTGCCGATTGCGCGGTTTTGGAAACGCTATTCCGATTTCTTAACGAAAAAAGCGGTCCTGTTTTTCAGCAGGTACGAATCGGTGGAAACGTCAAGGCTCCACGGCCACATCCTGTCCTCGCTTCTCGGGAAACCGAATACCGTCATTGATAATTCATACGGGAAAAACGCGAACTATTATTACACCTGGACGCACGAAGCGCCGGACGTCCGGCTGATCGGTGAAACCGCCGGCACGAAGGAAAACCTTCCGCTTTGAATGAGCGGAAGGTTTATTTTGTTTCTCCGCGTTTTACTTTGTTGTACGCCTCATCCAAATGCTGAATTCTTTTGAGCACAACCGAGTTTTTCGTCAGCTGATCCTGTACAAGGGTTGAGACGACGGAGCGGTAATAGCTGTTCATCGCATGAATTCGGTCTTCATTCGGATTCATTTCAATGTGCTGTGTAAAGTTTTCAATAAAATAGGGAACAGAAAAAAGTTCTGACATCTATAAAGCAACTCCTTTTAATAAGTATATACGGTATGAAACCAATCATGTACAATGAAAAAAGGGGAGTGAGCATGATGGATATCAAACTTCAGCAAACACAAATGTTAAAGCCTCAATTAACGCAAGAGCTTAAACAGGCCATCACATTACTCGGATACAATTCCGCGGAGCTGGCCGGATATATTGATGAGCTCTCACTGGAAAACCCTCTGATTGAACGAAAGGAAACAGACACGCCGCCACTATCTTACCATAAAACAAATAAAAACAGGATGAAAGAACGGGACGGAAGCCAGCAGATCAGACTTACCCGCAAAACGCTGCAGGATTCGCTCAAACAGCAAGCCTTAGACATGAAGCTGTCCGATGATGAGAAAAAAATTTTCAATTATCTGATACATTCATTGGATTCAAACGGTTATTTAAAAGAGGACATACCAGCCGCCGCCGACCATGTATCCGCTTCACAAGAGGAGACGGAAGCGGTTCTGAAAAAGCTTCAATCCCTTGAGCCCGCGGGAATCGGCGCCCGGTCTTTGCAGGAATGCATCCTTCTTCAGCTCCGCCGTCTGCCCGAGCGGAACGAACAGGCGGAATGGATTGCCGAAGCCTATTTTGAGCTATTTGCAAGAAAGAATTGGAAAGCGCTTACACTTAAAACGGGCATTCCGCTTAAAGACATTCAGGACATCGCTGACATGATCAGCGCGCTTGATCCGAGGCCGGGGCTCCGTTATGCGCATGAGGAGCCGGGTTTTTACGTAGAACCGGATATTTTCATCACGGTGAAAAACGGCATCATTCAAGCGCGGCTCAACAGCCGTTCGTTTCCTGACATCCAGCTTCATGCCCATTATCAGCCGCTCTTGTCAGCCGCCGGGTGCCGTGACACGAAAAATTATCTGTCGGCAAAATATCAGGAATGGCGCTGGCTGAACCGGGCTTTGTCGCAAAGAAAACAAACGATCACGAGAATTATCGGCGTCCTGACTGAACGGCAGGAATCCTTTTTTCTCACAGGAAAAAGCGGAATGCAGCCGCTGACCTTAAGAGAGGTGGCGGAAACGCTGGAGCTCCACGAATCAACGATCAGCCGGGCCATCAAAGGGAAGTACGTTCAGACGCCGTACGGACTGTATGAAATGAAAACATTTTTCTCGGCGAAAGCTGAATCATCGGGGGACGGCGGCGCCTCCAATTATGCCGTAAAAGCGCATCTGGAAGCATTGGTCCGTAAAGAAGATAAAAAGAAACCTTTTTCAGACCAAAAGCTTGCCGATCTGCTGCATGAACAATATGACATCCGAATCTCAAGGCGCACCGTCGCCAAATACCGTGACCAATTAAATATTCCGCCGTCATCGGCGAGAAAACGGTACAGCTGAAACCTCCCCGAGCCAAACCCCGGGGAGGTTCTCCGTGTTACGGGATCATCCATGAAAACAGATGATGCTGTAAAAATGTAATGAGACAGACGAGCAGAAGCAAAAACAGACTGTGCTTAATCGTAAAGCGGAAAAGGTCGGCTTCCTTGCCCGCCAGACCGACAGCGGCACAGGCAACCGCAATGGATTGCGGAGAAATCATTTTTCCGGTGACACCGCCTGATGAATTGGCGGCAACGGAGAGAACCGGGTCCATCCCGACAGATAGCGCCGTCACCTTTTGCAATCCGCCGAACAATAGGTTGGCCGATGTATCAGAGCCGGTAATAAATACGCCGAGCCAGCCGAGCACCGGCGAAAAAAAGGTAAACATCGCGCCCGTCATGGCAAGCGCAAGACCGAGTGTCGTGCTCATGCCGGAAGCATTCGTCACATATGCAAAGCCGACAACAGAAACAATGGTCACGACCGGAAGCGTTAACTCTTTCACCGTTTCTATAAACGCTTCGCCCCACGTCTTCCACGACATGCCGAGGGCGAACTTGGAGATGACGGCGGCAATCAGAATCGCCGTTCCCGCTGAACCGAAAAGCTCAAGTTTGTACACGGCTTCAATCGGCGTGCCGTCCGCCTGAAGAATCTGCTGATTTACAAATGGGACGGGAGGCGTGAAGGTCAATGCTTTCCCGGCTGCATTCAGCCAGGAAAGCCACATTGACGTTCCTTCATAATGACCGGTTAAAGCAGCCTTCACGCCGGGAATCCCCCAAACGGATATCATGGCCGTCAGAAGAAGGAAAGGAGACCACGCTTTAAACACCGCGGCGCCCCCGTACTTGATCGGCGCCCGGTCAGCGGCCGCTGCTGATTCCCGTTCTGCCGCGAAACGAAAGGCCGTTTTCGGTTTCCAAAATTTCAAAAATACAGCGAGCGCGGCCATGGAAACAAGCGCCGACAGCACATCCGGAAGCTCAGGCCCTAAAAAATTCGAGCTTGCGTACTGCACGGCCGCAAAGGAGACGCCGGAAACAAGAATGGCCGGCCATACTTCAAAAGCCTTTTTAAACCCGCTCATCAAAATGATTAAGTAAAGCGGAATAAAGACGGATAAAAAAGGAAGCTGCCGGCCGACCATTTGGGAAATTTCCATTGCCGGTATCCCGGTCGGACCTTCGACGGCGGTAATCGGAATGCCGATCGCGCCGAAGGCAACGGGCGCCGTATTGGCAATCAGGCAAATTCCCGCCGCATACAGCGGCTGAAAACCAAGTCCGACGAGCAAAGCGGCCGAGATCGCGACGGGAGCGCCGAAACCGGCGGCGCCTTCTAAAAATGCCCCGAATGAAAAGGCGATGAGCAGCGCCTGCAAACGTCGGTCATCTGTAATTGAGAGCACCGAACTCCGGATAATCTCAAACTGTCCCGTTTTCACGGTGATTTTATACAGAAAGACCGATGTGACGATAATCCAGCCGATCGGAAGCAGCCCGTACACCGCTCCCTGAGAAGCGGACATCACCGCTTTTTCCGCCGGCATGCCGTAAACAAATACAGCGATTAAAAGTGAAACGGCTAACGTTAAAAGCCCCGCTATGTACCCCTTCATCCGTTTCACCGCAAGCGCCCAAAAAAAGAAGATAATCGGCACGAGCGCGCAAGCTGCCGATAAAAGCAAATTTTCCCCTAAAGGAGCGTACCCCTGTGTCCATTGCATCCCTAAAAAACCCCTCCTTATGTCATGTAAACGATTACTTTTTATGATAAGGTCATCTGATGACCGGGTTAATTAGCATTATATTTTGAAAGTTTTGAAAGTACAATACTTTTCTTGAACAAATTGTCTGAACCTGTCGGCAACACAAAAAAAGAAGTATAATAGACGATAAACATCAAGATTCACAAGTGACGGGGTGATCGCGTTGAAATATAAACAAATTAAAACGAAAAAAATCTACGAAGAAGTCGCTGACGCATTGCTGGAGAAGATAAAAGCGGGCGAGCTTAAGCCGGGTGAAAAGCTTGATTCCGTTCAGGCGCTTTCCGAGAGTTTTCAGGTCAGCCGCTCGGCGGTCAGAGAAGCGCTGTCGGCTTTGAAAGCGATGGGGCTCGTCGACATGAAGCAGGGAGAAGGCACATACATAAGAGAATTTGAGCCGTCTCATGTTTCCCAGCCGCTTTCTTCCGCCCTCTTGATGAAAAAAGAGGACGTCAAACAGCTGCTCGAAGTCAGAAAGCTGCTTGAACTCGGCGTCGCCGCCATGGCCGCTGAAAAACGCACCGAAGACGATTTACAAAAAATCCGCCAAGCTCTCATGGAGATGAAAGACATTGACGGAGACGAAGAATTGGGCGAAAAAGCAGATTTCTCCTTTCACATGGCGCTGGCGGAAGCATCACAAAACGGGCTGCTTAAGCATCTCATGAATCATGTCTCCGCGCTCCTTTTGGAAACAATGAGAGAAACGAGAAAAATTTGGCTGTTTTCTAAACGAACGAGCGTGCAGCGATTGTATGAAGAGCATGAACGCATTTACAGCGCCGTCGCCGCCGGAGACACGGATGAAGCGGAAGCAGCGATGACGGCGCACCTGACGAATGTGGAAGAAGTGCTGGGGGCTTATTTTGAAGAAAATGTATAGAAGCTGACTTGTGAAAGGGGATAACATCACATGCAGGCCGAATCTTTTTTTTCTGACCATGTAAAGAAAGCTCTGACAAATGATCCTCCCGGGGAATGGATGCCGGCAGTTCCGAAAGCGTGCATCCCCCTGCATTCCGGCTATCCCGATCCCGCACTCGTTCCTGATAAGGAGCTGAAAGAAGCCGCCTCCCGCCTTCTGGATGAGGAGCGCGATCTGCCGCTGCATTATATGGGAAGCCCGAGGACGGCCGTTTTAAAAAAGCAGATTCAAGAACGGTTAGCCATCCGCGGCATTCACTGCCGGGACGATGAGCTGATCGTGACGTCAGGCGCCTGTCAGGCGATAGATCTGGCTGCGCGGGTTTTCCTCGATGAACAAACCGCCGCTGCCGTTGAAGCTCCGGTCTATATGGAAGCGCTCGAGATTTTCAAAAATTATACACCGCATATCATGAGCATTCCGACAGATCAAGAGGGCCTGCAAACAGAAACATTAGCCTTCATGCTTGAGGAAAGAAAACGAAAAGGGCTTCTGCTTCCCCGTCTTCTCTACACGATACCCGCTTTTCAGAATCCTGCGGGAACCGTAATGTCAGCGAAGCGGAGAACCCGCCTGCTTCAGCTTGCCGAAACGTATGATTTTCTCATCTTGGAGGATGATGCATACGGCGAGCTCGGATTCACCGATATTCCGCCGCCCTTGAAAGCCATGGATCAAAACGGCCGGGTGCTGTACGCCGGTTCATTATCAAAAGTCATCGCGCCGGGTATGAGGATCGGCTGGATTGCAGGGGACGCCGCATTCATCACGGCATTGTCATGGTTAAAAAAAGACTTAGGCCATCCGTTTTCCCAAGCGGTGACCGCCGTCTATCTGGAACAAACGAATATTGAAGAACGGCTCGCCGCCTTGCGGGAAGCATATCGAAGCAAACGTGATGTTTTGCTCGCCGCATCAGCGCGATATCTTCCGGAATCCGCATCCTGGCACGTGCCTGAAGGCGGTTACTTTGTATGGGTGAAAGCGCCGGGGGCTGATACGTCCGCACTGCTGGCGAGGGCTCTGTCTCACGGCGTTTCCTATGTACCCGGAAAATATTTTTTTCCGCATCAGGAAGACGGTGCCGAATATCTCCGCCTGTCGTTCAGTTTTCCCGGTAAAGCCGCGATAAAAGAGGGTGTGCAAAAACTGGGACACCTGCTGAAAAACGGGATCTAGAGGAGCATGGGAAGCTTTAAGGCTTCTCTTTTTTTTACCCTTCAGCGCATCGGGCGAAAGGATTTTTCAGAAAAACCTTCCAATCCATATTCAGAATAGTGTAGGATATTTATAGAGCTTTCCAAAAACAGGTCATCAGATGACCGGATCACATACTGAGGATGAAAGAGGGGTTCATCATGAAAGTCTCATTATTTGTCACGTGCCTTGTGGATATGTTTCAGACCAATGTCGGAAAGGCGACGGTTGAGGTGCTGGAACGGCTCGGGTGTGAGGTGGATTTTCCCGAGGGGCAGATTTGCTGCGGGCAGCCCGCATACAACAGCGGGTATGTGACGGATGCGAAAAAAGCAATGAAGCGGATGATTGCCGCGTTTGAAGAAGCGGAGTACGTCGTCAGCCCGTCAGGTTCCTGTACGACGATGTTCCGTGAATATCCGCATCTGTTTCAGGACGATCCGAAGTGGGCCGCAAAAGCGCAGCAGCTTGCGGACAAAACATATGAGTTAACGGATTTTATCGTCAACGTTCTCGGGGTGGAGGATGTCGGGGCGGTGCTGCATAAAAAAGCGACAGTCCATACATCGTGCCACATGACGAGGCTGCTCGGCGTGTCGGAGGAGCCGATGAAGCTTTTGCGCCATGTCAAGGGGCTCGAGCTGACCGCGCTACCCGGAAAGCACCAATGCTGCGGATTCGGAGGAACATTTTCTGTGAAAATGGCGCAAATCTCTGAACAAATGGTGGATGAAAAGGTCGCCTGCGTGGAAGACACGGAAGCCGAGGTGCTGATCGGGGCGGATTGCGGATGTCTGATGAATATCGGCGGTCGTCTTGACCGTAAGGATAAAAACGTCAGAGTCATGCACATCGCAGAAGTGCTGAACAGCAGATAAGACGAGAAACAACAAGGGGGTAAAATCATGGCGATGAAAATCGGTACCGCCGCTTTTAAAGAGCGGGTATCAGAAGGAATAGATAATGAGTTTATGAGAGGAGCCGTCTCCGGAGCGCAGGAACGGCTCAGGACAAGGAGGCTCCAGGCGGCCGAGGAATTGGGAAACTGGGAGGATTGGCGTTCCCATGCGGAAGAAATCAGACAGCATGTGCTGGACAATCTTGATTTCTATTTGGAACAGCTCGCCGAAAATGTCGCCAACAGAGGCGGGCATGTCTTTTTCGCCGAAACGGCGGAAGAAGCGTCCTCCTATATCCGCGATGTCATCCGTCAGAAAAACGCCAAAAAAATCGTAAAATCCAAATCCATGGTGACAGAAGAAATCAATATGAACGAAGTGCTTGAGGAAGAGGGCTGTGAAGTCACAGAAACGGATCTCGGCGAATACATTCTCCAGATTGACGATCACGATCCGCCGTCACATATCGTTGCTCCCGCTCTTCACAAAAACAAAGAGCAGATCCGTGACGTGTTTAAAGAGAGACTCGAATACAAACAGACGGAAAAACCGGAAGAGCTCGTCATGCACGCGCGCAGCGTTCTCCGGAAAAAATTTCTCGAAGCGGATGTCGGCATCACGGGCTGCAACTTTGCAATCGCGGATACCGGATCGGTCAGTCTCGTGACAAACGAAGGAAACGGCCGCCTTGTGTCCGCGCTGCCGAAGACGCAGATCACCGTGATGGGAATGGAGCGGATCGTTCCTTCATTTTCTGAGTTTGAAGTGCTTGTCAGCATGCTGACGAGAAGCGCGGTCGGCCAGCGGCTTACAAGTTACATTACGGCGCTGACGGGCCCCCGGCAGCAAGGAGAAGCTGACGGGCCTGAGGAATTTCATCTCGTGGTTGTGGATAACGGGCGTTCCCGCATACTCGGCACGGAATTCCAATCGGTGCTGCAATGTATCCGCTGCGCCGCCTGCATCAACGTCTGTCCCGTGTACCGGCATGTCGGCGGACACTCGTACGGGTCCATCTATTCGGGTCCGATCGGCGCCGTCTTATCGCCTCTTCTCGGCGGATATGACGAATACAAGGAGCTCCCGTACGCATCTTCCTTATGCGCGGCCTGTACGGAAGCGTGTCCCGTTAAAATTCCGCTGCACGAGCTGCTGCTCAAGCATCGGCAGAACATTGTGGAAAAAGAGGGCAAAGCGCCGATCAGCGAAAAACTGGCGATGAAAGCCTTCGGGCTCGGCTCGTCATCCCCGTCCCTTTATAAACTGGGATCGAAATGGGCGCCTGCCGCCATGACGCCGTTTACGGAGGATGACAAAATATCAAAAGGGCCGGGGCCGTTAAAAGAATGGACGGCAATACGGGACTTCCCGGCGCCGCATAAATCGAGATTCAGAGATTGGTTTAAAGACCGGGAAAAACAAAAGGGGGAAGAATGATGATGAAAGGGACGATTACACATCAGGAATCCTTTCTAAACCGGATCGCCGGAAGTCTGGGCAGAGAGCGCAGGAAATCAGGCGTGTCCCTGCCTGAATGGAAGTATCAGCCTCAATATCAAACGCATGCGGACTGTACGGAAGACGATCTTGTCACGATGCTGAAAGACCACTGCGTCAACATTCATACCGAACTGATCGAAACGGATGCAGCCGGGCTTTACGACGCTTTGCGCACGCAGGTGAACCGCTTTGAAGGAGGGCCTGTCATCATTCCGAAGGACAGCCGGTTTGAAATGTACGGCTTGCAGACCCTTATGACAGAAGAGTGGCCGGACGAAGGGATTCCCGTTTGGGAATGGGACGCGGAACAAGGAGCGAAAAATATTGAAAAAGCGGAACAAGCGAATGTGGGCATCACATTCAGCGAGATCACGCTTGCGGAATCAGCCACCGTCGTTTTGTATGCGTCAGAGCATGCCGGCCGTTCCGTCAGCCTGCTTCCGACCACCTATATCGCAATCATCCCGAAATCTTCCATTGTGCCGAGAATGACACAGGCCAGCGATATACTGAAACAGCAGATCAGAGACGGCGTCACCGTTCCTTCCTGCATCAACTATATTACCGGACCGAGCAACTCGGCCGATATCGAAATGGATTTGGTTGTCGGCGTCCACGGACCCGTTAAAGCCGCTTATATCCTTGTGAATGACCGATAAAAAACAAACCCCGGTTTGCGGCCGGGGTTTGTTTTTATATAAACGCGTTAATGATCATGATAAAACAGATCGCACTGACAGAAATAATCGTTTCCATCGCCGTCCATGTCAGGAACGTTTCTTTTACCGTCATTCCGAAATACTCTTTAATGAGCCAGAAACCGGAGTCATTGACATGTGACAGAATCAAAGAGCCCGCTCCCGTTGCCAAAACGAGAAGCTCGCTGCTGACGCCCGGCATGACAGATGCAATCGGAGCAACAATGCCGGCCGCCGTCATCATGGCGACAGTCGCTGAACCTGTGGCGACACGGATGACCGCCGCGATCGTCCAGCTTAAAAGAACGGGAGAGAAGCTTGAGTGCTTCGCCATGTCAGCGATATACGTGCCGACGCCTGAATCAATCAGGACGTTGTTAAAAGCGCCGCCGGCTCCGATCACAAGCAGAATGGAAGCGATCGGTCCCAGACAGTCATTGCTGAATTTTAAAATGCTTTCCCTGTCGAAGCCCTGATAAAAACCAAGGCTGAAAAAGGAGTAAACCGTGGCGATCAAAAGCGCCGTGACAGGGTCGCCGATAAATTTAAAAGTTTCATAGAGCGTGCTTTTTTCCGGAAGCGCAATTTCGGCAAGCGTTGCCATAAGCATCAGGATCACCGGTACCAATATCGTAAACAATGTATTTGCGAATCCCGGAAGCTTGCGTTTTTCATTCCGTTCAATAAATTGTTTTTTCAACAGTTCGGGAACGGGTTTATGAATGCGCTTACCAATCCATTTTCCGTAAAGCGGCCCCGCGATGATGGCAGTCGGAATACCGACGATTAAAGAATACAAAATCGTTTTTCCGACATTGGCGTGATAAATGCCGACAGCCGCCATCGCCGCCGGGTGGGGCGGAACCAATCCGTGCACGACGGAAAGTCCCGCAAGGAGCGGAATCCCGATCGTCACTAATGAAACCCCGGTTTCAATCGCAATCGTAAACAAAAGCGGCACGAGCAGGACGAAGCCGACCTGGAAAAAGACCGGGATGCCGACAATAAAAGCGACGGCCATCATCGCCCAATGCACTTTCTTTTTGCCGAAGCGGCCGATCAGGGTGTGGGCGATCCGCTCCGCACCGCCTGATTCAGCCATCATTTTTCCGAGCATCGTACCGAGGGCCAGCACGATCGCAAGCAGAGACAGCGTATTGCCGAGCCCGGTTTTCATTGAAGTGATAATGTCCGGCAGATTCATGCCCGTTGCGAAACCGACAAGGATGGATGTAATCAAAAGACTGATAAACGGATTTAATTTAGCGACCGTAATCAATAAGAGTAAAACGATAATAGCGGCAATGACAATAAACAGTAACATGACCTTTTCACCCTTTCAAAGAAGAATTAACGGCTTTGTTTGAGCTGAAATTCACTGATGACGTCAAATTCATCTTTGAGCTTGTCATACAGCCGCTCGTATAAGTAAAACAGCTCAATATATGTTTCGCTGTTTTTGACGTTCGGTTCATGGCGGTGCGAAATTCTGATCCAGTCCTGAACATCCTCGATCCGTTCCATTTCGCCAAGGCTGTGCAAAGCGAGAACGGCCGCTCCGAGCGCAGAGGCTTCGTAACTTTCCGGAACGAGGACTTCCCGTCCCATCGTATCGGACAAAATCTGCCTCCACAGCGGCGATCTCGCAAATCCTCCCGAAGCCCGCACGTCTTTTGCGGGGCCCGCCAAATCTCTCAATGCGACACCGATTGAAAAGACGCTCATGATGACGCCTTCCAGCACCGCTCTGATAAAATGCTCCCGTTTATGGCGGAGGCTGATGCCGAAAAACGTTCCGCGGGCATTCGGGTTCCAAAACGGCGCGCGCTCCCCTGATAAAAACGGCAGAAACAGCAATCCCTCAGAGCCTGCGGGCACTTTATCAGCAATATCAATCATTAAATCGTACGGATCAATGCCGAGCCGCTTCGCCGTTTCAACTTCCGGAGAAGCGAATTCGTCTCGAAGCCAGCGCAGCATAATGCCTCCGTTATTCGTCGGGCCTCCGATGACCCAATGCTTGTCAGTCAGCGCGTAACAGAATGTCCGCGCTTTTTCATCCGTAATCGGCGCATCCGTCACCGAACGCACGGCTCCGCTTGTTCCGATCGTAACGGCCACTTCGCCTTTGCCGATCGCGCCGACTCCCAGGTTGGCGAGCACGCCGTCATTTGCGCCGATAATAAACGGTGTATCCGCATGAATGCCCATCCGTGCAGCGATTTCCGGCGCAAGGCCGCGCAGCTGATGAGTGGTCGGCACAATGTCCGACAGCTGATCTTCCCGGATTCCGGCAATCCTGAGCGCTTCTTCATCCCAGGAAAGCGTATCTAATCGGAACAGTCCCGTTGCCGAAGCGATCGAATAATCGACGACATAAGTTCCGAAAAACTCGTGCAGAATATATTCTTTAATACTGATGAATTTGGCGGTTTTCGCGAATGTCTCCTTGTCCTGTTCTTTCATCCACACAATTTTGGAAAGCGGAGACATCGGATGAATCGGCGTACCCGTTCTTTTATAAATATCAAAACCGTTCATCTCTTTTAAAATCCGTTTTGATTGCTCGGCGCTGCGGTTGTCCGCCCAAATGATGCTTTTGGTCAGCAGGCCGCCGTTTTGATCGACAGCTATCAATGAGTGCATGGCGGTGCTGATGCCGATTGCAAGCAGATTGTCAGGACTCAGTCCGGCCTTTGTGACGGCGCCCCTGATGCTTCCGATCACCGCTTCCAAAATGTGCTCAGGATCCTGCTCGGCCCATGCCGGCTTTGGCTGTATTAAATCATAGTGAACCGAATGCTTGGCTAACACTTTGCCTCTTGGTCCGAACAGAACGGCTTTCGTACTGGTCGTGCCGATATCCAGACCGATAACAGCTTGGGTTTCCTTCATAATATATCCCGCCTAATCTGATTGAATAATAAGATAGATTTATAATGTATGCCCTTACAAAGTCAATTATAGGAATAATTTTTTTATAAATCAACGATGAAGAAGAAAAATTTTTTCATAAAATTGCCTCAATTCCCGCTGTATCGGCTTTCTCTCTTTTGAAAAAAATATTTAGAAAACGATTACAAACGTTTGTGCGCGATCATTTTTCTGATTTGCTGCAAGTTGGCGAGCGTTTTCTCCTGCCGCAGCCGGGCCGTGGCGAAATACAGTGTATCAATGACCGACAGCTGGGCAAGCCTTGCGGACATCGCCTCCGTTCTGAAAGCCGTCTCCCTTGTTGATGTATACAGCACAACGTCGGAAATCTGGGTGAGCGGCGACTTTTGGTAGCTTGTAATGCCGATCGTGCCGGCGCCGAGCGATTTGGCCGTTTTGACCGCGTCGAGCACGTCCTTGTTGCTCCCCGAATGAGAAATACCGATGACTGCGCTTTCAGGACCGAGAAGACCCGCTGACATCGCCTGAAAGTGAGAATCCGTATGCGCGATGCAATTTATACCCGTACGCATAAATTTATGATACGCGTCAGTGGCGATCAGCCCGGAACCGCCGTTTCCGTAAAATTCGATTCTGTCTGCGCGGTGGATCATTTCTACCGCTTTTTCAACGTCGGCCGGATCTAATAATTGAAAGGTATCGGTCAGACCGGAAATGTTTGTGCGGAAAACTTTCCGGATGATGACTTCGATATCGTCGTCGGGGCTCATTTCTTCATGAATGTGCTGCACCGGCTCCTGAACGATCTCCTGAGCCAGCGCGATTTTTAAATCCTGATAGCCGGAAAAACCGAGCCGCTTGCACAGCCTGAAAATCGTCGCTTCAGAGCTTTTCGTTTTTTCGGCCAGCTGAATGATGGAAAGGTGAACCACGTCTTTCGGTTCCTTCACGATATGGTCTGCAATCGCTCTCAATTTTGGCGACAAACCTTTGCTGGCCGCCTGAATTTTCCCGATGCTGCTTGAATTCACAGGGGTCATACTATAACCTCCCTACTCGAATGTAAACGCATACTTTTATGATAAAGCAAGTTTCAATATAAGGAAAACAGAATTTTAAAATTGTTTTTTCAATTTTGTGTATAAAAAAAGAGAAAAAGCCGCCGATGATAGAAAGTGAGGAGGCATCTGAATGAAAAAAGCATGGATTCTCGTCATATCATTCGGCATTGCGCTTGCGCTGTTTTTATACGCAAACACAAAGGTGAAAGCGGAAAGCATGGCGCCGGAAAGCAAAGCCTTGTGTCCGGATTTCAGCTGAAATTTCCGAATCACCGGGAAGGACAATAGACGGAAAAAATTAGTATTGACTTTGAAAATAGAAGACTGTATATTATGTTACTATATTCAGAAAATAAAAACTCAAGAGATTCATTTAACATAAAACACTGTGAACGGGAGCAGTAAAAGAATCCAGTCAGAAAAAGAGAGCCGCGGGTTGGTGAAACGCGGACTGATTGTTCTTTGAACTCGCCCGGAAGTGGCAGGGCGGAACGGAATTGTCGGAATATTCCCTATGTCCTAACGGCTGACCTTCGTTAAAAGGTTTTTAAGCTGGATTCCGGATATTCGGGATCAACAAGAGTGGTACCGCGGCTGCCTGAGGCACGCCGTCTCTTTTCCTAAAGAGGCGGCGTGCTTTTTTATGTGATGAACACTTTTTGCGAGAGGGCGTGTGATAGATGGAAAAGGACAAGCAAACGTTAAAACGGACGATGTCGTCCAGACACATTATGATGATGGCGCTTGGAGGCGCAATCGGGGCCGGGCTCTTTAAAGGCAGCAGCACGGCGATTGATGAAGCGGGGCCGTCCGTGCTGTTGGCCTACCTCCTCGGCGGAATCATTCTGCTGTTTATTATGCAGGGGCTGGCCGAAATGGCCGTCAGAAACAAACATGCAAGGACGTTCCGTGATTTGGTTCAGCAGTCTCTCGGTTCGTACGCTGCATACTTTTTAGACTGGATCTATTGGAAAATGTGGGTGCTCAATATTGCCGCGGAGGCGGTCGTAGCCGCTATTTTCATTCAATATTGGCTGCCGGAATGTCCGATATGGATACTGGCTTTGATCATTTCCATCGTGGTGACGGTCGTAAACATGCTTTCTGTGAAACTGTTTGCCGAGACGGAGTACTGGCTCGCGCTCATTAAAATTACAGTGATTGTCATCTTTATTTTATGCGGAATTCTGCTATTATTTTTCTCATTCGGCAATCACACGGCGCCGGGGCTGTCTCATTTAACGGATCACGGAGGGTTTTTCCCGCATGGAGCGGGGGGCGTCATTACGGCGATGCTCGTCGTGATCTACTCATACGGCGGAACGGAAATCATCGGCGTCACGCTGGCGGAGACAAAAAACCCCGAAAAGGTGATTCCGAAAGCTGTCCGAAGCACGTTAACGCGGATTGTCGCTTTTTACTTGCTGCCGTTTTTCATCATCGTCAGCCTGATTCCTTGGAATCAAGTCAACAGCGTTCCCGAAAGCCCGTTTGTCATAGTATTTAAGATGATCGGAATTCCGGGTGCCGACCATATTATGAATGCCGTCATTCTTCTTGCGATTATCTCGTCTATGAACTCGGGACTGTACGGATCATCCCGCGTCTTATTTACGCAGGCTTCTGACGGCCGGGTGCCGAAAATCTTTTCAAAACTATCGAAGAAAAAGGTTCCCGTCTATGCGATTCTGACTTGTACGTCATTTTTATATGTAGGCGTCCTGATTTCTTTATTTGCGGGAAGCCAGACGTTTAATTATTTGATGGGTTCCCTCGGCTATACCGTGCTGTTCATCTGGCTGATTATCGGATTTGCCCATTTGAAATCAAGAAAACATTCAACAGAACAGCCGGCTTATTACGTCAAATGGTTCCCGTACACGACATGGTTCGCGGTGCTTGCGCTTTTGGCCATCCTGATCGGCGTAATTGCGACGACATCCATCGTCATCACATGCATCACTGCGGCCATCTATCTCCTCATTACGGCTGCGTATCTCGTAAAAGGGAGACGTCAATAAATAAAAAAACTCTTGCCGCGCGGCAAGAGTTTTTTTAATGAACGGCCTTTTTTTCTGCGGCCAGAGCAGGTGTTTTCAGTTTCTTCGGTGTTATATTCACAAAACAAATGCTTGTGACGATCAGAAGCAGTCCGGCTAAAAGGCTGACGGTCAGCGGCTCATGCAGAAATATCGAGCTGACGACAATGGATATGAGCGGGATCAGGAAGGTGTAAGAGGCAACCTTGCTTGCTTCCCCTGAACCGACAAGCGTAAAAAAGGCGAGCCAGCCGAGCGCGATGACAAATACCGAAATGAACAGAAGGCTGAGAATGAACGGAGCTTTCCATTGAATCGCTGAAAAGCTTTCTGAAAAATGGCCTGAGCTGACAAGCAGCACGCCGCCGATCAGAAGCTGAAGAGCGACCATCCAGATAGAGTCCGCGCGTCCGCCCGTTCTTTTCACATATACCGTGCCGAGCGCCCAGCTGACCGCGGAGCCTAAGGCCAAAAGAATGCCGGCGATGGAAATATGGCCACCGAAACCGGCTGCGCTGATGACGGCGACACCGGCAAAGCCCAGAATAAGACCGGCTATTTTCAAAGGATACATCGATTCCCCGAGCCACAGCCAAGAAAAAACGCCCATTAACACCGGCTGGAAAAACACGATGGCTGAAAATAAGCCGGCAGGCAGGTAATTCAAGCCGACCGTTTGCAGGCCGTAAAATAAAGTAATATTTAAAATGGCAGAAATAAGATAGATCGGCCACGTTTCTTTAAAACGCAGCTTTTTAAAACGGGGCAGCGCCACCATTAATAATAGAAGTCCGCCGATCAGCGTGCGGATTCCGGCAAACAGAAGAGGCGGCGAATAGGCGAGCGCGGCTTTTGTCAGCGGCCAGTTAATTCCCCATACCGTGACTAGAAACGCCAGCATAAGAGCCGTCTGTATTTTCGAAAGCTGTTTCACGTCGTTCACTCCTTGTAGAACAATTCCATCATATGATACGGTAATCAGTAAGATAAATAAAATGAATCTTTTTTATAAGGAGCATAAGTAAAACGTTATGACGATTACACAACTGCGGGTTTTTGTTCAAATCGCTGAAACGGGAAGCTTTACAAAAGCGGGGCAGGCGCTGAATATGACACAGCCCGCCGTAAGCCATGCCATCTCGGCGCTTGAGTCAGAGCTCGGCATCAAGCTGATCATCCGCGAGCGCCGCAACGGCGTAAGGCTCACGGACACGGGCGGAAAAATTCTCGTTCATATCAGAGAGGTGCTCAAAGGCATAGAAAAAGCCGAGCAGCTGGCGGCCGCGGAAAGAGGGCTTGAACAGGGAACGATTCACATCGGCACATTTCCGGCCGCTTCCGCTTATTTCATTCCAAAACTGATCAGCGTGTTTAAAAAACGGTATCCGAAACTTGAGTTGGTGCTTCATGAAGGAACGGTTAACGAAGTAAAGGAATGGCTCCGCTCCCGGGTAATAGATGTGGGGATCACTCTTTTTCCTACGGAAGACATGGAATATCTGCCGCTGAAAAAAGATAAAATGGCCGTCGTGCTTAGAAATGATCATCCGCTTTGCAGCTGTGAGTCAATTACTCTGAAAGATCTTGACCGCCAGCCGATGATCATCTGTGACGGAGGATACGAATCACCGTTTATTGATATGTTTAAGGAGGCAGGGTCTGTGCTGACTGCCGCATTCACTGTTTACAACGTCAATACGTCCATCAGCATGATCAAAGAGGGGCTGGGAATAGCGATATTATCACAAATGTCTATGTCCGGAATATCGCTGCCGGAAAATGTCGTGACAAGGGAACTCAATCAGGCGGTGTACCGTGATGTTCTGCTTGCCGTTCCTTCTGTAAAAGAGGCTTCATTGGCGGCAAAACTTTTTATTCAAATCGCGCAGGAGCTCACAAAGAATGAATAAAAAGACCCTAATGATCTTAGGGCCCTGAATCTTATCGGTTAATTTTAAAAGAGTTTGTCGTATTGACAAGTTTTGAACCGCTGAACGTAGCTTTGACACGATAATAACCTGTCTTGCATCCTTTTAAAGAGAATGACTTAGTCACCCTTACTGAGAAAGAAAAGGTTGTTTTTTTGCAAGTCGTCCATTTCTTTCCGGACTTTCGCTGTAAGTATAGGTTTCCTTTAAAGGTTCGATCTGACGGATACGCTGTACTGAGAGTAAAATCGACACTTTTCGCTTTTTTCGTGTAGTAGGAGGCATCGGTAAATCCGCTTACATTTAAATGCTGCTGAGTGCCGGAATAAAAGTCTGCGGCATATGCCTTATCGGTGTTTCCGGTAAAGAAGATTGCTGCCAGTAAAGCTGTTGTGAGTGCCATTAAGATTTTTTTACGCATATAGACTATGACTTCCTTCCTATTCAATATATGACATATGTTAACATTATTGGTTCTGTTCTTTCAATGATATCTTTTCATTTTTATATCATTCTAGGCTCTTCATATCTGAATGTAATAGATTCATTCATACAGAGTTCACTAGTGACGACCGCTGACTGATTGTTCGAAGATCATCGAATCAAATTGTTTAACTCACGGGAAAAGCTGTGGTAAGGTGTGTGGTAGAGACCTTGTTTAAGATCTGCTTACACTAAACCATAAAGGAGAAAACGATGGCTGAACATACATTGAAAGATACTGCGTTTTCCGTATTGAATTTATCGCCGGTCGTACAGGGGGGAACGGTTGCTGAATCGTTCCGCAACAGCATGGATTTAGCGCACCGCGCCGAGGAGTGGGGCTATAACCGCTATTGGCTGGCGGAGCATCATAATATAGAAGGTGTCGCCAGCTCGGCAACGGCGGTGCTGATCGGCCACATCGCCGGCGGCACGAAAAAAATCCGCGTCGGTTCTGGGGGTATTATGCTGCCGAATCATTCGTCACTTATAATCGCGGAGCAATTCGGAACCCTTGAAACGTTATATCCGGGGCGGATTGACCTGGGGCTCGGGCGTGCGCCGGGAACCGACCAATTAACGGCGAGAGCCTTAAGAAGAAACATAAACAGCGGGGAAGATTTCCCGGAGCAGCTTGAAGAATTGAGAAATTACTTCAAACCGTCAGGCAATGTGCGCAATCAAGTCCGCGCCATTCCGGGCGAAGGGCTGGACGTGCCGATCTGGCTTTTGGGATCGAGCGGCTTCAGCGCGCGTCTTGCGGGAGAGCTCGGGCTTCCGTTCGCCTTTGCGGCTCACTTCTCACCGAAAAACACCGTGCCCGCCCTTGAGCTGTACCGAAGCTCCTTCCGTCCGTCAGACGTACTGGATCAACCGTACGCGATGGTCGGCGTCACCGTCATTGCCGCCGATACGGATGAAAAGGCGGAGCATCTGGCGACATCGCATTATCAAAGATTTTTAGACCTCGTCCGCGGCACGCCGAACCAGCTGAAGCCTCCTGTTGAAGACATGGATCAAATCTGGTCGCCGTATGAAAAAGCGATGGTCAATGAACAGCTCAGTTCAACGATCGTCGGCGGACCGGAGCGTGTGAAGGAAAAGCTGGAAAGCTTCATCCGGACAACACAGGCGGATGAAATCATGGTGAATTCAGAAAGCTTTGAGCATGCCGACAGAATGAGATCATTTGAGATCATCGCCGAATTAAAAAACAGCTGAGCAAAAAAGCAATGTGCCGCGCACATTGCTTTTTTTATTCGCCGATCCGCCTGACGGAATTTCGGATGACGAGTTCCGGTTCATACACGACGTCATCCTTCTTCGGTTTTTTATGCTCTAAGCAGTCGATGACGTATTTTGCCGCCGCTTTCCCCATAATGGATTTCGGATGCTTGACAGAGGTGAGCTTCACCTCGGAAATCTGGGCGAAATGTGAATCATCATAGCCCATGATTGACACGTCATCAGGCACCTTTAAGCCGAATTCTCTGAGAAGATTAATCGTCTTCAGCGCAATTTCATCATTATAACAAAGAATGGCCGTCGGGTATGATCCGCTGTTTTGCTCAAGGGTATGCTTAATTTTTTGAAGAAGCACGGTTTCTTTTTCTTCAGTCGTGTAAGTCACGATCATGTCCGGAGACGGAAAAATCCCGCGCTCCCGGTGCGCCTGAAGATAGCCGTTCATCCGTTTGACGCCCTGCGTGTCATCCGCTTTAAAGATTCCCATAATGTGCGTGTGGCCGAGGGACATGACGTATTCGCAAGCCATCATGCCGCCTTTGACATCATTGACGGAAAAGCTCGGTGCGGCCAGCTCCGCATAAGAGGCGTTAATCATGGCAAACGGAATGCCGTTTTTCTCCAGGTTGAGATAGTAGCCGATGTTGGGCGTCTGCAGCGCGCTTTTCGTAGGCTCGACAATCAGCCCGTCTATATTTTTGGACAGCAGGTTTTCAAGGCCGCGCCGCTCACTTTCTGTATTGTTGTTGGTGCTCGTCAGCAGCATGGAATAGCCCTGTTCGCTTAAATAAGATTCAATTCCCCTGATGATGCTCGGGAAAATATAGTCTGATATGTACGTTGTAATGACACCGATCGTTTTGTTTGAATGCATGGCTGATTTCGCCGTGCGTGAAGCGACAAAGGTGCCTCCGCCCTGAACGCTGTACAGCAGCCCCTGCGAGACCAAATCTCCGATCGCCTTTCTGATGGTATGGCGGCTGACCCCGAACTGCTGCATCAGCTCATTTTCCGTAGGCAGCTTTTCGTCCGGCTGTATTTTTCCCTGATTCAGCCATGAACAAATTTCTTCTTTTACTTGAGCATATTTCGGTAGCATATCAATTCCTCCAAAATGTATACGGACAAATTCCAGTATAACATAGTAAGCCCTTTCATCAAGCTGTAAAAATAATTGACAGATTATGAAAAACTGCTTATTCTTTATTTGTACGTACTAATTTCCCTTATTTTTAGATAAAATTCTTTATAAGTACGTACAAATGTGGCGGTTCTGAAGAAAACAAAGCAACTCAAGCGCCGCACTCTGTTTTGTAAGCGTTTTTATTCTATTATTCGCGGGAGGGTAAAATTCATGAAGAATCACCCGGCACCAATTGGCTCAAATGTACCTGTCACTCGGCAGCATTCGAAGTGGTTTGTCATTCTCATCTCATGCGCGGCCGGACTGGGAGGGCTTTTGTACGGTTATGACACGGCGGTGATTTCCGGCGCCATCGGTTTCCTGAAAGATTTGTACCGCTTAAGTCCTTTTATGGAAGGGCTCGTGATTTCAAGCATTATGATCGGCGGTGTTTTCGGCGTCGGAATTTCCGGATTTTTGAGTGACCGGTTCGGACGGAGAAAGATTTTGATGGCAGCGGCGCTGTTGTTTGCGGTGTCAGCGGTTGTCTCTGCGCTTTCTCAAAGTGTGTCTTCCTTAGTGATCGCCAGAGTCATCGGCGGTCTGGGAATCGGCATGGGCTCCTCGCTTTCTGTCACGTATATTACAGAAGCCGCTCCGCCGGCCATACGCGGCAGTCTTTCCTCACTGTATCAGCTGTTTACGATATTAGGGATCTCCGGCACTTATTTTATTAACCTTGCCGTCCAGCAGTCCGGCTCGTATGAATGGGGGGTGCACACCGGCTGGCGGTGGATGCTCGCTTACGGCATGATTCCGTCCGTCATCTTTTTTATCGTGCTGCTTATCGTGCCGGAAAGTCCGCGCTGGCTTGCGAAAGCGGGGCGCCGGAATGAAGCCCTCGCCGTGCTGACGCGCATTAACGGCGAGCAGACCGCGAAAGAAGAAATCAAACAAATCGAAACGTCTTTACAATTAGAAAAAATGGGTTCATTGTCTCAGCTGTTTAAACCGGGGCTGAGAAAAGCGCTTGTGATCGGGATTCTGCTGGCTTTATTCAATCAGGTCATCGGCATGAACGCAATTACGTATTACGGGCCGGAAATTTTCAAAATGATGGGCTTCGGACAGAATGCGGGGTTTATCACGACATGCATCGTCGGTGTCGTTGAAGTGATTTTCACCATTATCGCGGTTCTTTTAGTCGATAAGGTAGGCCGGAAAAAGCTGATGGGGGTCGGATCAGCCTTTATGGCGCTGTTCATGATCTTAATCGGGGCATCCTTTTATTTTCAGCTGGCGAGCGGTCCGGCTTTAGTCGTCATCATATTGGGATTCGTCGCCGCTTTCTGTGTATCAGTCGGGCCGATTACGTGGATCATGATTTCGGAAATCTTTCCGAACCACCTCCGCGCACGCGCCGCCGGTATTGCGACGATATTCTTATGGGGGGCCAACTGGGCGATCGGCCAGTTCGTGCCGATGATGATCAGCGGGTTGGGGCTCGCGTACACCTTCTGGATATTCGCCGTCATTAATATTCTCTGTTTCTTGTTTGTCGTGACGATCTGCCCTGAGACGAAAAATAAATCATTAGAAGAAATAGAAAAACTCTGGATAAAATGAAAGCGTTTTACGACAAAAGTCCGCTCCGGCGGGCTTTTGTCTGTCACCTTCATTCCGTTTCTGTATATAATGACTGTATCAAGGAGATACTGGTAAATCCTGCGAAGAATGTCGAGGAATTGACCTTTAACAGTTGAATTAACAATGTCATCCTGTTAAAATAATTAAAGAAAGCAGACATAATTTTTTTTGGCTATGATGGGACGTTTTTTGTCATAGCGGGACATTTTCTGTCCAGTATGAATAGGAAGGAACGTTTGAGTCATGAACCAGTTAATACAAGCTCAAAAAAAATTATTGCCTGATCTTTTGCTTGTGATGCAGAAAAGATTTGAAATCTTGCAGTATATCAGGCTTACAGAACCGATCGGCCGCAGAAGTCTTGCAGCCAGTCTCGGATTGACCGAGCGCGTTCTCAGAAGCGAGGTTCAGTTCTTAAAAGAACAAAATCTCATCGATATTAAAACAAACGGCATGACAATGACGGAAGAGGGCTATTCACTGCTTTCGATTCTGGAAGATACGATGAAGGATGTTTTAGGATTGACGCTTTTGGAAAAGACATTAAAAGAGCGGCTCAATCTGAAAGACGCCATTATCGTTTCCGGAGACAGCGACCAATCTCCTTGGGTCAAAAAAGAATTAGGGAGAGCGGCCGTTGCATGTATGAAAAAGAGATTTTCAGGCAAAAATATCGTCGCTGTAACCGGCGGTACGACAATTGAAGCCGTCGCCGATATGATGACGCCGGATTCAAAAAACCGCGAGCTCCTGTTTGTGCCCGCAAGAGGCGGTTTAGGCGAAGATGTGAAAAACCAGGCGAACACCATATGCGCGCATATGGCGGAAAAGGCTTCAGGCACTTACCGGCTTTTGTTCGTTCCCGGCCAGCTGTCACAAGGCGCCTACTCATCTATTATTGAAGAGCCTTCCGTAAAAGAGGTGCTTCACACGATTAAATCAGCGAGTATGCTCGTTCACGGAATCGGCGAAGCTAGAACAATGGCGGAGCGAAGAAACACGCCTTTGGAAGATTTGAAGAAAATAGATGACAATCATGCGGTGACAGAGGCATTCGGCTACTACTTTAATGCGGACGGAGAAGTCGTTCACAAGGTGCATTCAGTCGGAATGCAGCTCGATGACCTCGATGCCATTCCCGACATTATCGCGGTAGCGGGCGGATCATCAAAAGCAGAAGCAATCGAAGCTTATTTTAAAAAGCAGCGAAACACGGTTCTCGTCACGGACGAAGGAGCCGCAAAGAAGTTATTAAGGGATAACAGTCCCTCAATATAAATATCTCTCACTTATTTAAAGGAGGAAATAATCATGGCAGTAAAAGTCGGTATTAACGGTTTTGGTCGTATTGGACGTAACGTATTCCGCGCAGCATTAAACAATCCTGAAGTTGAGGTAGTAGCAGTTAACGATTTAACAGACGCTAACATGCTTGCTCATCTTTTACAATATGATTCCGTACACGGAAAATTAGATGCAGAAGTTAAAGTTGACGGCAGCAACCTTGTTGTTAACGGCAAAACAATCGAAGTTTCTGCTGAGCGCGATCCTGCGAAACTCAGCTGGGGCAAACAAGGCGTTGAAATCGTAGTTGAATCTACTGGTTTCTTCACAAAACGCGCAGACGCTGCGAAACACTTAGAAGCAGGCGCGAAAAAAGTTATCATCTCTGCACCTGCTAACGAAGAAGATATCACAATCGTTATGGGTGTTAACGAAGACAAATACGATGCGGCTAACCACCATGTTATCTCTAACGCATCTTGCACAACAAACTGCCTTGCGCCGTTTGCAAAAGTACTTAACGACAAATTCGGCATCAAACGCGGTATGATGACAACTGTTCACTCTTACACAAACGATCAGCAAATTCTTGATCTTCCGCACAAAGACTACCGTCGTGCGCGTGCAGCAGCTGAAAACATCATTCCTACATCAACTGGTGCTGCTAAAGCAGTTTCCCTTGTTCTTCCTGAACTGAAAGGCAAACTGAACGGCGGAGCTATGCGTGTGCCGACTCCAAACGTTTCTCTTGTTGACCTAGTTGCTGAACTTAACAAAGACGTAACGGCTGAAGACGTAAACGCAGCTCTTAAAGAAGCGGCTGAAGGCGATCTTAAAGGAATTCTCGGCTACAGCGAAGAGCCATTAGTATCCGGAGACTACAACGGCAATGCTAACTCTTCTACAATCGATGCTCTTTCTACAATGGTTATGGAAGGCAGCATGGTAAAAGTAATCTCTTGGTACGATAACGAAAGCGGCTACTCTAACCGCGTTGTTGACCTTGCAGCTTACATCGCAAAACAAGGTCTTTAATTCATAGCTCCCGGAAAGGGCCGGACTTGGTTCTTTCGGACAGAAACGCTATAATGAAAGCGGACAAGGGAAGGGGACGGACTCCCTTTCCCTTTTTCCATGAGAACCGGCTTTCAGAAAGCGCCGGATTGCTGCAGAACGTCCGCGTTTTGAAGTTTCCGCGGCACTTTCGTTTTCTGAGCCGCCTGCCCTGGCTCAGAAGACGATCTGCCCCGTGCCCGGAAGCTGCAATCTGCCCCGCGGCGGAAGCATCATGAGGCGGTTTCACGTTTCACGTTTTTCGTGCTATGCAAACCATTTTGAAGGAGGATCTCCTAAGGCATGAATAAAAAAACAGTAAAAGACATCGACGTAAAAGGCAAAGTCGTATTCTGCCGCGTTGACTTTAACGTTCCAATGAAAGACGGGGAAGTAACAGACGATACTCGTATCCGAGCTGCGCTTCCAACAATCAAACACCTTGCAGACCAAGGCGCGAAAGTCCTTCTTGCGAGCCACTTAGGCCGCCCGAAAGGCGAAGTGGTTGAGGAGCTTCGTTTAACTCCTGTCGCTGCACGCTTAGGCGAACTGCTCGGAAAAGAAGTGAAAAAAGCGGATGAAGCTTACGGCGATGCTGTAAAAGCACAAATTTCTGATATGAAGGACGGAGACGTTCTTGTATTGGAAAACGTACGTTTCTACCCTGGTGAAGAGAAAAACGATCCTGAGCTTGCTAAAGCATTTGCTGAGCTTGCGGATGTATATGTCAATGACGCATTCGGTGCTGCCCACCGTGCTCACGCATCTACAGCCGGAATTGCCGAGCATCTGCCGGCGGTTGCAGGATTCCTGATGGAAAAAGAGCTTGACGTTCTCGGCAAAGCCGTGACAAATCCTGAGCGCCCGTTTACGGCAATCATCGGCGGCGCGAAAGTAAAAGACAAAATCGGCGTAATCGAAAGTCTGCTTGATAAAGTGGACAACCTGATCATCGGCGGAGGTCTTGCTTACACATTCGTAAAAGCGCTTGGCTATGAAGTCGGTAAATCTCTTCTTGAAGAAGATAAAATCGAACTTGCAAAATCATTCATGGACCGCGCGAAAGAAAAAGGCGTTAAATTCTATATGCCGGAAGACGTTCTCGTTGCTGATGATTTCTCTAACAATGCAAACGTTCAAATCGTGCCGATCTCTGAGATCCCAAGTGATTTAGAAGCGATCGACATCGGAACGAAAACCCGCGAAACGTACGCTGAAGTTATCAAAAACAGCAAACTTGTCGTATGGAACGGACCTATGGGCGTATTCGAAATCGACTTGTTCGCTCAAGGCACAAAAGCAGTGGCTGAAGCATTGGCAGAGGCAAACGATACATACTCTGTCATCGGCGGAGGAGACTCTGCGGCAGCCGTTGAAAAATTCGGCCTTGCTGACAAAATGAGCCATATCTCAACAGGCGGCGGCGCATCCCTTGAATTCATGGAAGGCAAAGAGCTTCCGGGTGTAGCTGCGCTGAACGATAAATAAAAACTGCTATAAGGAAGTGGAACAGATGAGAAAACCAATTATAGCCGGTAACTGGAAAATGAACAAAACACTCGGCGAAGCTGTCAGCTTCGTTGAAGAAGTGAAATCTTCCATTCCAGCAGCAGACAAAGCGGAAGCCGTTGTTTGCGCACCAGCTCTTTTCTTAGAAAAGCTGACTTCTGCTGTTAAAGGAACTGACCTGAAAGTCGGCGCCCAAAACATGCATTTTGAAGAAAACGGTGCGTTCACAGGTGAAATCAGCCCGGTCGCTCTGAAAGACCTTGGCGTGGATTACTGCGTCATCGGCCACTCTGAGCGCCGTGAAATGTTCGCTGAAACTGATGAAACAGTTAACAAAAAAGCGCATGCCGCTTTTAAACACGGCATTGTGCCGATCATTTGCGTAGGTGAAACGCTTGAAGAGCGCGAAGCCGGAAAAACAAATGATCTTGTTGCCGATCAAGTGAAAAAAGGGCTTGCGGGTCTTTCTGAAGAGCAAGTTGCTGCTTCCGTTATTGCGTACGAGCCAATCTGGGCAATCGGAACAGGCAAATCTTCTACAGCGAAAGATGCAAACGACGTCTGCGCGCATATCCGTAAAGTCGTTGCTGAAAGCTTCAGTCAGGAAACTGCTGACAAGCTCCGCATTCAATACGGCGGCAGCGTAAAACCTGCAAATATTAAAGAATATATGGCAGAGTCCGATATTGACGGTGCTTTGGTCGGCGGCGCAAGCCTTGAACCGCAGTCATTCGTTCAATTATTGGAGGAAGGTCAATATGAGTAAAAAACCAGCTGCACTCATCATTCTTGATGGGTTCGGATTACGCAATGAAACAGTCGGAAACGCAGTCGCACAAGCGAAAAAACCGAATTTCGACCGTTATTGGAACCAATACCCTCATCAGACGCTGACGGCATCAGGCGAAGCAGTCGGACTGCCTGAAGGACAGATGGGGAACTCTGAGGTCGGTCATTTAAATATCGGCGCCGGACGTATTGTGTACCAAAGCTTAACACGCGTGAACGTTGCCATCCGCGAAGGCGAATTCGAACGCAATCAAACGTTCCTTGACGCCATCAAAAACGCGAAAGACAACGACAAAGCGCTGCACCTGTTCGGCCTTCTTTCTGACGGAGGCGTACACAGTCACATCAATCATTTATTCGCACTGCTGAAACTTGCGAAAAGTGAAGGACTGACGAAGGTGTATATTCACGGTTTCCTCGACGGCCGCGATGTAGGTCCGCAAACGGCGAAAACTTACATTCAGCAGCTGAATGAGCAGATCGAAGAAATCGGTGTCGGCGAAATCGCCAGCATTTCCGGACGCTACTACTCCATGGACCGCGACAAACGCTGGGACCGTGTGGAAAAAGCGTACCGCGCAATGGCTTACGGCGAAGGCCCGTCTTACCGCAGCGCGATGGATGTAGTCGACGATTCTTATGCGAACGGCATTCATGATGAATTCGTCATTCCGTCCGTCATCACAAAAGAAAACGGTGAACCCGTTGCGAAAATTCATGACGGCGATTCTGTGATTTTCTATAATTTCAGACCAGACCGCGCCATCCAGATTTCAAACACGTTTACCAACAAAGATTTCCGCGATTTCGACCGCGGTGAAAATCATCCGAAAAACCTGTATTTCGTCTGCCTGACTCACTTCAGTGAATCTGTTGACGGATATGTGGCTTTTAAACCGGTAAACCTTGACAATACGGTCGGTGAAGTATTAGCACAGCACGGGTTAAAACAGCTTCGCATTGCAGAAACTGAAAAGTATCCGCACGTTACGTTCTTTATGAGCGGCGGCCGCGAAGAAGAATTCCCGGGCGAAGAGCGCATCCTCATTAACTCGCCGAAGGTCGCGACATATGACCTGAAGCCTGAAATGAGCGCGTATGAAGTGAAGGATGCTCTTGTAAAAGAAATCGCGGCTGACAAGCACGACGCGATCATCCTGAACTTTGCAAACCCTGACATGGTCGGCCACTCCGGAATGGTCGAACCGACGATTAAAGCAATTGAAGCAGTGGACGAATGCTTAGGCGAAGTGGTTGACGCCATTATCGCTAAAGGCGGACATGCCATCATTACCGCTGATCACGGTAATGCGGACATTCTGATTACAGAAACAGGCGAACCGCACACTGCCCATACGACAAACCCAGTCCCTGTCATTGTGACGAAAGAAGGCGTGACGCTGCGCGAAGGCGGAATCCTAGGCGACCTCGCACCAACGTTATTAGACCTTCTCGGTGTTGAAAAACCGAAAGAAATGACCGGAACATCTTTAATTCAAAAATAAGCGTAAATCAAAAGGAGAGACAAACTCATGCCATACATTGTTGATGTTTATGCACGCGAAGTCCTTGACTCCCGCGGCAACCCGACAGTTGAAGTTGAAGTATATACAGAAACAGGAGCTTTCGGCCGCGCATTAGTGCCAAGCGGAGCTTCTACAGGTGAATACGAAGCGGTTGAGCTTCGTGACGGCGACAAAGACCGTTACCTTGGAAAAGGCGTGTTAACTGCTGTTAACAACGTAAACGAAATCATTGCTCCAGAGCTTCTCGGCTTTGACGTAACTGAACAAAACGCAATCGATCAGCTTTTAATCGAGCTTGACGGTACTGAAAACAAAGGCAAACTCGGTGCGAACGCAATCCTTGGCGTATCTATGGCTTGTGCGCGCGCAGCTGCTGATTTCTTACAGATTCCTCTTTACCAATACCTTGGAGGATTCAACTCAAAAACGCTTCCTGTACCGATGATGAACATCGTAAACGGCGGAGAGCATGCTGACAACAACGTAGACATTCAAGAATTCATGATTATGCCTGTAGGCGCGCCTAACTTCCGTGAAGCGCTTCGCATGGGCGCTCAAATCTTCCACAGCCTGAAATCAGTTCTTTCTGCTAAAGGAATGAACACAGCTGTAGGTGACGAAGGCGGATTCGCTCCGAACCTTGGTTCTAACGAAGAAGCGCTTCAAACAATCGTTGAAGCAATCGAAAAAGCCGGCTTCAAACCTGGCGAAGAAGTGAAGCTTGCTATGGATGCTGCATCTTCTGAGTTCTACAACAAAGAAGACGGCAAATACCATCTGTCTGGCGAAGGCGTTGTGAAAACATCTGCTGAAATGGTTGACTGGTACGAAGAAATGGTTTCTAAATACCCAATCATCTCTATCGAAGACGGACTTGACGAGAACGACTGGGAAGGCCACAAACTTCTTACAGAGCGTCTTGGCAAAAAAGTTCAGCTTGTCGGTGACGACCTTTTCGTTACAAACACGAAAAAGCTTGCTGAAGGTATCAAAAACGGCGTAGGCAACTCTATCCTGATCAAAGTAAACCAAATCGGTACATTGACTGAAACATTCGATGCGATCGAAATGGCGAAACGCGCAGGCTACACTGCCGTTATCTCTCACCGTTCCGGTGAAACTGAAGACAGCACAATCGCTGACATCGCTGTGGCAACTAATGCAGGACAAATCAAAACAGGTGCTCCGTCCCGTACGGACCGTGTTGCGAAATACAACCAGCTTCTTCGCATCGAAGATCAGTTGGCTGAAACTGCTCAATACCACGGTATCAACTCTTTCTATAACTTAAATAAGTAATGTAATGGACGCCGGGAGAATATCTCCCGGCGTTTTTTTATGGTCCCGGGCTTTTCCCTCCTTTTTCATCATCTTCATTTGGTCAATAATATTCATTTTTCCCCTTTTTAAAGGAATCAGTGTTCTTCAATCGAAAGGGAAGAGGTGTTAATAAGAGGAGGGATTATGATGAAATTTTCATTTATGTCAGCCGCGGTGGCAGCAAGCGTCATATGGGGCGCGTCTGCCGGGCCGCTGTCCGAAACTCATGCTTATTCAACTGTGACCGCGCCGGTTTTTGATGCTGATGAGGCATTGGACACTATGCATGATCTGAGTGAAACCATCGGTCCGCGGGAAACCGGAACTGCGAAAGAAAAGGAAGCGGCTGAATACATATCGAATCGTCTGCGGGCTCAGGGCGCCAGTGTCAAAGTACAGTCATTTCCATTGAAAAAGTACTTTTCAGGTTCAGTCACAGCGGGAGATCATGAATTCCCGCTCCGCTCCGCTGATCAATCCGCTGTTGAAAAAGAGCTCAAAATAGAAGGCGGGATTTTTGACGGCGGCTGCGGATCACGCAATGACGTAACAGGAGCCAAAGGAAAGATTGCAGTGATACGCGAAGGAAAGATCCCCGTTTCTCAAAAGATCAAACATGCCGAACAAGCGGGAGCCAAAGCAGTCATTATTTATAATCAGACAACAAAACCGCTCGCCGTCCGTCCGCATACCGATAAAGGAATCACGATACCGGCGGCGGGTATGAAAAAAGAAGACGGTGAAGCATTGCTTCAGGAAAAGAAGGCAGTCATTCAATTTAAAAACTATAAAAACCGCACCTCACAAAATATTATAGGAACGCGCAAAGCGGCACAGGCCAACTCTTCTGATGCTGATATTATTTATGTCACAGCGCATTATGACAGCGTAAAAGGCGCGCCCGGAGCGGATGATAATGCCTCAGGCACATCTGCCGTTCTGGAAATCAGCAAGCAACTCAAACATATACCGAAAGACAAAGAGATCCGCTTTATCCTGTTCGGTGCAGAAGAATTATGGTCTGCGGGTTCATCTTATTACGTCAGTACACTCACGAACAATGAAAGAAAGCACAGCCGGGCCAATTTTAATGCCGATATGATTGCGACTGACTGGGAAGAAGCGAGTCAAATGTGTGTCACGACTCCTGACGGCAGGGAAAACCCGAGTGTCCGGTATGCTGAAAAAGCCGCTGAAAAATCCCGGTTGGTCAAGCCAAACCTGATTCAGCTCGGTTACTCAGACCATGTCTCTTTTTATGAAGCGGGGATTCCGTCGGCTAACTGGATTTGGCTCAGCCCCGATACACAGGAGCCGGGGCCCTGGTACCACACCGAAAATGATAATATGAAACACATCAGCAAAGAACGGCTAGAGAAAGCTGGAGCACTCGTTTCCGCGGCAGTAACTGAGGCAATGAAGGAATAAAAAACAGGCTGCGGCCTGTTTTTTTATATTATTTTCTGTATATTCTATCAATTAAGGGAGATTTTCTCACTCGTTACCAGATATATACCATTTAACAGGATTTTATTTTACAAATAAAAGAAAAATAAATAGATAATACCTAATTCACAAAAGGATGTAAAACTCATTTATCAAATTTTAACTTTTGTTATAATTGCGATATCGATCGATATTTGTTTTAAATTGTAAAAAACAATACTCTTTTCTATCTATTAGGGGGCGAAAAATGAATACTGTCACAAAAGAAGCCAGCAACCTTGGTCAAAAACGGCTGTTACATCTGATTGAAACGAAGCAGGCGATAGTAGGCGTGTTAGGCATGGGATATGTGGGATTTCCTCTTGCGCTGGAATGTGTCGATAAAGGATACAATGTTATCGGATTTGACAAAAACAGTGAAAAGGTTTCCTTGTTAGCCGCCGGAAGCAGCCATATTCAAGATATAGAGGACGGCAGACTGAACTCGGCTTTACAAACAAAATGCTTTCAAATCAGCGCCGACATGTCGCTCATCCAAAAATGCGACATCATTGTGATATGTGTGCCGACACCCCTGAACAAAAAAGACAAGATCCCCGATTTAACCTACATCGACAGTGCAGTTGACAGCATGATCGCTTATGGAAGGCAGCATCAGCTTTTAATTTTAGAAAGCACCACCTATCCCGGAACAACGAAAAAAAAGATTGCCGACAGAATGGCATCAAGCCGCGGCATGAAAATAGGAACAGACTTTTTTACGGCTTATTCTCCGGAAAGAATCGATCCGGGCAACAGGCAATATGAAGTTTCAGATATTCCTAAAGTAGTCGGCGGAACCACACAGACTTGCACAGAACTTGCCTCAGCGTTTTACAACACCATTGTTACAAGCATTCACCCGGTCACCTCACCCGAAGTAGCTGAAACAGCTAAACTCCTAGAGAATACTTATCGTTATGTCAATATAGCTCTTATCAATGAAATGGCGCTTAATTGCCGTGAACTTGATATTGATATATGGGAAGTCATCTGCGCGGCGGACACGAAGCCGTTCGGCTTTCAAAAATTTATCCCTGGCCCCGGAGTCGGAGGCCATTGTATCCCGATTGATCCTTTTTACTTCAAATGGATCGCGAATGAAAAAGGGCTGCAGACAAAATTAATTGATCTGGCGGACGAAATCAATTCTAACATGCCGATTTCTGTCTCTGACTATGCTTTGAAACTGGCGGGCAAAGACAAATGCAGCATCTTAATAATAGGGGCCGCTTATAAAAAAAATACAAATGACCCGCGTGAATCCTCAGTGTTTACGATAATGGAAGAATTGATGGACAAGGGATGCGCGATTGATTATCATGATCCGTTTATCAGCGAGATTCGCTTGAATGACGGAAGCCGCAAACAATCTGTCCCTTTCACAAAAGAACAAATCAATCAGTACGACGTCATCATCATTCATACAGATCACGATGTAATCGACTACAGTATTTTGAAGGATGCCTCACCGATTATCTTTGACACAAGAAATGTATGCAGGGAAAAATCAGCCGACAATTGCAGAGTTGTCACTTTATAGGAGGGAACGGTCATTAGTAATCGATTTATCTCTTTTCACAGACCTGATATGACAAACGAAGAAATCGCAAGCGTAACCGAAACGATTCAGTCGGGCTGGATTTCGAAAGGCCCGAAGGTAATCGATTTTGAAAAAAAGCTGGGAGAATGTATTGGAGCCGAACACGTCATCAGCTGTAATTCAGGAACCGCTGCCTTACATATGGCTTTATTGGCGCTCGGTGTGGGAGAAGGCGATGAAGTCATCGTGCCGAGCTTCACGTTCTGTTCCAGCGTCAATGTCATCCTGCACGCCGGAGCCGTTCCTGTGTTTGCGGATATATGCGAGAAAAGTCTATGTGCCGATCCTGAAGATGTCAGGAAGAAAATAACGCCGCGCACAAAAGCGGTAATCGCGGTTCATTTTGCCGGCTATCCGGCTGATCTGGAAAACTTGCAGTCCATTTGTAAAGAAAACGGATTGTATCTGATTGAAGACGCCGCTCATGCGCTCGGTACAAAATATAACGGAAGCATGATCGGCACTCACGGTGATGCCGTGTGCTTCAGCTTTTATGCCACCAAAAATATTACAACGGGGGAAGGCGGAGCCCTCGTCATGAAAGACGAACAGGCCGCAGAAAGAGCGAGGCTGTACGGCTGGCACGGCATCACAAAAAATGCCTGGAACCGGTACGGTGAAAAAGGCAGCTGGAGATACGACGTGTTACTGCCGGGCTTTAAATATAATATGACGGATATTCAGGCCGCGCTCGGTCTGGTTCAATTGAAGCGCGCAAACGAAATTCAAGAAAAACGGGCACAGATCGCTCAATTTTATGTACGTGAACTGTCGGGCCAAGCTGATAAAGCAGCGCTTCCGCTTTCTGACATTCCGCACGGCATAACGCACTCATGGCATTTATTTATTTTGCGGATCCGAGAGAACGGCGGCATGGACAGAGATCTGTTTATTGAGAAAATGAAAGAAAAACAGATCGGGCTGAGCGTGCACTTTATTCCCGTGCATATGCATCCTTACTATCAAAAACATTTTCCGGCCGAGCTGCCGGTTACTGAACGTGTTTTCCGGGAGATCGTGTCACTGCCTCTTTACAGCCAGTTATCAGATGAGGATTGCAGCTATATTGTCAAGTCTATAAAAGAAGTTTTGACTATCAGCCAGGAGGTAGGATCATGAAACATATTGCGATTATCGGAGGAGCCGGTTTTATCGGAAGCGAATTGGCGGCATTATTACAGACTAAAGGTTATCACACCATTATTGCAGACCAAAAAGAGCCGGCTTTTGACACTGAATACCGCCAAACGGATATCCTTGACCGGACGTCTCTCCGCGAATCACTGCAGGGAGCGGATGCGGTTGTCCATTTGGCGGCAATGGTCGGTGTAGACAGCTGCCGAAGCAATGAAGAAGACGTCATACGGGTTAATTTTGAAGGAACGAAAAATGTCACCGAGGTATGCGGTGAATTGGGAATCAGAACACTTCTTTTCTCATCGAGCTCAGAAGTATTCGGAGATTCACCTGATTTTCCTTATACCGAGACAAGCAGAAAGCTTCCGAAATCGGCTTACGGAAAAGCCAAACTGCAATCAGAGGAATATTTGAGAGAACAGGCTTCCGACAAGCTTCATATTCGGGTCGTCCGGTACTTTAATGTATACGGGCCGAAACAGCGCGAGGATTTTGTCATCAACAAGTTTTTCAGCCTGGCCGAGAATGGCTCTGAGCTGCCTCTTTACGGGGACGGCGGACAAATACGCTGCTTCAGCTACATCAGTGATATCGTCACCGGAACTTATCTCGCGCTCATTCATGAAGGAGCAGTCTTTGAAGACTTCAATATCGGAAACGACCAGCCGATCACGATAAAAGAACTGGCTGAAAAAGTCAATGTGCTCTCTGGCAGAGAGAAGGATAACTATCTGTTTAAAAAGCTGGGCGAAGACGGCGTGAGGGGAAAAGACATCGAGATTTTTAAACGGGCGCCGTCAATCGAGAAGGCGAAACGTTTACTCGGTTACGCTCCAAAAGTAAGTCTGAATGAAGGCCTGGAGATCATAAAAGATGAAAGACAAAAGCACAAACTTTCACTTTCCTGAAAACCCGGAAGTAGTCAAATATCCCGTTTATCCCGGACAGCTTTCCGTCAGGGGCCGTCTGCGCGCGGTGAAGCACTTGCTTACTGGCGGACAAAGCGGACTGACTGAAAAACTGGAAAAACGGTACGGAAAAGGGGTTGTGCTGACCTCCAGCGGCAGTGCGGCACTGGTGCTCGCCTTAACTTATTCGGGAGCCGGGCCGGGGAAAGAAGTGATTTTCTCATCCTTCAGCTGCCCGAATGTCATTGATGCCGTATTGCAATCCGGTGCAACGCCTGTTTTTGCGCAGCTGGATGAGCATCTTTCTTTATCGTTTGAGGATGTCAAAAAAAGAGCGACGCGGCAGACGTGTGCGGTTATCCTCACGCACGTATACGGCCGGAGAGAAAATACCGCCATCATTGACTGGGCGAAGGAACACGGTATTTTTGTCATTGATGATGCCGCTCAAGCCATGTTTACAAAACAAGCGGATACATATGCCGGCGGTCTGGGCGATTTCGGTGTTTTAAGCTTCGGCCCGTCAAAACCGCTTGCGAGTATCGGAGGCGGCGCGTTAATCGCGCCGAAAGAATGGCTTCGGCAAAAAGCAAATTTCCCGATGGAACAGCGCAGCCAAGTGGCAGCTGACTATCGAATTTATATCAGAAATCAAAGAATACAGGCTGTTATGAAACGGAAACGGCATCATCCCGTTTCATATATTTATAGGAAAGCGGGCGTCATGCCTTCCATGAAAGCCACTAAGCTCGAAGCTCTGCCGGATAAACCGGCTGTTGTACCGGTGCTTCGCATGCATCCGGCAAGGGAAGCCATTATTGAAGATCAGCTTTCACGTATGGATCAGCTTGTAACAGCTTCGCTCCGAAACTTACAAGCGGCGGGAGAAATCTTTATAAAGGCGGAAGAGACGTACGGCATAAAGATGATCCAGCCCCAAGAAGGAGAACATCTGAATTATTTAACGATTGTATTCCCCCGGGATGAAGAGCGGTACGGGTGTTCCGTTTATTTAGCTGAAAGAGGCATCCAAACATGCTGGAACTATCTTCCCCTCGGACGTATTCCGATTTATGAAACATATGCGGCGGAAGAAGGGGAAGATCCGCTTTGGAAAAGAGTTCTTTCTCTGCCGTTTAAACCTCCTCTTCAAAAGGAGCAAGTCAGATATATAGCCGAATCCGTTTTATCATATTGTGAGCAAAAGAATAAGACTGAATAGTGGTGATAACAATGCAAAAAACAGCAGTATGCACGAGCCGCCAGGCATGGGATCGGGCCGCTGACATGTATCAGGCGGGGTTGTTTCAAAGCTATGATTGGGGAATTCTCATGGAAGAGCTTCCCGGCACGTCATTTCACCCTGTCAGACTGACAACGGACGGAGGACAGGTCATCTATCTTCCGCTTTTTGAACAGAAGGGCGTATTATCCGGCAATATGATCGGATACGGCGGCGTTATTTCAGATCGCCCCATCTCATTTGAATGGCTTCAAAGTGAAATCGAGGCCATATTCGGCCGGAACATATCCCGGATGCTGCTGCCGTACGGTCAGACTTCTTTTACAGAAGAAATCGGGGAAGGGTGGACGGAAAAGGCGACACGGATTCTTACGCTTCCGGACACGTTTGACGAACTTTGGACGGGCATTTCCGGAAAAGCCCGGACGGCAGTCAGATACGCTGAAAAAGAGAATATTGTCACCAGGCTGATCGGGCGACAAGAACTTGAATCATTTTACGAACTCTACAAGGAGCATACGGCGGCAATCGGCGCTGCTTATGTGCTGAGCCAAGGATTTTTCCAAAAACTGCTTGACACGTTTGCTGACCGGATGTTTTGGGTCGGAGCATATCAGGATGAGACGCTGATCAGCAGCAGTATTTTTCTCTATGACCGCTCTCATTTCTATTATTGGCAGAATGTAAACAGCCTTGCGGGAAAAAAAGCGCAGGCCTCTTACTTGTTGATGCGTGACGCTTTGCAATTCGCCATTTGCCGCAAGCTTCAATGGGCTGATTTTGGCTATTCACACAGTAAAGAAATCGCAAGACCGAAACGATATTGGGGAGCTGAAGAAAAACAATGCCGACTTTTTACGAAACCGGAATGAAAACAATAAGCGGCCATCAATCCAGTTATCTGCCGTGGTACGGTTTTTTTGAAAAAATGTATAAGTCGGATCTGTTTGCCATTCATGACACGGCTCAATTTGAGAAAAAAGGGTTTCTGAACCGCAACAGAATCAAAACGCCGCAGGGCCCCAGATGGCTGACGGTGCCTTTGCAGATGAAACAATATAAAGACATAGAGCTTCGGCATATGAAAATCGACCAGACACAGGATTGGCGGAAAAAACATTGGATGGCGATTAAGATGAACTATGCGAAAGCTCCCTATTTTGAGCGGTACCAGCATTTTTTTCAAGATGTCTATCAGAGGGAGTGGGAATATCTCCATGATTTGAATATGCACATCATTGAATTTTTCCGAAAAGAGCTCCGAATCGAAACGCCGCTCTGTTATGTCTCTGAGCTTGAATGCCGGAAGGAGAAAAAAAGCGATTTTGTTTTAGCGCTTTGTCAGGAGCTGGGGGCGGATCGTTATTATTCAGGCAGTCAGGGTTCCGACTATTTAATAGAAAGCGATTTTGAAAGAAACGGAATTGTCATTGAGTATCAGCAGATCCGGCATTTTGACTATCCTCAATTATTCGGGGAGCATATCCCTCACCTCTCCATGCTTGATATGCTGATGAACTGCGGAGCGGATACAGCTGAAATGTTAGTTAAAGGAGGGCAATATGATGAAAGTAATGGTATTTGCAGCGCATCCCGACGATGAAATTATCGGCGTCGGCGGCACGCTCGCCAAACATGTCCGCCAAGGTGACAGCGTGTCGGCAGTCATTATGGCGGAAGGCAAGTCATCAAGAAAAACGGATTATGAGAAGCCTGAAGAGTCTGTTATGCAGCATTCTGCTCAAGAAACGGAACAAGCGCTCAGCACTTTGGGCATCCATGATTTTGTCAGGCTGAACCTTCCTGATAACAGAATGGATTCAATGGATTTGCTGGATGTCGTGAAGGAAGCGGAGAAACAAATCAATCGTTTTCAGCCTGACATTGTATATACCCAGTACGGCGGTGACATTAATATTGACCACTCCGTCGTATTCAGAGCGGTCATGACCGCAACCCGTCCGCTTCCCGGCCATACGGTAAAACGGGTTTTTGCCTATGAAACATTGTCTTCGACGGAATGGAATTATTGTCAGAAGGATCAGTTTCATGCCAATTTCTTCGTTAATATTGAAGACGAGCTTGAAACAAAATTGAAATCGATGGCGTGTTACGGCTCCGAGCTCAGGGACTTCCCTCATCCCCGTTCTTTGCAGGCGATTGAACATAATGCCCGTGTATGGGGAGCAAAATCGGGTTTTTCCGCTGCGGAAGCGTTTATGCTTGTGAGAGGAACATGGTGACTGTCCTATGATTGCTCAAATTCCGTTTTTCGGACTTGATCCGAAGCAAATCGATGAGAAATGGGTGGAAGCGGGATACGGTCTGGAAGCGAATATTTTTGACGGCCGCTCCTTTAGTGAAGCGGATTATCTCAAAACATTCAATCAGACGCTGGAATATGCAAAACAGCTTGATCCTTCATTATTGACGCTGCATTTCCCGACAGATCATGCCGATTATGTGCATGAAGATCACATCAAAAAACAGCTTTATCACTTTGCGGAGCTCGCTGTGAAATACGGCGCCAAAGGCATAACCGTTCATGCGAATCAATTTATGACGGTTGAGGAATTTCAAGTGTATGACCTGGAAGGAAACCGTAAAAAAATCATTGAGTTTTTCGCAGAGTTTGATGAGCAGCTGAAAGGGACGGACATTTGGATCGGTGTGGAAAACCTTCCGATCATCGGGAATCTGGGAGAGGATTTTGATCCGATTTTCATTTATCCTGAGGATTTTACAGAGCTGGTTCAGCTGGATCTGAAGCATGTCGGTATTACGTGGGATCTGTGCCATTGGGCGATTACCTATCAGACTCACTTGTCTTCCGCGCTTATGTTCAGAAATGACCAGCTGAGATACCCGGATTTCTTTCAGTTTCTCTCGATAAAAGAGAGCATTAAACATTATCACTTCAGCTCATTTCGCCAGCTTGCGTTCCCGCATGGCGGCGTCCGCTGTTTTGAGGGCCGCCATCCGAGTGAAGGGACGATCGCTGAGGAGCTGCTGAGACGGGCTGCCGATACTTTGCAGGAGCTTTATCGGAATCAAGATACCGGCATTGTATTTGAGGTGATGGAAGAGGATTATACCGAAAGACGGGAATCATGGAGAACGCTGGAATGGTTCGGCGGTGTTTCTGATGCCGAGGATCAAAAAAGGGCCTGATATGACATATCGAACACCGAACTATGCAAAGCTTTGGTGTGCGCAGGTGTTTTCTTCAGCGGCGGACGGTATTTGGCTTATTGCACTGCCGCTGTTAGTGCTGGAATTGACCGGCAGTAAAATTCTTGTCGGCGTTATTTCTTTTATCGAACTCGTGCCGTTGACATTTGGCGTGCTGGCGGGACCGCTGATTGATTTATTCCGAAAAAAGTCGATCTTGTATTTGTGCAATACGGGCCGGGCCGTCATCATGATCCTCTTGGCGGTGCTCAGCGCGAACGATTTATTAACCGTGTGGATAGCAGGGGTGTGCGCCTTTTGTCTATCTCTGCAATCGATGCTGTTTGCGCCGGCGAAAGTCGCGATCATTCCGCTGCTCGTCCGCAAACAGCATCTTGATCAGGCGACATCTCTGATCAATACGAGTGACTTGATCGGACTCATCGTCGGAAAACTGATCAGCGGAATCATGATTGCGGCTATTCCGTTCGGGCTGCTGTTTGCCATAAACGGAACTGCTTTTTTTATCTCCGCGGCATTTATCGCGTTCATTCGTATTTCAGAACAGCCCAATGAAAAAAGCAACGGGGCTGAAGATGTAAAAGCCGGCTACAGAATGCTGAAAGGAAATGCGGCATGGCTGACATCGGTCGGATACTTTTTCGTCGTAAATCTCGTCATTGCCGGTCTTATTTCAGTAATGGGGCCGATTCTTGCTGTGGAACGTTTTCAGCAGAACTATTCTGTATGGTTTGCCGTCATGTATTCAATGTTTCAGGCGGGGATGCTTTTGGGCAATCTGGCCGTATTTTTCAAATGGAATACAAAACGCTTGAACCGGCTGTATCCGCGGACGTTAACGGCAGCGGGACTGCTCATTTTGGTGCTGTTTTTTCCGCTTCACGGGTTTGAGTGCATCATTTTCCTGGTGCTTGGCATCATCATCTCGTATATTGATGTGCAAACGGTGCTGTATTTCCAAAAGACGGTTCCGGCCGCATATTTCGGAAGGGTTTTTGCACTGATTTTTTCCATTGTCAAAATGGGTGAACCGCTGTCTGCCGCTGTCTACACAGGGCTTCTGCTGTTGATGAATGCGGATTATATTTTTGCGGCGGTCGGACTGACCCTTACGATCGTTTTTGCTGTTTTTTCAGTCAGACAAGGGAGTCAAAGAAATACAGAGAAACAAGCGGATCAATCCGTCTGAATGGTAAACGAAGGGGCGCCGGTATCAGCCGGCGCCCTTTTTATCATAAATCCAAATAAAGCCGTATCATATCCCGGCATTGAATGCCGTTTTCAAAAATGTCTTCATCATAATGTCTGATAAAAAAATCATGGTCGACAGCCTGAATGCGGAATCCGCATTTTTGATAGAGTGACAGCTGATGAATACTGGAATTTCCGGTGCCGATTTCAATCGTGTCAGCTCCCGATTGTCTCGCTTTTTCAATGGCATCTTGCACCAGCTGTTTTCCGAATCCCCTGTTCTGCAGCGATTCTTTTACCGCGATGTTTACGATTTCTATCGTTTTAGGCCTTGTTTGCAATAAAACGTAAACCCCTGCAAGCTCGTCTGACGTCCAAGCCGTATAGCATTCTCCTCTTACAAGATAATCATCGACAATCTCTTTCGACGGATCGGCCAGCAGCAATAGTTCATACAGCGCTTCATCCGGCTCCGCGGCTTTTCGGATGCTCAGTTTTTGCATGTCCGTTTCTCCTCCTCCGTTATGATCGACAGCTATTTTTCAAAATAACTCCAAAATCATTCTACTTTATTATAAAATATGAAACATAGGAAAAGTTATACAAGTTTTGCAGATTGAATAGGAGGAAAGTCATGTTTTTTTGTAAGTATTGCGGCCGACAGAACAACGAAGAGGCGCATTTCTGTAAAGAATGCGGAAAACCGATCGGGAAAGGAAGCCGGCTTGAACGGCAGGCGGCTGTAAGAGCGGCTGAACCTGCTTCACAAATGAGAAAGCCGATCCCTAAAAAAACGCTCTTCATATGGGGCGGCATAGCCGCAGCGCTGATCTTATTGATTGCCGCATATAAAACCGGAGCCTGGCTGACATCTGAAAAAAGGCTCACGGATCAATTCGAACAGGCGGTTCATGACGGGGACACGAAAAAGCTCTCAGCCCTGCTCACTCCTTCAGACAAAAAACTGAAGCTGAATGAGACCAATGTCAAACCGCTCCTTGCATACGCAAAGAAACACGATGAACTGCTGGAAACGCTTCGCGGCAATTCATCAGAAAAAGATGCGGTATACGTCAAAAAAGAGGGTAAAACCCTTCTTTTGTTTGACCATTACGAACTGAAAGTCGATCCGGTTTATTTCCGCGTCACCAGCAATTATAAAGGCGCCGATCTTTATATCAACAGCGAGAAAACAGGGACGGTCAAAAAAGCCGATGAAACCCAAATCTTCGGCCCGTATGCACCCGGTGTCTACACGGCGGAAGCCAAGCTTAAAAATGACACGGTTGACGTTGTCAAAAAGCAAGAGGCAGAGGCGGCCGGCAGCCGGAATGTTGATTTTGATCTGCCGTTAGACGCCGAGGATGTGACGTTCACTCCGGCAGACAGCTTCAAAAGCGCGAAAGGCGATCTGCTGATAAACGGCAAGTCCGTCCATAAAGATCCGTTTACATCCGTTACATACGGTCCGCTCTTAACTGACGGTTCCATGACAGCCGCCGTGGAGGCTGATTTTCCTTGGGGAAAAATGAAAACTGCCGATGTTCCGATCAACGGTACTGATATGGAATTAACGCTTATCCCGGATCAAGATACACAACAAACAATCATGGACACGATTGTCAAAACAACGAAGCAGTATACAAAAGCGATGGCAGACGGAAATACCGATCAGATGACCGAGGCTGGTTCCGCCTGGAAAGAGCAGACGAAAGAAGTGGTATCCGGCATGAAGAGTTCCGGCACCTTTTTGAAAGATCAGTATAAAGAGACAAGCTTTGATCTGGATTCATTTGCGATTTCTCAAGAGAACGGCCGCTGGCAAGTAACTGTTACGGGTAAAGAGCTTCATGAGTCTGCTTATTTCGACGGGAATACGAAGCCTGATATGGAAGAGGCTGAGCCGAGCTTTCATTATGTACTCTCATATGATACAAAACATAAAAAATGGGTTTTTGAAAAAGCTGATCCAGCCTCAGATTCTTCTGGGACAAATGTAAAAAAAATAAAAAACGACCAGCCGAAAACCTATACATCCGCATGGGCATCTTCCAAAGGAAATACAGCTTCAGGCAGCGTGACAAACGAGCAAGTCACATCGTTTATGACTGATTACCTGACAAATCAATCAAGCGCCGTCAGCCTTAACAATTTTGCCATCATGGCGGGCAATTTAGAAGAGGGAAGCCCTTTGTATGCTGATCAGCAGAAACTGGTCAAAAAACTGTACAGCGAGGGGACGACTGAAGTATTTAATAAAGTGAATGTCAAAAGCTTTTCACAGAAAGGCTCTCATCTGACGATTCATACGTACGAGGAGTTTTATATTACGAAAGCCGGCGGCAGTCCGAAGCTCAGAACATACAATTGGACGTATGGCGGCGTTGTCAAAGACGGAAGAATTTATTTAACATCCATTCAATAAAAAAACCCCCGCGCCAATCAGGCGGCGGGGGTTTCCGTTTTTAAAAGAAGAAATAATTCATGAGTTCTTTCATATAATGCTTGATCGTGAATTGAAACGTTACGCAAATGATCAAATAGATGACGATAACAGAATAAATGATATCCGCCTTAGCAGTGAGCTGATGCTGATAGCTCGCCAGCATGAGCGGAGGCACGGCAAACGCCGCTCCTAAAAGACCGACAGCCAGAATGGTAAAGCAAACGGTTGTATGAAGCAGCATAAAAATGAGGGCAAGAAGCAAAATAGCTGTAAACGGAATCAAAAATGCTCCGAATCTGGACAGCGAATCTTTAAATGACACCTGCGCGCCGCCGGCCTTCAAAGCGATAAAAATCAAGAGATACAGGCAGAAAACGCATAATGCAAAGGTAAGCGCCGGTTTGATCACAACCGCGGTAAAACTGACGTCACGAAAGCCGTCTGATAAGAGAATATAAAACATAATCGGCGTCACCAGGCAGAAAAGCACCATGTTGATGATGCTGCTGACAAGCTGTTCCCCGCCTGTCGTTTTACATGTTTGATACGGTCTCTTTAACACATCAAGCACGAATAAGGCAAATTGCTTTGAAGCCTGCTTAGCCGCGGCGCCGGCCTGAGCGGCCTGACCCTGTGTTTGGCCTGCGCCTCCCTGCCCGGGCTGGGGCGCACCGCATTTTTCACAAAATTTTCCGCCATCAGTATGATGGCCGCATTGAGAACAATACATTCTAAAACTCCTTTTACAAGTAATATAGGGATTTTGTTCAATATTTACATTATAAAAGAAAATAGGACGGATGTAACGGAGTTTTCTAAAGATATATAAATCACCTTCTCTATGAATTGATAATAGAGAAAAAGTACCCATTATGGTAGAATTTTATTGGAGCTGATAGATATCATGTCTCTCGGCGCATTGATTCAGAGTGAAAAAGGAAATTAACGCATGCTAAAAAAATTGAAAATGCTTTATCGGCTGTTGAAATTCGGAAAAGGCTTATGGAGATAGCAAACAGAAAAAAACCGTCCTTACAAGGACGGTTTTTTTCTGTTTTCCGGATCGTCCGGCTGAGGTTATAAAAAGCAGACCCCGGGGTAAAAATCATGCATAAGAAACAGCGGAGAACAAAACATAACTCAATAACGGCAAGTCATAAGGAGGTACGCATGTTTTCATTCATCATTCATGTCTTCATTTCACTGTTTGCAGTCTCCAATCCCATCGGAAACGTGCCGATTTTTCTTTCACTGACGGAAGGATACCCGGAGAAAGAACGGACAGCGATCGCACGCAAGGCTTCCGTGCTGTCGTTTATCATCTTGGCTGCTTTTTTAATTTTCGGCCATCTGATCTTTAAACTGTTCGACATTAACATTCATGCCTTGCGTATCGCGGGCGGCATTTTTATTTTCGGCATCGCTTATAATCTTCTGAACGCGAAGAAATCTCATGTACAGTCTCTCCATCATGAAGAGAAAGGGGAGAGCAAGGAGAAAGCCGATATATCCGTGACGCCTTTGTCGATTCCGATTATCGCCGGACCCGGTACGATCGCGACGGTGATGAGTCTGTCGGCCGGCCATGGCGGCATCATCCATTACATCAGCGTGCTTATCGGCATTGCGGCCGTCATCGCGATGACGTTCATCTTCTTTCACTATTCTTCTTTCATCAGCAATAAGCTCGGGAAAACCGAAATGAACGTCATTACCCGACTGATGGGGCTGATTTTGGCGGTGGTGGCGATCGGCATGATCGGCGCCGGTCTGAAAGGCATGTTCCCGATATTGGTTTCCTGACTTAAAAAAGCAGCGCCCGGTTATCTTCGGGGGCTGCTTTTTTCTATTTTCGGCACATGCTGAAACACTTCTTCACTCTCAAAAAATTCTATCAAACGGCTCAGCCAGTCATAATAATGGAGCCAATCCGTCAGTTCATCCAAAAGCTGACGGGCTTTTTCTTCAATATCGGGACTGAGATTTTCCGATTCCAGAAGCTCAGTCAGCTCGCGGTTCAGCTTTTTATAGAGCATTTTGTTTTTGCTGACCGCCTTTGTCCAATTTGCCGTAAACAGGGAGATAAACGTCTGGTAATAATCACGCTCCACGTCGTAAAGGTCTTTGCGAACGCCTTTTTCAAACACTTTTTCCGCCAGATTGGCATCAGTCATTTCACGGACCACCTGGCTCATCCTCGTTTTGCTCATCCCGGTTGCCTCTGACAGCTCATTTAACGTCATCGGCTTGCGGTTCATATAAATAATACCGAGCACACGACCAAGTGTGGCCGGCATTCCGAATGTATGCATATTCTCGGCGATTCTCTCAATGAGATGCTCTTCAGCATGCCCGATGATATCAAGAGCGTTTTTTTCCACGGCTGATCATCCCTTCACTGGCTTTTCATGCTGACAATATATCATATTTTTTACAGTTGATGAAAAAGATGATGCGGCAGGATATGCGAGCTATCGGGAGCGATTGTAAGAACATCCGCATTGTCAGCGGGATAACATGAAAAAATACGTATATTGTATATAATTTCAACACATTGTAAACTTTTTATTTTACAAATTTCATCTTATAATAAAGATTATACTTTTCAGAAAAATAACGGAACCCTTCGGAGGTGCACGGATTGCTGAGATTAGAAAATGTATCGAAAGTCTATAAAGGCGGAAAAAAAGCTGTCAACAGCATTGATTTAAATATCGAAAAAGGCGAGTTTATTTGTTTTATCGGGCCGAGCGGCTGCGGAAAAACGACGACGATGAAAATGATTAACAGACTGATTGAGCCGTCATCCGGAAAGATTTTTATCGATGGCGAAAACATTATGGAGCAGGACCCGGTGGAGCTGAGACGGAAAATCGGCTACGTCATTCAGCAGATCGGACTTTTCCCTCATATGACCATTCAGCAGAACATTTCTCTCGTGCCGAAACTGCTGAAATGGCCGGAACAAAAGCGGAAGGAACGGGCGCGGGAGCTTTTGAAGCTCGTCGATATGGGCCCGGAATATTTAGACCGCTATCCTCACGAGCTGAGCGGGGGACAGCAGCAGAGAATCGGCGTGCTGCGCGCCCTTGCGGCGGAACCGCCTCTTATTCTTATGGATGAACCGTTCGGAGCGCTTGACCCGATTACACGGGATTCCCTTCAGGAAGAATTCAAAAAACTGCAAAGAACATTGAATAAAACGATTGTGTTTGTAACCCACGATATGGATGAAGCGATTAAGCTGGCTGACCGGATCGTCATTTTAAAAGCGGGAGAGATCGTTCAGGCCGGCACTCCTGATGACATTCTCCGGAATCCGGCTAATGAGTTTGTCGAAGAATTTATCGGCAAAGAACGGTTATTGCAATCAAGACCGGACATTGAGCGCGTCGAGCAGATGATGAACAAAAAGCCTGTCACCGTTACGGCGGACAAAACGCTTTCGCAGGCGATCCAAGTGATGCGGGAGCACCGTGTCGATTCCCTGCTTGTCGTTGATGACCTGAATGTGCTGCAAGGGTATGTCGATGTCGAGATCATTGATCAGAACCGGAAAAAAGCGAGCCTCGTCGGCGACGTGCTCCGCTCTGATCTGTATACGGTCGAGCAGGGTACACTGCTGCGTGATACCGTACGCAAAATTTTAAAGCGCGGAATGAAATATGTACCCGTCGTTGATGAACAAAGGCATTTAGTCGGAATTGTCACGCGGGCGAGCCTTGTCGACATCGTTTACGATTCAATCTGGGGCGAGGAAGACCAGCTGGTGACAGGCTGACAAGGGGAGGAACGCTTACAATGAATGAAATGATCAAGTTTTTGCAGACGAACGGCGGAGAACTGTTATATAAAACGTGGGAGCATTTATACATTTCGATCATCGCCGTCATATTAGGCATTGTCGTCGCCGTTCCGCTCGGAGTGGCGCTGACGAGAATGAAAAAGGGCGCAGGCGCCGTCATCGGCGCCGTCAACATTGTGCAGACCTTGCCGAGTCTCGCGATACTGGCGTTTTTTATCCCGCTGTTAGGCGTGGGAAAGGTGCCCGCGATCGTCGCGCTGTTTTTCTATTCGGTGCTGCCGATTCTCCGAAACACGTATACCGGCATTCAAGGCGTAAACAAAAATCTGTTGGAATCGGGAAAAGGCATCGGGATGACGGTCTGGGAGCAGATCAGGCTTGTGGAACTGCCGCTTGCGGTTCCGGTGATCATGGCGGGCATCCGCACATCCACCATTTATCTGATCGGCTGGGCGACGCTTGCTTCCTTTATCGGGGGCGGCGGGCTCGGAGACTATATTTTTATCGGCCTGAATCTCTATCAGCCTGAATATATTATCGGCGGTGCCGTGCCCGTCACCATTTTAGCCATTATCATTGATTATCTGCTGGCGGCGACGGAACGGAAGGTGACGCCGAAAGGGCTGAAAGGACTGAAGGAAGTATCATAAGGAGTTGGCTGTTTTGAAAAGAAACCAAAAGAGATGGATGTGCGCACTGGCGCTGTCAGCTGCTCTGCTTCTGGGCGGCTGTTCCCTTCCCGGCCTGAGCGGGGCTTCCGATGATACGATTAAAATCGGGGCGCAAAGCATGACGGAATCAGAAATTATCGCCAATATGCTCGCACAGATGATTGAGCACAATACAGACTTGAATACGGCATTAATTAAAAACCTCGGATCGAACTATGTCCAGCAGCAGGCGATGCTCGGCGGTGAAATCGATATCGCCGCGACGCGCTACTCGGGAACGGATTTAACGAGCACCCTCGGCATGGAAGCGGAAAAAGACCCGAAAAAAGCATTATCTATCGTCCAGAAGGAATTTGAGAAGCGCTTCCATTACAAATGGTTTGATTCTTACGGATTTGAGAACACATACGCTTTTACCGTCACGAAAGAGCTTGCGGAAAAAGATCATTTAGACAAAGTGTCCGATATTAAGAAGCATGCGGATCAATTTAAGCTAGGTGTAGACAATGCGTGGCTGAAAAGAAAAGGCGACGGCTATAAGGGCTTCACCGACACGTACGGTTTTGAATTCGGCACAACCTATCCGATGCAGATCGGACTTGTATACGATGCCGTGAAAAACGGGAAAATGGACGCCGTCCTCGCTTATTCAACGGACGGAAGGATTAAAGCGTACGATCTGAAAATTTTAAAAGACGACAAGCAGTTTTTCCCGCCGTATGACTGTTCGCCGGTCATTCCCGACAGCGTGCTGAAGCAGCATCCTGAACTGAAGGGCATTGTGAATAAACTGATCGGCAAAATCGATACGGAAACGATGCAGGAATTGAATTACGAGGTGGACGGCAAGCTGAAAGAACCGTCCGTCGTCGCTAAAGAATTTTTGGAGAAACATCATTATTTTGAATAAGAAATGAGGTGGGGCAAATGGAAGTGCTGCAGCAGCTCGGCACTTATTATTCTCAAAACGGCGCCTATGTGCTTCAGGAGTTTTACCGCCATTTTCTCATGTCGGTATACGGCGTTTTATTTGCGGCGATCGTAGGGGTCCCGCTCGGCATCTTCATTGCCAGGTACAGAACTTTAAGCGGCTGGGTATTCGCGGTGACAAACGTGATTCAGACCGTGCCGGCGCTCGCGATGCTTGCGGTGCTGATGCTCGTCATGGGGCTCGGCGCCAATACGGTGATTTTGTCGCTGTTTTTATATTCGCTTCTTCCGATCATCCGGAATACGTACACAGGAATCGCCAGCATTGAACACGCTTATCTTGAATCGGGAAAAGCGATGGGCATGACCAAATTTCAGGTGCTCCGCATGGTGGAACTGCCGCTTGCGCTTTCCGTCATCATGGCGGGGCTGCGGACGGCCCTTGTCATCGCGATCGGCATTACGGCAATCGGAACGTTTGTCGGCGCGGGCGGACTCGGTGACATCATTGTCAGGGGCTCAAATGCCACGAACGGAACAGCGATTATTTTAGCCGGCGCCATTCCGACAGCGCTGATGGCCGTTATCGCAGATCTTGTGATGGCATGGCTGGAGCGGGCGCTGAGTCCGGTGAGAAAGAAAAAACGAACCAAAGCGCCGAATGCGGCATGAAAAAAACGCCTTGCGGGTCAGGGCGTTTTTTTCTTATGGCTTCGGAACATGCTTGAATATTTCTTCGCTTTCAAAAAACTCGATCAGACGGCTGATCCAGTTGTAGTAATCAAGCCAATCCTTTAATTCTTTCAGCAGTTCGTTGATTTTTTCCTCAGCTTCTTCCGGCACGCCGTTTTCAAGGACGGCCGTCAGTTCGCGGTTCAGTTTTTTATGCATCATCTTATTTTTGCTGACGACCTTGCTCCATGTGGCCGTAAACAGCGTAATAAAGGTTTGGTAATAATCCTGCTCGACGTCGTATAAATCTTTGCGGACGCCTTTTTCAAACACTTTTTCCGCCAGATTGACGTCAAGCATTTCACGGACCGCCTGGCTCATTCTCGTTTTGCTCATGCCGGTCGCTTCTGATAATTCAGTTAAGGTCATCGGCTTGCGGTTCATATAAATAATGCCTAAAATGCGCCCCACCGTCGCGGGCATTCCGAATGTATGCATATTTTCAGCGATTCGTTCTATCAAATGATCTTCAGCTTGTTCGATTACGTGTAACGGATCTTTCTCCAACAGTTTCAATCCTTTCAGTCAGCAATTCCGATGTCAATATACCACATTTTTAAACCGGCGGAAATGCTCTTCCGAGAGAATTTGGCAGTAATTCGGAGCAATAAGAAGAACTTTGCCGGTCAATACGGGTAAATCAGTGCTTACACAACCTTTATATATAATATGGACAAATTGTAAACTTTTTAATTTACAAAGTTTAATTTATAATGGGAAACGTTCAATTGTCTGAAAAGTTAAATTTGAATTTAACGATTTGAACAAATTTAATATCGGAGGTGTGAGTGTTTGCTGACATTAGAAAATGTCTCGAAAACGTATAAAGGCGGGAAAAAAGCCGTCAACAGCATCAACCTGAATATCGACAAAGGCGAATTTATTTGTTTTATCGGACCGAGCGGCTGCGGCAAAACGACGACGATGAAAATGATCAACCGCTTAATTGAACCGACAGAAGGCAGAATCCTGATAGAGGGCCGAAACATTATGGAACAAGACCCGGTGGAACTCAGAAGAAGCATCGGCTATGTCATCCAGCAGATCGGGCTGTTTCCGCATATGACCATTCAGCAGAACATTACGCTCGTTCCGAAGCTTTTAAAGCATTCTGCCGAAAAACGGAAGGAACGGGCGCGGGAGCTTTTAAAGCTCGTTGATATGGGGCCTGAATATTTAGACCGTTACCCTCATGAACTGAGCGGAGGACAGCAGCAGCGAATAGGTGTATTACGGGCACTTGCCGCAGAGCCGCCGCTTATCTTAATGGATGAACCGTTCGGGGCGCTTGACCCGATTACGAGAGATTCCCTTCAGGAAGAATTTAAAAAACTGCAAAAAACCTTACATAAAACCATCGTATTTGTTACCCATGATATGGACGAAGCCATCAAGCTTGCGGACAGAATCGTCATTCTGAAAGCGGGAGAAATCGTCCAGGCCGGAACGCCTGATGAGATTCTCAGATTTCCGGCGAATGAATTTGTTGAGGAGTTTATCGGCAAGGAACGGCTGATTCAATCATCCAGCCCTGATATTGAACGGGTGGAGCAGATCATGAATCCCGATCCCGTGACGGTAACACCTGAGAAAACACTGTCAGCCGCCATTCATCTGATGCGTGCCGAGCGGGTGGATTCGCTGCTCGTCATTGATGAAAAGAACGTTCTCCAAGGTTATGTCGATGTGGAGATGATTGACCGCAAACGAAGACAAGCGGTAACCGTCGCGGAAGTGCTTGAACGGGATCTGTACACGGTCAGAAGCGGCACTCTGCTTCGCGACGCCGTCCATAAAATTTTAAAAAGAGGCGTGAAATTTGTGCCGGTCCTTGATGAGGACGGCCGGCTAACGGGAATCGTGACAAGGGCAAGCCTCGTTGACATCGTCTATGACTCCATCTGGGGAGAAGAGAATCAGCTCGCGGTGATGTCATGAGGAGGCTTCAATTGATATGAATCAGACCGTACAATTTTTACAGGCAAATGGAGGAGAGATGCTTTATAAAACATGGGAGCATCTGTACATCTCATTAATCGCCGTCATGGCGGGCATTCTCGCCGCCGTTCCGCTCGGCGTCCTGCTGACGAGGATGAAAAGAGGAGCCGGCGCCGTCATCGGCATCGTCAACATCATTCAAACCTTGCCGAGCCTTGCCATTCTTGCGTTTTTTATTCCGCTTTTAGGCGTAGGAAAGGTCCCGGCCGTTGCGGCGCTGTTTTTCTATTCCATGCTGCCGATTCTCAGAAACACGTATACGGGGATTCTCGGCGTCAATCGGCACCTTCTGGAATCGGGAAAAGGAATAGGCATGACGGCATGGGAGCAGATCAGGCTTGTAGAGCTCCCGCTTGCCGCCCCGGTCATCATGGCGGGCATCAGGACGTCTTCGATTTATTTAATCGGCTGGGCGACGCTCGCCTCCTTTATCGGCGGAGGCGGGCTGGGAGATTACATTTTTATCGGCTTGAACCTTTATCAGCCGGAGTATATTATCGCAGGCGCCGTTCCGGTCACGATGCTGGCGGCCGCCGTCGATTACATGCTGGGGGTGACAGAACGGAAAGTCACGCCTGACGGGCTGAAAAGCATAAAGGACGCTTTATAAGGAGGAGGTCTCACATGGGGAATAGATGCAAAAAACGGCTGCTCGCAATCGCCTGTCTCGGCATGCTGCTCCTTGGCGGATGCTCGCTCCCGGGATTGAGCGCCGCATCGGAGGACACCATTAAAATCGGCGCGCAAAGCATGACCGAATCGGAAATCATCGCAAGCATGCTCGGACAGATGATCGAACATCACAGCGGGTTGAAAACATCCGTTATTAAAAATCTCGGCTCCAACGCCGTACAGCAGCAATCCTTGATCAACGGTGATATTGATATCGCCGCGACGCGCTATACAGGAGACGCGCTGACCGGGACGCTTCGCATGGAGCCGGAAAAAGACCCGGACAAAGCGCTGCGGCTCGTTCAGCGTGAATTTCAAAACAGATATGACATGAAATGGTTTGATTCTTACGGCTTTGATAATACATACGTCTTTACCGTTTCCGGACAGCTTGCCAGCAAGTACCATTTAGAAACGGTATCCGATGTCAAAAAAGAAGCATCCCATCTGAAATTCGGCGTAGATAACTATTGGATGAAGCTGAGAGGCAACGGATATCAGGATTTTATGAAAACATACGGAATGTCATTTGAAGGCACGTATCCAATGCAGATCGGCCTCGTATACGACGCGCTGAAAAGCAGAAAGATGGATATCGCGCTCGCTTATTCCACCGACGGAAGAATCATCGCTTACGGACTGAAAACGCTGAAGGATGATAAGCGGTTCTTTCCTCCGTATGACTGTTCACCCGTCGTTCCGGATCATGTATTAAAAGAGCATCCCGAACTGGAGGGCGTGATCAATAAAATGATCGGCGCGATTGATACAAAGATGATGCAGAAAATGAATTACGAAGTTGACGGCCGATTAAAAGAGCCGTCCGTCGTGGCCAAGGAATATTTAGAAAAACATCATTACTTTGAATAACGGAAAGGAGATGTGCGGATGGACACGATGAAAGAGCTGTTTACGTATTACGCTCAAAACGGCAGCTATGTTCTGTATGAGTGCTGGCGGCACTTTCTCATGTCGGCGTACGGCGTCGTTTTCGCCGCCGTTTTCGCCATTCCGGCCGGAATTGTGACAGCCAGGCACGGGCGTCTCGCCGGCTGGGTGTTTGCTGTGGCGAACGTGATTCAAACCGTTCCGGCGCTTGCGATGCTCGCCGTCCTGATGCTTGTCATGGGGCTCGGCGCCAATACGGTCATCACGGCTTTGTTTTTGTATTCACTGCTGCCGATTCTCAGAAATACGCACACGGGCATTATCAATATCGAGCACGCTTATCTCGAGTCGGGAAAAGCGATGGGCATGACGAAATATCAAATCCTTCGTATGGTGGAGCTGCCGCTTGCGCTTTCCGTCATTATGGCGGGTCTCCGAACGGCGCTCGTCATTGCCATCGGCATCACGGCGATCGGCACTTTCGTCGGCGCAGGCGGTCTCGGGGATATGATCGTCAGAGGCTCGAACGCGACAAACGGAACCGCCATTATTCTGGCGGGCGCCATTCCGACCGCGCTGATGGCGGTGGCCGCAGACCTGCTGATGGCGTGGCTGGAACGAGCCCTCAGCCCTGTGAAAAAACAAAAAAGAAAGCTGATCGTACGCTCAGCCTCATGAAAAAAAGCATTCTTCCGCGTGAAGGATGCTTTTTTTGATTTCTTGATTAAATTTTGATAACTGCGCTGTAAAGTCTTACATATCAAATAACAAAGCAGAGGGGTAATCATATGAGCAACATCATAGAAACGAGACAGCTGCAAAAATCATTCGGCAGACAACAGGCAGTGGCTGATGTGTCTCTATCGGTTAAACGCAACAGTATATACGGCCTGCTCGGTCCGAACGGCGCGGGAAAATCGACGACTCTCAAAATATTGACCGGCATGCTGCAGCAAACATCCGGCGAGGTTCTGTTCGACGGACATACATGGAAGCGCGAAGATTTGAAAAGCATCGGTTCCCTGATTGAAGCGCCGCCGCTTTACAGCAACCTGACAGCCGCTGAAAATCTGAAAGTCCGCTGCGTGATGCTCGGACTGCCTGATTCAAGAATTGCGGAAGTGCTGGAAATCACGGGATTAACGGGAACCGGAAAAAAGCGCGCCGGACAATTTTCCATGGGAATGAAACAGCGTCTCGGCATTGCGTTAGCATTATTAAACCGTCCGTCGCTCTTAATTCTTGATGAGCCGACAAACGGATTGGACCCGATGGGGATTCAGGATTTGCGGGAATTTATCCGCTCCCTGCCCGGACAGGGAATGACGGTTATTTTATCAAGCCACCTGTTATCAGAAGTCGAGCAGATCGCAGACCATATCGGAATCATCAGTGACGGCGTTTTAGGATATCAGGGAGAAATCAGCCGGGAAGACGATCTGGAGCGGCTGTTTCTGGAGGTTGTCAAATCAACACGGGAGAAAGCGGGGACAGGAAAATGATTCAGTACATGCAGGCGGAACACCTTACATCTAAAAGAACATTTATCAGAAAGCTGATCATTCTTATCCCGCTTCTGAACACGGCTTTTTCTTTTCTGCTGAATACGGCTTATTTTATGACGGGCACGTTCAATTGGTGGGCGGTTATTTTCATGCCGCTCATGATTGCTCTAATGTGCGGTTTATCTGTTAAAAAAGAGAAAAAATCAGCGAATGACCGCGCGGTGTACTCATTGCCGGCAGATTTAAAAAGCATATGGTTCTCAAAAATAAGTTTGATCGCGCTGTATTCACTCCTGTCGCAAATCGTCTTTTTAGTCATCGTGTTTTTGCTTGGCCTTGTGTTTCCGGCAATTGCTGCGGTTCAGCTGAAAGGTATTGAAGCAAGCTCCCTTTTGTGGCTGACGACGCTTTGGGAAATCCCATTGTGCTTATGGATTGCCAGACAGTTCGGATTTACGGCAGTCATTCTCATCAATATGATCGCCGCCTTTGTTTTAGGCATTGTGCCGGCGTCCGGTTCATTGTGGTGGCTGAGTCCGTGGAGCTGGTCAGTCCGGCTGATGTCACCGATTCTCGGAATCCACCCGAACGGAATTCCGCTTCCCGCAAACAGCGGCTTATTAAACGGAAACGTGATCATTCCGGCTATTATTCTTTCTATTCTTTCTTTTATCGCAATAAGTTTTGTTTCCGCAGTGTCATTTTCAAAAGGAGGAAACCGGTCATGACCGTGCTTTTACGATATATGTGGGCCGATGTATTAAAAATGAAGCGCACGCCGCTCATATGGATGCATGCTGCGGCGCCGGTTTTATGCGCGGGATTTTTCCTGTTATATATGTATGGAAGGGTTCAGGAGTCTTATATGCTGTACAGCGTCTTTTTCAGCGCGATTGCCGTTTTATACCCTCTGATCATCAGTATTGTCTGCGGCATGTCTGCCTCTGTCGAGGAACAGGCGGGCCATTTTCAGATGATGCTGACGGTTCCGTATTCTAAAATCGTCAGTTTTGCGGGCAAGCTGCTTCTGCTGCTCCTATTGAATGTGTTATCGGTTGGTCTCGCCATCTGTCTTTATTTGGCGGGGTTGAAATTTGTTCTTCACATCAATGATCTCCCGTATCTTCTCTTTTTAAAAGGAGGGGCGTGGCTGATTGCCGGCAGTATTCCGCTTTATATGATGTCTTTTTTTGTCGGCATAAAGTACGGCATGGGACCGTCCGGGCTTTTAGGGGGTGCGGGATTATTAATGGCGGCGCTCATGAATACGGGACTTGGCGATATCATCTGGCGTTTTTTTCCGTGGGCATGGAGCGTGAGGCTTTCAGGCCTTGCAGGACTGCTGCATTTTGACAAAGTCAAAAAAGAGTTCCTCCCTTATGTAAGATACGATATGAGATTCGGAGAAATAATGTTATATTTTTCTATAGTGATATTATGTCTGGCCGGCCTCTATTGGTGCAGAAGATGGGAAGGGCGGCGTTCATATGAATAAAGGCAAGGAGCGATTCGGCCGGTGGCAAACATTTTAGCAATTGATGATGAAAAAGATATTCTCGTTCTGATCAGAAACATTTTACAGCGTGATCAGCATACAGTAACGATTCTCGAAAAAGCGGAAGATCAGTCATTGGATTTTTTTCAAGGCTATGATTTGATTCTTCTTGATGTCATGATGCCCGGAACGGACGGGATTGAACTCTGCCGGCAGATTCGGCCGCTGGTGGACAGCCCGATCCTGTTTTTAACGGCAAAGTCTGACGAAGAATCCATTGTGAAAGGCCTCATGACAGGCGCTGATGATTACATCACAAAGCCGTTCGGCGTACAGGAATTGATGGCAAGGGTAAACGCGCATGTCAGAAGGGAACGGCGGGAAAAGCATCAGACGAAACGGCTGATATCAGGCTTCATGTTTGATTTTGACAATAAAGAAGTATGGATGGATGACCGGAAACTGCCTCTTACGAAAAACGAATATAAAATCGTTGAATTTCTGGCACAGCATAAAAACAGAACATTCTCACGGGAGCAGATTTACGAGGAAGTGTACGGCTTGGACGGCGATGCGCTCTATTCAACCATTACGGAGTTTATCAGAACCATCCGGAAAAAATGTAAAGAACACGGGGCTGATCCGATCAAAACGGTGTGGGGTGTCGGATACAAATGGGAATAGCAAAAGGAAAATCCAGCATCCGCAAAGAGCTTGTCAAATTTACCATCACTTTGTGTCTGAGCACGATGGGGGTGGCGGCATTATGCATCGCCTTAAATGCCATTGCCATGAATGCCGGAGCGATCCTGCCCGCAAACTACAGCGAGCATGAGGCGGAACAGATCAAACCCCGCCTGAAATCAGCGGAAAAGATAACAGAAGACATGATCCCCGCAGGTATGACATACGCCGTTTTTGATAAAAAAACAAAGCGGATGACAAAAGGAACGATGACGGAACAAGATGCGGCCAACGCCAGAAAAAAGATTCAGCATCAGCCGTATTTTAATTATGCTCAAAAAGGATTCATGGTGATAAATCGGAAAGATGAATACGGCGTTCTCCAATATTCACTCAGGTCGGAATTTCAGTCGCCGCTGTTAAGGCGCTATCTGCCGAATTATGAATGGACGGGTCTTACGGTTCTGATCACTTTGCTTCTTTTGACCGTTTTTATCGTGACGACGCGTTTCGCCAATCAGCTGAGACGGCATTTCAGCACACTCAGCTCCATTACGGCAAGCATTCAAAAACAGAATTTAAATATCAATCCAAAAAGGTCGCGTATAAAAGAATTTGACGATGTCATTGACTCTCTGCTGAAAATGAAAGACGCGCTTCAGGCATCTCTGGCGGCGCAGTGGGAGGCGGAGCGGATAAAGAAAGAACAGATCGGCGCGCTTGCGCATGATATTAAAATTCCGGCAACGATCATTAAAGGAAATGCCGAGCTGCTTCAGTTAACAGAGCCTGATGAGGAGCAGGCGGAATATGCGCAGTATATCCTGGATGCCGGAAACAAAATCGAGCATTATGTCGGACAGCTGATCCAGCTTTCCAAAGCAGAGGAGGCAGTTGCCGTTCATGTCGAATATACCGACCTCAAAGAGTGGATTCAAAACATATATCGTGACGCGGCGGCGCTTGCGGGGCCGAAGCAGATTGATCTCGTCCTCAGCGAGCGGGGAATTGACCGAATAGAAGCGCCGATCGATCATGAGCTGCTCCACAGGGCGGTCATGAATATCGCGGCAAATGCCGTCGACTATACGCCGGAAGGAGGGGAAATCCGTGTGGACGTCCTGTGCACCGATTCCGCCCTCCAGCTTGCCGTATCCGACAGCGGAAGCGGGTTCTCGCCGGAGGCGCTGAAAAGAGCGACACAGCTTTTTTACACGGAGGATAAAAGCAGACATTCGGCGGGGCATCACGGCATGGGGCTTACATTCGCCCATCACGTCGTACATCTTCATCACGGCGAATTAATACTTGAAAATCAGGAGTCTGGAGGAGCCCGGGCGGAGATTCGAATTCCGCTGGAAGGCGTCAGACAAAAACAAGCCCTGCACGCCTGAGGGCTTGTTTTTCTGTATAAGAAAAGCAAAAATAAAAACGGCTGTCCGTTTGAGAGATCAGCCGCTTATGCGGAAAAGAGTTTATCAGGAAGGATCAATCCATGTTGAAGACCACTTGGAAATTTCCTCTAAAATAGGGGCTAATGCGCAGCCTTTTTCCGTTAAAGAATACTCAATGCGGACAGGCGTTTCGGGGATAACATCCCGTTTGATGACACCTTCTGTTTCAAGTTCTTTCAGACGTTCTGACAAGACTCTTCCGCTTAAATTCGGAAGCGCCGCTTCAATTTCGCTAAATCGCTGCTGTCCGTTCAATAACTGAAAGACGATTAGAGCCACCCAGCGTTTACTTAGGATGTCGACCGCTTTTTCGAATCTGGGGCACATTTCTGATTGGTTCATGCTTTTTCACCTCGTCTTCTGCTATTATACCGCAAAATCGGAGGGAACGTACGTCTGGCGCTTGTTAAGTTGAGGAGAGGATCAAAAAGAGGATGAGGAATCCGGGGAGCGTTTTTTCGCTTCAGCCGCAATAAAATCAAAGTATTTGCTGACGCTTTCAATATCTTCTTTTGTGAAGTGCTGCCACTTTTTGCTGTCAAACAGCGGCAGATGCTCCGCGCCTCTGTCAACGGCGGTCTGATAGATGGCGCAGATGGATTGATAGCTTTCGGAGGTTTCACGGATTTCCTCCTGAAATGCCTTGATGTGTCCGGCCCGCGCCATTAACTCCTCGTACGGGATTTTTAATGTGTCCGCCAATTTTCTGATGGTCGCGGGTTTAGGAATGCCGCGGTGCCCGTTTTCAATTCTGGAAATGGTCGCCGAGCTGACGCCGGAATAGACGGCAAGCTGATTGACGGTAAGCTTCCGGGCGCGGCGCAGCTCTCTTAATTGCTTTCCGAATGTGTTCAATAAGATCGCCTCACATGTGCAAAGTCATGAGTCTTCATTTGTTCTTTTTTTGGCTTCCGCCGCTAAGAACGCAAAGTATTTATCAAGCAGAACCAAGTCTTCTTTCGACAGGTGCCGCCAGTTCTCCCGCTCCAAAAGGGATAAATCATGCAGCTCATACGTTTCGGCTTTTTCCAGCAAGGTGCAGCCCGTGTCGTACGGGGCTCTCGTTTCCTGGACGGTCTCTATGTATCCCGCCGTCTGCATCAGTTCCTCATACGGGATTTTTAACGCATCTGCGAGCTTTTTAATGGTTGCAGGTTTCGGCACTCCGCGTTTGCCGTTTTCAATCCGCGAGATTCCCGCGGCGCTGACGCCTGAATACGTTGCCAGCTGATTCACTGTCAGATGCCTTTTTTCCCGTAATGTCCGCAATTGTTTCCCGAAGCTTTCCACAGTCTCTCCCCCTCCCGCGGTCTATTTATATTCTAGTATGTTTATTGACTAAAGGGAATAGCCAGGCTGGAAAAGTATTGACAAAAGTTAACAAAAGCCGTATCTTATGTATAAGAAAGAAAGTATTTGACAGAACGGAAGGTGAAGAAAGTGGTCGAAAAGATACAGATCAGAAGAGATTATGTGCTGCAGTATATGGTCAATAATGACTACTCGTTAAACCAGCTCGCCCTGGAGATCGGAATATCTCCCGCCACACTGAGCCGTGTACTGAATGGAGAGCGAAGGCCGGGCCAGCTGGTCATCGGAAAAATGCTCTATTACTTTGACATGAAATTTGAAGATCTTTTTTACTACGACTTTGTTGACAAAAGTCAATGATGATGGAAGATTCAAACGCATTTCCGTTTTTCTGACATGATGTGCACCGATACGGCGTGACATGCCTTTGTTTTTCATGTAAAATAGAAGCAATGTAGGCCAGTCAGTCTGGAGGTGTATGGGATGCACACATTATTGATTACCTTATTGGTTATCGTCAGTATTGCACTTATTATTGTCGTATTGCTTCAAACCAGCAAAAGCGCCGGTTTATCGGGTGCAATTTCAGGCGGGGCGGAGCAGCTTTTCGGAAAACAGAAAGCAAGGGGCCTTGATCTGATTCTTCACCGCACAACCGTTGTGCTGGCAGTCTTGTTTTTCGTGTTGACGATTTCGCTAGCGTATATCGTATAAGGCAATGTTTGTATAAGGTCTGATTTAATATCAGGCCTTTTTCTTGTTGAGAGACGGCGTTTGTTTCTCGCAAAACTGTGGAAAACTAAATTGAATGTGCAAAAAAGGGGTTATGAGCATGAAAATTGTGACACCAAAACCATTTACATTTAAAGGCGGAGACAAAGCGGTGCTTCTGCTGCACGGATTTACGGGAAATACGGCAGACGTCAGAATGCTCGGCCGCTACTTGAATGAGCGCGGCTACACTTGTCACGCGCCTCAATATAAAGGGCACGGCGTTCCGCCGGAAGAGCTGGTACATACGGGACCTGAAGATTGGTGGAAAGACGTCATGGACGGTTATGAGTATTTACGGTCTGAAGGCTATGAAAACATTGCGGCGTGCGGACTGTCGCTTGGCGGGGTTTTTTCATTGAAATTGGGTTACACTGTACCCATAAAGGGAATTGTTCCTATGTGTGCGCCGATGCACATTAAAAGTGAAGAGGTTATGTACGAAGGAGTTCTCTCCTACGCGCGCAATTATAAAAAATTCGAAGGAAAACAGCCGGAGCAGATTGAAAAGGAAATGAAGGAGTTTGAAAAAACGCCGATGAATACGCTCAAATCGCTCCAGGAGCTGATTGCCGATGTGCGCAAAAACGTCGACATGATCTATTCCCCGACATTTGTGGTTCAGGCACGGCATGACCATATGATTAATACAGAAAGTGCGAACATCATTTTCAACGAGGTGGAAACGGACGACAAACAGCTGAAATGGTATGAAGAATCAGGACATGTCATTACACTCGATAAAGAACGGGACCTCGTTCATCAGGATGTGTACGAATTTTTAGAGAAACTCGATTGGTAACAAACAGGAGGTCGAATAATGGAAAAAGAAGCGTTTATGGACCGTCTTCTCGCGTTTATGAAGGAAGAGGCGTACAAGCCCCTTACCATTCAGGAACTCGAGGAGATGCTGAACATCAAGGAAGCCGATGAATTTAAAGAGCTGGTAAAAGCGCTGGTGGCGCTCGAGGAGACGGGACAGATCGTCCGCACCAGAAGCAACCGCTACGGGCTTCCGGAAAAAATGAATTTAGTAAAAGGAAAAATTTCCGCGCATGCGAAGGGCTTCGCGTTTCTGCTGCCGGAGGATACCTCTTTAAGCGACGTGTTTATTCCGCCGAACGAGCTGAATACGGCCATGAACGGCGATATCGTCATGGTGCGGCTCAATTCCCAGTCAAGCGGATCGAGACAGGAAGGCACGGTCATCCGCATCCTGGAAAGAAGCATCGACCGCGTCGTGGGCACATACACAGAAACGAAAAGCTTCGGCTTTGTCATCCCGGATGATAAGAAAATCACGAGTGATATTTTTATTCCGAAACATGCCAATAACGGCGCTGCGGAAGGCCATAAAGTCGTCGTCAAACTGACAAGCTATCCTGAAGGCAGAATGAACGCCGAAGGGGAAATCGTTGAAATACTCGGCCATAAAAATGATCCGGGCATCGATATTTTATCCATCATCCATAAGCACGGCCTGCCGGGAGATTTTCCGGCTGAAGCGATGGAGCAGGCAACAAGCACGCCCGATACCATCGATGAAAAAGACATCAAAGACCGCCGTGATCTCCGCGATCAGGTCATTGTCACCATTGACGGCGCCGATGCGAAGGATCTGGATGACGCCGTCACCGTGACAAAGCTTGATAACGGCAGCTACAAGCTCGGCGTTCATATTGCCGACGTCAGCCATTACGTTACGGAGAATTCCCCGATTGACAAAGAAGCGCTGGAAAGAGGGACAAGCGTGTACTTGGTTGACCGGGTCATTCCGATGATCCCGCACAGACTGTCTAACGGAATCTGTTCGTTAAATCCGAAGGTCGACCGGCTGACGCTTTCCTGTGAAATGACAATCAACCAGCAGGGACAGGTGACGGAGCACGAGATCTTCCAAAGCGTCATCAAAACGACGGAAAGAATGACCTATTCAGATGTCAACCGGATCCTCACAGAAGACGACGCCGAGCTGAAAGAAAGATATGAGCCGCTCGTCCCGATGTTTAAAGACATGGAACGTCTGGCGGAAATTCTCCGGGCGAAACGGATGGACCGCGGCGCCGTGGATTTTGATTTCAAAGAGGCGAAGGTGCTCGTCGATGAGGAAGGCGCCGTAAAAGACGTCGTCATCAGAGAGCGCTCAGTAGCGGAAAAGCTGATCGAAGAATTCATGCTTGTCGCAAACGAAACGGTGGCCGAGCACTTCCATTGGATGAACGTGCCGTTTATTTACCGGATTCACGAAGAGCCGAACGCCGAAAAACTGCAAAAGTTCCTGGAGTTCGTGACGACATTCGGTTATATCGTCAAGGGGAAAGCCGGAGACATTCATCCGCGCGCGCTGCAAAGCATTCTTGATGAAGTGCGGGACCGTCCAGAAGAAACGGTGATTTCAACCGTCATGCTCCGTTCCATGAAGCAGGCGAAATACGACCCGCAAAGCCTGGGCCATTTCGGGCTGGCGACTGAATTTTATACGCACTTCACATCGCCGATCCGCCGATATCCTGACTTAATCGTTCACAGGCTGATCAGAACGTATTTGATCAACGGACAATCGGACGAAGCAACTCAGGAAAAGTGGGCCGAACGCCTTCCGGAAATCGCTGACCATACGTCAACGATGGAACGGCGCGCCGTTGATGCCGAGCGGGAAACGGACGATCTGAAAAAAGCGGAATATATGCTTGATAAAATCGGCGAGGAATTTGACGGCATGATCAGTTCCGTCACGAATTTCGGAATGTTCGTCGAGCTGCCGAATACGATTGAAGGGCTTGTGCACGTCAGCTTTATGACGGATGATTATTACCGTTTTGACGAGCAGCATTTCGCCATGATCGGTGAACGCACGGGCAACGTTTACCGCATCGGAGACGAAATCACGGTCAAAGTCGTCGACGTCAATAAAGATGAGAGAAACATCGACTTTGAAATTGTCGGCATGAAAGGCACCCGCCGTCCGAGAGAAACAACAGGCGACCGCAGAAAACGAGGCAGACCGGCGCGGAAACGCGTGTTAAACAGCAATACCCCGGCTTCACCGCCGAAATCGGAGGAAAAAGGGGAATGGTTTACAAAACCGAAGAAGAAAAAGAAAAAACGCGGCTTCCAAAACGCGCCGAAACAAAAACGCAAAAAGAAGAAGTAAATGCGAAAAGCAAATAGGGCATAATGCTCTGTTTGCTTTCTTTCGCAAGCCGCATTTTCATTGTCGCGGAACGCTCCATTTGCTAAAATAAAGCGTATCGCACACATGAACGGTTTTTGCGGAGAGAGGAGGATAAGGCATGCCAAAAGGATCAGGCAAAGTATTATCGCAAAACAAAAAAGCAAACCATGATTACTTTATAGAAGAAACCTATGAAACAGGCATCGTGCTGCAGGGAACGGAGATTAAGTCCATCCGCGCCGGCCGCGTAAACATGAAGGATTCCTTTGCGAAAATCGAGCGCGGCGAAGTGTTCCTCCACAACATGCACATCAGCCCGTACGAGCAGGGAAACCGCTATAACCACGACCCGCTCCGGACGAGAAAGCTTTTGATGCACCGGAAAGAAATCAATAAGCTGATCGGCCTGACGAAAGAGAAAGGCTATTCCCTCGTGCCGCTGAAGCTGTACTTGAAAAACGGCTTCGCCAAAGTGTTAATCGGCCTCGGAAAAGGGAAGAAAACATACGATAAACGTGAAGATTTAAAACGAAAAGACGCCAAAAGAGAAATCGAAAGAGCGTTCAGAGACAGACAAAAAGGCTTCTGATGCCTGAGCCTTGATGTGATGATATACCCTGTGCTATACTGTTCACACATCAGATTCACAGGCTGTTTGTTGAAGATATTCCCAATTGAATTTGCCTGTGATCATGGTATAATAACAGTACAGCCAGTTGAGCTAGAGCTTGATAGATCTCCCGTATACCCTTAACAAGGGGACGTTACGGATTCGACAGGGATGGATCGAGCTTGAGCTGCGAGCCGAGAGGCGATCTCGTTAACACGCACCTAAATATAACTGGCAAAACTAAAAGTTTTAACCAAAACTTAGCACTAGCTGCCTAATAAACGCAGCGAGCTCTTCCTGACATTGCCTATGTGTCCGTGAAGAGCACATCCAAGTAGGCTACGCTTGCGTTCCCGTCTGAGAACGTAAGAAGAGACTGACAGACTAGCTCTCGGAAGGCCCGCCCGCAGGCATGAAGACGAGTGAAACACGAAATATGCAGGCTACGCTCGTAGACGCTTAAGTAATCGATGTTTCTGGACGTGGGTTCGACTCCCACCGTCTCCATACATAACAGAGGAACCGCAGTGCCGTCACATGACGCACTGCGGTTTTTTCATGCCGAAAAAAAGGAGTGAATGTAAATGGAAATCGTCATCATAGACGGAAAAGATGTTACAAGCACAGAAGCTTTACACCGAATCTTAAAAGATCAATTAGATTTCCCGGACTTTTATGGTGAAAATCTGAACGCCTTATGGGATTGTCTGACAGGCTGGATCGAACTTCCGCTGACTTTGGTGTGGAAGAATTTTGAGATCAGTCAGAAGGAATTGGGTTCGGATGCTGATGATGTCTTGGAGCTGTTTCAAGAGGCTCAGGCAGAATTAGATGGTGAATTTTTCATTCAAATTGATCAGCCGTCAGCCGGGACAACGGACAGGCACTAAAAAGTGCGTACTTCCCCTCATCCATTTTTCTATCCGATAATAGGGACGGAAGGTTTCAGGCTTTCGATTTCTGTCCATATATAAGAAGAGACTTATGATAGGGAGGAATGGATGATGGACTTGCAGTTGAAAGGGAAGACGGCGCTTGTGACGGGATCTACGTCAGGCATCGGGAAAGCGATTGCGGCTTCGCTGATTGCAGAAGGTGCGGCCGTGATCATTAACGGCCGCCGTGAAGAAAAGGTAAACGAAACGATCCGGGAACTAGAGAAACAGACGCCGGATGCCCGTCTCTATCCGGCCGCATTTGATTTAGGCACGGCGGAAGGGTGCGGCGCGATTTTTCAGCAATATCCGGATGTGGATATTCTCGTCAACAATTTAGGAATCTTTGAACCTGCGGAATACTTTGATATTCCTGACGAAGAGTGGCTCCGGTTTTTCGAGGTGAACATCATGAGTGGCGTGCGGCTGACACGCCGGTATGCAAAGCGGATGATTGAGCGGAAGGAAGGACGGGTGATTTTTATCGCGAGTGAAGCGGCCGTCATGCCTTCTCAGGAAATGGCTCATTACAGCGCTACGAAAACAACGCAGCTGTCGCTGTCACGCAGCCTGGCCGAGCTCACGGAAGGGACGAATGTGACGGTGAATACGGTCATGCCCGGCTCCACGAAAACAGAGGGCGTCGAAACAATGCTTGAGTCGCTTTATCCCGGTGAAAACCTGACCGCGGCGGAGGCGGAGAGACGATTTATGAAGGAGAATCGTCCGACGTCGATCATTCAGCGTTTGATCCGTCCGGAAGAGATCGCCCACTTTGTCGCCTTTTTAAGCAGCCCGCTGTCGTCTGCCATTAACGGATCTGCATTGCGGGTCGACGGCGGCTTGGTGCGGAGTATTATATAAGATGAACATAAAAAACCCCCCCGCAAAGTGGCGGGGGTTTTTTTAATGCGGATCACGCTGAAACCGGCCGATGATCCTGCTGATTAAATCTTTTGTTGCACAGTCAAAGTGCTCTTCTTTTTGGTTTGTCAAAAGCCCGACAGGCGGTGAAATTGTTAAGTTATGGATCGGAATGACCTTCGTGCCCTCGATCGGCTCTGAATGCGCCGTCGCCGTAAAGATTGAGACGCCGATATTTTCCCTGACATAGTATTGATGAGCCATGCTGCTGGTCAGCTCCATTTTTCGATAGCGGCTCCCGATGGCCCGCTGCAGGTGCTGTTCAATTTGAATCCGGATCGGGCAATTGGCGGGCGTAAAAATCAGGCATTCATTTTCTAAATCTTCGAGATTAACGCTTGCTTTGGCGGCAAGGGGATGTCTGTCTGACACGATGACATTGAGCGAGTCATGGAAAAACGGATCGAAATAATTTTCCAGAATCAGCTCCGGCTCGCCGCATACCGCAAAATCAATGGCGCCCTCCAGCAGTTTGCGGCTGCATGTATTGGCATCATCCACGCTGACATTGACCGACATGTCCGGATAATCATTTAAGAAACCCCGCAGCACGGCAGGGAAGATCAGACTTGCCGTCGGTTCGGATATGCCGATCTGAATAAGGCCGGCCTGGCCCTGTCTGATATCGGCCAGAGTATGGTCAAGCACCTCGTATTGCGCGAGAAGCTGCCCGGCCCGCTCATGAAACAGCCGCCCCGCCCTTGTCAGCTTCAGCTTCTTTCCCCGTTCAAACAGCTGCGCGCCTACATCCTGTTCCAGCTGTTTAATCCGCATTGAAATCGTCGGCTGTGAGTAGTTCAGAATTTCTGCGGCCTTATAAAAGCTGCCTGACTGTACGATGGTATGAAACGTTTTAATGGTTCGTAGTTCCAACGAAATCCCCTCCCGGCTGTTCATTAATTTTCTTGAACCTTTCCTTTACTTTTTTTGATTAGTCAAACAAATCAGTTTGCTTTATAGTATAAACAATCAAAGCTTAGTAAACAAATTGGAATTATATATTTTTGCGGGGAGAGTGACCGGAATGAGTGAAGACATATTTCGATTGGCTGAGAAAAAGGATGCGCCGGAGTTTTTAGAGCTGCTGTACAGCGCGTTTCAGCCGATCCGCAATTTGGAGATTGACTGGCCGTCGGCGCGGGCCGACATCGATATGGTAACGGAAAATATTGAAAATCATTCAGCCGTCGTGCTCGAACGGGACGGACGGCTTCTTTCAACCATTACGATCCGTTTTCCGTGGGAGAGTGACACGCCTCCGTCAAAATATCCGTTTGTCTGGTGGTTTGCGACGCTTCCTGAGCTGAAGGGGCAGGGCATCGGCAGCAAACTTTTGACTTATGTGGAGGAACATGTGCTGCGGGATACGCTGAAGGCCCCTGCCATCACGCTCGGCACTTCGGCGCGCAAGCATCCCTGGCTTGTAGATATGTACAGACGGAGGGGATATGAAGTGTATTTTGAGCAGGAGAAAGACGGAGACATCGGAGTCATGATGAGAAAGGTGCTCATACCGGAGCGGTTTGACGCGTCGCTGTTAGGCACACCGAGCTGGGCGCAATGATCAAAAAACGGATCAGAGCCGGCTGTCTGCTTCTGCTGCTCGGCGTGCTGGCCGGGTGCGGGCAAGGAGCAAGCACGAAAGCGGGGAGCGGCGTGCAGACCGTCATCGTCGGCACGGGAACTGATTTTCCGAACATTGCTTTTATGGATGAAAAAGGCGAGCTGACCGGCTATGACATTGAAGTGATGAAAGCCATTGATGAACAGCTGCCGCAATACAAATTTGTCTTTAAGACGATGGATTTTTCGAATCTGCTTACAAGTCTCGGAAACCGGAAAATTGACGTGATCGCGCACAATATGGCGAAAAACAAGGAACGGGAGAAACGCTTTTTGTATCACAAAATCCCGTATAACTACTCGCCGATGTACATCACGGTGAAGGCGGATAATGACGCGGTACGCACGCTCCGGGATTTAAAAGGGAAAACCGTCATCGTCGGCGCGACGTCAAACGCGGCGGATTATATGACGGCATACAACAAAACCCACGGCAGCCCGATACATTTGAAATACGCCGGGCAGGGCGGCAATGATACAGCGAACCAAATTGAGACAGGACGCGCTGACGCCACCGTATCCACGCCGTTTGCCGTCGATTTTCAAAATAAGACGCACGCGTTCAAACAAAAGACGGTCGGTGATGTGCTGCTCGATACCGAGGTGTATTTTATGTTCAATAAAAACAGCCAAACCCTGGCGGACGATACGGACCGGGCGATTCAAAAGCTTGAGAAGGACGGCACATTGAAAAGGCTGAGTGAAAAATGGCTCGGCGCGGATTATTCAAAATCAAGTTTCACGAAATAATTGAAGCAGAAAACGGGGCGATCACATGAAAATAAGACTGGCGGTCATGTCATTAACAATTGCGGCAACGGCGGCGTTATCAGCCTGCGGCGCGGGAGGGGAGGCGGCATCAGGCAATCAGAAAAACGTGAAGAACATTACGGTCGGCACGGGGACTCAGTTTCCGAATATTTGCTTTATTGATGATAAAGGCAAATTGACGGGCTACGACGTTGAACTGGTGAAAGAGCTTGACAGGCGCCTGCCGGACTATCGATTCACCTTTAAAACGATGGATTTCTCCAACCTGCTTGTCAGCCTCGGCCAGCATAAAGTCGATATCGTGGCTCATCAAATGGAGAAAAGCGCCGAACGGGAGAAAAAATTTCTGTTCAATCAAGTCGCGTATAACAACTTCCCGCTGAAAATCACGGTGCTCCAAGATAATGGGGACATTCACGGCATTAATGACTTGAAAGGAAAGCGGGTCATTACAAGTCCGACGTCAAACGGCGCGCTTGTGCTGAAAAAATGGAATGAAAAACACGGCAGTCCGTTTGAAATCGCCTATGCCGGCCAAGGTTCAAACGATGCGGCCAATCAGCTGAAATCCGGCCGCGCCGATGCAACGATTTCAACGCCGTTTGCTGTCGATTTTCAAAACAAAACGAGCGCGATCAAAGAAAAAACGGTCGGCGGGGTGCTGTCAAATGCCAAAGTGTTCTTTATGTTTAACAAAAATGAACAAACGCTGAGCGATGACATTGATAAAGCGCTCAAGGAAATCATTGATGACGGCACGCTTAAAAAGCTGAGTGAAAAGTGGCTCGGCGCGGATTATTCAAAGGAGCAATATTAAGTGAAAAAGAGAGGGACCGGCAATGGAAAAAGCGTTTGATATCAGTATGATCGTGTCCTTTGTGCCGACATTGCTCGGGTATTTGCCCGTCACGCTGTATATATTGGCGGTGTCTTTGCTGTTCGGCTTTCTATTGGGGCTGCTTTTGGCGCTGCCCCGCATCTATCGCATTCCCGTTTTGAATCAGTTTGCGAAGCTGTATATCTCTTTTTTCAGAGGAACGCCTATCATGGTGCAGCTGTTCATTGTATTTTACGGCATTCCGGCGCTCACGGCGCTCGCCGGAATTGATACCTCTAAAATGGACCCTTTGTATGCGGCCATCGCCACGTACGCGCTGAGCAGCGCAGCAAGAGCGGCCGAAATCATCAGGGGAGGTGTGAACAGCGTCGGCCGCGGGCAGGCGGAGGCGGCGTTCAGCATCGGGCTGAACGGGGGGCAGACATTCCGGCGCATCATTCTGCCGCAGGCGCTCGTGCAGGCCTTTCCCAACATCGGGAATATGGTGATCGGTTTCTTAAAAGATACATCACTCGCTTTTTCGATCGGCGTGATGGATATGTCGGGCAGAGGACAGACCTTAATTACATCGAGCAATCATTCTCTTGAAGTGTATATCTCGCTGTCTGTTCTGTATTACGCGGCCGCCCTTTTATTTGAATGTGTCTTCAGATGGGCCGAAAAACGAATCAAGAAAGATGAGACGCGCCTTGTGACGGTTTTTGACATGAGTGCGCACGGCTGAAAAGGAGGGAGAACAGTGGAGCTGGACATTCCGTTTATCGGCACTGCGATAAAACAAATGTTGAAAACCGTTCCGCTTACATTGGCGATGACGATCATTCCGATTATTGCCGGATTTTTCATAGCTCTCGGCAATATCACGGTGCGTATATTCCGCATCAAATGGCTGCTGGCCTGCTCAGCGTTTTACGTGTCTTTTTTCCGCAGCACCCCGGCGATTCTCCATATTATGCTGATTTATTTAGGGGTTCCGCTGATTGCCGATCAATTCAGCCGCGCGTTTCATCTCGGCTGGTCAGCCAATCAGATTCCGGTCGCCGTGTTTGTCATCATGGCACTGTCATTAACGGCAGGCGCTTATATGACGGAAATTCTCCGATCCGGGATCATGGCCGTCGATACGGGGCAGGCGGAGGCGGCATATTCAATCGGTCTGACGCGGGGCCAGATGATTCGGCGCGTAATTCTGCCGCAGGCGTTCATGATATCGCTGCCGAACTTCACCAATATAGGCATCGGCTTTTTGCATACCACTTCCATCGCGGCAATTGTTGCAGTGCCTGAAATTACAGGAACGGCGACGATTGCGGCATCCGATAACTATGCGTTTCTGGAAGCATTTATCGGGGCGGCCGTGATTTATTGGGGATTAACGCTGATTCTCGAAGCTGTAAACAGTCTGGCGGAAAAAAGAGCGGCCAGATATCAAGGAGGCGCATTATGATCGAAATCCGAAACATTCAGAAATATTTTGGCAGTCATCACGTGCTAAAGGGGATCAATTTAAGTGTCCGGAAAGGAGAAGTCGTGACCATCATCGGTCCGAGCGGTTCCGGGAAAACCACTTTTCTGCGCTGCCTTAATTTGCTTGAGCGGCCGGATGAGGGGGCCATTTCACTGCACGGTGAAGTCATTAACTGCAAAAAGCCTGCCAAAAAAGACATTCTCAGACTGAGGAAACAGACGGCGATGGTTTTTCAGCAATATCATTTGTTTTCGCATAAAACGGCGATTCAAAATGTCATGGAAGGCCTGACGGTCGCAAGGAAAATGAAAAAATCAGATGCGTACGCCATTGCCGAGCGGGAACTGGCCAAGGTGGGGCTTCAGGATAAATTACACGCCTATCCGAATCAACTGTCGGGAGGACAAAAGCAGCGGGTCGGAATTGCCAGGGCGCTTGCCATTCATCCTGATGTGATGCTGTTTGATGAACCGACCGCAGCCCTCGATCCGGAGCTTGTCGGCGAGGTGCTCGAGGTGATGCTTAACATTGTGCGGACCGGCGCCACCATGATCATTGTCACACATGAGATGGAATTCGCCAGAAGAGTGTCCGACCGAATTGTGTTTATGGATGAAGGAGCAATCGTGGAACAAGGAACGCCTGAGGAAGTTTTTCACAAGACGAAAAAAGAAAGAACGAAGAAGTTCCTCCGCCGCGTGCTGCCTGATTACGGTTATGACATAAAAGAGCGCATAAAGGAGCCTGTCGTATGATTCGTTTAAGCATTTTAGATCAAAGTGTCACCGCGGAAAACCAAACCGCAGAAGAAGCCTTGCGGCAAACGGTGAAATTGGCTCAGGAGGCCGAACAATACGGATATGACCGTTTCTGGGCGGCGGAGCATCATAACAATGAAGAGATAGCGGGATCAGCGCCGGAAATTGTTCTGGGGTATCTTGCCGCAAGCACGAAAAAAATCCGTCTCGCATCCGGCGGGGTGATGCTGCAGCATTACAGTCCTTATAAAGTGGCGGAGCAGTTCCGGGTTCTGTCCGCCCTTGCTCCCGGCCGTGTGGCGCTCGGTGTCGGCAAAGCGCCCGGCGGATTTCAGCTGTCAACCGATGCGCTGCAGCGGGAGCTTATCCAGCCCGCCCGTTTGTTTGAAGAAAAACTTGAGGAGCTGACTCATTTCATCCGAAATGATTTTCCGGACTCGCACCGCTACGCGTCATTGCGGCCGATGCCGCATACTGAGTATGCGCCTGACATCTTTTTGCTCGGCGGCAGCGCGGAAAGCGCGATATCCGCGGCCAAACTCGGCATTTCCTTCGTTTTCGCCTATTTCATAAACGGTGAAGAGGCTGCGTTAGAAAAAGCGCGCCACGCCTTTGACGAGCATCTGCCGAAAGGATCGAAGGCGGAATTTCACCTTGCGCCGATGGTATTTACCGCGCATACAAAAGCAGAAGCGGAAAAACACGTCGTATCGCGTGAGTCGGTCAAAATCATTCTCGAAGACGGCAAAAAGGTGAATGTCGGTTCCCGGGAACAAGCGGAAGCGTTTCTGGAACAAGTCACGCAGCCATATAAGCTGATCACACAAAAGACGGGTGTGATTGCCGGGACAAAAGAAGAGACCGCCGCCGAGCTGAGACGATTATCCGTTCAATACAGCATTACCGATTTTGTGATTTTGTCGCCTATCAAAAACGCTGAGGAAAAACGATTGTCTTACCGGCTGTTAAGCGAAGCGGTGCAGCCGGCTCCACAATTATAGGAGGGATGAACATGAGTCATGAAGTAAACGTAGTGGTCTGGAGCAAACAGGGCTGCTCCTATTGCGATGAAGTGAAAGGATTTTTGCGGGAAAAAGCCGTTGCATACGAAACAATTGATGTGACAGAGCGGGACGAATTGCGTGACGTGCTGCAGACGAAGTACGGCATCCGTCATGTCCCCGTCGTTGAAATCGGCAGCGGTGACAGCCGTGTGTATCAGGCCGTTACTCAAGTCGGCATTGATCATGTAGAACGGGCGCTTGCCGATTACGAGGGGAAAAAGGGGGAGAGAAAATGAGCCGGACGGATCTAATTCAATTCGGAGCCATGATTCACGGTGTCGGCGGCACAACGGACGGCTGGCGTCATCCCGACGCCGATCCGACAGCAAGCACGAATGCGGCGTTTTACAGGCAAAAAGCGCAGACTGCTGAAAGAGGGCTGTTCAGCTTTGCTTTTATTGCGGACGGCTTGTTCATTTCTGAAAAGTCCATCCCGCATTTCTTAAATCGGTTTGAGCCGATCACTATTTTATCGGCGCTTGCCGCCTCTACAACCCATCTTGGTTTAATCGGCACATTTTCCACCTCGTTCACTGAGCCGTTTACCATCGCAAGACAGCTGATGTCTCTTGACCATATCAGCGGCGGCCGGGCGGGCTGGAATCTCGTCACCTCTCCGCAGGCGGGAGCCGCGCGCAATCACAGCAAAGAAAGCCTTCCCGACCACAGCCGGCGCTACGACATCGCTCAGGAACATGTGGACGTGGTGCGCGGTCTGTGGAATTCCTGGGAAGAAGATGCCTTCGTCCGCAACAAAGAAACCGGGCAGTTTTTTGATCCTGACAAACTGCATCGCCTGTATCATAAAGGCGAGTATTTTCAAGTGGAGGGCCCGCTGAATATCGGCCGGTCCAAACAGGGAGAGCCGGTCGTTTTCCAAGCGGGGTCTTCAGAGACCGGCCGGTCGTTTGCCGCGCGTAATGCCGATGCAGTCTTTACGCACTCCAATTCACTTGAGGAAACGAAGGCTTTTTATGATGATGTGAAGAAGCGGACGGCGGATTACGGCCGCGACGCTTCCAAGCTGCGGATCTTTCCGGGAATCAGTCCGATTATAGCCGGTTCACTAGAAGAAGCGGAAGCGAAATATCAGGAATTCGCCGAGCTGATACCGATAGAGAACGCCGTTAAATATGTGGCCAGATTTTTTGACGATTATGATTTGAGCCGTTTTACGCTGGATGAGCCGTTTCCTGATTTGGGTGACGTCGGGAAAAACGCGTTTCAAAGCACGACAGACCGTATCAAAAGAGAGGCCAAAGCCAGGAATCTTACGCTGCGTCAAGTGGCGCGCGAAGCCGCGTTTCCGCGAACCAACTTTATCGGGACACCGGAACGTGTGGCATCATTAATTGAAACATGGTTTCAGCGGGAAGCGGCGGACGGGTTTATCATTCACTCTGACATCCCGGGCATGCTTGAAGCCTTTGTGGATCAAGTCATACCGATCCTTCAGAAAAAGGGGCTGTACCGAAAAAGCTATCCGGCGGAAACACTGCGGGGGAATCTCGGGTTGGATATTCCGATCTGCAAACCAAATCCGATTTTGAGCAGAAACTAAATGTTTCTGCTTTTTCTGCTGCTTGCCATTCCCGTCATTAATAAGAAAAGAGCCGAAATTTACCCCGTTTAGAGTAAATCGGCTCTTTACTATTTAAAAGAAGGAATGAAAACCTGTTGAATGCAATCCTTCAAACTTATATTCCCTCTGAAATTGTTATAAAAATAAGTTAAATATTTAAGAGATTAGCAATGTTCCCGCCCAGTACTCGTTGTACGACTTCTTCACTTGAAGCATGGCGTTCAACTGCCAGCTTATTTAGGAATGGATCACCATATGGAAAATCAGAACTAAATAAAGTTTTCTCTGGGAGTTCTTTTATGGCCAAAGATAATGCATAGGTTGTATAAAATGCAGAGATATCCAGGTAGGCGTTTTTTGTTTCTTTTGTTAATGCAATAACTTGCAGCCAATGTATCCCTCCCAAATGGCCAAAGATTACAGGGACAGTAGGATATTTTCGAGTTAAAGCGAACAATTCCCGAATATCATTTAAATTGAGTGGATGGAATGTATGCACCCAAATCGGAAAGGAATTATAATCACTAGCTGCCTGGAATACAGGCTCAAGCATTTTAATTTGGCCTGAACCCAGAGTGAATTCTCCAAGTCCCTTCATTTTGTAATCTTTTACAATATTATCCATCCAATCGCGCAGTTCCCCGTAGGAACTTAAAAGGGGAACTGATCCAAATCCAATAAAACGGTCAGGATATTTTGCGATAGCATCCCTTAATTCTTCTAGAGCTTTTGATCGTGCTTCTAGGGGATTTATCTCGTTATTTAAAATCTGATTCAGTACATCCATTTCCTGAATAAATTCATCGTAGCTTTCACTTTTTTCTGGATGAACAAGCGTAGAGAATAAAATAGTTTTATCTATCCCGCTTGAATCCATCATTTCAATGTGTTTTTCTACAGGTAGAACTACGTGGGCATGACTATCAATAATCATTTTTTACTCTCCTTCCAATAAATTGGCTGACAGCTGATTTCGTCTTTTAGAAAATACTTCGTTAGCTATTGTTAAAATGGTATTTAATGCGACAGGAAAGCCTGCATAAATTAACATTTGCATCATAGCTTCCATAATTTCTTCTTCGGTCCATCCGACATTTAAAGCTCCGTTAATATAAAACTTTAATTGTTCCGTATTTCCTAAAGCAGTCAGACCAGCAACTGCTGCAAGAAGGCGGGATTTTAAATCTAATCCCGGTCTGGAAAAAATTTGACCGTAATTAAATTCCACAGCCAAAGTTCCCAAGTCAGGTGCTGCTGAATCTTTAAAACTGTTCACGATATTCAGGTAGTTGTCCGGATCTATTTTTGATAATACTTCCAATCCTTTTTTAAAGTTTTCTTTATTTTCAGACATTAGATATGACTTCCTTTCTCGAACTCTCTATTTTTTACTGTTCTTTTTTTAGGCAAGCTAAATAAGGAACTAAAAGCAATACCTATCATGAGTATCCCAACTGTACATACTCCATACCAATGCCATTTGCTCCAAGCAAGTACACCTAGATATGACCCTAAAGATCCGCCTAAGAATGTAGATACCATGTATAAACCATTTAATCTGCTTCTCTTTTCAGGAGATAGTTGAAAGATAGCAGCTTGACAAGCAACTTGATTTGCTTGCGTGCCAACTGTTACTAATAGTGCGCCAAGAATTAATCCTGGTAACCAAAATCCTAAGAATATGAAGATTAGAAAAGCGATTAAAGAAATAAACATACATAAGGTATTAGCAAATTTTGATCCTTTTTTATCGATCACCCGGCCAATCATGGGAGTTGCAAAGGCTCCAGCTATTCCCACTAAACCTATTAAACCTGCCGCGGTGCTCCCATAAGAATACGGAGAAGTATTTAATAAAAAAATAAGAGTTGTCCAGAAGGCACTAAAGGAACCAAACATCATTCCTTGACTAAGACAAGCTTTTTGCAACACTTTTTCCTTTTTAAATAACGTGCCTAAAGATGCAAGTAATGTTTTATACTGCATTGCATGATTTCCTTTGCTTTTTGGGAGATACATTGCCATTAAAATGATCATTATCATTGTGCCGGCAAAAGAAGCCCAATACATTGATCTCCATCCAAAATGGGAATCTGCAAAGCCGCTGATAAATCGAGCGCCTAAAATCCCGCACACTAAGCCAATGGCAACATTCCCTAACACTTTTCCTCTGTTCTCTTCTGAAGCTAAATTAGCAGCAAGAGGAACAATAATTTGAGGGACTATGGTAACAAATCCAAGAATTAAGTTTGCTGCAATCAGCCACGTTACATTCATTGATAAAGCTGTTGCGGCTAAAATCATACATACAATTGATAATAAACTTAGGATCAATTTTCTTCGTTCAAAAATGTCACCTAATGGTACCAATAGAAGATTTCCCAATGCATATCCCACTTGAGTTAAAGTTGCTACAATTCCTATATAGTTTTCAGAAACGTGAAAAGTATTTGCCATACTGACTAAGAGCGTTTGATTTAAATAGACATTAGCTACTGTAAAACCGCATGCTGCAGCCATGAGAAGAACTAATCCTTTCGGAAAAGGTTCAGCCCTATTTTTGAAAACCATAAACTCACCTCCTTCATTTATTAGAATAGATGAAGGTTTATAATGGGAATAGGAGTGTGTTTATCCTATTATTAAAACTACTACTTATAAGGGGAGAAGTTCATGTTAAGTGACAAAGAAAGAAGGAAAGAACTAGGGGATTTCTTAAAAACACGACGGGCGCGATTATCTCCTCAAGACTTTGGTTTACCGATTGGGCCGCGCAGAAAAACAGAAGGACTGCGCCGAGAAGAAGCAGCTCAGCTGGCAGGGATAGGAATAACTTGGTATACATGGTTAGAGCAAGGGCGTGATATACAGGTATCTTCAGACGTATTGGAGGCTATTTCGCGTGTATTCAGGTTAAATGAAGAGGAAAAAGAGCATCTATTTTTATTAGCGAATCAGCCATTGCTATCTAAGGCGGGAAGACCGCTCGTTGAAAGTGTAAATAGCGTCCTGAAAAATGTATTGAGTCAATTAGAATACTGCCCTACCTATGTAACCGACGAAAAATTGAACATAGTAAGCTGGAATAAAGCTGCTGCGGTGGTTTTTGGTGATTTTGATAAAATGAATGATCGAGATCGTAATGCAGTCCGGCGTTGCTTTACGTCTAAAGAATACCGAGAGCTCTTTCTTAATTGGGAAGATCATGCGCAACGCTTGATTGCTCAATTTCGTTTAGCCTATACACGTTTTGTCGGTGATGAGTGGTTTAAAGATATCATTAAAGAACTTACCAATAAGAGCCCTGAGTTTCGTAATTGGTGGCCTAAGCATGAAGTTCTAGGGACTCCTTGCGGCAAAAAAACACTTCTGCACCCTTTAGTTGGAGAAATGATTATGGACCATATTACTCTTCAGGTGTACGATGCGCCTGAACTAAAATTAACCATTTACCAACCTCGCCAAGAAGGTGAAACAGAACAGAAAATGAAGCGTTTGTTAAACTGGCAAGCAGACCTGCAATAAAAGAGTGTGATAAATACGAACGTATTAAGCGGAAATCGTTTGTCTCTAATATAAGAGCAGGAACATTTTGCACGAATACATTATCTGAAATGAAACAGCCGATTTAGCCTTAAGGTGGTCAAGATCGGTCTTTTCTTTGTCGAAATTTGCTTAACTCGGGTTTTTTTCGATTTGCTGGAGGCACTTCTTACAGCCTTTTTTAAAAAATATACTGATTTCGAGATATTATTGTTGCGAAAAGAATTTTTTGTAACTATAATTATTACAGAACTGATCAGTATAAAAAAACATTCATATTTCATAATAAATGTGTGTGTAATTTGAAAACGAAAGGGCTGTTTACAATGGCAAAAGTACTTTATATCACTGCTCATCCTCATGATGAAAAGACATCTTACAGCATGGCGACAGGAAAAGCGTTTATCGATTCTTATAAAGAATCAAACCCGAATGATGAGGTTGTACATATCGACCTTTACAAAGAGAACATTCCTCATATCGACGCGGATGTATTCAGCGGCTGGGGAAAACTTCAATCCGGCACAGGATTTGAAGAGCTTTCTGAAAACGAAAAAGCGAAAGTCGGCCGTCTGAACGAGCTGAGCGATCAATTCGCGTCAGCTGACAAATACGTATTCGTCACACCGCTTTGGAACTTCTCATTCCCGCCTGTTATGAAAGCGTACCTTGATTCTGTGGCTGTAGCCGGAAAATCATTCAAATATACAGAGCAAGGCCCGATCGGCCTGTTGACTGACAAAAAAGCGCTCCACATTCAGGCGCGCGGAGGCTATTACTCTGAAGGCCCGGCGGCTGACATGGAAATGGGCCACCGTTACATCGGCATCATGATGAACTTCTTCGGCGTTCCTTCTTTTGACGGTTTAATCGTTGAAGGCCATAATGCTGAACCGAATAAAGCACAGCAAATTAAAGAAGATGCGATTGCCCGCGCGAAAGAAGCCGGAAAATCATTCTGATCTTAAAAAAAACCTCCCCGCCGTCGGCAGGGAGTTTTTTTATATTAAAGGGCAATCGTCCGTTTTTGCTCGCTGCTTTTCATCGCCGCTTCAATGACACGGATGACATCGATGCCTTCTTTTGCCGTAACGGGAAGCGGTTTTCCGTTTAAGATGCTGTCCGCCAGCAGTTTGTAGTACGTAAGGTAAGAGCCGTTCTCAGAGGGGATTGTTTCTGTATGCCTTTTTTCATCCGCTGCGATTGTCAGCTCTCCGAAGTTGTCAGGGTCATCGGCGCCCCAGCTGTCGTCAATCGGCTTTTGGCCGGCTGAAAGCGCCTCTTCCTGTCCGTCCTTTCCGTATTTGATAAAGCTTGCATTCCGTCCGTGAATCTGATAGCGCGGGCCGTTTGCCGCATTCATAGAGCCGGATTGAAGAATGACCTGAAGTTTGCCGTAATGGAGCGCGGCCAGAAAATAATCGACGGTTTCACTGTTGTCCCGCTGTTTCATCACATGTGCTGTGACGGATTCCGGCATTCCGAAAAGCAGGAGTGTCTGGTCAATAATATGTGAACCGAGATCATACAGCGTTCCCGTGGCGGGTCCGCTTTTTTCGCGCCATCTTTCTTGGACAACCGGATTGTACAGATCGTAGTTGACTTGATATGTATGAATGTCTTGAAGCGCCCCGTCCCGAATCAGCTTTTGTATCGTTAAAAAGTCATTGTCCCAGCGCCGGTTGTGGTACACGCTCAGTAAGACGCCTTTATTTTCAGCCGTTCTTCTCAGTTCCTCCGCTTCTGCTGAAGTCGCCGTCATCGGTTTTTCCACGACGGTGTGTTTTCCCGCCAGGAGACATTTCATCGCTGATTCATAATGCATTCCGCTCGGTGTCGTGACGATGACGAGGTCAATGTCAGGATCACCGGTAATGTCTTCAATCGCGCGCACGGCTTCAGCCCCCGGCAGATCACGTTTGACCTCCTCCGTTCTGGACGTCATGACTTTTTTGATCTGATAATCATCAAGGACGTCCAAAAGCGGCGCATGAAAGACTTTACCCGACAAACCATATCCCAATATGCCAACCTGTATCGTTTTCAATGAATTTCCCCCTCTTGATATGTGATAACATTATATACCCCGCGGGTGTACTGGTAAAACTTGTGTGTTGAAAATTTTTTACACCGGATTTTCAAGTCTGTATAATGAAGATAACGAAGAAAAAAACCGAGGTGGAAAATGGACAAACATACCGAGCATCAATCGTTAAATCATAAAAGCGCCAAAGAAAAAGACCAGATCCTGAACCGGCTGAAACGGATTGAAGGCCAAGTCAGGGGCATTCAGAATATGGTGGATAACGAACGATACTGCGTGGATATTCTCGTGCAGATTTCAGCCGTGCAGGCGGCCATGCAGAAAGTCGCGTTTCATCTGCTGGAAGATCACGCCCATCACTGCGTAGCCGGCGCCATTGAGAGCGGAAACGGGGAGCAGGCGATTGCCGAGCTGCTTGACGTTGTGAAAAAAATCGCAAAATCGTAAAATAAAATGTTTTGAAATACCCTACAGGGGTATGGTAACATGAAGAAGAAAAAACAAGACGTGGAGGGAATCATCATGGAACAAAAAACACTGCAAGTGGAAGGCATGTCCTGTCAGCACTGCGTAAAAGCAGTAGAGACCGGAGTGGGAGAACTGAACGGAGTGACGGCGGTTCAGGTGAAATTGGAAGCCGGACAGGTGGATGTGACGTTTGATGAGAACAAAGTCTCCGTATCAGATATAAAAGACGCGATTGAAGATCAAGGGTATGACGTCGTATAAGGTTTATCGCGCTGCGGGAACGGGCGCGGTTTTCTTTTATCATAATTATACCCCCGTGGGGTTTATGAAGAGAGATGAGGACATTGAGTGAACCGAAAGAAATGACCATTCAAGTGGGGGGCATGACATGCGCCGCCTGCGCTTCAAGAATTGAAAAAGGGCTGAAACGGATGGACGGCGTCAATGACGCTTCCGTCAATCTTGCGCTTGAGACCTCAAATATTTCCTATCAGCCTGACAAAATCGAAGCTGGCGCCATAAAGGATAAAATTGAAAAACTCGGCTATCACGTCGTGACGGAAAAAGCCGATTTTCAGATTGAAGGCATGACGTGCGCCGCTTGCGCCAACCGGATTGAAAAGCGCCTGAACAAAACAGAGGGCGTTGTGAGCGCACCGGTGAATTTCGCCCTGGAAACAGTCACCGTTGAATACAATCCGAAAGAGGTGACACCGAAAGAGCTGAAAGAGACCGTGGCAAAACTCGGCTACCGATTAGACGGGAAGAAAGCGGTTGATGGAGACGGCGGATTATCCCAAAAGGAGAAAGAGCAGCGAAAGCAGCTGATCAGGCTCATATTTTCTGCCGTTCTCTCCTTTCCGCTTCTATGGTCGATGGTCAGCCATTTTTCTTTTACTTCTTTTATCTGGATGCCGGATATCCTGATGAATCCGTGGCTGCAATTCGCGCTTGCCACCCCGGTGCAGCTCGTCATCGGCTGGCCTTTTTATACGGGAGCGTACAAGGCGCTGAGAAACAAAAGCGCCAATATGGATGTTCTCGTTGCGCTCGGAACGACGGCCGCTTACGCATACAGCCTGTACATGACGATTGCGTCTCTCGGGCGAGACGGACATGCTGAGGGGCTTTATTATGAAACGAGCGCCATTTTGCTGACTTTAATTTTGCTTGGAAAGCTTTTAGAGATGAAAGCAAAAGGCCGCTCATCAGAAGCGATTAAAAAGTTAATGAAGCTTCAGGCGAAGACGGCGGCGGTTGAGCGGGACGGCAAAGTACAGGTGATTCCGATTGACGAGGTTCGGACGGGGGACATCGTATACGTGAAACCGGGAGAACGCGTCCCTGTCGATGGCGAAGTGATTGAGGGCCATTCCGCGATTGATGAATCGATGATTACGGGAGAGAGCATGCCTGTCGATAAGTCTCCCGGAAGCACCGTCACAGGGGCGACGATCAATGCAAACGGCTTTCTCAAAATCAGAGCGGTGAATGTCGGGAAAGATACCGCGCTTGCACACATTATTAAAATCGTGGAAGAAGCCCAAGGATCAAAAGCCCCCATTCAGCGGCTCGCGGATCACATTTCAGGCATTTTCGTCCCGATTGTGCTGGGGCTGGCCGTGCTGACTTTTCTCATTTGGTATGTATGGGCGGCGCCGGGACAGTTTTCTGAAGCGATCGGCAAATTCATCGCCGTGCTTGTCATTGCCTGTCCGTGCGCACTGGGGCTCGCCACTCCGACGAGCATTATGGCGGGCTCCGGCCGTGCAGCTGAATTCGGCATTCTCTTTAAAGGCGGTGAGCATTTAGAAAAGACCCAGCGTCTGACGACCATCGTACTGGATAAAACAGGAACGGTGACAAACGGCAGACCGGTTCTGACAGATGCCGTACCGGCAGAGGGAATGAACGAAGAGGAACTCCTGCGGCTGGCGGCGGCCGCCGAAACGGGATCAGAGCACCCGCTCGGAGAAGCCATCGTGTCAGGAGCCGAAAAACGGGGGATTTCCATCCCGAAACTCACCCGGTTTCAAGCCCGGATCGGTTCCGGAATCTATGCAGAGGCTGACGGCAGAACGATTCTAGCCGGATCAAGACGGCTGATGGAATCAGAGCATATTGAACATGAAGCGCTGCTTCCGCAAATGGCCCGCTTGGAGGCGGAAGGAAAAACGGTGATGCTTATTGCGGCAGACGGCAAAGCGGCGGGGCTTATCGCAGTCGCCGATACCATTAAAGAAACATCTCCGGCCGCGGTGAAACGTCTGAATGATATGGGGCTTGACGTCATCATGATGACCGGTGACAACAAAAAGACCGCGGAAGCCATTGCAAAAGCCGCGGGCATCGGCAGCGTGATCGCCGAAGTGCTTCCCGAACAAAAGGCGGCGGAAATTTCCCGGCTGCAAAAAGAAGGCCGGCGCGTGGCGATGGTCGGTGACGGCATCAATGATGCTCCGGCGCTGGCTGTGGCCGATATCGGAATGGCCATCGGCACCGGCACCGATATCGCAATGGAAGCAGCGGACATTACGCTGATCCGCGGAGACCTGAACGGCATTGCCGACGCCATCGGCATGAGCAGGCTGACCATGAGAAACATCAAGCAGAATTTAGGATGGGCATTGGGCTACAACAGCATCGGCATTCCGATTGCGGCAGCCGGCTTTCTGGCTCCGTGGGTGGCAGGCGCCGCCATGGCGTTCAGCTCGGTATCGGTCGTGCTTAATGCTTTGCGTTTACAGAAGGTGAAAAAAGACAAAATCGGCTGATGCCGGTTTTGTCTTTTTTATTGACACTTTATTCAAAGCCTGCATATAATAGAGAAAACACATATATGAGTATATGTTCATATATATAAATTCGTTTACCTGTATTGATGTTATGGGAATCCTATTACGGAAAGTAGGGTGAGTCGAAAATGAAAGCAGCCAAAGGTGAATTTGTATTAGACGGACTTGATTGCAGCAACTGTGCAAAAAAAATAGAAAACGGCGTAAAAGCCATTGACGGCATAGACGGCTGTGCTGTCAATTTTGCGGCAAGCACCATCACGGTCTCAGCCGGCGGGAAAAACGAGCAATGGATGAAAGACGAAGTCGCGAAAAAAGTAAAGTCCATTGATCCTCATGTGACCGTTCGTTCGAAGCACGAAGACAAACCCGGTGAGGATGAATACCGCAAAAAGCTGCAGCTGATGTTAGTGAGATTGGCGGCGGGCGCCGTTTTGGCCGTCATCGCTTACTTCGCGCACACGGGCGCCGTCCTTGAGTTTCTGCTCTTTTTTGCTTCATATTTGATCATCGGCGGCGATATCGTAGCCAGAGCGGGAAAAAATATTGTCCGCGGCCAGGTATTTGATGAGCATTTTCTGATGGCGCTTGCCACAATCGGCGCATTTATCATTCATCAATATCCGGAAGGCGTCGCGGTCATGCTGTTCTACCAGATCGGTGAATTGTTTCAGGGAGCGGCCGTCAGCCGATCCAGAAAATCGATCAGCGCGTTATTGGACATCCGTCCTGAGTACGCCAATGTGAAAACGGAAAACGGCATGGCTGCCGTTCCCCCGCAGGACGTCAAAGTCGGACAGGTCATCATCGTGAATCCCGGAGAACGGATTCCGCTGGACGGAAAGGTGCTGAGCGGTTCCTCAATGGTTGATACATCCGCTTTAACGGGCGAATCCGTGCCGAGAAAAGCGGAGCCGGGGCAAGATGTGATGGCCGGATTTATGAATCAGAACGGCGTGCTTCATATTGAAACCTCTAAAGGGTATGAAGACTCTGCCGTGTCAAAAATATTGGATCTGGTCGAAAATGCGGCCGGACGCAAAGCGAAAACGGAAAACTTTATTACGAAGTTTGCCAAGTACTATACACCGGCCGTTGTCATTGTTGCGGTGCTTCTCGCCTTTTTACCGCCGCTTCTCGTGCCTTCAGCCGCGCTATCCGACTGGGTGTACCGCGCGCTGATTTTCCTTGTGATTTCTTGTCCGTGCGCACTCGTCGTCTCCATTCCGCTCGGGTTTTTCGGCGGTATCGGGGCTGCGTCTAAAGCAGGGGTGCTCGTGAAAGGCAGCAACTATTTAGAAGCGCTCAATCAGGTGGCATACGCCGTGTTTGATAAAACGGGAACCTTAACGAAAGGCAATTTCGCCGTTACTGATATCAAACCGGCGGCAGGATTTACGAATGACAGCCTGCTTCATGCAGCCGCGCTTGCAGAAGTCCATTCCAATCATCCGATTGCTTCTTCCATCCGCGAAGCTTACAATCAACCGCTCGCGGCTGAGGAGATTGAAGAATATGAAGAAATACCCGGACACGGCATTCGGGTGAAAACCGGCGGGTCAACGATTTTGGCCGGAAATCAAAAACTGCTGGCAAAAGAACAAATCGCTTCCGGCACAGCTGAAAACAACGGAACCGTCGTCTATGTCGCCGTGGATCAGCAGTATGCGGGGGCGATCGTGATCGCCGATGAAATCAAAGAGGACGCCAAACAGGCCATTGCCAATTTAAAAGCGCTCGGCGTGAAGCGGACAGTGATGCTGACGGGTGATTCAAAGCAGACCGGAGAAGCTGTCGGCCGAGAGCTCGGTATTGATGACGTGTACACAGAGCTTTTGCCGGGTGACAAGGTAGACCGCGTCGAAGAACTTGAAGCGGCGCTTTCACCGAATGAAAAACTGATGTTCGTCGGCGACGGGATTAATGATACGCCTGTGCTTGCCAGAGCTGACATCGGAGCTGCCATGGGGGCTCTCGGTTCTGATGCCGCCGTCGAAGCGGCCGATGTCGTCCTGATGACAGACCAGCCGTCAAAAGCAGCCGAAGCCATCCGGATTGCACGCCGCACACGCCGGATCGTCTGGCAGAACATCGGATTTGCTTTAGGCGTAAAAATCATTTTTCTCTTGCTTGGCGCATTCGGATTCGCCACCATGTGGGAAGCGGTCTTTTCAGATGTAGGCGTCACGCTGATCGCCGTTGCCAACGCGATGCGCGTCATGAGAGTGAAAGCGGAATAATTGTCAAAGATAATTCGTTTTTCAGGGTTTTCTTAAACAAGGTTGTCTTGGTAAAATAGAGAAGCGGGCCATCCGGCATCCGCTTCTTTTTTATTTTAAAAACAATGAGGTGTCTGAGTGAAAAAGAAACAATCGTCTGCGAAATTTGCGGTGATTCTGACGTTAATCGTTGTCGTTTTATTTGCGGCCATCGTAATTATTAACAACCAAACGGAAAAAGCGGGCGAAACAGTCGCCGAACAGCCTTCCATTAAAGGACAGCCCGTGCTCGGCAAAGACAGCGCGCCTGTTACGGTAGTTGAATTCGGAGATTACAAATGTCCGTCATGCAAAGTATTTAACAGCGATATCTTTCCGAAAATCAAAAAAGATTTTATCGATAAAGGCGACGTGAAATTTTCATTTGTGAACGTCATGTACCACGGAAGCGGCTCGCGTCTGGCGGCTCTTGCTTCAGAAGAGGTGTGGAAGGAAGACCCGGCATCATTCTGGACTTTCCATGAGAAGCTGTTTGAAGAGCAGCCGTCAAGCGAACAGGAATGGGTCACGCCTGCATTGCTTGAAAAAACGGTCAAAAGCACCGCGAAAAAGGTTGATCCTGACAAGCTGAAGGAAAACCTTGATAAAGAAACCTTCGCAAAAGAGCTGAAAGCTGACACTGACCTGAATGATAAATTAAATATCACGGCGACACCGACGATTTACGTAAATGACAAAGTGATTAAAGACTTCTCTGATTATGAGGAGATTTCAAAAACGATTAAGAAAGAGCTGAAAAATGAAAAATAGAATCGTATTTTTATATGCTTCTTGGGTGATAGCTCTTGCTGCCATGCTCGGCAGCCTTTATTTCAGCGAGATCAGAAAATTCATACCGTGCGAGCTGTGCTGGTATCAAAGAATTCTCATGTACCCGCTTGTCCTGATTTTAGGAATCGCCACCTTCCAGGGTGACACGCGCGTGAAAAAATATGTGCTGCCGATGGCCGTCATCGGCGCGTTTATATCGATCATGCATTACCTTGAGCAGAAGGTGCCCGGTTTCAGCGGCATCAAGCCGTGTGTGTACGGCGTGCCTTGCTCATCTGAATATATTAACTGGTTCGGTTTCATTACCATTCCTTTCTTGGCATTGACGGCATTTATTCTCATTATGATCTGCATGTGTTTTGTCAAAACGGAACGCACGGCAAAATAAAGAGCCTGCTCCATGGGAGCGGCTCTTTTTCTATTATCTGTACCAAGCTTTGTTTGTCGCAATCTGTCTGTTATGGGAGCTGTCCCAAATATCCACGGAATAGGCATAATCATAATTCATGACGCAGCGGATGCCGCTGCCTTGGGCGTCATGCTGAAGTCCGAAGTTATGGGAAAACTCGTGCTGTGCCGCTTTCGCCGTGTTGGCCGTTCCTTGATCAAGGTTCACGCTGAAAGCCGGGCCGCTCGGTTTGCCGTTATATACATACGCGATACCGCCGGCGTCAAAACTCGATTTTGCGGTAAAACCGACGACAAAATGATAATTTTGATTTCTGAAGCTGCTTTGGAGATTCGATAAAATCTGAGAACTGTTTGAGCCGGAGGAATTCCAAGCCTGCACGGCCTGTACGACGAAATCAATGTTGTGATCACGGTTAAAAGCGACATCCGCCTGCTCCACGATCTGGACGATTCGCGTTTGCCAGTCGCTGTATTTGGCGCGGTATTCAGCGTCCGCCACCGCCAGCACTCTGACCTTCTGGCTGCCCGTACTGGCTTTAGTTGAGGCTTTATCCTGACTGACATTGGCATTAAATCGTTTCGTGCCGACCTGCTTGCCGTTTTCATCCAGAATTTTTGTGTCAACCGTCTGTTCAACTTGGACCGGGCCCTTCAGATCTTTAAAATGATCGGCTTTCGGAAGCGGGTCCGTATACACCGTTTTCGCCGGCTCCGCATGAGTGTGCGAATGCGTATGGCTTTCAGCTGACGGCAGGCCGGGAATTAATCCGGCGGCCAATAAAACAGGAAAAACAAGTGAACTGATTTTCATCTCATAACCCCCTTTTTGTTAGAGAAAGTATTCAATGAAACTTCTAATAAACCTTCCATTAAAGTATAAAATAGGAAAATAATCTCGCTCTCAGCCGTTGCGGGTGAGGTTGTCCCGGATCAGGAATCAGAATCTTTCAAAAATAAGGTTGATTTTAAGAGAAAGCGATTATAAAATCTAATGGTCGTCAGAAAATTTAACAAATAAAAAGGAGCATATGGAATGGCCTGGGAGCTGCTTAGTGTAATCGGCATCATTGCGTTTGCGGTCAGCGGAGCGATTGTTGCGATGGAAGAGGAGTATGATATTTTAGGCGTGTATATCTTGGGGATTGTAACGGCGTTCGGCGGCGGAGCCATCCGAAACCTGCTGATCGGTGTTCCGGTCTCCGCCTTGTGGGAGCAAGGCGCGTTTTTTCAAATCGCTCTCGCATCAGTTACGATTGTCTTTTTGTTTCCGAAGCTGCTGTTAAGGCATTGGAGTAAATGGGGCAACCTATCCGATGCCATCGGGCTTTCGGCGTTTGCCATCCAAGGCGCTTTATATGCCGTGAAAATGGGCCACCCGCTCAGTGCGGTGATTGCGGCAGCGGTCCTGACCGGCAGCGGGGGCGGCATCATACGGGATCTGCTCGCGGGCAGAAAGCCGCTTGTGCTCAAGGCGGAAATTTATGCAGTCTGGGCCGCGCTCGGAGGGTTAATCGTGGGCCTCGGCTGGGCCGGGGATGCCGCCGGTTTGTATGTGCTGTTTCTTGTGCTTGTGGCATGCCGCATCTGCAGTTATGTGTTCAGGTGGCGCCTGCCGATTCGTTCCTATCATATAGAACAGTAAAAAAACCGATTTCACAAACGAAATCGGTTTTTTTGCATAACGACTTCTGATAAAAAAAGACGCCCGATATGATAAGAAAAAGGGTATTTGACCATAATGCTGAATAATATGTTGCATATATGTTTGTATGATGAAAGCCGGATTTGTCAGCTTGATGTCGGAGGTGCCGCTGATGGCAAAACGTGATAAAGAATGGAAAGAAGAGCAGGAAAGAATCAATTTTGTCATGAAGGAACTGGAACAGAAACAAACTCATCTTGAAGCCTCATCGGGCGGATTAAAGCAGGATATTGTCGGCCTGAGAAAAACGTTTTGGGATGATGTCACCGTGAATATGGATGACGCCCATGAAGCGGCTGAGACATTTTCAAGCATTAAACAGCAGGCGGAAATGCTTTCAGAACGTGAACGGACGCATCGGCTTCAATACCGGCAGCTTCAAAAAATCCAAAAGCTGAAAACCTCTCCTTACTTCGGCCGTGTCGACTTTATGGAAAAAGGGGAGTCCTCTTCCGAGCGGATTTATATCGGGCTGACTTCTTTGATGGATGAAAACAACGAGCAATTTCTCATTTATGATTGGCGCGCGCCCATCTCATCTCTTTACTATCAATACTCCCCGGGAAAAGCCCGCTATGAAGTTCCGGAAGAAACGATAGAGGGAGATATCACACTGAAGCGGCAGTTCATCATTAAAAACGGGACGCTTAAAGCGATGTTTAACACGGATATGACGATTGGTGACGAAATGCTGCAAGAGGTGCTGAGCGGCCATTCCGGACAGCATATGAAAAATATCGTGTCAACCATCCAAAAAGAACAGAACGAAATCATCCGTGATGAAAAAAGCAAACATCTCATCGTTCAGGGAGCTGCCGGAAGCGGGAAAACATCCGCGGCGCTTCAGCGGGCCGCTTACTTGCTGTACCGCGGGCGCGGGGTGCTTGATGCCCGTCAGATTGTATTGTTTTCCCCGAACATTTTGTTTAACAGTTATGTTTCCGCCGTATTGCCGGAATTGGGAGAAGAGAATATGGAGCAGGCCACCTTTCAGGAATATATCATCCGCCGTCTCGGACGAAAGTTTGATTGTGAAAGCCCGTACGAGCAGCTTGAATATTGCCTGACTGAACAAAATCAGGACGCACTTTCCGTAAGGCTCGCAGCCATTGCTTACAAAGCGTCACCAGCTTTCCAGGCCCTGATTGACCGCTATGCCGGGTCGCTTTCGGTCTCCGGCCTGAAATGTAAACAGATCAGCTTTCGGGGAGACATCCTGATTTCAAAAGAGCGGATTGAAGCCTATTTTTATTCGCTTGATCAGCAGCTGCCGATTCCGAACAGAGCGGAGCTGACGGCGGAATGGCTTCTCGCGGAAATCAGCGCTCTCGAAAAAAAGGAGCGTAAGAAGGAATGGGTCTTGCAGGAGAGCGAGCTGCTTGATAAGGAAGACTATGCTGAGGTTTATCAAACACTCAAGAAGCAGGCGGCAGATGATGAACCTGCATTTGACGACCATCAGCGCGAACAGCGCCTGCTTGGCGCCATTATTGTCGGCAAAGCCTTTAAACCGATTAAGCAGGCCGTCAGACGGCTCGGCTTTCTCGATATAAAACGGATGTATCTCCGGCTGTTTTCAGACTGGGGAGCTGATGAAAAGCCCGATCATTGGGAGAGCATCGGCGCTTTGACCGGAAACGCATTTGCAGAACGGTCGCTTCCGTATGAAGATGCCGCTCCGTATCTGTATTTGCAGGATCTGTTAGAAGGAAAAAGAAAAAACACACAAATGAAGCACGTCTTCATTGATGAAGCGCAGGATTATTCCCCATTTCAGCTCACGTATATTCAAACCATCTTCCCGGCGGCAAAGATGACGGTGCTCGGTGATGTCAGCCAGTCGATTTATGCCCATACCATTACGGGCCCTTCTTCCCTCGCCGGCTGCTTTCGCAATGGTGCAGAAAAGTATGTCAGCCTGAAGCGGACTTACAGATCGACGCGGCAGATTGTTGAATTTACGAAAGCGCTGCTGGTTGACGGCGATGACATTGAGCCTTTTAACCGGAACGGGGAAAAACCGCGTGTTTTGCGGACGGATACAGAAAATGCGCGGCGGGAACAATTGGCGGATACAATCCGGGAGCTCAGACAAAAAGGCTGGGAGACGGTCGCTGTCATCTGCAAAACGGCCGCGGAAGCCAAAAAAGTGTTTCAGGCGGTCAGCGCCGAGAGCGGTGTCCGTTTAATCAATAAAGAAAACCAGCCTTTTCAAAAAGGGGTATGCGTCATTCCCGTTTATTTGGCAAAAGGCATTGAGTTTGACGCCGTCATTGCCGCTGATGCCTCTGCTGCCCAGTACAATAGCGAACATGACCGTAAGCTGTTATATACGGCCTGTACGCGGGCGATGCATCATTTGACCGTATTGTCTCCGGGAGAACCCTCTCCTTTTATAAAAGAAGTGCCCGCCGGCTTATTCGTATAAGCCCTTTGCTGAGTGCAAAGGGCTTTTTATCATTAGTAATCTTAATCGTTGTCATCATGATTATATATTTTACTTACATACAAACTTTCGGTAAAGTTTCAATTAGAATATTATTTTGACAATTCCTATAGAAATAACGTACGTTACGTTTAATTCCTTGTGAGGTGGATATCGTTGCAACTTCAGGTCATGAACAGTCCGTTTAATCAGGAGCAGGCAGAGCTCCTTAACCGCCTTCTGCCGACCTTGACAGAATCACAGAAAATCTGGCTGAGCGGCTATTTGGCTGCGGCCCGGTCCGAATCCGGTGAAACAGCCGCGCCCGCTGCTCCGGCTCCTGCAGAAAGCCCGGCAGTCTCGAAAGAAGTGACCGTATTATACGGATCGCAAACGGGAAATGCGGAAGGTCTTGCGAAACAGACGGTAAAGACGCTTGAGGAACGGGGATTCCAGGTCACCGTCGCGTCGATGAACGATTTTAAGCCGAATAATCTGAAAAAAGTAAACAATTTACTGATCGTGGTGAGCACACACGGAGAAGGCGATCCGCCGGATAACGCGCTGGCCTTTCATGAATTTCTTCACGGCAGACGCGCGCCGAAGCTTGAAGCGCTCCGTTACTCCGTTTTGGCGCTCGGGGACAGCTCGTATGAATTTTTCTGCCAGACCGGCAAAGAGTTTGACGAGCGTCTTCAAGAGCTCGGCGGCACCCAGCTTGCGCCGCGGGTTGATTGCGATCTTGATTATGATGAGCCGTTTTCGGAATGGCTTGACGCGGTCATCGGCGGTTTGAACGAAGGAGCGGGAAATCAAACAGCCGAAGCGCCTGCCGAGACGCCCGCTCTCGGTGAATCCGTTTATTCCAGAACGAACCCGTTTCGGGCGGAGGTTCTTGAGAACATCAATCTGAACGGACGCGGTTCAAATAAAGAAACACGTCATCTCGAGCTTTCGCTTGAAGGATCGGGCCTCGCGTATCAGCCCGGAGACAGCCTCGGCATCTATCCGGAAAATGATCCGGCGCTCGTTGATGAGCTGATCAATGAGCTGAAATGGAATCCGGAACAGGAAGTGGCGGTGAATAAACAAGGAGAGCGCCGTCCGCTGAAAGACGCGCTTACTTCTCATTTTGAAATTACCGTCTTAACAAAGCCGCTTTTGCAAAAGGCCGCACAGTTTACGGCTGATCAAAAGCTGAGTGAACTTCTGGCCGAAGGAAACGAAGAGCAGCTGAAAGCATACACCAACGGCCGTGATCTGCTTGATCTCGTCCGGGATTTCGGTCCGTGGGAAGCTTCCGCGGAAGACTTTCTTTCGATCCTGCGTAAAATGCCGGCCCGGCTCTATTCGATCGCAAGCAGTTTAGAAGCGAATCCGGAAGAGGTGCATCTGACAATCGGAGCGGTCAGATATGACGCGCACGGCAGAGAACGCAAAGGCGTCTGCAGCATTTTGTGTGCGGAAAGACTCCAGCCGGGAGATACGCTTCCGATTTACATTCAGCACAACCAAAACTTCAAGCTGCCGGAAAACCCGGATACACCGATCATTATGGTCGGGCCGGGGACAGGCATCGCACCGTTCCGTTCCTTTATGCAGGAGCGTGAAGAAACCGGAGCTGAAGGGAAAACATGGCTGTTTTTCGGGGATCAGCACTTTGTCACTGATTTTCTGTACCAGACGGAATGGCAAAAATGGCTGCAAAACGGTGTTCTTACAAAAATGGACGTCGCTTTTTCCCGGGATTCGGAGGAAAAAGTATATGTGCAGCACCGCATGAAAGAACAAAGCAAAGAGCTGTATGAATGGCTGCAGCAGGGAGCCGCCATATACATCTGCGGTGATGAACAGCATATGGCGCATGACGTGCACCAGGCGCTTCTCGATATCATTCAGGAAGAAGGCGGCATGAGCCGTGAAAAAGCGGAAAGCTTCCTGGCAGACATGCAGCAGAAAAAACGCTATCAGCGTGACGTATATTGATTTTGGTTTGAAAGGAGCTTATTCAGCATGGTGAACAACATTTTAAAAGCGCCGGAAGGCCCTCCAAGTGATGTTGAGGAAATTAAAGAAAAAAGCGATTATTTGCGCGGCACATTGAAAGAAGTCATGCTCGACCGGATTTCAGCCGGCATCCCGGACGATGACAACCGGCTGATGAAGCATCACGGAAGCTACTTGCAGGATGACCGCGATCTCCGTAATGAACGTCAAAAACAAAAGCTTGAACCGGCTTATCAGTTCATGCTGCGCGTCCGGATGCCAGGCGGCGTGTCAACTCCGGAACAATGGCTTGTCATGGATGAGCTGGCGCAAAAATACGGAAACAATACATTGAAGCTGACAACGCGTGAAACGTTCCAAATGCACGGAATTTTAAAATGGAACATGAAAAAAACGATTCAGAAAATCAATGCGGCGCTGCTTGATACCATTGCGGCCTGCGGAGATGTCAACCGAAACGTCATGTGCGCTTCAAATCCGCACCAGTCTGAAATTCATGCGGAAGTATACGAATGGTCGAAGAAATTGAGCGATGACCTTCTTCCGCGCACGAGAGCCTATCATGAAATCTGGCTTGATGAGGAACGTGTGGCGGGCACTCCTGACACGGAAACGGAACCGATGTACGGGCCGCTGTATTTGCCGAGGAAATTCAAAATCGGAATCGCCGTGCCTCCGTCCAATGATATCGATGTCTTTTCTCAAGATCTCGGCTTCATTGCCATCGTGGAGGAAGGCCGTCTTATCGGGTTCAACGTGGCAATCGGCGGCGGTATGGGAATGACGCACGGCGATACGGCCACTTATCCGCAGCTTTCAAAAGTCATCGGCTTCTGCAAACCGGAGCAGCTGTATGATGTAGCGGAAAAAACCATTACGATTCAGCGCGATTACGGAAACCGTTCCGTCAGAAAGAATGCCAGATTCAAGTACACCGTTGACCGTCTCGGGCTGGAAAACGTAAAAGCCGAGCTGGAAAACCGCCTCGGCTGGCAGCTGGATGAAGCAAAACCTTATCATTTTGACCATAACGGCGACCGTTACGGATGGGTGAAGGGCGTAAAAGGGAAATGGCACTTTACGATGTTCATCGAAGGCGGCCGCGTCACGGACTATGAGAATTATAAGCTGATGACGGGATTGCGTGAAATCGCCAAAGTCCATACGGGAGATTTCCGTCTCACCTCTAATCAAAACCTGATTATCGGCAATGTCTCGAGCCAGAAAAAGAAACAAATCAGCGCATTAATCGAACAATACGGTCTGACAGACGGCCGGCAGCATTCCGCCCTCCGCCGCAGTTCAATGGCTTGCGTCGCGCTTCCGACATGCGGGCTCGCCATGGCCGAAGCAGAGCGGTATCTGCCGAAGCTGATTGATAAGATTGAAGACATTGTTGACGAAAACGGGCTGCGGGATGAAGAAATCACCATCCGTATGACCGGGTGCCCGAATGGCTGCGCCCGCCATGCGCTCGGCGAAATCGGATTTATCGGAAAGGCGCCCGGAAAATATAATATGTATTTAGGAGCGGCGTTTGACGGCAGCCGTTTGAGCAAAATGTACCGGGAAAATATCGGTGAAGAGGAAATTCTGAATGAGCTTCGCACCATTCTCCCGCGCTACGCGAAAGAGCGTGAGGAAGGGGAACACTTCGGCGATTTCGTCATCCGCGCCGGCATCATTAAAGCGACGACAGACGGCACGAATTTTCACGAATAAGATGAGCTCTTAAAACCAAGGATAGAGACACACTGGCGGTGCGTTCTCTATCCTTTACTAAGCAGCATAAACGCTGCCCCGCGTCATGAAACAGATGACGCAGCTTGCGAAAAAGCCTGTTTTCAGAGAAAACAGGCTTTTTCTTTTTCCGGAAAAAATGTAGCTGAAGGCAAAAAAAGTTCGCCGTGAGCGCGTTATGAGAAATTTTAAATAAAAACGGGTAAAATAAAAGGAGAATGGTTGCGTGCGGAAAATATATTGAATCTGCCCGATCATCGGCTCCGGCCTTTGACAAGGGCAGAGAACAGGCAATAATGATATGATGCAGCAGATGAAGGAGGTCAGCTTTGGACATATTTTTAGTCGTACTCGTACTTTTAACCATTATCGCGATCTCAAATATCGTAAATCGGTTTGTCCCCTTTATCCCGGTGCCTCTGATTCAGGTGGCGCTCGGTATCATTGCGGCGTCATTTCCGCAGGGGCTTCATTTTGAACTGAATACTGAATTGTTTTTTGTTTTGTTTATCGCGCCGCTGCTTTTTAATGATGGAAAACGGACGCCGCGTGCGGAACTTTGGAATTTAAGAGCGCCGATTCTGCTGCTTGCGCTCGGGCTTGTGTTTGCCACGGTGATTGTCGGCGGTTACACGATTCATTGGATGATTCCGAGCATTCCGCTGGCCGCCGCGTTCGGGCTGGCGGCGATTCTGTCACCGACTGATGTTGTCGCGGTCAGCGCGCTGTCAGGGCGTGTGAAGATGCCAAAAGGCATTCTGCGTCTCCTTGAAGGAGAAGGGCTGATGAATGACGCATCCGGCCTGGTCGCTTTTAAATTTGCGATTGCGGCTGCCGTGACGGGCGCATTTTCGCTGGCGCAAGCCGCGTTCAGTTTCGTTCTGATTTCAGCCGGCGGTTTACTCAGCGGTGTCGTCATTTCTTTTTTGATTATCCGTTTCCGGCTGTTTATGCGGCGCCTCGGCATGCAGGATGTCACGATGCATATGCTGATTCAAATTCTGACGCCGTTCGTCATCTATCTCGCGGCTGAAGAAATCGGCGTTTCCGGCATTTTAGCGGTTGTGGCCGGCGGCATCACGCATGCGGTGGAGCAGGACCGTCTTGAATCAACGATGGTCAAACTGCAAATCGTCTCTTCAAGTACGTGGAATATTATTTTGTTCATTCTGAACGGTCTTGTTTTCGTTATTTTAGGTGCGCAAATACCGGATGTGGTTTCCGTCATCTTTAATGATACCGCGTTTAACAATATGATGGTCATCGGGTACATTATCGTCATTACGCTGACGTTAATGATTCTCAGGTTTTTGTGGGTGCTGTTTTTTTGGAACGGCAAGTGGTTTTTTAACAAGGATCAGAGCATTTATAAACCCGGCCTGCGCTCGACCCTGCTGATTTCGGTTTCAGGCGTCAGGGGAGCGGTCACGCTTGCGGGTTCCTTTTCCATTCCTTACGTGCTCTCTGACGGCTCACCGTTTCCTGAACGGAATTTGATTCTCTTTTTAGCCGCGGGCGTTATTTTGTGCACATTGGTGCTGGCGACAATCGTTCTGCCGATTTTGACAGATAAGCCGGAAGACAATGTGAAAGAGAAGAAAGTCAAATTGCTGACAGCGAGACGGAAGCTGATAAAGGCTGCCTTAACCGCCATTAAAGAAAATATGAATGAGTCAAACAAAACGGCTTCTTTTGCGGTCATTGCCGAATACAATGAGAAAATGAAAAATCTCAGGTTTCAGCAGTTCACCGTCAAAAACCGCACGAAAAAAGATGAGCGGAAAGTCCGCGCCCAAGGGATTCAGGCAGAACAGGAAGAATTGCTGCGGCTGATTGAGCGGGGCGACATACCGGAAGAAACGGCTGACAGCCTTCAGGAACGGTTTGATGAACTGGAAGTGCTTTATACGAACCCGTTTAAAGTCGGCTTATCTAAGAAAAAGCTGAAACGCCTGATGTACTGGATCTTTTTCGGCGAACATAAAAAGCCGGAAATGTCGATTTTAAATGAAGAAGGCCTCATTCGCTCCACAAGGGTTAAAACGGCAAAAGCGGCCATTGAAAGCCTGAAAAAACACATGACTGAAGAAAATAAAGATGTGACGCTTGCCGTCATTTCCTTTTACAATCACTTGATTTTCAGGCTGGGGCACTCGTATCATGAACAGAGTCCGAGCCGCCGTTTTGAAAATCAAAAACTCGAAATCAAACTGCGGGCCGTGCAGGCCATCCGCAACGAAATCCAAACATTATTCGAAGAGCGGGAAATTTCCCGCGACATGTCGCATGAGCTTCGCCAATACATCAATGATGTGGAAGCGGCCATGCTTGACGGAGATGAATAAAAAAAGTCCGGCATCTGTTCGCCGGACTTTTTTAGATTACGGACGATGGAATTCGACGTAATCGCCGTCGCGGTCAAACCAGCCTCTGAAGGCCCAGTTGATCCAGCCGCCATCTCCTTTGTTGGTGAAGCTTCCGTCTTCAAACACCCAAATGCCGTACGTGATGCCGTCATAAACGGCGGAACCGTAAAACTGAACGCCGTTAAAATGGTCTTCATATTCCTGGCTTAAATTAAACACCATGACATTATATTTTTGTCCGGAAGCGTAGAATGAAGATTCCATTAAGTTTTTGACGAAGCCGTCACGGTTTTGCGCCGACTTAATCGCGTCAGCAATCGAATTGCCGATGCCGAGCAGGTCAACGTCAATGTTTAATCCGACATCTTTTGCTGAGACATCTGATGTTTGCTGAGCCATGTTTTGAGGGGCCGGGTTTTCTTTTGCGGATACAAAGGACAGAGGAGTCAGAGACAAAGCGGCGCCAAGGGCAACGGACATCGGGATACGCATACGTTTCATATGATTTCCTCCTTCAATTGTGTGGTGGCTACAGTAGCGATTTACCCGGACAGTTACCCAATTAACCGTAATTTTTGAAAAATAGGAAAATAATAACGTCAGTGGTGCTTGGGCACTAAAGATGGTTTTTGTGATAACGATGAGCGTATAATTGGTTTCTTACGGCGGAAATGTGAGATAATAATAACCGTTTACATAATGACTAGAAAGGATGGTTCAACGTGGCAAAAAGCTTAAAAGATACTGTAAAGCTTCATAATGGCGTTGAAATGCCGTGGTTCGGCCTTGGCGTCTTCAAGGTGGAAAACGGAAGCGTAGCGGCGGACTCCGTCGAAGCGGCAATCAGAAACGGCTACCGCAGCATTGATACGGCGGCTATTTATAAAAATGAAGAGGGTGTCGGCGAAGGCATCAGAGCTGCGGGCGTTGCCAGAGAAGAGCTGTTCATCACGTCAAAAGTGTGGAATGAAGATCAAGGATACGAAACGACACTTGACGCGTTTGAGAAAAGCCTTGAGCGCCTCGGCCTCGATTACCTCGACCTTTACCTGATTCACTGGCCGGGCAAGGATAAATATAAAGACACATGGCGCGCTCTTGAAAAGCTGTACAAAGACGGAAAAATCCGCGCCATCGGCGTCAGCAACTTCCAAGTGCATCATTTAGAAGAACTGCTGAAAGATGCTGAAATCAAGCCGATGGTCAACCAGATTGAATTCCACCCGCGCCTGACTCAAAAAGAAGTAAGAGATTTCTGCAAAGCGCAGGGCATTCAAGTGGAAGCGTGGTCTCCATTGATGCAGGGACAGCTCCTCGATAACGAAGTGCTGGCACAAATTGCGGAAAAACATAACAAATCGGTTGCTCAAGTGATTTTGCGCTGGGATCTTCAGAACGAAGTCGTTACCATTCCGAAATCGATTAAAGAGCACCGCATCATAGAAAATGCCGATATTTTTGATTTCGAACTGTCACAGGAAGAAATGGAAAAGATCAGCGCATTGAACAAAGACGAGCGTGTCGGCCCGAATCCGGACGAGCTTCTGTTCTAAGAAAAAACAGCCCTTTACGGGGCTGTTTTTCTTTACATAAATGTCTGTGTCTGACGTTTTACGCTGAACCTGTATGCGGCTATTAATAACAGGGCGGCGGCGAAGGCTCCCAAAATGATGATGTTCAGCGTCAGGCTTTGGAGCGTGCGGCCGTGCTGCAATTGATCGACCGTATCAAGCACCCAGCGCTGAGGCAGAAATTCGGCGATTGTCTGCACTGTTTTCGGCATAATATTGCCCGGAAAAAAGCAGCCGGCGAGCAAGCATGTCGGTACAACGATCAAGTTCAAAAGCGCCGATGCCGAAGAGCTGCTGCTGGAAAAACCGACGGCAATAAAGGCGATCCCGATTGCGCTTAATGCAAACAGCATCATCAGGACGAACAGCTGCCACAGCGGGAATGACGGATGAATATGAAAAGCGGCGCCCATAAAGAGAACGGCGAATATAATTTGGACGGCCATGATAATTATATTCACTGCCGCATTCGCCAATACATACTGCTTTGACGTGATCGGCGTTGACAGAAGCCTGTAGTACGTCCTGTTTTCTCTCTCTTTAATCATCAGTTCCGTCAGGTTGCCGGCGGAATAGAGCATAATGATAATGAGATACCCGATGACTGAGTAAGTCATTTCTTTATGGTTCGAAGTATCTTTCAAAACAGCGGACTCCGTTTGAATCGGAGAATGCTTGAAATCGGCGTACATCGCCTGAAAGGCTTTCTCGTCTCCGCCGGAAGATTTGCCGATTGAGGCGGCGCTGTTCATATAATTGTACAAATAAGAGCTGACATATCCGGTGACCTGGGCGCCCTTCAGCGAGGTCATGCCGATGTGAGACGGTTTCCCGTCTTTTACGCTTTGGGAGAAGCCTTTTTCAAACGTAATGAGCGCCTCCATTTTTCCTGAAGCGATCTTTGATGAGGCGGACGCCTCCGTTTCCTCCGAAATCTTCACATGATCCAGTCCTTTTAAAAACGTGACCGTATCCTGTGCCACTTCTCCGCCGTCCTGATCGAGAATGCCGATATTGAGCGTTTCGGCTCCGCCGTTGGCATTGGTCATGAAGGAGAGGAAGACGCCGATCAGCGGAGCCCCGATATAAAGAATGAGCTGTTTTTTGCTTTTTGTAATTCCTTTGAGAGTGTGTGCAAACAGCCACCAGAAGTTTTTCATATTACAGTCCCTCCCGTCTTTGAAACGTAAATGCGGCGATCAGCAAAAAGAGTGCCGCCAATGCTGTATTTAAACCGAGTGCAGGCCATGCCGCTGATACATCATTTGCGTAAATGATGTTGTTAATCGCCTTATTGATCCAGGATAAGGGCGACAGGGCGGAAATCCCCCCTCCTTCATATTTGTAATAGGCGCCGCCGATAATGGACATCACCTGCACGATGATGACGGTGATTAATCTGGCGCTTTCGGGTTTTCTGGTCAAATAGCTCAGGCTGAGCCCGAAGTTGACGGCCAAAAGAATTTCAGAAACGAGAATCAACAGCACAAGTCCCATGTGGCTGCCCCAGTTCGCTTTCAAGATAAATTTGCTGAAGGCGACAACGGCAAGAATCGTCAGAACATTCACAGCCAAAATGCCGAGCATCTTTCCGAGAAAGATATCGCTTTTCCGGAGCGGGGCGGCGATCAGGCGATCCGCGGTGTGCCGTATTCTTTCCCCGCGGAATAAGGAGCTGGCAAAAATCGAGGCGTACAGCCCGATCATCGTCGTCATGGATATCGCGTAAAAATCTTTCGCCTTCGGTTCTTTCGCTTTGTGTAAAGACGTCTGCTTCATATAATCGCTTTTGATTTGTCCGGCGGAAGGTGGCTTATGCGCCTTGTAAGCGGCGGCGCCTGCTTTGTATTGATTGGTAAAAGCGGTCAGCATGCCTTGGACGATCGTGCCGTTGATGCCGCTCCGGTCATTTGTATAGACTTGAAAACCGGTGTTTTTTACAGTGACGAAAGCATCCGCCTGATTTTCACGAACCTCGTTTTTGCCTTTTGCCTCCGTGTCCGCTTTTTGAAAATAGACATGCTCTTTTTTGGCGTTTTTCATAAACTCAGTAAAGTAATGAGAAAGTGTCCCGTTTGATTGGTCCGTATATACGACCTTGATGTTCCCGACCGTCACCTCTGAATCAAAGGCGTTTGATAATGCCGCGGTAAAAATCAGCATGAAGACGATCGGAAAAGCAAGCATGAAAATAAAAGTCCGTCTGTCGCGGAAACTGATTTTGATTTCTTTCCCGGCGATGTGCAGAATATTCATTTGCAATCCTCCTTTCAATAGGGTCAGTCGCGCAGACTTCTGCCTGTCAGCGTGAGAAATACCGTTTCTAAGTCAGGTGCCTGTTCCTGCAAGGAGCGGATTTCAATGCCTTTGTCCATGAAGTACCGGATCAGGCGGTTTAAATTGTTGACCCCTGTGTCAGAGCTGATTTTCACGCTGTTTTCTTCCAGTGCGGCGGCTCTGACGCCGGGCAGCTCCTGAATATCGCCGAGGCTGATGCCGTTTCCGGATGACAGCTCAATCACGACGTCCTTCGTGTCGGTAATGGTGGAGGTCAGCTGTTCTTTTGTGCCTTCGGCGATGACTTTTCCGTGGTCGATGATGGCGATGCGTGTGCATATTTCTTCCACTTCCTCCATGTAGTGGCTCGTGTAAATGATCGTGCAGCCCATTTCATTGAGCTTTTTCACTGATTGCAGAATATAATTTCTTGATTGCGGATCAATGCCGACCGTCGGTTCATCCATGATGATCAGTTTCGGCCGGTGGGCAAGGGCGCAGGCGATATTAAGCCGGCGTTTCATTCCGCCGGAAAAATGCTTCGGCAAATATTTGTGTTTATCGCTCAAGCCGACGAATGTCAGGGCTTCCTCGACCCGTTCTTTCAGAGCCGCCCCTCTCAGGCCGTACAGACCTGCGAAGAACTTCACATTTTCATAGGCGTTTAATTCTTCGTAAATCGCGAGGTCCTGAGGGACGATGCCGATATTCATTTTCGTTGCTTTGCTATATTTGAAAATATCTTTTCCGAGAAACAGAATGTCACCGCCTGAAGGTTTTAAAAGACCTGAGATCATATTGATCGTCGTGCTTTTTCCGGCTCCGTTTGCGCCGAGAAACCCGAAAATCTCACCTTCTTTTACGGCAAGCGACATCTGGTCAACGGCGGCATAATCACCGAATTTCTTACTCAGCTGTTTGAGCTCCAAAATGTTCATGTTTCCACCTCTATGTCTTATGATGCTCTTATTATAAAAAAAAGAATGAACGGCCGTTAGTGCAGCTGTTCATTCCTTTGACATGAGAATCTTCATATTTTTCACATGAAAACATTCACTTATTCAACCGGAAGCAATGTCGTGACGGAAAAACCGGCCGTGCCGTCAAAAATAACGGTTCCGTGCAGGACGGCCGCCCGTTCTTCCATACCGAGCATGCCGAGGCCTTTTTTAAAGCGGACGGCGCCGTTTCCGTTATCTTTCACTTCCGCTTTCACGGCTTTATTCAGCACATGGATATCAATGAAAATCTGCGTGGCATCGGCGTATTTCATCGCATTGGTCAAGGCTTCGGTTACGTTTTCCTGAATGACTCTCCAATGCATTTGCGTCAGCCTGTCCAAATCGCCTTGATGCGTAAACGGAACCGGCATCCCGTTTTTGGCCGAAAATTCATCAATAAACGTTCTTAATCTGTGAATGCCCATTTGTTCAGCGGGCGGTTTCATATTTTTCAGCGTTATGCGGATATCCTCTATGCCCTCTTTGGAAATGGTAATGGCGTTTTGGAGCAGTTCAGCCGCTTTGTCCGGATGGGAGCCGAGCATCCGCTTCGCCGCTTCCATCTGAATGAGCGCGCCGGTCATGGAATGGCCGATTTTGTCATGGATGGCTTGGGACAATCTGTTTCTTTCCTCGAGTTTGCCGGTGTACTCCGATTGTTTGATATATTCTGTGCTGCTGTGCAGCTGTTTCGTCAGTTTTTCAATGCTTGAGCGCATGCTGTCCGACTGTTCTTCATATTTCTTCAGCCGATTGCCGGACCGGGCGGCCAAAACGAAAATCGCCAGACAGAACAAGGTTATGACGATATAAGTCGGAAGGTCGCCGTACGGGATAAATAAAAACGGCAAAAACACGAGCAGGCAGAACACATAGCGGTGAACCGGATATTCGGCAAGAACCGCAAAAATGGCGGGCGGCAAAAGAAACAGAAACGCCGGATGGCCTAAGGCGGAAAGCCAAGCGGTCAATGCCAGCGTCATGAGGGTGATCCCGCGCCTCCAAGCGGGCGGCCTGATCATGCAGACCGCGATGCCCAAAGACAGATAAAGCAGCAGAAACAAGACGGCGTACGGCGTGTAAGGGCGGTCTGCCGATACGAACAAAAAAGCCGTATAAAAAATGGCGATCAGTCTGCTCATCAGCATCCAAAAATCCATACCGTTCAACGCCCGTTATCCACCTTCCCGGTGATATAAAAAATGGCAATCTGCGTTCTGTGCTCAAGCCCCGTTTTCCCTAAAATAGATGAAATATAATTGGCCGTCGTCCCTTCAGAAATGAAAAGCTGTTTTGAAATTTCCCTGTTCGACAGTCCTTTCGCAATAAGCGACATGATGCTGAGCTCTCTTTCAGTAAACTGGCTTTCATCAATCTGATGCGCGGCTTCCGCCGGCCGGAAAAGGCTGTCTTTTATTTTGTCCAGCACGGTGTCCTGAAGAATGCTGTGCCCGTTGAAAACGCTTTTGATCGCATCGCGGATCCGTTCCGGTTCGGTGTTTTTTAATAAATATCCTTTCGCGCCGTTTTTAATTGCTTCTAAAATATACTCATCGTCGTCAAATGTCGTCAGGATCATCGGCTTCGTATCCGTTTCCTCAGCGATCCGTTTTGCGGCTTCGACGCCGTTCATCACCGGCATGCGGACGTCCAGCAAGGCGATATCGACGGGGTTGTGCTTACAATACTCTGCCGCCTCGAGTCCGTTTTCCAACGTTGCTGATACAGTAAATTCCTCATATGTATGCAAAATGATTTTCATTCCTTCTCTGATGAAAGAATTATCATCCGCGATAATGACATTAATCTTCATAGCCGCACCCTTTGTGTGTTTTTGTTTCATTATATACCATCCGATTTTAAATCAAAAAGCCTCCCGGCGAAAGGTGCGCGGAAGGCAGATCGGTCAAGCGGGCTTTTTCAATTGGATGAAAAACAGCATCAGAAAAGAAATGATCACAATACAGATCACCCACACCCAGGCGAGTGTTTCATTGCCGGAGTCCATCGCGACGTAAATCGCCGTCGGCAGCGTTTGGGTGACGCCGGGAATATTTCCCGCAAACATTAAAGTCGCCCCGAATTCACCTAGCGCCCTTGCAATACTGAGAATGCTTCCGGTCAAGAGGGAGGGAAAGGCAAGCGGGACGGAAATACGGGTGAACACCTGCCACCTGCCGGCTCCGTCTACTTTCGCCGCTCCCTCGATGTCAGCATCAACCGCGGCGAAGCCGGTTTTAGCGGACTGATACATAAGCGGGAAGGCGACAATGGCCGAAGCGATCACCGCGGCCGACCACGTGAAAATGACGGGCTGGTGAAAAATCCGCTCAATCGCCCGGCCGATAAAGCTGTGTTTCCCGAAAATGATAATGAGAATGAAGCCGACAACGGTAGGCGGAAGAACGAGCGGGAGCATAAACAGGGTCTCCACAGCCGTTTTTCCGGGAAATCGCGCTTTCGCCATCCAGGCGCCGGCAAGCGTTCCGAGAATGATGACGGCGATGCCCGACGCCAAAGCCACCTCAAATGACAGTACGACGGGAGTGAAAAACTCCGAAGCCGTAATGTTACTTGGCAGTAAATCCATATTTCTTAAACACTTTCATCGCTTCATCTGACTGCAGATACTGATAAAACGCTTCTGCTTCTTTACGGTGCTTTGTATCCTTGACGATGCCGACAGGATACACGATCGGATCGTGCGTTTTCGCCGGTGCTTCATCGGTGATTTTCACCTTTTTCGAAATCAGCGCGTCTGTTTTATAGACAAGCCCGGCATCGACATTTCCGGTTTCAACATAAGAAAGCACCTGGCGGACGTCTTTTGCATAGACGGCTTTATCTTTTACCTTGTCCCACAGGGATAATGCCGTCAGTGACTGTTTGGCGTATTGTCCGGCCGGAACGGATTCAGGCGTGCCGAGCGCGATTTTTTCCGTGCTGTCTTTTTTCAGGTCATTCAGATGTGTCAGGTGTGCGCTGTTTTTCTCAGGCACGATCATGACGAGATCATTTTTCAAAAGATCCGTGCTGTCCTTTTTGTCGATATCTCCGTCATGAACGAGCTTTTCGAATTTATCTTCGGCTGCCGAGAAGAATAAATCAGCTCCCGCGCCTTGTGAAATTTGTTTTTGCAATGTGCCTGATGATCCGAAGTTGTCTTGAATGGTTACGTTTGAATGTGATTTTTCGTAGTTGGTCTGGATTTCTTCAAGTGCATCCTGAGCGCTGGCTGCTGCAGAAACGGTCAGCGTGACGTTTTCGTTTTGTCCGCCTTTGGACGATTGTCCGGATGAGCAGCCCGCAGTTGCGAGGAAAACGGCCATAGCCGCAGTTATGAGTAGTGTCGCTTTCTTTTTCAACATTGTGCACCCCTTATAGCTAAATATCATTAGATCAAACTAATTATAACGCAATTGTACGTGATGGTGCGGTTTTTTTTCAACATCTGAACAGTTATAATAAAAACGGAGCGTGATAATATGACAGAAGCCACTTCCTATACAATAGAAGAAGTTGCGGGCCTTTTGAAGGTCTCCAAACTGACAGTATATGATTTGATAAAAAAAGGACTCATTCCGGCGTACAGGGTCGGAAGACAGATGAGGGTCGATGAAGAGGACTTAAAACAATATAAAGCAAACATGAGAATGTCAAAAAAGCCATCCGCAGCAGAAGCGCCTGACCCGTCACGCGGGCGGGAGCCGGAAAAAAGGCAGTCTGTTATCATCAGCGGGCAGGATGTGTCGATGGACCTCCTCAGCAAACAGCTGGAACAAACAATACAGGCGGCTCCGCTCCGCAAGTACAGCGGCAGTTTGAACAGCCTGATCGAGATGTACCGCGGGGCTTGTGACATCGTCAGTCTGCATTTATACGATGGGGAGACGGGGCAGTATAACATCCCGTATGTGAAGCGCATTCTTTCAGGGGAGCCGTTTGCGCTTTTTCATGTCGTGCTGCGGCAGGCCGGATTATATGTGAAAAAGGGCAATCCGCTGAACATTCAGGGCTTTCAGGACATGAGCCGAAAGGATGTCCGCATCGTCAATCGCGAAAAAGGATCAGGCGCGAGGGTGCTGCTGGATGAACAGCTCAGATCATTCGGCATCACGCCGTCTGATGTCGCCGGATATCATGACATTGTCACGGATCATCTGTCAGCGGCTTCACAAGTATCAAGCGGAAAGGCGGATATCGGAGTCGGGTCGCTGCATGCGGCGCATATGGCAGGCACGGACTTTATCCCGGTGATCAGTGAGCAGTACGATGTGGTCGTCTTAAAACAAAACCGGGAGCTTGTTCAAAGCGTGCGGGACATTCTTAATTCTGAGGAATTCAAGTCTCAGCTTTCTCAATTATCCGGATATGATACGAAAATGACAGGACGGCTCATATATGAAACATGAAAAATCCCTCCATATAACGGAGGGATTTTTTATTGCTTATAAAACCGCAGCAGGTCGCCGTTTAATATTTTATCGGAAAGCATCAGCTCTTGTTCCGCTTTTTCTTTCTCATCGCTGCACGCGCTCATGTCAGAAAGCGGTTCACCCGTTTTACGGCTGTAACACGTATTTTTCGTATAAATATGGTCATCCGTGATAAAGCTGCCGTTTCTCAGCACCGCAAACGGTGTCCGCTCTCCGGAAAACAGATCATTGCCGAACTGAATGCTGCCTTTCGTTTCAATGCCGAGCAGGTGAAGCAGCGTCGGCCTTACATCAACCTGTCCCGCGGCCGAAGCAATCGTTTCCGGCGCACGGTCGGTCACCCCGGGAATATGAATGATAAACGGCACGCGCTGAAGCTGAACCGTATCAAACGGAGTGATTTCCTCTTTCCCTAAGAATTCGGCAAGTCCTTGATTATGGGCTTCGGATATACCGTAATGATCTCCCATCAGGACGATAATCGCGTTGTCATACAGCCCTTCTTTTTTCAGCTTCTTGAAAAAGTGTTTCAGAGCCTCATCTTCATAGCGGACCGTCGTCACATAGCGGTTTAATAACTCGCTGCTTGTGTCCGGTTCCTCAATGAGCTGATCCTGTTGATCAATTTCAAAAGGGAAATGGTTGGTCAAAGTCAGCAGACTTGCGTAAAACGGCTGCGGAAGCTTCTTTAATTTTTCCGCTGACTGTTCGAGAAACTCCTTATCCTTCAGGCCCCAGCCTGTTGAATTTTCCTGTGTCACCTTAAATTCATCCGCGTCGAAAAAACGGTCGATTCCGAATGCCCCGTACATCTCATCCCGGTTCCAAAAGGCTTTATGATTGGCATGCAGAACGGCTGAGTAGTATTGATGATCTTTTAACATATGGTACATCGTATTGAACCGGTGGCCGCTTTTTGTGAAAAAAACGGCGCCGCTTGAAGACGGATACAGCGAATTCGCAGTAATGAATTCTGAATCTGATGTTTTTCCCTGTTCAGTCTGCTGATAAAAATGAGTGAAGTCATAACTTTTTTTTCGCAGTTTGTTTAAAAACGGGGTAATCTCCCGTCCGCTGACCCGCTCATCCATTACAAAACGCTGTGTTGATTCGAGCGTAACAAAAATCACATTGCGCCCCTTTGCAAGCCCGAATTTTGAATCGGACGGCCTGCTGTAGCCGGCTTGAGTGTAATTCGCGACCGCCGCAAGGCTGTCTTCATCGGCAAACGCTTTAGCCCCTGCATTCAGCGTCTGCGAAATGGTGTCATACAAATGAAAGTGGAACAGGCCGATTCCTTTTACGAGCGCTTCACGATCAAAAGGGTGCTTGAACAGCTTCGGCTGCTCGGCCTCAGACAGCGCAAGGTTGCACAGCATGAGGCCGGCTGATGCCCACGCATACGCTTTAACGGTACGGGCGCCCGCTTTTCCTTTATCGGCTTTATGCCTTTTTCCAAGATAAAACAAAATCGCAATATCCAAAAATAAAGCGATATAAAGCGGGTGAAACAGCTCTTGGACGCTGCTTCCCATATCACCCATATTGCTTGCCTGAAACAAAACCGGTATGGTGATAAAATCAATATAAAACCCGTAAAACACCGTATTCGCGATTAAAATTCCCGTCAGCATCATATTTGCCGAAAGCAGAAAGATCCGCTGTTTTTTTTCCGTCAGCAAGAGGGCGATGCCGAACAGCGGCACAATGAAGCTCAGCGGATTAATAAGGAGCAGACATTCCTCAAGAACCGAATTGTTCTGCAGACCGAAACCGAGCTTATACACGGCATAGGTTTTCATCCACATGAACAGGATGGACAGGCATAAAAACCGATGATTGCTGAAAAAGGTTTTCTTCATATGTATGACTCCTCACCCTAAAAGCGAAAAGACGCTTTTTGTTTAAGAGATGCGGCCGTGAACCAGTTCGTATAAATAATAGCAGGATACAATCGTTAAGCCGGCCAGCACAAGCTGCTCCGAAAAGCTCCCCGTTCTCATATAAAGGGGAAGACGGAAGCGGATGGCGGACGGAAACAGCAGTTTAATGCCGTTGACGGTCCATGCGTCAAGTACAAGATGGCTTGCCATTCCGATCATCAGTCCGGCGGAAATGCTCGGATTCGGAATATACGAGGCCGTAATGAAAAACATAATAAGCATAAACAGCAGGCTGTGTGTAAACGTTCTGTGCCCGAACACCGTGCTTACGACTTTGGACAGAACGGGCAGCGTCCTGCCGATTTTGCTTTTCGTATGGCATATGTCGGGAATCAGCGCCCCGAGGGCACCCGCTGAGGTCATAAGGACCGGATCATACCCGTAATAATACGCAATTGCGGAACAAGAAGCGATGCCTCCCATGATGTGTGTTTTTCCTGTCATTTTTCGCTTCTCCTTTTTATTTTTGCCAAAATCCCCTGAATTACAAATATATCAAGAGAATGCATGTTTGATCAACAAACTTTACCTGTTCCGCCAAAAGGAAGGAGACGCGGATTCCGCATATTCTGCCGCGGAAAAAGACACATTATAGGTGTACCTATATTTGATAAAGAGGTGATACAGATGGCTTTCTTTAACAAAGAAAAAGGAAAAAACAGCGATAAAAACAAAAACGTCATTCAAGGCGCGCTTGACGACGCCAGTGCAGCTCTGAAAGACGATCCGCTTCAAGAAGCTGTTCAAAAGAAAAAAAACAACCGCTGACCATATAAGACGGGTAGGGCGAACGCTCTATCCGTTTTCCATCTAATATTTCCCTTTGACAGATCTTTTTATCTCTGATAACCTCTGAGTAGAATTGAATGATAAAAATCCTCACTCTTTCTCGGTGAGGTAGAGGTTGCGCTTGATGATGAGTCGCACATGCCAGGCTGATAAGGGGCCGCAAAACATGTGTTAAAGGCATCAGCGCCGAAGTGTAAAGAAAGCCGATCCTTCTTTATGCTGGGACTGTATCTGAATAAGTGCAGGACTGCCGCGTGCTTTTTCGCGGAGGGCTATCCGGAGATCAAGGGTGTGTGTGTTTCTTTAAGCATGGACTTTTGTTCAGGCTTTTTTTGCGTGTAAATATGGTCTCGGGGTCTGGTCCGTACGAATGAACAACCAGGAGGTACAGGAATGGAACAGACGAAAAAATGGGGTTTTTGGTTATTAACGGCGTTTGTCGTAGGAAATATGGTAGGCTCGGGCATCTTTTCGCTCCCGAGTACGCTCGCAAAAATCGCGAGCCCGTTCGGCGCCACATCGGCATGGCTTTTAACGGGAGCCGGTGTGTTAATGATCGCGCTGGTCTTCGGCCACTTATCCATCCGCAAGCCTGAGCTGACGGCGGGGCCGCAAAGCTATGCGCGTGCGCTGTTCAGCGATCGGAAAAAAGGGAATGCTGCGGGCTTCACGATGGTGTGGGGCTACTGGGTGGCGAGCTGGATCAGCAACGTGGCGATCATCACGAGCCTTGCCGGATATTTAACATCATTTTTCCCGATTTTAACGGATAAGCGTGAAATGTTTTCGATCGGCGGTCAGGCGGTTACGCTCGGCCAGCTGCTGACGTTTGCCGTATGTACGGTTTTATTATGGGGCACTCACACAATCCTCGTCACCAGCATTAACGGTGCGAGTAAATTAAATTTCGTCACGACGTTTTCAAAAGTATTAGGATTTATCTTCTTTATCATTGCAGGTTTGTTTGTATTTCAAACGTCGTTTTTCGATCATTTTTATTTTCCTGTTCAAACAGGTCCTCACACGGTTGAGGGAATCGGCGGACAGATCCACAATGCGGCGATTTCAACATTATGGGCGTTCGTCGGAATTGAATCGGCAGTCATTTTATCCGGGCGCGCCCGTTCGCAGCGCGACGTGAAACGCGCCACCATTACCGGATTATTGATCGCGCTTGGCATCTATATCATCGTGACATTGATTACGATGGGCGTGCTTCCGCATGGTAAGCTTGTCGGCTCGGAAAAACCGTTTGTTGACGTATTGTACGCGATCGTCGGCAGCGCGGGAAGCGTCATCATGGCGATTCTGGCGATTTTGTGTCTGTTCGGAACGATGCTCGGCTGGATTCTTCTCGGTTCTGAAGTTCCGTATCAAGCGGCGAAATCAGGAGACTTTCCCGCTGCTTTTGCAAAAACGAATAAACAGGGAAGCCCGGTTGTGTCGTTAATCGTAACGAACGTAATGTCACAGATCTTTATCTTTTCGGTTATTTCCCGGACGATCAGTGACGCGTTTACGTTTTTAACGACGGCGGCGACGCTCGCTTATCTGATTCCGTATCTCGTGTCAGCGTTTTACAGCCTGAAGCTCATTTTTACGGGTGAAACGTATGACGAGATAAAGGGTTCAAGAGTAAGAGACGGTATCATCGCCATCCTTGCCTGCATTTATTCTTTTTACGTCATTATTACCGGAACGGCCGATTTAACGACCTTTATTCTCGGTATCGGGCTGTTTTTCGTCGGTTTGCTGTTATATCCTTTCGTCTCAAAGAAATTTGCAAACAACAGACCATCGGTATGACAAAAAGACATCTCACGTCTGTGAGATGTCTTTTTTTGTTTGCGGCAGCGGATTACTTTTTGACGGCGTGTATATAATGAATGGTCTCAAATGCGGTTAAATGGTCAGTGCGTCCGCTGAAAAAACGGTCATTGACGTCCGCCGGAGATACATGTTCATAAATAAGCAGACCTGATGATTCTAATATTTTTTCGATTTCTTTATAACTGAAACACGATAACATCGGTTCTCCGCCTGCTGCAGCCATTTTCACCATGTTTTCCACTCTGTTTGACAGTCCTCTTTCTTCAAAGAGCGACTCATCTGCATAATCAAACACGATAGAGCTTCCCGGCGGGACTTCGGCAAATAATTGTGTGAGCAGGCGGGCGAGATGCTCTTTCGTAAGGTAGTATGACACACCGAGCAGGCTGAAAAAGGTTTTTTGGCGTGAAAAACCTTCCTGATACAGACGGCTGAAAGAAAGCGAAGCGGCGAAGTCCATCGGTACAAAATGAAGATGATGGGAAATGTCGAGATTCAGATGTTTCAATCTCTTTATTTTGTCTTCCTGTGAAGCGGGATGATCGATTTCAAATATGTCTAACGCGTTTGTCACCTCAGGATGTCTGAAACAGAAAGTATCCAGTCCCGCGCCAAGGATGACATACTGTTTGGCCCCGAGCTTCACTTCATTCAAAAGCACTTCTTCACAATATGCGGCACGGGCTAACGGTGTAGGAGACAGCTGTACTTGAGTCACCCATTTTAAGATGTCATCCGGTTGGCCTTGAAGCCTCTGTGCCATGTCTTTATTGAAAAATGATATACCTTGAATGAGATGATCGCGGATGTCCGAATACTCTTTTTCAGAAATCAGATCTTGTGCTAAAAAATCATCAAATATCACCGGGGTGTCGTATTTACTGTGGTACGCCCTTCCGAAAGCGCACAGCAGGGAAGTCATACTCGCCTTGTTTTCTTTCATATAAAGATCCTCCGTTATTTACATCAATCTCCGGCCGGGAGAATCTTATTATACATGTTAATCTAAAAATGTAAATTATAGCATAAATGAATTTTTTTGTCAAGTTTTAAGCGTAATAAAAAGCCGCTGTGACAGCGGCTTCAGGGTTACTTCGTTAAGCTTTTTGTGATGTAGTCGAGCTGGCCTTCAAGTGAGATCGGGTCTGAGAAATAGAAGCCGATCGGATCAATGCGGTAGACATGGTTTTGTTTGACGGCATCGAGGTTCTTCCAGATTGAGCTGTCAAGCACGCCTTTGTCGTCACCGCCGGCCTGCCATGGCCCCATAAAGATGTAGTCTCCCGCGAAGTCAGGCAGTTTCTCGAGTGAAATGCTGGCGTAGCCCGGCCCTTGATTAATGGCTTTTTCCTGCGTCAGTTTTGTGGCCTTCAGCCCGAGTTTGTCATAAATGATGCTTCCGCCGCGGCCGAAGTCTTTACCGAATACATAGATGTCTTTTCCGTTTGTCTGCATGATGGAGATGGTTTTTGAGCCGACCGCTTTTTGAATCTTTGTTTTAGCGGCAGCGGTTTTTTTATCCCATTCAGCCAGCCATTTGTCTGCTTTATCTTCAGTGCCTGTCATTTTCGCAAACTCTTTGAATTGATCAATGTTGCTGAGCTTGTCATATTTAATGGCGATTGTCGGCGCGATTTTTTCCAGTTTTTCAATATCGGCGCCTTGTGTCGTCCAGACAACGATTAAATCCGGCTTTAAGTCAATGATTTTTTCAACGGACGTGCCGTCGCCGATGTTTGTGACACCTTTTGTTTTCCCTTTGTAATAAGGGTTTTTAAATACGTTTTGCGGCGCGCCGACAACATTGATGCCGAGCTGTTTAAAGTCGCCGTAGTAGCCGTCAGCCACGACGACGACCCGTTTCGGGTGCTTCGGAATTTTAATATTGCCGTTTTCGGCTTTATACGTGATGGTTTCTTCTTTTTCAGAAGAACCTTTTGTGTCTGAAGAATTGCCGCATGCGGCCAAAGCGGCGATGAGCAGCATGGCAATCAGCGCTGCGCCGATTTTCTTGTATGTATGGAACATCTGACATTCCTTCTTTCATAAAAATTAGTGATAAAGAGAATCATTATCAGTGTGATTATATCACTGCTTTCATAGAGAAGCACGCTCTTTTTTAAGAAAAACTTTCTTTTTTTATATGAAATTAGGTCTATTAAAAGAGAAGATAAAAGTGCTATACTGAAACAAGTCATTGATAATCATTATCATTACCATTCTTGTTTTGAGAAAGGAAGAACGAGTGTTGGGTCTATTGAAAAAGAAACAGACAATGACGGCTCAAGGGGCATCAGGGAGTGAAATCCAGTGGACGGCGCGTTCATTCAGAGCGGCTGTGCTGCTGTGTGCCGGTATTGCGGTTTTATTGATCGGCGCCGCTCTGTCTGTTTCCATCGGAGCTGCCGATATTCATCTGCGGACGGTGTGGGATGCTCTCTTTCACTTTCAGCCGCAAAATACATCTCATCAAATCATACGCGATCTGAGGCTGCCGAGAACCGCCGCCGCCGCGCTCGTCGGGGCTTTTTTAGCTGTGTCCGGAGCGATTATGCAGGGGCTGACGCGGAACCCGCTTGCTGAGCCTTCCATTATGGGCGTGACGTCGGGGTCAGGATTTGCGATCGCATTGGCATTTGCTTTTTTTCCGGGTCTGTCTGCGGCGGGACTTGTTTTGTGGTCCTTTGCGGGAGCGGGAATCGGAGCGCTTATTGTGTTTGGCATCGGCCTGTTTTCAAAAGGCGGGCTGACACCGGTGAAGCTCGCGCTGGCCGGTACGGCAGTCGGCTATTTCTTAACGGGGCTTTCAAGCGCGATTGCGATACGTTTTGATGTCGCCCAGGATGTGAAGTTCTGGTATGCCGGAGGAGTTGCTTCTGTGAAATGGGAAGGCGTGCAGCTGCTGTTGGCGGCCGGTGTTATCGGACTATTGCTGGCATTTCTGATTGCGCGCTCAGTGACGGTGCTGAGCTTGGGTGAGGAACTGGCCAAAGGGCTCGGGCAGTACACATCGCTTGTGAAAGTAATCGGAATGTTTGTCGTTGTCCTCTTGACGGGGGCTTCAGTCTCAGTCGCCGGAGCCATTTCTTTTATCGGCTTGGTGATTCCGCATATCACCCGATTTTTAGTCGGGGTAGATTACAGGTGGATCATTCCCTGTTCGGCGGTATTCGGCGCCATTCTGTTAGTCTTCAGTGATATTGCCGCAAGACTCGTCAATGCGCCGTTTGAAACACCGGTCGGCGCTTTAACCGCCCTTATCGGCGTTCCCTTTTTCTTTTATTTGGCGCGCAGGGAAAGGAGAGGGCTGTAATGAATGTAAAATCGAAAAAACCGCTGGCGGTCATGGCCGTTACGTTTGTGCTCATATGCATCGTCTTTTTTATCAGCTTAAACATGGGTGTGATCCGGATTGCGCCACTTGATACGATGCGTGTCTTTTTCGGACAGGGGGATGCCCGGGATCAGCTCGTTTTATTTGAATTCAGACTGCCGCGCATGGTGCTGTCATTGCTTGTCGGCGCAGGAATCGCGGTTTCAGGCGCGATTTTTCAAAGCGTGTCTCAAAATGACTTGGCCGAGCCGGGCATTCTCGGTATTAACGCCGGGGCGTCTTTGGCGGTCGTTCTGTTTATCTTCTTTTTCCAAGGGTCAGCTGTTGATCTAAGCATGGCCAGTACATGGCTGCTTCCGGTGAGCGCTTTGGCGGGGGCTTTTCTGGCTGCGCTGCTCATCTATGTGCTGGCTTGGAAAAAAGGCGTTTCACCTGTCCGGCTCGTTTTGGTCGGGATCGGCGTCAATGCGGGGTTTAATGCGCTTCTCTTGATTTTTCAGCTGAAAATGGACCCGCGGGATTTCATGCAGGCGCTTGTATGGATTTCCGGTTCGATTTGGAACGCCAATTGGAAAATGGTGCTGTCCATTTTGCCGTGGCTGCTGGTCCTTTTACCGTTCAGCCTCTATAAAGCCAGGTATTTAAATGTGCTCCAGCTCGGTGATCAGCTGGCGGCGGGGCTTGGCACCAAGGTTGAAAAGGAGCGGCGCGTTCTGCTGATGTCCGCCGTTGCCCTGACCGCGTCATGTGTTGCGGCAGCCGGCGGAATCGCTTTTCTCGGACTCATTGCGCCGCATTTGGCCAGAAGGCTTACCGGGCCGCGCCACCAGACGCTTATCCCGGTTTCAGCTTTGATCGGAGCATTTTTATTTCTGCTTGCCGATACGCTGGCGAGAAATGTGCTTGCACCGTCCGAAGTTCCCGTCGGCCTGGTGATTTCCGTGCTCGGAGCGCCGTATTTTGTATATTTGCTGATGAAAACGAAATAGAGGAAGGAGACTGCCGCGATGAACTCATTATCGGCGGAACAGCTTACTGTCGGTTATGGCGACCGTTTGATAGCGAAAGAATTGGATATCGCCATCCCGAAAGGAAAAATTACAACGCTGATCGGTCCGAACGGCTGCGGAAAATCGACGGTTCTCAAAACGATGTCAAGAATCATGAAACCGAAATCCGGCGCCGTCTATTTAAACGGACAGGCGATCATGCAAAAATCCACGAAGGACATCGCCAAGGAAATGGCAATTCTTCCGCAGACGCCTGAAGCGCCGAGCGGGCTGACGGTGTACGAACTTGTTTCTTACGGCAGGTTTCCGCATCAGTCCGGAATGGGCCGCTTGAGTGATAAAGACCGTGACATGATCAAATGGGCGCTTGAAGAGACGGGGATGGCCGAATTTTACGACCGGCCGATCGAAGCGCTTTCCGGGGGGCAGCGGCAGCGTGTGTGGATCGCCATGGCGCTCGCTCAAGAAACGGAGCTGCTGCTTCTTGATGAACCGACCACTTATTTAGATCTCGCCCATCAGCTTGAAATTTTGCAGCTGCTGGACAAATTAAACAAGGAGCAGGGCCGCACCATTTTAATGGTCATTCATGATCTGAACCATGCCGCCCGTTTTTCCCATTACATGATCGCGCTGAAAAAAGGGCGCGTCATCAAGGAAGGAACGGCGGAGGAAGTCATGACTCCCGGTATATTGGAAGACGTGTTTCAAATTGACGCACAGATTGTAAAAGATCCGCGCACGAACAAACCGGTCTGCTTAACCTACGATTTAATCCGGCATGAAAACGCAACGGTAAGATGAAAAAAAACGCAGAGCCATTCCGGCCTGCGTTTTTTTATTGCGCCCGGGTCTGCTTTTGTCCGGAGACGCATTTATCCAAAACGAAAAAAACCCCCGCCACAATCAGCTCCTCCGTCGTTGACAGCCAAATCTTTTCAATCAGTTTATCCGTCGTATACGCGGTCATCCAGAGGAACAGCAGCTGAACGGTGCCGGCTAAAAGGAGAAAAGGCAGCCTGCCCGTCCCAAAAAAGGTAAAGCTATGTATCATCAGCCGCTCAAGCGGTTCAAAACATAAACCGAGAAGAATAAAAAGCACGGAAAAAAGCAGGACGTACGCCATCGATCCGTAGCTCGTCCCGGCTAATGAAAATACGGCCATCATCACGATGAAATACCCGAATAATACGGCAGCGGCTGCCAGGGCATACCGGAGCACCTGAAGAAAAAACATTTTCGTCCCGTTTTGATTGATCATCTGTTCAGCTCCTTTTCACACAGAGGAGACTTGCAGAGACGGAACTCTGCAAGTCGGGTGTGTATCTTCAGCATTTCTTTTTGACGACAGGGTGTTTCTCTTTCGAAAGAATATCCGTAAAGTCTTTGCCCAGATCCAGATGCTGCTGGACGAATTTCTCAGGAAGCATGGCAAGCCATTGGTTCAGGGACACATCGGCATAGTGGTCATCTTTGAAGATTTCCAGGAAGACGAGCGGCTCATCCCCCAAATTCTCCACATAGTGGCCCATTGCGAACGGGACGTAACCGACATCCCCGGCCTGATAGTTAAATGTTCTTGCATGGCCGTCCGATGCAAAAACCGTCATCCGCCCTTTACCGGAAATATAATACTGCCATTCATGCGTATTCGGATGCCAGTGCAGCTCTCTCATTGCGCCCGGTTCGACCACAACAAGCGCTGAAGCGATCGTTTTGGACACTTTGAAGTTTGTGGAATCCGCGATATATACTTTGCCGCCGTCCGTCTCAGCAGTCGGACCTTCATCCAGCAGGCGGTAAGTGAACGGATAAGGCACTTCGCCGTTCGGGCCTTCCACAATGTCGTCTTTCAGCTTCCCGGGAACCGGCTCTTCAAAGATGTATTTTTCTTTCCGAGGCAGGCCGGCGAGGTCTTTTTCTGAAACCCCGAAATTGTTGGCGATGACATCAAGCGGCGTGTGGGCAAGCCAGTCAGTCACTTGGAATGTGCTGTTTTCTGAGAAGGAACCGTCATCAAAAACCAAGAGGAATTCACAGCCTTCTTTCAGCGCCTGAATGGAGTGCGGCAGGCCTGACGGGAAGTACCACAGATCTCCTTCCTTCACGTCATCGATAAAACTGCGTCCCTGTTCATCAACGATCGTGACCCGCGCTTTGCCCGTCAGCATATATGCCCATTCGGCTTCTTTATGCCAGTGCAGTTCACGGATGGCGCCCGGTTTTAAACGCATGTTGACAGATGCCAGATTTTCAGAAATCGGCAGCTCGCGAACGGTCACCTCACGCGCGTACCCGCCCTTTTCCAGCCGGTTATGCACATCTGAGAAAGAGAATTTCATATTATCCACTGTGCCGTGATCCGTTTCCGGCGGCGTCAGCATATCCGGATTTTGGCGGTCTCTTTCAAGATTGCGCGGAATCGTGACGGTCGCTCCTTTGTCTCCTCTGATCGGCTGCGGGATATTGCAGTTGTTTTCTTTTGACATGTAAATCGTCTCCTCTCAAGCTTTGTTTTTTCAGAAAGAGAATGTGAAAGGCCTTTCGTTTTCCCTTCTGCTTTGTTAAGTGATGCGTTCCGATGAAAAGTCAACTTCGTGTGAAAATTAATTTTTCATTTTCTGCTCTTTCAGTTCCGTCATCAGTTCGATCAGGGCGTCAAACTTCTTCTCAAACCGTGTGAGAAGATACATGGCAATCAGAGCCGGAAAGCCGAGATTGCCGATCTGTCTGACCGCTTCTTCTATAAAAACCTGATCCATTGTCAGCCACCTCCTGACTTGACCTGCAGTCATGTATATAAGTGAAAGAAAGAGCGGCTCCTGTAAACCTGATATCCCGGTTGAGGGTCTTTTTTTTGTTCCGGCAAATCCGGGACATAAGGAATGCGGAATCTTAGTCGGAAAGGAGTAGTTTACTTTTTTTTGCTTTCTTTCATTTAATTTAAATAGGGGGCGGTTTTATGGACTATCAAGTTCTTTTACGGTCAAAATGCAAGGAAATTATGAAACATCCGATCGTTAAACATTTTTTAAGTGACCCAAAGCATTACGAGAAATTTAAAAATGTGCTGGAACATTCAGACGAGAAGGATGCAAAATCATTGGACGACCATTTTAAACAGTTTTATAAGGAAATCCGGATCATCAAATATATGAACTCTATGATCCGGATTTTCTCCATCGATTTTGACAAGCGCATCCGTAAAAATCAGAATCGCTATCCGCTGACGGTGGATCAGCCGGAGGGAGGTGAAGCGCTTCCCTATGAAATGGGAAAAGACGCGTATGAAGAGTTTCTGCGGAAGCAGGGAGATTTGAGCCAGCATGTCCAAAACCGTGATTTATACGAAGCGCTTCAGACGTTAACCGATAAACAAAAAAGCGTGCTGACGAATATTTATCTTCACGGAGCGACGATGAAGGAGATTGCCGAGTCGCTGGGTGAATCACGGCAGAACATTTCCAATATTCATAAAAAAGGGCTCGACAATCTCAGAAAGCAGCTGGACAAGCAAAAAAAGGGGGAAAATAAGCAGTGAACGGGCCATTTGACTTCAACAAAGAGAACACAGATACCGACGAAATGGAACTTTTGATTTCACGTTTTTCGCCAATGATAAAAAAAAAACTGAGCAATACATCATACCAGGAAAGAGAAGACCTTGAACAAGAATTGAAGATTAAAATAGTTGAAAAAGCGGACATGCTGTTATGCCAGGAAGTGCCGGGTTTTTGGGAATTTATTCTTCATCTTATAAATGAAAGCTCCTGACAAAAACGGCGGAATGATGGATATTCCGCTCTGACAACGTGAGAAAAACGAGAAGAGATGTCCGTCTCGTTTTTCTTTTCTGTTTCCCCGCAAGACCTCCGCACTAAAAAGGTACCAAATCTTATCCATATAATGATATGATGAAAAAAACAAAGAGAAAGGAACGTCCAAGGTGGAAAATGCGTCAATTTTAATTGTAGACGATGAGAAGGCGATCGTTGATATGGTCAAACGCGTTCTCGTCAAAGAAGGCTATCACAACATTAAGACAGCCGGAAGCGCTGAGGAAGCGATTGAGTTTGTTAAACATGAAACCGCGGATCTGCTCGTGCTGGATGTGATGATGGAAGGCATGTCCGGTTTTGAAGCATGCACCGAAATCCGGAATTATACCGACGCTCCGATCTTTTTTCTGACTGCCCGTTCTTCTGATGCGGATAAGCTGTCAGGATTTGCATTGGGAGCTGACGATTATATAACAAAGCCGTTTAATCCGCTCGAATTGGCGGCGCGGATCAGAGCGACGTTAAAAAGAACCTATAAGCGCGAAGAGAAAGCGGCGGTAAAAACGTATTCATACAGCCATTTTTCCTATTCGCCGCAAAACGCCGAGCTGATCGTCGGGGGCGAGCCCGTCAGCTGCTCCGCACAGCTTCTGCAATTGCTTCAATATTTCTGTGAACACCCTGATGTGGTGCTCTCAAAAGATCAGATCTATGAAAAAGTGTGGGGATATCCGTCTTACGGCGATAACAACACCGTCATGGTGCATATCCGCAAGCTCAGAGAAAAGATTGAAAAAGACCCCAGCAATCCGTCTTATATTGTAACGGTGCGCGGCCTCGGCTATCGGTTTATTCCCGATCAAGGAGAAAAAGGAACCCGCTCATGAGAATGCGCGGAAAATTTCTGCTCCACTTTTTCGGACAGCTTCTGCTTGTCATCCTGCTGATGTCCGTTTTGGCCGTCGCTTCTTTCTTCTATTTGGATTGGCGTTTCAGCGAAGCGGAAGCCAATGCGGGACTGACCAAAGCGACGGCAGACTCGTTTGAAGCGTGGCTTGATAAAAACGAAGACGGCACATGGGATGTCGATGAATTTTTAAAGATGTCGGTCAGAAAGCAGAAGGGCTGGCTGCAGATCATTAATGACAAAGAAAAAACGGACTACGCATACAGAGTGCCGAAAGACGTCCCGAGCCATTACAGCAGAAAAGACCTCTTATCCATTTACCAGTACCGGAATTTTGACAACTACAAGCTGAATTACTGGACGGTCACGATAAATGATGAGACCTATTTGATTCTGTTCGGCTGGAAATCCGCCAGTGAGCAGCTTCTCACTTACATCGAATCACAGGAGCCATCCCTCGCTTCCCTTTCTCAATATAAAAAAAGCACGGTTGATTATATTAAACGGGAAAAAGGGGCGGTCTACCTTCTCGAAAACAGCGGCAGACTGCTCGGGGATATCAACAGCACGAAAAAAGAACGGAACACCGTCAATGAGCTTGAATTGCTGAAATACAGTTCCAAGCCGTGGAATTACAAACGGGAAATTTCTTTTAAAAGACTCGATAAAACGAAATGGATGGTCGCGTCGGTGCCGAACCCCGTGTACATCCCCGATCACGAGTTTAACAAATCATTTTTGAGAAATGTGATGAAAACCCTCTTCCTCTTGATCGGAATCTTAGTATTTATGATCTGCATCCTGACCATCTGGTACTCTTTCCGTTTCGGCTGGCCGCTGTTTCATACCATCAAATGGCTTGTCAATTTATCAAAGGGCCGGCTTGAAGAGCCGAAGAACCGCAAAGGACAGCCGGTCAGCAAAAACAAAAAAGGCAAAACAAAACAGCCGTTCCGCTTTTTCGCCGAGATTTTCGAATCGATGGATCAGCTGACCGACACGCTGAAGCGGGATAAGAAAAACAGAGAAAAAATCCAGGCGACAAGGGAAGAATGGATCGCCGGGCTGAGCCATGACTTAAAAACCCCGCTGAGCACGATTTACGGCTACAGCATGATGCTTGAATCGAAGCAATACGACTGGACACCGGAAGAAGTCAAAGAAATGGGGCAGATCGTCCGGGAAAAATCAGAATATATGTCGAAGCTGATTGAGGACTTAAACTTAACATACCGCCTCAAAAACGCGGCTCTCCCGATCGAACGGCGGCTGATCAACGTCGTGCCGTTTATCAGAAACGTCACGAACGATTTTACGAAAAACACGTTCTCGGAAGGCTATGACATCGCCTTTGAAACCAAAAAGGAAGACATTCTTTTCGCCATTGATGAAGCGTGGTTCCGCCGTATTCTGGAGAATCTGCTGGCAAACGCGGTTAAGCATAATAAGAAGGGGACCGCCATTCGGGTCGTGCTTGAGGAATCAGCCGAACAGCTCATTCTGAAGGTGAAAGATAACGGAAGAGGAATGGACGATGAAACGATTCACCAGCTGTTTAACCGTTATTACCGGGGAACGAATACGAAGGGGCCGTCAGAAGGAACGGGACTCGGGCTCGCCATTGCCAAAGAGCTGGTTCACCTTCATAACGGAACCATCCATGTCAACAGCAGAATCAGCGCCGGAACGGTGATTACGATTCTTTTTAAAAAAGATTGAGTTTGGACGCCGCTTTGTCGGGAATAACAATAGAAGACTGACAAGCAAAAGAGGTGTTCACACATGGAAGCAGCATTACGAGCAGATACGAGAGCAGTTATCGGAGAAGGCCCTTTATGGGACAAGGATAAGGAATGCCTGTACTGGGTGGATATACTGGGCAGCCAGCTCCATATCTTCACTCCGGCTGACGGAATCAACCGTTCCGTTAAATTCAAGTCATTTGTCACGGCTCTGGCCTTGTATTCAAAGGAAGAGCTGGTGATGACGATGAAAGACGGGTTTTACCTGTACAATCTGCGGGAAGACACATTGACGAAGATGAAGCAGCCGAAAGACATGCGGGAAGATATCCGTTTCAATGACGCAAAATGCGACCCGTCCGGCAGATTATGGGCGGGAACGACGAGCATGGAAGGCAAAGAAGAGGAGGCTTCGCTGTACCGTCTGAATACGGACGGCAGCCTTGCCAAAATAAAAGACCAGGTCTCCACCTCGAACGGTTTGGATTGGGATCGGGACCGAAACCTGATGTACTATATTGATACTCCGACGCAGGAAATCGTCTGTTATGCATATGATCCTGAAACCGGAGCCGTATCAGATCCGAAAACGGTCTACCGCTTTCCGGAGTCGCAAGGATCTCCCGACGGAATGACCATTGACCGTGACGGAATGCTGTGGGTGGCTTTGTTCGGAGGCGGCCGCGCCGTCCGGATTGATCCGTTTTTGCATAAGGAAATTGCATCTATCGAAGTTCCGGCGAAATACGTTACCTGCTGCGCGTTCGGAGGCAGCAATTTGAACACGTTATACATTACGACCGCGACGGAAAAATTGACGGAAGCCGAAAGACTTGAGCAGCCGCATGCGGGCGGCCTGTTTTCAGCAGAGCTTGAGACGGGCGGCTGGGAGCCGGTTCCGTTTGCAGGCATGATGTAAAAAAAAGCCCTGGCATATGGGGAAGTTCCCCTTGTGCCGGGCTTTTTTGTGTTAAATGGAGCGGATGATGCCGCCTTCAACCCGCTGTGCGGTGCCGTTAATGGCAGAAGCAGCTGATGAAGCGAGAAATACAATCGTATTGGCGACTTCTTCCGGGGTTGCATAGCGCTGAATCAAAGATGTCGGTTCATTCACTTTAAAATAATCCCGGACGAAGCTGTCCGTGTCTTCTCCGGCAGCCTTTGCGGCTCCTTCCATGTAAGAAGCGACGCCTTCGGTCCATGTCGGTCCCGGCAGCACGGAGTTGACCGTGACATTCGTGCCTTTCGTCATTTCCGCCATTCCCCGGGACAAGCTGATTAACGCCGTTTTCGTCATTGAATACGGAATCATTTGCGCAAGCGGTTTGACTCCGGCTTCACTGGAGATGTTCAAAATCCGTCCGCTGTTTCTTTCAAGCATTTGCGGCAGAAAACGCCGGCACAGGCGTACGGCGCTCATAACATTCACTTCAAAATACCGAGTCCATTCGTCATCAGACACCTCAGCGAAGTCCTTTACTTCAAAAAAACCGAGATTATTGACGAGAATATCGACTTCCCCGATTCCGCCGGCGCGCTTGATCAGGTCATCCGCCTCATCCTGACGCGATAAATCAGCGGCGATGCCGTGAACCGTTCCGTAAGCGGAAAGCTCCTCAACCGTCCGTTCCACGGTTTCTTTTTTTCTTCCGTTTACAATCACCTCGGCGCCTTCGGCTAAAAAGCTTTTTGCCGCGGCTTTTCCGATCCCTGAAGTTGATCCTGTAATCAACACGAGCTTCCGTTCAAGCTGTAATTCCATGATAATCCTCCTTATTACACCATTGTGTAACAGTATACATGATGAATTTTAGTGTGTACGAACAATTTGCTTTCATGCAAAAAGGCCGGATATACAAGCCTTAAAGACTTATAGTATAATTACTGCGAAAAAAGGATACGAATGTCAAAGAGACAATCGTTTACCATAATCAGGGGGAGTTAAAAGAATGAAGAAGATCACTGCCGTCTGGGCGGCGCTCTTGGTCACCGCCTTTGTGATCGCCGGCTGTTCCGGCGCACAGGAAGAAGGAAGCGCGGCCAAACAAAAAGCCGTCTCAACCGAAGCATTCCCGGTAACCATTAAGGATGCCGCGAACGAAAAAGTAACCATAAAGCAGGCACCGGAAAAAATCGTTTCCCTCATGCCGAGCAATACGGAAATTACATACGCGCTCGGACTGGGAGATAAGGTCGCAGGCGTCACGACAAATGATACATATCCGAAAGAAGCCGTAAAAAAACCGAAAGTCGGAGATATGAATGTGAACGCTGAAAAAGTCATCGCGCTGAAGCCGGATCTCGTGCTTGCCCACGCGTCCTCTATGTCCGCTTCCGCCGATGCGATGAAGCAGCTGAAAGATGCGGGCATCACCGTCTTAACGGTCAATGATGCGCAATCGTTCCAAGATGTGTACAAATCAATCAGCATGATCGGAAAAGCGGCCGGCAAAGAAAAGCAGGCGGATCAGCTGATCCAATCGATGAAATCCGACCTTTCCGGCATAGAAAAGAAAGCGGCGGCCATTTCTGAAAAAGACGAAAAGAAAGTATTCGTCGAAGTGTCTCCTGACGGCTACACGACGGGGAAAGACACGTTTATGAACGAAATGCTTGAAGATATACATGCGAAAAACGCCGCCGGCAGCCAGACCGGCTGGGTGCAGCTGACGGATGAAGCGATTGTCAAAATGAATCCGGACGTTATCATCACGACAGACGGCGTAAAGGCCGCTGAAGTGGAAAAACGCGCCGGCTGGGGTGCCGTCAATGCGGTCAAACACCACAATGTCTATTCTGTTGATCCTGACCTTGTCACACGCTCAGGCCCGCGCCTTGTCAAAGGGGTCGAGAAGCTTGCAGAAAGCGTTTATCCTGAAACGTTTAAAAAGTAACCGCCCGCTGGCCTACACGGTCAGCCTGCTGTTTTTAGCCGTTTGTACGGCACTCGGCATTTCAATCGGCAGTCTGCATATTCCTTTATCCGACGTTTTTTGGATCGGGATCGGCCGGACATCCTCTGTCGATCCCATGAATGTAAATATTATGATCAATATCCGCCTGCCGAGAGTCGTTCTGGCCGCTCTTGTCGGAGCCGCGTTATCCATTGCGGGGGCGGCGTTTCAGGGACTTCTGAAAAATCCGCTCGCCGACCCTTATACACTCGGGGTATCTTCGGGAGCCTCGGCGGGAGCCGTTATCACCTTGTTTTTCGGCATTCAGATTCCCGTCATCGGCCGGTTCACACTTCCGGTTGTCAGCATTGCCGCTGCCATTGCGGTTATGGCGGCGGTTCTGTTTTTCAGCCGCCTCGTTCATGCGTCGATGTCGGTTTCGACGCTCATTTTGACAGGCATCATTATGAATTCTTTTCTCGGGGCTCTCATTTCGCTTGTGATTGCTTTAACGGGAAATGATCTGCTCCCGATTGTCCGCTGGCTGTTGGGAAGCGTGTCAATGAGGGGCTGGGGCTATGTCGCGCTGTTTCTGCCTTTTTTTCTGGCCGGGACGGCGCTTCTGCTTATCAATGGCAGAGAATTAAACATTATGACTTATGGAGAAGAAAAGGCAAGGCTGTTAGGCGTCAGTACGGGAAAAAGAAAACTGCTGATGATCGCCGCCGGATCTCTGCTGACGGGAGGAGCGGTTGCCGTCTCGGGGACGATCGGGTTTGTCGGCCTTGTCATTCCCCACGTGACACGGCTTTTGTGGGGGACGGATCATCGCCATTTACTGCCGCTGTCAGCATTGACGGGCGCCGGGTTTCTCATTTTGGCGGATTTGTTTTCCCGCACCGTTATTGAGCCTGTCGAATTGCCGATCGGCATTATGACGGCTTTGGCGGGAGCGCCTGTGTTTGCCTTGATTCTGCTTCGCCAGCATCATGGAGGGAAACGCTTATGATCAGAGTGAGCAGCCTGTCCGGCGGGTACGGAGGCCGGATGATTGTAGAAGATGTCAGTTTTACCGCCGGAAAAGGTGAATTTGTCGGCATACTCGGTCCGAACGGCTCGGGAAAAACAACGCTGATGAAATTGCTGACGGGAATGCTCTCTCCGTCAAAGGGCGAGGTGCTCGTCGCAGGCAGGCCCGCGGGCAGATACAAGCCGCGGGAGCTTGCGAAAATTATGGCCGTTTTGCCGCAGCATACGGAGCAAGCTTTTACATTTACCGTTAAGGAAACGGTGTCCTTCGGCAGATACCCGTATCAAAAAGGACTCTTCAGACAGATGGATCAACATGACGAAGACATTGTCCGGGAAGCAATGGAAATGACGGGCATCGACCGATATGCACAGCAATCCGTCCGCAATCTGAGCGGAGGGGAGCGGCAGCGCGTCTATCTGGCGCAGGCGCTGGCTCAGCAGCCTGAGGTGCTGTGTCTGGATGAGCCGACGACCTTTCTTGATCTCAAATATCAAAAAGACCTGCTTGATACGGTGAAGCGGCTGACGAGAGAAAGAGGCCTGACGGTCATCAGTATTTTTCACGACCTCAACGCCGCAAGCCAATATTGTGATCAGCTCCTGATGATGAAAGACGGACGCGCTTTTCCGAAGCAGCCGCCGGATCAGGCTTTGAAAAAAGAGACGATTGAAGACATTTACGGCATTACCGTCAGCGCTGTTGCCCGGCAATCGTCGCCGAAACCGCTGATCGCTTTCATGCCGGAAGCGCGGGAGGAAAGAGAGCCCGCCGGCGTTCCGTTCGCCTCTCTGATAAACAAAAGCGGAAATACCGTAACGCTTCATACAGAACGGCCGTTCAGAATGCTGTCAACCGCATCTGACGGCCCGGGCTTTTCGTGGGGCCGCCGGCTTTCCGGCTCGGCGGCAGCTGGTTTGATCTGCCGTACGTTTGATTCGGTTACGATAGCCGTGACTGCGCAGTATACCGTTTGGGTGCTGATCAGCGGACGTTTATCGGAACAGGGATTTGTTCAGCTGTTAACGGCAGCGGCTGAAGCGAGAATGCAGGCTCTTTCCGGCAGACAGGCAAAAGGCGACATTGCCATTTGTGCCTTGCAGACAGGAGAGGCAATGGACGTCCCTCACGCGGAAAGAGCCGTCAGAAGAGGAACCGCGGTATGTGTAAAAGCGGCGGAAGAAGGAGGAATACAACAATGAAGCTGTATACGAAAACCGGCGATAAAGGACAGACAAGCCTGATCGGCGGCAGAACGGATAAAGACAGTCTGCGGGTTGAAAGCTACGGGACGATCGATGAGCTGAACAGCTTTATCGGGCTTGCGCTTGCGGAGCTAGATAATTGTGAGAATTGCGGTGATGTGAAAGCCGAACTCCGAAACATTCAGCATGAGCTGTTTGACTGCGGCGGCGACTTGGCGACGGTCACTGAACATAGAAGCTATACATTAAGAGAGACATCTATTTCCGCATTGGAAGACTGCATAGACCGTTACACGGCTGAAGCGCCCCCGCTTGAGAAATTTATTCTTCCGGGCGGGCATAAGGCGGCTGCTCAGCTTCATATCGCGCGGACCGTCACAAGACGGGCTGAGCGTCTCGTCGTGAAACTGGGCAAAACAGAAGAGATAAACGATACGGTGATGCGTTACTTGAACCGCCTGTCTGATTATTTTTTCGCGGCGGCAAGAGCAGTTAACGCAAGACAGGGCGTTCAGGATATAGAGTATGAAAGAAGCGCCGCGGTATTCCGTGATGATGAATAACGTTTTGTTCAGCCGGCAGCAGCAAGCCGGCTGTTTTTTTATAGAGATATCCATCAATTGAACCTTTATTGACAGAAGGAAAATGTATCTTATGTATTATTGACTGAAAAATTAAAAAATGAGATATTATAAGAAACATTGTAAAATAATGGGGGATTTGATAGATGGATACATATAATAAGAGCGAGAGCATCTGGAATAAAAACTTCACCCTTCTGTTTATCTCGAGGCTTGTTAAATTGTCGGGCGACGGTTTTGCCTTTAATTCCATTCTGTGGTTTTTGATTTTTGACGGGGAAGGCGCGATCGGCACGTCCCTGCTTATTGCGGTCACGTTCCTTCCGGAGGCGATGCTGGCGCCGATTACCGGGCCTTTTATGAAGCAGCATACGCTGAAGTTCTGGATGTATTTCTCCGATCTCACGCGCGCGGCGGTCGTGTTGATCATTCCGGTCTGTTACTTTAACGGTTTTTCTCCTTTATGGTTTGTCATGCTTCTCATGATTTTGCATTCAGCCACGGGAGCCGCTTATAATCCTGCATCTATCTCATTGATCCCCAATATTGTCGGAGAAAACAGCCTGCAGAAAGCGAATGCGGTCATCCAGTCATCAGGCCAGATCGTCAGACTTGCCGCCATTACGCTGAGCGGGGTGTTCTTAACATTTATCAGTCCCGCTTATTCTTTGTTTATCGCTCTTATATTCTATCTTCTATCAGGTTTTCTCGTACTCTTTATGTCATACCAAGTCCAGCATGCCAAAGAGGATACCGTCGCCGTCAGACAGCGCGGGACGTATGTCGGAAGGCTCAAACGGGGTTTCGTTCTTGTCAGGAAACACCAGATATTATACCCGCTCGCCATCTATTGTATCTTCATGAATTTTGCGGCCGCTCCGTGGGAGGCGCTCTCTGCCGTTTATGTCGCCGAAGATTTAAACATGCCGCCGATCATCTTCTCGCTTTTGAAAGCGACAGGCACGGGCGGAGCCTTTTTAATGGGTTTTATTTTGGCTAAGGTGAAGGTGAACAAATACGGTCTCCTGTTTGTGTCAGCGGGAATCATAGAAGGGGCGGCATTTTTCATCACCGGCCTCAACACTTTTCTGCCGCTCGTCTTCCTCGCCGCGTTTGCGTTCGGATCTGCCGTCAGCGCGATTAATGTGCCGGAATATACGATTATTCAGACGTCTGTGGACCATGATGATCAGCCGCAAGTCTATGCCGTCATCCATATGATCTCAAACATATCCATTCCGCTCGGCGCGGTTCTTTGCGGATACGCGGCTAACGCCTTCGGTCCCGGAAAAGTCATTGCCGCCGGCGGTCTCGTTGAAGTCCTGTCCGGTCTCGGAATATTGCTCTTTACGAAGCTGGCCAAAGCTGAACGCTCAGATCTCATCAGGGAAAAAGAAGCGAGCATCAGAATATAGATTTTTCGTGAAACGCCCTGCGCCGTCCGGTGCAGCGGCGTTTTTTTATGCGAAGGTCCGGGGGGTTATACGACTCCGGTCTGATATGAAAATCAATCTCTGACTCGTTTTGCCGGCCGCGGGATTTGTTTATAGTAAAGACAAGGAAAACGAAAGGAGGATCTGCATGAATATAAATGTAAAAACGGCAGGCGGCTTTCTGCTGATTGTGTTCGGACTTTCTGTCTTTTTCGGAGGAGGCCATTTCGCATTTATCATCCCGCTGGCGATCGGAGGCCTGATGCTTTACTGGGGAATCAAACGTTTTTCAAAAGGCCGGGCGGTATCGGGTATCATCGCGGGCTTCATCGGAGCTATGATTCTCGTCGGTTCTCTTCCATTTATCGTTGCCATCGGACTGGCCGGCGCCATGGTGTATTTCGGGTGGAAGATGATGAAGCAGGGCGGCTCAGACACCGCTTCCCGCCAGTATGAACCGGAAGCGGCATCACCGGGCTATCAATCCGGATTTGACTCTGAATGGGAAGAATTTCTGAAGAAAAAATAAGGAGGAAGACAAAATGGTCTTAAAAAGAATAAGAAATATGTTCGTCGCATCTGTTAACGAAGGGCTTGATAAATTAGAAAATCCGAAAGTCATGCTGAATCAATATGTGCGTGATATGGAAAGTGACATTGCTAAGGCGAAACAAACGATTGTCAAACAGCACACGATCGTCCATCAGTTTAAGAAAAAACAGGAAGACGCCTCCGAAACGGCGGCAAAACGGAAAAACCAGGCTCAGCTTGCTTTTGACGCCGGGGAAGAGGAGCTTGCAAAAAAGGCGCTGACTGAAATGAAATACCTTGAGGGAAAAGCGGCCGAACATGAAAAAGCGTATGAGCAGGCGAAAACACAGCTGGCAGAGCTGAAAGAGCAGCTGGAAACTTTAGAAACGCGCCTTCGCGACGTAAAGGATAAAAAACAGGCGCTCATCGCCCGCGCCAACGCGGCAAAAGCGAAGGAACATATGAACGCTTCTTTCGACAAAATTGATAGTGAAAGCGCCTACAGAGAGTTTCTTCGAATGGAAAGCCGCATTGAAGAAATGGAAGTCCGCGTCAAATACGGCACTTCAGCTGAGGCGAACACAGAATACAGCCGCTCCCAATATTCAGACGAGGTGGAAGCTGAGATTGAAAAAATGCGCTCGCTTTCTCTGGAGAAAACAGAGCATCAAAAAGCGGCTCATGAATAATGTGCACAAGGGAAGATCGGCGCTTTTACGCCTCTTCCCTATACGCACGTATCAATTCTCCGGCTTTTCCTTTATAATAAAATGAATGAAAAAGGATGGAACGTAATGAAGCGTAAGATGGCCAAAGGACTGATGGCGGCGTCCGTTCTGATCTGCTGTCTGTTTTTGGTGAAAGAAGTGTTTGCCGGGCGTTTTTTTCCGCTGTACGAAACAGAAGCGGAATCGGCAAGCATACCGCCGCGTGCCGTCAACAGCCTGTCGGTTTCATCGGAACAGACGGATGTAAAAATCATCGCGGAAGCGCGGAATGATATCGCGGCAAACATGGCGGGACCGGCGGGGAAAATGTTTGTCCAAAGCAGGGGAAAAACCCTCAATCTCAAAGCGAAGGAGAAAGGGTTCCAATTTCTGAATCTCTTTCAGCGTCCCCTGCTGATTGTCCGCATTCCGTATGATTATCATCGGGACATTACCGTCCATACGTCAAGCGGCAGCATTGCCGTTGACGGAAACAAGGGGCTGTCTCTTGCGCACCTCGGCGTCCGTTCTGTAAGCGGGAATATGTCGCTGAAGCACGTGAAGACGGATGTGTTTGAAGCGAAAGGGCTGTCGGGCAACCTCACAGCATCAGGCCTTGCGGCGAAAACGGGGGATATCCGCTTATCCTCCGGACATGTCGGGCTTCAACATGCGGCGGGCGCCCTTGACGTGCGGGTCGCTTCCGGCAGTGTCGACGCCTCGCTTGAGACGGCGGATGCTCCCGTATCCGTCAGGCTTGCGAGCGGCAGCGCAGCGATCAGCCTGCCGAAAGACGGAAGTTTTACGGTGAACGCCGAGACGGCAAGCGGAAGGATTCAGCCGTCTTATTCCTTTGAGAAAACGAGTAAGGACGGCGGGGCATTCACCGGTATGAAGGGCAGCGGCGCCAGGCCGATTGATATAAAAGTGACGAGCGGCAATATTGCACTGCAATAGTCAAGGAAAGGAGGGGCAGGCAGCTGATGGCAAAAAAACAGATTCTCGGACTTATCATCGCCTTATTAGGCGTCAGCATGTTTTTGCGTATTATCGGCATCGGCGACTTCTTGTTTTGGCCGCTCTTTTTTCTGATCACAGGCTATATTTTTAATAAATATTCCCGCGGCTGGCTCGGCTCCGTCCTGTATATCTTCGCCGCTTTTTTATTTTTGAGGAACCTGTTCAGCGCCACCTTTAACCTGTTCGGCTATGCCTTCGCCGCCTTTCTCATATACGCGGGCTACAGGCTCCTGAAAGGAAAGCGCGTGTATGAACATAAAGAGAAGAAAATCAATCTTGAAAAAGAAGAGCAGCCAAAGCCTTCCGCCCAGACGGAAAGCAGACAGCCGGACCTCCGCAGCTTTTTTATCGGCGAGCTCCGGATGATGAAGGACCCGTTTGAGCTGAATGATTTAAATGTTTCCGGATTCATCGGCGATGTGAAAATTGATTTGTCAAAAGCGATGATTCCCGAAGGAGAAAGCACGATGACCATCAGCGGTGTCATCGGCAATGTCGATGTGTACGTCCCGCCGGATATCGAAGTGTCCGTCAGTTCATCGGCTTTTATCGGCGATATGAACCTGCTCGGATCTAAGAAAAGCGGCATGAGCCCGAATCTTTATAAAGTATCGTCTGAGTACGGCGACTCGCCGCGGCGGATTAAAATTTCAATTTCTTTATTCATCGGCGATGTGGATGTGAAGTATTTATGAGGAAAAAATTACTCGCCAATATTCAGTGGCGCGCCATGCGGATGACTGCGGGGCTCAGTCTGCTCCTTTGTGCGGTGTTTATTACGCTGATGCTGCTGTATTACGGGCTTGACCCGATGCTGCTGTTTTCTTCCGGCTGGTTCGGTATTCCGTTTGTGGTCATCCTGCTTCTGGCGTCTCTTTCGGCCGGATTGATTTCCGGTTATGTATACGGCGGCCGCCTGAAAACAAGAATGGATACACTGATTGAAGCGGTTTTGAAATTTGAAAACGGCAATTTCGCTTATCGGGTGCCGCCGCTCGGCGATGATGAAATCGGCCTGGCGGCAGATCAGCTTAACGAAATGGCCAAGCGGGTCGAGCTCCAGGTCACATCGCTGCAAAAGCTCTCCAACGAGCGGGCGGAATGGCAGGATCAAATGAAAAAATCGGTCATCACTGAAGAACGCCAGCGGCTGGCGCGCGATTTGCACGATGCCGTCAGCCAGCAGCTCTTTGCCATTTCTATGATGACATCCGCCGTCTTAGAGCAGGTGAAAGATGCGGATGACAAAATCGTCAAACGGATTCGCATGGTTGAACATATGGCGGGGGAAGCGCAAAACGAGATGAGAGCGCTGCTATTGCATCTGCGGCCCGTCACTTTAGAAGGAAAAGGCTTAAAAGAAGGGCTGATTGAGCTGTTAAAAGAGTTCAAAGCGAAGCAGCCGCTGGATATTGAGTGGGACATCAGCGATACGGGTGTGTCAAAAGGTGTTGAAGACCATCTGTTCCGCATCGTGCAGGAGGCGCTTTCCAACGTTTTCAGACATTCAAAGGCGACCAAGGTCACCGTCAGACTCGGCGCGAAACATCAAAAGCTGCAGCTTAAAGTCATTGATAACGGGGCGGGTTTTACGATGGATCAAGTGAAAGCATCCTCATACGGGCTGCATTCCATCAAGGAAAGAGCGAGTGAAATCGGCGGCATAGCGGAAATTATCTCCGTGAAGGGAAAAGGCACGCAGATCGACGTGAAAGTCCCGATTTATCAGAAAACAAAAGGAGAGAACGACAGTGATTCGAGTGTTACTGATTGATGATCATGAGATGGTCAGGATGGGTCTGGCCGCATTTTTAGAAGCACAGCCGGACATTGAAGTCGCCGGTGAAGCATCAGACGGGCAGCAGGGCGTCGATCTGGCCGCAGAGCTTTTGCCGGATGTGATTTTAATGGACCTTGTCATGGACGGCATGGACGGCATCGAAGCGACAAAACAGATCTGCGCGAAACTCAATGACCCGAAAATCATCGTGCTGACGAGCTTTATTGATGACGACAAAGTGTATCCGGTGATCGAAGCGGGAGCGCTCAGCTATTTGCTGAAAACGTCCAAGGCGGCAGAAATAGCAGAAGCCATCAGAGCGGCTGCCAAGGGTGAACCGAAGCTTGAGTCGAAAGTGGCGGGAAAAGTGCTGTCAAGGCTGCGCCATTCAGAGAATCAGCTTCCGCATGAAACGCTGACGAAAAGAGAACTGGAAATCCTCTGTCTCGTCGCGGAAGGCAAGACGAATAAAGAGATTGGTGAAGAGTTGTTCATTACGATTAAAACGGTGAAAACCCACATTACGAATATATTGTCAAAGCTTGATGTCAGTGACCGCACGCAGGCAGCCGTATATGCCCACCGCAATCATCTCGTGACATAAAAAAAGGAGAGCGGCGCCGGCACACTCTCCCGAGGGACGGGGTCATTGGGACATTCCCTTTGTTCCGAAATCCCTGATGGCGACTTTGACTTTGTATTCAATATCCGATTCACTGAAGTGATGATCCCAGTCAGAGGATATCTTTTTCCATTTATCAGGATAATGAATCCGGACTTGATCGCCTAACCCGGTAATATCCACTTTCAACTCATGCTGCATGTAATCAATGAATGCCATAACATCTGAATGAATACTGCGTTTTACCGCGTTTTTGATTTCATTTATATAGGACTCCTTGAAAGAATCTTCTTTCGGATTCCAATCCTCAGACAGACGGCCTTCAACAAACCGGGTGACGATAAACTTGAATTTTCCGTTTTTATATTGTGTTTTTACATTATATTTGCTGGAAAATACCTCGAAAGATAAATAATAATTGTCATGCTTTGCAAACGTGACGCCTCCCTTTACCGTGCCTGTGAACAGGTTCATATTCTGGACTTGTAAAGGCGTTAAATTCGCATACCAGAATTTATTTTTAATAATGGTAGCGCCCCAGATTTCCAGTCTGCTGCCCACTTTGCGCACTTGAGGAAGGGCAAAGGTTTCGCCCTTGGCGATTTTCTCTGATATTTCCCCCAATGTCACGGGCTCCATCATCCGGATGGTGACCGAATTATTCTCCGTTAAGTCATAGATCGTATTTGACGCAGGTTCTCCCTGGTCACTGATATTGAAAATATCTTTCGTTTTATCCGGCACCGTCATCACATTGCAGCTTCTTCTCGTACCGTTGTCTCTGATAAATTGGTTCATCAATGCGTCAAGCGGAATGTCATCCTTTAACAGCGCTTCGGAAAACAGCATGATACGCAAGTGCTGGGAGAAGGCGGGGTGATTTTTTAACGATGCCGTTCTTAATGCTTGATGGACGGTTTCCCCCGGAGTGGAAGTCACTTTTGTCGTGTCACCTGACGACGACTGCTGGGCACTTGCTTTTTGCGGGACCAGAATCTGCTGTGTCACTTCCACATTTTCTTCCGCGGGTTTATCGAGCCCGACTCCGATAACGAGGCTCAAATCTTCTAAATTGCGGCTGTCCCAGCACCCGGCCAAAAGCAATGTGCAAAATATGATTACGATGTATTTCTTCATTGCGCTTTTTTCACCTTCCTTTTCACAGCGACGACTGCAAACATCAGTAAAGGCAGCAAAAAGAAAACCAAGAAGATATAGCCGAGAATATCACTGAACAGCATCAGCTTGTTTCCGTCTTTTGGCAACAATGATCCGAAGAATGTCGCGATGCCTACGAAGATGATGCCTTTTTTCTGTTTCAGCCCGAAAATTTTATGAAGAGCTGATGTCGCGAAATATCCGTATGATACATAGGTGGCGAAAAACTGGATGATCCAGACAACAAGCAAAAAGGACTCGAACCTTTCAATAAAAAGCCCTTTGATTTCAAATGATTGAAAGAGCGCGATCGTTGGCCAGATCATTGTTTTGACATCCTGGGTGGTTAAGGCGCCGACGACGAGAACGTAGGTAATGATGTATAAAATAATCGGGATGCCAAAGCCTATGGCCGACATGCGGAATGTGTGCTTTTTATTTTTGAGGTACTCGGGGAGAAACAGCATAATCTCAATTCCCAAGAAGGAAACAGAAACGACGGTCAAGGAAGCCATAACGGGAGAAAATCCCTGCCCGAGCACCGGCCGCAGGTTGTCCAGATCAAATATTTTAAAGCTGAAAGAAAACACCACCAGCAAAATAATGATCGTAATCGTTAAATAGAAAGGAAAGAGCCTGCCGATATCGCTCATGCCGCCGATAATTAAATAAACGGAACAGGCGATAAAGATAAACAGTGTGACCGGCACGGGCGTTCTTTCCAATAAAAAGAACTTGACCATTTCCGCCATCGCCCGGGCTTCGAAGCTGGCGACTCCTATAAAATAGAGACAGATCATCAGATTGACAATATTTCCCGCCCATTTGCCGAGTCCTTCATTCATATAATCAAATAATGATCCGTACTGATGCTTTTTCATAATGAGCGTATTGAGATAAATCAAAAAGATAAAGATGACGCCTTCCAGACATAACGCGATCCAGCCGTCCGGCGAATTTGCCCTGGATGACAGCGCCCGCGGCATGGTGAGGAGCCCCGCGCCGAGCATCGTGTTTGCAATCAATGCTGTCCCTTGATAGCTTGTAAGCTTATTGTGAGTTGTTTTCTGGCTCATTTACGTTTTTCGCCTCTTTTGGTTGATTTTTAATAGGGAGACGGAGAATAGAGTCGTTTGCGTTTTTTAAGCTGAAAAATCCATTCGGCGAGAAATACGGAGAACCGAAGCTTCGCTGTCTCGATAAATGAGTGTAGATCGCCAGCATAAATAAAATCATGCCGTACAGCCCGAAAGCTGCCGCGGTAAACATCGAAATAAAACGGAGCACACGGAACGACAGACCCATCCCGTACTGCGGCACCGTAAATGAAGCGAGCGCGACAATGCTGACCACGATGACCATGATGGAGCTGACAATATTCGCTTCAACGGCCGCCTGGCCGATGACGACTCCGCCCACCAATCCGATCGTCTGGCCGAGCGGGCTGGGAAGCCTCAAGCCCGCTTCCCTCAGCAGCTCGATTGTAATTTCCATTACCATCGCTTCAATGATAGGCGGGAAGGGGACGTTTTCTCTGTTCGCCGCGATGGTGACTGCAAGCGACGTCGGCAGCAGCCCTTGGTGAAACGAAACGAGGGCGATATAAATGGACGAAAAAAACAGCGTGATAAAAATAGACGTAAACCTGAGCGCCCGGATGAGCGAGGCGGAAATCCACCGTTCATAATAATCATCGGGAGACTGCATTAAAATTCCTAAAGAAGCCGGAACCACCAGCGCAAACGGCGAGTTGTCGACAAGGATGGCGACGCGGCCGTTGAACAAGGCGGAAGACACTTTATCAGGCCGTTCCGTATTTTGTATTTGCGGAAAGGGCGAATACTTATTATCCTCAATAAGCTCCTCAAGCGTTCCGGAATCCTGGATGTCATCCATCTTCACTTTGCTGAGGCGCTTTACAACATCGCTGACGACAGACGGGTCCGCCTTATCATCTATGTACATGACCGTGGCGTATTTTAACTTGTTTTCTCCGATCGGAACCTTTTTCGTTTTCAGCTTCGGATGGTTCGTGCGCTGCCTGATCATGGCGATGTTTGTATCAGAATCTTCTATGAAGGCGATTTTCGGACCTCTTACGACCTTTTCGGATGTGGGTTCATTTACGCTTCTTTTTTCTCTTTTTCCCGTGGACAAAATGTATACGCTGTCAAGTCCGTTAATAAACACGGCGCATTTTCCCCGCAGAATGGAGATGACGGCTTCCTTCGACGTAAAGACGGGACGGGCGTTGATCTTATCAAGACGTTTCGCCACCGTATCCAGCGTCAGAGTGTCTTCCTCCTGAAGCAGCGTTTCAATCGCCTCTTTTATTTTGTCTTCGTCGTTCATTTCACTCAGATACATATAATAAAAAACAAGCCCGTTCGGAAGCATCTTTTTATTTTGAACCAGGTCATCATTCTGCTCTACGTGGGGAAGCACCAGTGCCAGGTTAACGTGTATGTATTCCTTGAATTCCGATTGCGCCATCGACAGTCACCCGCCTTCCAATCCTTAATTGAGGTTATCTTTTCCTGTTAAAAAAATGATATACTATGATAAAGTATTTAATGGTACAAGTTTTTTTATGAAAGCGGAGGAGAGATGTGGCACAAGTCAGACTGGCAGGGAATGCCGAAGAAATTGAACAGCTCATCAAATCATTTGAAGCGCATTACGAAGTGGCTTACACGTCAAAAGAATACCGTAAAACAAATCCGAAGTATAAATACTCTAAGGATTCGCGCGTCTATCTTGAGCTGAAATTAAAAACGGCCAAGGCCGAAAAATAAAAAGGGTTTCATCTGTTACTGGCGAATAATACTCAGGGTGAAGCAACTGTTATGGAGGGATACATAAATGGACTACAGAATTGAAAAAGACACCATGGGAGAAGTTAAAGTTCCGGCAGATAAATTTTGGGGCGCTCAGACACAGCGCAGCAAGGAGAACTTCAAAATCGGTTCAGAAAAAATGCCTCAGCGTGTTGTGAAGGCGTTTGCAATATTGAAAAGAAGCACAGCGATCGCCAACGAACGCCTCGGCAACTTAGAGTCTGAAAAAGCACAGGCGATTGCCGCTGTATGTGACGATGTTTTAAACGGCAAATACGACGATAACTTTCCGCTCGTTGTCTGGCAGACGGGAAGCGGCACGCAAAGCAACATGAACATGAATGAAGTGGTGGCCAACCGCGCGACTGCTTTATTGAAAGAAAAAAATTCCGAGCTGAAGATTCATCCGAATGACGACGTCAACCGCAGCCAAAGCTCAAACGATACATTCCCGACGGCGATGCACGTTGCGGCGGTTCTTGCCGTATATGAGCAGCTCGTTCCGGCGCTTGATCAGCTGCGCGCGACGCTTGATGAAAAAGCGAAAGCTTATCAGGATATTGTGAAAATCGGACGCACGCATTTGCAGGACGCCACTCCGCTGACGCTCGGACAGGAAATCAGCGGCTGGGTATACATGCTTGACCGTTCGAAAGAAATGATTCTTGAGTCAACGGAAAAAATCCGCGCGCTTGCCATCGGAGGCACGGCAGTCGGCACGGGAATCAACGCCCATCCGCAGTTCGGTGAATACGTCGCGGAAGAAATCACAAAAGTAACGGGGCAGACATTCAAAAGTTCGCCTAACAAATTCCACGCGCTCACAAGCCATGATGAAATCACTCACGTTCACGGCGCGTTAAAAGCATTGGCTGCCGACCTGATGAAGATTGCCAACGATGTCAGATGGCTGGCTAGCGGCCCGCGCTGCGGAATCGGCGAAATCGTTATTCCTGAAAATGAGCCGGGAAGCTCTATCATGCCGGGCAAAGTCAACCCGACGCAAAGTGAGGCGCTGACAATGATCGCCGCGCAAGTGATGGGAAATGACGCGACAATCGGATTTGCGGCCAGCCAAGGAAACTTCGAGCTGAATGTCTTCAAACCGGTTATTATTTATAACTTCCTGCAGACCGTGCAGCTGCTCAGTGACGGAATGAATTCCTTCCATGACAAATGCGCTGTCGGTATTGAGCCGAACCAAGAGACGATTCAGGAAAATCTCTCTAACTCATTAATGCTTGTTACGGCGCTTAACCCGCACATCGGTTATGAAAACGCCGCGAAAATCGCCAAGCTTGCCCACAAAGAAGGCCTGACACTGAAAGAAGCGGCATTACAGCTGAACCTTCTGACAGAAGAACAATTTAATGAAATGGTGCGTCCGGAAGATATGGTGCACCCGAAAGCATAAAAAGAAAGAACGGCTGCAGTCATTGCGGCCGTTCTTCTAAATAAACTGCTGTTTCAGTAAAAATCTGAGCTGTTCTGCATCTTCAGCCAGCAGGTCGGATTCCTTCAAATTCAAAATCATTCCTTTGATGATTGCCGGTTTCGGCGACTTTTTCTTCATTTCCGCTTCCAGAATATCCAAGCTCTCGGTGAATTCGGATGCTTGCGCCTTGTCCATCGTGCCGATGCGCGTGCGGAGGGTCTGCAAGATCGATTGGCTTAAAGGATCGGGCTGCCCGTTATGAAGGGGCCCAAACAGTGAGCTTGCCTCATCAAGAGAAATAAACGCTTCATCATGTCTGTCCGCCATTCCGTTTACGATGTCATCAATTCTGTGAATCACGGTATTTGCCAAAAGCGAAGGCTGTACGGACCGGCCGGTCAGAATGAGATATTCAAGATACATCTGACTGATTCCTTCTATTAAAAAACAAAGCTCGGCTGTGTATGGTTCAGCTTTTTCTCCGTAAATAGCAAGAAGACTGTCGATATGAAACTGCAGGATCGACCGGCGGATTCTCTTTCCGCACTGCGCCGCTTCTTCGGTATAAGGAAGTGAACCGTCTTTCATCTGCATGGTAATAAAATCCTGATGGGCGAGAATCGATTCGTAAAACACCGCAAGCTGTTTTTGATAAGCGGCTCTCGGACTGTCACCCTCCGTTTGGATCGTCGTGATTCGGGTAAACGTTTTATCATAGTAGTAATTCAGCATGGATAGGAGCAGTGCTTCTTTGGAAGGAAAGTAAAGATAAAAAGCGCCTTTTGAGATTTTGCATTCATCGGCGATTTCCTGAACCGATGTAGATTTGTACCCTTTTCGGGCAAACAGTTTGATTGCTGCTTCAATGATCAGCTTTTCTTTTTCCTTCAATGGTTCCACCCTTTCGGAGCCAGGAGGCTGGCTTGTGCTTCTCATGTATGACTATATGGTCATATTGATATTCCGTAAATTTAACCTGATTGTAACTTGTTTTTTTGTTTTGTTTTATTTATATTATAAAGTGAGCTGACCGAATGGTCAAAGTTCTGGCGAAAGGGTGAATCTGAAAATGAAAGAATTAGATGAAATGATCAGCCGCTTGCGAAACAGAGGAATTAAAGTCGAAAAGGTGAAATATCCGAAAAAGACAATTTGTGAAAAGAAATGGGTTCATCAATGCCAAAAACCGCTGAAAGCAAACTACAGAGATTTTAACGGCTATTCCTTCACATAAAAAAAGACTGCAATGAAACACTACAGTCTACTTTGGTATGATAATTCGGTAGATTACACCCGATTGGTCATTTTCAATTGAAATTGATGCTTTATGCAGGGTTAAAATCCGTTTTACGATGCTGAGTCCTATGCCGAACTCGCCTTTCTTCCCTTTATTAAAAGGCTCGTACAAGCTGGATAGCATCTCATCCTCAATCGGAGGCCCGTCATTTTTAACCGTCATGACAATCTGCTGCTGATTTTGGCTGATCCGAATGTGAATCGCCGTTTCTGCATAGCGGATTTGATTTTCAAGAATGTTTTCAAGAAGTTTGCTCCATTGTTCCGGATCACCGGGCATCATTAATGCATCTTCTGTATCAACGCTCCACAATAATTCCTTCCGGGCCCATTTGAGCCGTTCAATGACTTCTTCCGTGACCTTCACAATGTCAAATGTCTCATGGTGCACCCGCTGCTTCATTAAATAATCAAGCTTCGTTAAATATAATAAATCCTTAATTTTCTTCTCAAGTTTTTCTGCTTCGCCTTCAATGACATCAATTGTGGTTTCCAGATCCCCCTTAGGAAAAATCCCGTCCTTTATTGATTGAGTATAGCCCCTTATCACCATGACAGGCGTTTTTAAATCATGAGAGATATTTTGCAGGAGCGTTCTTTCCGTTTCATCCTTTTGCACCAGCTTGCTCCGCATGTCTTCAATGGTATGGCCTAATTTTCCGATTTCGTCTTTTCTGTCGACGATGACCGGATCATCCCAGTCCTGTTCGGAAATCCGTTTGACATGCTTCTCTAAGGAAACGAGCGGGCGCGAGAGATATTTGGCAAGCCAAATCGCCGGAATCCAGCTTAACAAAATCACGCCGGCAATGATAAAAAGCAGCTGCTTGAACAGGGTGAATGCCAGATCATCACGATAAGAATCAAGGGCGTAAGACAGCATCATCGCATCCTGGCCGTTAATGGTGAGGCCTTTTTTAATGACGAAAAATACTTTTTCACCGCTGATGTCCGCGCTGTATCGTTTCGTGACGCTGTGCTGGCGGCCCGCGAGCTTGTACACCTTATGGATAAAGGAAGAAGAAAAATAGTTCAAGTCTTTGTCACTGGCCGATTCCTCCCGTTCAGGCAGAAGAACGTGCTGAACGGATCGGAAAGTCGTCGGAGCGGTCGCATCCTCGCTGTAATATCCCCGCTCGATCGATCCGGGCAGCCGGTACTCCGTCAGTACATGCTGTTCATTTTCAATGGTCGTATACGTTTCATCCGTGAAAAAATTACGCAGCGTATTTGAGAACAGCACGAGAAGCAGAATCGAGATGGCTAAGAGGATGCCTGAGATGACCACCCATATTTGAAAAGCAAGCGGCTTATTTTTCATGACGTCATCATCCTGTAGCCGAATCCGTAAATGGTCTCAACCTTTAACCCGGGCATTTTTTTTCTCAGCCTCCGCACAAGGTCATCGACCACCCGGTCAGTGCCGAAATAATCATGGCCCCATATTTTCAGCAGGATATCTTCTCTGGAAAAGGGGTGTCCTTTATGGTGAAGAAATAAAAGCAGCAGATCAAATTCCTTAGACGTCAAATTGACCAGGCTGCCGGTTTCATCATAAACCTCACGGGCATCTTCGATCACATTGTAGGAAGAAACGGTGATGCCGGTTTTCTTTGCGGCGGGCTGTTCTTTATACACGAGCTCGAGCAGTTTTTGGACCCGTATAATAAGCTCTCTCGGCAAAAAAGGCTTGGCGATATAATCATTGCTTCCAAGCTCTAACCCGAGGACTCTGTCAATATCGGCATCCCGCGCGGAAATGAAAATGACCGGCACATCGGGATCTTTTTCTTTTATTTCTTTTATCAATGTATAGCCGTCCGTATCCGGAAGCATGATGTCAAGAATCCACAAGTGGGGAGACGGCTGCATCTGCTTTCTGGCATCTTCGCCTTTTGTGAAAGATGTAATGTTCCAGCCTTCATTCTCTAAATATTTTGTGAGCAGTTCATTCAGGTTATCCTCATCTTCAACTAGATAAATGGTGTATGACAAGGCATTTCACATCCTTTCAACGTCATTATACTAGTTTTAACATACTCAAGCCGCATTTTCATAATTTCACATATTCTTTTCATTTTTATCCCACAATGTTTGTTTATGATGTGTATAAGGGAAGAAAGGAAGAAAAAAAGCGGGGAAGATAACATGTTCAAACACATTTTGTTTTGGAGCTTTGCTTTTCTCCTTATTATTGGGACAATAGAACTTGTACATGCGATGAATATGTAATCGATAGAATGAAAACATGCTGAAGGAGTGTGCGTGAATATGAACGATCATCGAGATGACGGCAGAAGCCGCGATCAGTCAGATCTTTCACATACGGAACAAAACAGAAATGAACAGCAGCAGATCAGCCATCAGGAGCCCGAGCTGCTTGAAGGGCCCGTCTCGAAAGAACCGGAAAACGAGACGGCTGCCGGTACGGAATTTGCAAAAACGGCTGCCGTGAAAAAAGAAAAAAAACGGAGAGCCGCTTGGCTGAGCCCGATTTTAGGCGGCATTATCGGCGGAGGCCTCGTGCTTGGCATTGTGCCGAACCTGCCGGGTGAGCAGCATAAGACAGAAGCCGTTTCTGATACGAAACAAGTTCAGTCTTCGAATTTTACGTCAACGCCTTTGAAAAATACCTCAAGCGTAGCGGATATGGTAGAAGAGTTGGAGCCCGCGATTGTCGGAGTGTCCAACTACCAAGCTTCGCAAAGCAGCCAGTTCGGACTTGACGGCGGTTCAAGCTCTGAAACGGAAAGCGGCACGGGGTCAGGCGTCATCTTCAAAAAAGACGGCGAAAAAGCGTACATCATTACAAACAATCATGTCGTAGAAGGGGCGAACAAACTGTCGGTCACTCTTTACAATGGGAAAACCGAAACGGCAAAGCTTGTCGGAAAGGATGCCATCAGTGACTTGGCTGTATTGGAAATCAGCTCGTCCAATGTCAAAAAAGCGGCCAGCTTCGGGGATTCCTCCAAGCTCCGCATTGCCGATAAAGTGATTGCCATCGGCAACCCGCTCGGCCAGCAGTTTTCCGGCACCGTCACACAAGGTGTCATCAGCGGGCTGAACAGAACGGTGGACGCCGATACATCCCAAGGCACGATGGAAATGAACGTGATTCAGACGGATGCGGCGATTAACCCCGGAAACAGCGGCGGCCCGTTAATCAACTCAAGCGGCCAGGTCATCGGGATCAACAGCATGAAAGTCAGTGAAAACGGCGTGGAGTCACTCGGCTTTGCCATTCCGAGCAATGATGTAGAACCGATAGTCGACCAGCTGCTTGCAAAAGGAAAAGTCGAGCGCCCGTTTTTAGGTGTGCAGATGATTGACATGGCGCAAGTTCCGGAAACCTATCAGGAAAACACGCTCGGACTGTTCGGCGACCAGCTGTCTAAGGGTGTTTACGTAAAAGAAGTGCAATCCGGCTCACCGGCTGCGAAAGCGGGCATCAAATCAAATGACGTCATTGTACAACTGAACGGCAAAGATGTCGACAGCAGCGCCGATATCAGACAGATCTTATATAACCAGCTGAAAATCGGCGATAAAACGACTGTTCAAGTGCTCAGAAGCGGAAGCAAAAAGACGCTGAACGTCACATTAACGAAACAAACTGAAAGCGCAAGCTGAACGCAAAAAAAGCTGAACCTTCAACTGAGGTTCAGCTTTTTTCGTCATTCTCCCAAGTAGGCTGACAGCATCCACACATGCTTGTCCGCTTCTTCAACTAATCCGACAAACAGGTCGGCAGTTGACGGGTCATTTTGTTCCTCTGCGATGCCGATGACAAATTTTGATTCGCGGCTGATTTGTTTATAGTCTTGAACCAGTGATTTCACCATTTCAGAAGCCGTTTTTTCCTGACCTTCATCCGTAATGGAAGCTTGTTCAAGGTAAGTGTGCAAAGTCGCCGCAGGCTGTCCGCCGATGGCCAGAAGACGCTCTGCGATGGCGTCCGCCGTTTCCGCCGCTTCGTTATACAGTTCTTCAAATTTTTCATGAAGCGTAAAGAAGTGAGGGCCTTTTACATACCAATGGAAGCGGTGCAGTTTAGAGTAAAGGATAAACCAGTTTGATAATTGTGTGTTCATTGATTTCTCAACAAGAGTTTCAGTTTTTTTCGCGTTTTGTGTATTCATATTCATCGTCCTCCCTGTGATCTGTTAATTTAATTATATCACGTATCAAATAAAAATCAATACTAAATTATAATTATTATAATTTAGTTTAAGTGAACAGCTTTTTCTTTATAATCGATTCCCAAGCGGACCACGGAAAGAGTGAGCGGAAAGCCAATGTCAGCTTAACGCCCCTGCCGATCGGATACCGTAGTTTCTTCAGCCGTTTCCTTTGTGCCAATTGATAAATCAGCTCCGCTACGTCATCAGGATCGCCGCTTTTGGATGCGTTGGCTTTGAAGTAAGCTTCAAGGGGCTGATAAAAGCGATAATAAGGCGAGTCTTTGCCGGGCGCCGTAATATGGCTGGAGAGAGACGTCTCCCAAATAGACGTTTTATAGGAGCCCGGTTCTATTAAAGCGGCATCAATTCCTAAAGGCAGAAGCTCGAGGCGCAGACACTCTGTAAACCCTTCAACCGCGAACTTGGAAGAGACATACGGAGATAGAGCCGGGAAACCGGTCAGTCCGCTGATACTGCTGATATTGAAGATTTTCGCCCCGCCATGTTTCCGCATATAAGGCAGCACGGTTTTTGTGACGTGAATCAGACCGAATACATTTGTTTCATACTGCTGTCTGTAATGTTCCATCAGCACATCTTCAATAAACCCCCCGTACGCAGTGCCGGCGTTATTGACAAGCAGCTCAATCGGTCCGAAACCGCTGATGGTGTTCCCGAAGTCAGACACCGACTGCTCATTTGTCACATCTAAAGAAACGACCGTAATATATGCGGATGCACCCGCTTGAGCGGCGGCCTCTTTCAGTATTACAGCTTTCTCCGGCTGTCTGGCTGTTGCGATGACGTGATAAGACCGGGCGAGCTTCAGCGCTGTCAGCATCCCGAATCCGCTCGTCGCACCGGTTACAATGGCAACTTTTCTGTTCATCTTATAATCCTCCCCGTTTGTTCTTATCTCATAGTGTATAACATCTCGCGGAAAGAAGGAGAAATCGTTCGGAAATATGTCAGAATTGTTTTATAATGGAGTCAGCTTCGGATAGAAAGGGGTAAAGAAAAGATGGCATTAGAGGGATTGAAGGAAACATGGGATTTAAACTCCATTTTTGAGGGCGGGAGCCGGTCGGAAGAGTTTCAGCAATACATACAAGAGCTCAAAAAGCATCTAAGCGCTTTTCAACATGCGGTTGAAGCATTTACAGTTCCGACGCACGCGGATGAAAGCCGGGAGCTGATCAATCTGATTGATAGGTTTGAACGGTCAGCGATCATGATCAGGCAGGCGGGAGCGTTCGTCGGCTGTCTTCAGGCTCAGAACACTCATGATCAGAAAGCGAATGAATGGAGAGCGCGGATCAATCAGCTGAGCAGTGATTTTAAATCCGCTCTGGTCACCCTTGACGATACACTTGCCCGGATTGACGAGCGGGTCTGGGAGGAGCTCCTGCAAAAACCGGAACTTCAGGATCTCACATATGTTTTAAATGAGAGAAGAGACCGGGTCAGAGAGAAGCTCAGCGCTTCAGAAGAAAGGCTGATTGAAGGCCTGGCCGTTGACGGCTATCACGCATGGGGCGACCTGTATAATGCGGCTGTCGGCAGAATGAAGATTCCGTTTGAGGATAAAGAGCTGTCGGTCGGCCAAGCGGAAAATATGATGGCGCACCCGGATCGCCGCATCAGACGTCAAGTGTTCAAAGAGCTTAATGAAGCCTGGAAAGGAGAAGAGGAGCTTTTCAGCAGCACGCTGAACCATCTGGCCGGCTTCCGCACGGAAATCTATAAAGCGCGGGGCTGGAAAAGCGCTTTGGAAGAGCCGCTTGCGATCAATCGGATGAAAAAAGAAACGCTGGATGTCATGTGGCAGGTCATTACCGATCATAAAAAGCCTTTTGCCGAATACCTGAATCGAAAGGCGTCTCTTTTAGGGCTTGAGCGGCTGAACTGGTATGATGTGGGCGCGCCGATCGGCGAGGCTTCGAAAGAATACACATATGATGAAGCGGCTAATCTGATCGTCAGCCAATTTTCGACGTTTGGCAAAAAGCTGTCCGCATTCACGGAAAAAGCGTTCCGCGATCGGTGGATAGAAGCGGAAGACCGCAGCGGCAAACGGGTCGGCGGTTTCTGCACCAGCTTTCCCGACAGCGGAGAATCCCGGATTTTTATGACGTTTTCCGGAAGCGCTTCGAACGTATCGACGCTGGCGCATGAGCTCGGTCACGCGTTTCATCAGGAGGCCATGCTCCAAGTGCGGCAGCTGAACAGAGCCTACGCCATGAATGTGGCTGAAACAGCCTCGACCTTTGCGGAAATGATCGTCGCCGACGCCGCTTTGAAACAAGCGGAGACAAAGGATGAAAAGCTGTTCTTGCTTGAAGATAAAATTCAAAGAAGCGTAGCCATGTTTATGAATATACATGCGAGATTTTTATTTGAAACGCGTTTTTATGAAGAGCGGAAGCAGGGCGTCGTTCCGGCTGAGAAACTGAATGAACTGATGGAAGCGGCGCAGAAAGAAGCATTTTGCGATTCATTAGGGGAATACCACCCTCATTTCTGGGCGTCAAAACTGCATTTTCATCTTACGGGAGTGCCGTTCTACAATTTTCCGTACACGTTCGGTTATTTATTTTCGCTTGGAATATATGCAAGAGCTCTTCGGGAAAAAGCGGATTTTGAAGAAAAATATATCGCGCTATTGTGTGACACGGCTTCGATGACCGTTGAGGATTTGGCGATGAAGCACCTTGGAGCGGATCTCACGGAACGGTCGTTTTGGGAAGACGCGGTCCGCCTTGCCGTACAGGATGTGCAGGAATTTTTAGAGCTGACTGAATGATAATCTGGAGATGAACCGGCCGGAGCTGTTACCGCTCCGGTTCTTTTTTGTTCCGTGAATGACAGCCGCCTCCCTTGGAAATACCTAAAAACGATCGGAATGGAATGGGAGTGAATCGCATGAAATGGATCAGAACGGCGGGCGTTTTATGTCTTACGCTGATGCTGATTGCCGGCTGCCGATTGAATGAAGAAAAACGGGAAGCGGAACAAGACAGCACACCTGTGTCATCCGAGAAGCCGGTTCCTTACAGCAGCTTTTCCCTGCGCGTCAGCTACGGAGCCGGAGAGCATAACCGCTATGAAGGTTTGTATGAAAGAAAAAGCGGTCATGAAAAGGCGGACATCCGGGACAAGCTCTCAGGGGTTCACAGAGAGGGCGAGGAAGCGCTTGACGAAATGAAGATGATCCTCGGAGAACTTGCCGTAAACGGCCGGATGCAGGAAAGCGAGGTCGTCCGGCAGGTGCTTTCGGCTTTTAATTTGGACAACCGCTATGACCATTTTTATCTGAAACTGAAAAAGAACGATGGAGAAATGACGGAAATAAAAAAATAACCGCCGCCCGCTGCTTTTTTACCCAAAACTAATTGATAATGATATTCAGAGTCATTAATTTCTGTTACAATATAATCATGATCTCACGTTGAATGTTTAGGCAATTTGTTTATATACATAGTGTTGGGAAACTCAAAAAAGGAGCGGTTAGCGGTATGAGTGCAATTTCTACAGAGACGCTGAGCTTAGGGTACGGAGAGACCGTTATCATTGACGAATTGGATGTCGCGATTCCAAAAGGCGAAATCACTGTATTGATCGGAAGCAACGGCTGCGGAAAATCGACGCTTTTACGTTCATTGGCCCGGCTGATGAAACCGAGGGGCGGTTCTGTGCTTTTAGAAGGAAAAGCCATCGCTAAGCTTCCGACGAAGGAAGTGGCAAGAGAGCTCGCTATTTTGCCGCAGAGTCCGTCAGCTCCCGAAGGCCTGACGGTGCATCAGCTTGTGAAGCAGGGAAGATACCCTTATCAAAGCTGGCTGAAGCAATGGTCCAAAGAGGACGAAGACGCAGTCACAAAAGCGCTAAAAGCGACGAAGCTTGAGGAAATGGCCGACCGTCCTGTGGATTCCTTGTCAGGCGGACAGCGCCAGCGTGCATGGATTGCGATGACACTCGCTCAGGATACGGATATCATTCTGCTTGACGAGCCGACAACTTATCTCGACATGACGCATCAAATTGAAATTCTTGATTTGCTGTTTGAATTAAATGAAAAAGAAAAACGCACAATCGTCATGGTGCTGCACGATCTCAATCTGGCATGCCGTTATGCCCATTATCTGGTCGCCATTAAGGATAAACAGATTTACGCAGAGGGCCGTCCCGAAGAAGTCATCACTTGCGAGCTTGTACAGCAGGTCTTTGCAATGAACTGTCAGGTAACGCAAGATCCGCTGTTCGGCACGCCGCTTTGCATTCCGCACGGACGCGGCAGATGTATCGTGCAGGAAGCGGCCCTCACCGCCCGATTGTCATAATCATGAAAAAGGGAAGGAAACGGTATGGAAGAAAAACTGCAGCAGCAGCTGGACGGCCTGCTTGAGAAATACACGGAACTATTGCTTGGCGAAACAAACCCGGATGTAAAGGAAGAAGTCAGGCAGTGGATTTTGTATACACATATCGCAAAAAGCATGCCGCCGCTCGTCAAACATTGGAATCAAACCTACCCGGACGCCAAAGAGGGCATCAAAGCTGCGATACAGCACATTAAACAGCTCAATGAAGCTCACAGAAAAAAACAATAAAAAGCTTTCGGCATCAAAGAGAGGTGCCGGAAGCTTTTTTGCTGAAACGGAATCAATAAAGGCGCCGTTCAATCCATAGCGAAGAACTTTAATGTAACTAACACACCCGTTTGTTTACTTGCTGAACCAAGAAAAAAGGACCGCCGCAGCAATCCCTTACTCTTTCCTATATGTCACATTTCCTTTCGGATACGTAATAACTCTTCAAATGCTTTTATATTTGTATCAAAATTGGGCACTGTTTGAGATTCCTCGGCACATTTGACTTGTGCTACAACCAAATCATTAAAAGGTGTTGAAATTCCAGTACCTTCTGCCATTTTGGGAATAACTCCATTAATATAATCAATTTCAGTTTTTCGTTTTTTCTCAAGATCCTGAAGCATACTTGCTCTTAAAAGCCTGGATGGTTCCATGGCTGCCCTAAATGTTTGAATACGTTCAGGAATCTCATTTTCACTTCTTAATTCCAAAGATTCTAAATCAAGGCCGCCCATTTTCGCAAATGTGACACCATTGGCGTGTCCAACCTTAATCGTCTCATCTGCGATATGAACTGCGCTGACAATGCCGATTTCATGGTCAAGAATATCACCGTATTCTCCGTTTAATGCTGCCGATAAACCACTGAATGCATTATTGATAAGTAATTTTGACCACTTCGTTCCAACTAAATTATCGGAAATATGTGTTCCGCCGATAAGGTCTAAAACCGATTTAATACGCTGGATTCTTTCTGTTGTTTCACCATTTAATTCTCCAATTTGAAAAGCGTACTCTTTAAATTGAGTATACTCAGTTGTAAGTCTGGATACGCCTGGTTCAATAAACGTAGCACCAAATTCAACAGAACCTGCAATAACACGTTCACCACCAACGATCGAAGCAACTTTCTGTTCAGGTATACCGTTTTGCAAGGAACATACTACACTATCATCCTTTAAAAAAGGCAGTAACTCTTTAAGAATGGAGTCATTATATAATTGTTTCGTCAGGAGCAATATGAAATCATACTTGCCTGATTTGTTTTCAGGGGTAATGGCTTTTACCTTTGCCTGAAATGCCGTTGTACCAACTACTTTAGCACCTATTTGATTTAAAGTATCTACATGTTCTTTGTATGAATCAATCAATTCGACATCCATTCCGCCAGCAGACAGATATGCGCCAACTATGGTTCCTAAAGAACCTGCTCCTAAAATTGCAATTCTCATTGTAAACGTCTCCTTATTTTTCCTCTAAGTAGTTATAAACCGGCTGTGCTGCATTTAAGGTTAAATCCGTAATAATATGAGATGCTGAAACGACTTCTAATACAGGCAAATCTGCAAGAGGCGCCAGAGCATGTTCAAATAATTGAAGCCGCGCCGGTCCAGACCAGGCACCTTTAACTTCTATATTCGTTATTTGCGTCCGCACCAAATCACAAACTCTTAAATCACCATTGTAATCAGTAGCAATCTTAACCATAAAATTAGGTCGGCAAATTTCCCTTTTCGCTTTTTCCTTGTCCATTTCGAAATGTTTATATCCCATAGTCGCAGCTGCCACACGAAGACTGCCATAATCTAATGTGCCAACAAGAGTATCAGAGTCAATATACAGCTTAGGGGCGCCCAATTTCTTTGGATATGCAGTAAGTTCCCGTCCGCTTGCAATAGCCGGGAAATTGTCTACATACATAGAGTGTACATAATCTCCTTCTTCACCATTAAAGCTGACAGGGACGACTTGTCCCGCCTCTGTATAGGCACCAAGTCCGGAAACATCGGGCATCCGCATCACTTCGAATTTCACTAAAGGTTCAGTAATTTCAAGAGGTTCCGGCACTGCCGCACGCAAAGCTTTTTCATCCGTTCGGTAAATAATATTTAAATATTCACGGTTAACAAATTTATAATTTGGGATAGGATAAGCAGGAGCCGTTAGCGGTGTATTTAAATTTTTTGCTATATCTTTCACATCAATTTTCATTGCATGACACCCTTTCCTTTTCTTTAACTATGCTATTATCTTACATCCGCATTTACATTTAATCTAATACATAATAAGGTATATATATATTTATTGAAATAAATGAGGAGGATGCAGACAGATGGAATTGCTGCAGCTAAAATACTTTCAGACAGTTGCCTATACTGAGCATATTTCTAAAGCAGCAGAACAATTAAAGATTGCCCAGCCTTCTTTAAGTCTCACTATAAAAAGACTTGAGAATGAACTGGGAACAGCTTTGTTTGAGAGAAAAGGCAGAAATATTAAGCTGAGTTCATCAGGGAAGATTCTTTTAAAACATGTAAACAGGATTTTTACTGAGATTGAAAATGCACAAACGGAGATTCAATTGGAGGAACATCAAATGTCTGACACCATAAGAATATCTATTTCTAATCCAAGATTCCTTGCAGGACTGATGAGTGAATATATCAACCGCTCCCCTCAATCAAAAATTCTCCAAGCCATCGGAGTTAAAAGCGGGATCCTAACAAGTTTAAAAAAAGGGGACATTGATTTAGGAATAACAGGTCATCCGATTCAAGATGAAGAGATAGAGAGTTGTGTGCTGGTAAATGAAGATATTGTTCTGGCTTTGCCCTCAAACCACCGATTTACGGGTAAAACCGAAATTTCTTTACGTCTTGTCGCCGATGAACCATTTATTACCCTTGCTAATAATGAGGAGTATAGCGGTTTTACAGCCTCGCTTTGTGAAAAAGCCGGTTTCACCCCAAATATTGCATTTGAGGCGGATTCTCATTTACTGGCCGAGATTATAAAGCTGGATCAGGGGGTGGCGTTGCTTCCTATTTCAGTTTGCAGAACATTGGGGCTGAATTTTATAAAAGTGACTGATCACTCTGCTTCATATCCAGTCGGCTTATCTTGGATGAGACATAGGCTGTTGTCTTCTTCGGTAAGAAATTTTCGTGACTTTATTATGTCGTACTATAAAGATAACGATGAAATGTTTAAGGTTTATTAAATAATTTTCACCCCCGATTTCCAATGAGGCGGAAGACTGGTCATTCGGAAACGGAGAGGCACAGATGATATAAAAAAATCCCGCGGCATCCGCGGGATTTTTCTTTGTTAAACGGCTTTCGCCTTTTCTTCTTGTTTGCCTGTCTTTTTGTTTGTCAGCGTAATTGATTTAACAAACAGCGTGAGGATCAATCCGGCAGCGATAAAGGCCAGGCCTGTGAAAAACACGCTGTGAAGCGAATCCATCAGTGACGTTTTCAAAACCGGCACGATATGGGAAGAAAATGCGGCCGGAATCTGCTTAATCGATTCCTGACTGAACAAGGATTGAAGCAGCCCTTCAGGATTTTTGTCAATCATACCTTTAAACTGGGCGGCAAAGGCACTTGCCTGTTTCGGGAGTGAGTCTAAGTAAGGCACCAGTCTGTCGGTTAAAAGGCTTCCTGATCTGGCATTCATGACAGCGCCGAGCACCGTAATGCCGAACGTTCCCCCGATCATCCGGAAAAATTGGCTTGAAGAGGTCACAACGCCCAGCTCTTCTTTTGAAAACGTTTCTTGCAGAGCGAGTGTGAGAAGCGGCATGACGAGCCCCATTCCCAGACCGATCACGGCCATATAGCACGTAGCCGCGAGCTTGCTTGTATCCAGCTGTAAGGTCGTTAATAAGAAGAAGCCGACGGCCATAATCAGCATGCCGATCATAATTTGCGGTTTAATACCGATCTTATAAACCAGCTGGCCTCCGATAATACTTGTGATAATCATAGATACCATCATCGGCGTCATAATCGTGCCGGACGCGGTGGCGCTGACTCCGATAATTCCCTGCATAAAGAAAGGAACGAACGTAACGGCGCCGAACATGCCGATACTCATGAAAAAGCCGATCAGATTCAGTACGGTAAACGTTCTGTTTTTAAACAGGTACATCGGCAGAATCGGTTCTTTTGCTTTGATTTCAGCGAAAATGAATCCGACAATCCCGGCAAGCGCAAGCGCAAAGAGACCGAGAATCTGCCAAGAGCCCCATGCGTAATCCTTTCCTCCGAAGCTGAGCGCGAGAAGGAGGCTGACGATTCCGACGATCATTGTGAAAATGCCGGCAATGTCAAAGTTAATCGGCCCAGTCTGTTTTCTGCCCTGAAGTCCTCTTGCGATAAAGATCACGGCTAAGATTCCGACAGGCAGGTTGATATAGAAAACCCATTTCCAATTTAATGAGTCAACAATCCAGCCCCCGATTTGCGGGCCGATAACGGAAGCAAGCCCGTAAATCGCCCCGAAAAGCCCTTGGAACTTGGCACGCTGTTTCCCTGTGAACAAATCCCCGATGACGATCATGGCCATCGGCATCATGACACCGCCGCCGATTCCCTGAAGTCCGCGGAAAATAATCAGTTCCGTCATGTTGCTGGCCATTCCGCACAGTGCGGAAGCCCCCATAAAAATCAATAAACCTGACACATAGACGACGCGGCGCCCCAATAAATCTGCAAGTTTCCCCGCAATCGGAACGATCGTCGTCGAAGTTAAAAGATATGCCGTGGTCAGCCAGGTCATCATGCTTAATCCCCCGAGGTCACCCACGATTTTAGGAATCGCCGTTCCTACGATGGTGCCGTCAAGGGCTGAGAAAAACATGGCGATGATTAAGCCTGTTATTAATAATGTGCGTTTTGGATCTTTCTTTTCAATGCTCATGTTTCGGCAGCTCCTCTTTCTATTCGTTTTCTTTTTGATCAGCCGCGTATTTCTCGGCGGCTTCCGCTACTTTGCGGATGATGTTCACGGACTGAATCAGTTCATCGTCAGTCAGAACGGACAGGTTTCGCGCCAGTATCGCTTTCCGTCCTTCCACAACATCTTCGAATTTTGTTTCGCCTTTTTTGGTCAGGCTGATGTCGATGACGCGTCTGTCCTGCTGGTTATGTTTGCGGACGATAAGTCCTTTTTGTTCGAGGCGGTCGGCCATCAGCGTAACCGCGCTCGGCTTTACCTCCATGCGTTCCGCAATTTCGGAAACTTTGCAGCTCCCGTGTTTTTTCAGGCTGGCTAAAACAAATAATTGGGCAGGCGTCACCTCGTGTTTTGCCATGCTTTCCACCATTTCAGGCTGTATGTTTTGCAGCAGCGTCTGAAGAGATTTCTGGATGTCAGACACATATTGATCCGCGTTTTTCATAACTCCTCCTCATCTTGTTCCTCGAGAAAATAATTAACATTAGTTAAATATAAATAAGGATTAATGATAAGTCAATCTTTTTGTGCAAAAATAAAAAAAGGACTGATGCTTGGCGAAAACATCAAATCCTTTTTCATTTTACTGCTGGTAGGGAGACTGCTGCTGAATGGTCTGCCGGAACTTCTGATACGATTGCTGAAGCTTTTGGGTATCGGCGGCTTCAATGGAATACCAGCCATTTTGAAACATCACATCGTATAATCTTCTTTGCGCTTTTTGTGACTCATCGAAAATCGCCTGAATATCTTGATAAAGAGACTCGTGGCTGAACTCGTGCAGGGCTGTGCAATATGAAGCCGTGATGTATTTTTCCGTCGTCAGCAGCTCATTGACCAAGTCTCTGTCATTCATTTGCGCCGTATTGGGCACGGGCGTTTGCGGATTCGTGATTTTTTGATTTTGCTGTTCCATGTATTGTCCTCCTATTGCATGTAGCCTGTTGTTGTCTGTCCGCCTTGATCGGGGTTCAAGCGGCCCAATATGTGCTGATAATGCTTCTCATGCATCCGGCCGATCTGATCAAGCTCTTGTTTTAACGTCTGATTCTGGCAGTGTTCCGCCATAAAATGCGCTTTTTTCATGGCAAGCAGGTTCCAGTTCAGCATGTCCTCAAGATACAAATGGTCTTTCGTTGAGATGACGGCAGGCGGCAAGTTTCCGTGCTGCTCTTGGTTGTTCATATAAACGCCTCCTTCAATTCTGTTCTTTTTAGCTTTCTCTGCGATCGGAAATTCATACACGAATAAAAGAAAAAGGAGGGAGTTCATCTTTGCTGCGGAGCATATGTTTATTTTTGTCGAAAAATAAAATGCTTACAAAATTCGCCCAGGCTTACGGAATCCGCTTCGGCGCGGGAAGGTTCGTTGCAGGGGAAACGCTCACGGAAGCTGTGAAAACGGTAAAGCGGCTGAACCAAAAAGGGCTGTCGGCTTCGATTGATTATCTAGGTGAATATGCGGGTTCAGAGAAGGATGCGAAAAGGACGGCGGAAGAATGTAAAAAAGCAATCAGGGCGATTGCCGAGAATCAACTGGATTGTGAGCTGTCGCTGAAATTAACATCCATCGGTCTGGATATTTCCGAGGAACTCGCGGAACAGCATATCAGAGACATATTGACGGAGGCAAAAGAACGCGGCGTGCCTGTAACGATTGATATGGAGGACTATTCAAGATGCGGCCGTACGCTTGAGCTGTATAAGCGGTGCAAGCCGGATTTTCCGATGCTCGGCACCGTCATTCAGGCTTATTTATACCGCGCAGCTGAAGACATCAGCGGTCTGATGCCATATAAGCCGCGGCTCAGGCTTGTAAAAGGCGCTTATAAAGAATCGGCGGCCGTTGCGTTCCCTGATAAAAAAGCAACCGATCTTCATTTCCAGCAGCTGATTAAGCTGCAGCTTTTGAGCGGCTATGAAACGGCGGTGGCGACACATGATGATGACATCATTTCGTATACGAAAACACTCATCAGCGAGCATCAGATTCCCCGGGAGCAGTTTGAATTCCAAATGCTGTACGGCATCAGAACGGAGCGCCAGAAGGAGCTTGCCGAAGAAGGATACAGGATGAGGGTGTATGTCCCGTACGGAACCGATTGGTACGGGTACCTGATGAGAAGAATTGCCGAGCGCCCGGCAAATGCGGCGTTTGTGCTTAAAGGAATCTTCAAAAAATAACGGCTGCTCCAAAAAGCAGCCGCAGTATGTTATTCCATGTTGTCTTTTTTATATTGCTGATTTTGGCTCGTCCGTTTGCCGCCGCCGTATTTTTGCTTCGGTCCCGCATTTCCTTTCATGCTGGCCGCGCTCACTGCGGCAGAAGACGGATCTTTTCTCCCTCGCACCATTCCCTTCACCTCCGGGTTTAAGTTGCCCGCCCGCGCCATGGAACATGCGGAAGCCGAAAAATTTAAAAAAATTCCATATTTGCTATTGAAGTCATCCTGAAAATCTTTTAAGATGAAAGAAGAAAAGGGTTTCATTTTTTTTGCCGAAAAAATGAATGACTATTCATTCAAAGTTCAAGGGGGATGACTCATGCACAAGTTTATAAAGAAAGCAGCCGTTCTCGGATCAGGCGTCATGGGGTCCGGAATTGCCGCGCACTTGGCTAACATCGGAATTCCCGTCCTGCTGCTTGATATTGTGCCAAACGAGCTGACAAAGGATGAGATGAAAAAAGGGCTGACATTAGAAAGCCCGGAGGTCCGCAGCAGACTGAGCCGATCGGCTATGCAAAAGCTGCTGAAGCAAAAACCGGCGCCGCTGACTTCGGCTGCCAATCTCGACTATATAACGGCGGGGAATTTGGAAGATGACGCAGCTCAATTGAAGGATGCTGATTGGATTATTGAAGTCGTCGTCGAAAACCTTGACGTAAAAAAACAGATTTTCTCACTCGTTGATGAATACCGGAAACCGGGAAGCATCGTGTCGAGCAATACGTCCGGTATCTCCGTCACAAAAATGGCGGAAGGCCGATCTGCCGATTTTAAGGCTCATTTCTTAGGAACCCATTTCTTTAATCCGGCCCGCTACTTGAAGCTTCTGGAAATCATTCCGATTCAGGAAACAGATCCTGACGTGCTGGAGTTTATGACTTCATTTGCAGAAAACACGCTTGGGAAAGGTGTCGTCATCGCAAAAGACACGCCAAACTTTATCGCCAACCGCATCGGTACGTACGGCCTGCTGGTCACGGTAAGAGAAATGCTTTCTTCCGGCTGCCGCATCGGCGAGGTGGACACGGTGACCGGGCCTTTGATCGGCAGACCGAAAAGCGCGACCTTCAGAACCCTTGACGTTGTGGGGCTTGATACTTTCGCTCATGTGGCAAAAAACGTATATGATAAAGCCGACGGCGCTGAAAAAGACATGTTTAAGCTTCCTGAATTTATGAATGACATGCTGAAAAACAATTGGCTGGGCAGCAAATCCGGCCAAGGTTTTTACAAAAAAGAAGGTAAAACAATATATGAACTCGATCCGCTGACCATGACATACGGTGAGCGCTCGAAAATGAAGACGCCCGCTTTAGAAGCCGCCAAACAGGCAAAGGGTGCCAAAGGAAAAATGAAAGCGCTTGTATATTCCGATGACCGCGCCGGACGCCTGCTTTGGAATATCACATCGCAAACACTCTTATACTCAGCCCGGCTTTTAGGTGAGATCGCTGATGATATAAAAGCGATTGACGACGCCATGAAATGGGGCTTCGGATGGGAGCTCGGACCGTTTGAGATGTGGGATGCCATTGGTGTCAGAAAATCAGCGGAGCGGCTCGAAGAAGAAGGCGCAGCACTCCCCGGCTGGGTGAAAGAAATGCTTGATCAGGGTCATGAAACATTTTATATGAAGGAAAACGGAACACAATTTTATTATTCAGACGGCCAATACAGGGCTGTGAAAGAAAATCCGAAACGGATCAGCCTGCAGACGTTAAAAGAAACAAAAGGCGTTATCACTAAAAACAGCGGTGCAAGTCTGATTGATCTCGGCGATGATGTCGCGCTGCTGGAATTTCATACGAAAAGCAACGCGATCGGCTTAGACATTATTCAGATGATTGACAATGCGCTTGAGGAAACGGAGCGGAATTATAAAGGTCTTGTCATCGGAAACCAAGGCAGACATTTCTGCGCGGGAGCAAACCTTGCGATGATTTTAATGGAAGCCCAGGATGATAACTTCATGGAAGTCGATTTTGTCATCCGCCGTTTTCAGCAGACGATGCTGAACATCAAATACAGCGCTAAACCGGTTGTAGCGGCGCCATTCGGGATGACACTCGGCGGCGGCACGGAAGTCTGTCTCCCGGCGGCACGCGTTCAGGCGGCGAGCGAATCGTATATGGGTCTCGTTGAAACCGGCGTCGGTCTTATTCCGGGCGGCGGAGGAAACAAAGAGCTGTACATGAATTATTTGGACGGCGGAAGTGAACTCATGGACGCAGCGATTAAAACCTTCGAAACAATCGCGCTTGCCAAGGTGTCCGGTTCGGCACACGAAGCCCGTGACATGAAGATTTTGTCCGCGGCAGACCGTATCAGCATGAATCAGGATCACCTGCTGCACGATGCGAAACAGCTGGCTGCTTCCTTATATGACAGCGGATACCGTCCGCCTGCCCGCAAAAAAGTGAAAGTCACCGGAGAAACCGGCTGTGCGGCATTACTGCTCGGAGCAGACCAAATGAGACGGTCGGGTTATTTATCCGATCACGATATGAAGATTGCGAAGAAGCTGGCCCATGTCATTGCCGGCGGAAGAGTCCCGTTCGGCACGGAGGTTTCAGAAGAATATTTACTCGAGATTGAAAGAGAAGCCTTTTTAAGCCTCGCTGGCGAGGCGAAATCTCAAGCGAGAATGCAGCATATGCTCGTCAAAGGCAAACCTTTACGGAACTAGGAGGGTGTTTATGAGAGAAGCAGTCATTGTGGCCGGTGCGAGAACCCCGGTCGGTAAAGCGAAAAAAGGATCGCTTGCAGCCGTTCGTCCTGATGATTTAGGCGCGCTTTGTGTAAAAGAAACGCTGAAACGGGCAGGCGGCTATGAAGGAAATATCGATGACTTAATTATCGGATGTGCAACACCTGAAGCCGAACAAGGATTAAATATGGCTCGGAATATCGGTGCGCTGGCGGGGCTTCCTCATACGGTGCCGGCCATTACGGTGAACCGCTACTGCTCTTCCGGGCTCCAATCCATCGCTTACGGTGCTGAAAAAATTATGATCGGCGCGGGTGATACCGTCATTGCGGGCGGTGCGGAATCCATGTCGCAAGTTCCGATGATGGGGCATGTGACACGGCCGAATATCGCTTTGGCGGAGCATGCGCCTGAGTATTACATGAGCATGGGGCATACGGCGGAGCAGGTCGCCGAAACGTACGGAGTATCCAGAGAAGACCAGGATGCATTTGCAGTCCGCAGCCATCAGAATGCCGCAAAAGCCCTTAAGGAAGGGAAATTCAATGACGAAATCGTGCCGGTTGAAGTATCGCTGACAGAAGTCGGTGATGACCATAAGCCGCGGAAAAAACAATTTACCTTTTCTCAGGATGAAGGCGTTCGTCCCGGCACGTCGGCTGACGTCTTGGCGAAGCTCCGCCCGGCTTTTTCAAAAACGGGAACCGTGACGGCCGGGAACTCTTCACAAACAAGTGACGGCGCGGCGGCTGTCATGCTGATGGATCGCGAAAAAGCATCGTCGCTCGGATTGGCCCCGCTTGTCAAATTCCGTTCCTTTGCCGTAGGCGGCGTTCCGCCTGAGGTAATGGGGATCGGTCCGATTGAAGCCATTCCGCGGGCGCTCAAGCTTGCCGGACTCGAATTACAGGATATCGGGCTTTTTGAATTGAATGAGGCCTTTGCTTCACAGGCCATTCAAGTCATCAGATCGCTCGGGATAGATGAAGAAAAGGTGAACGTCAACGGAGGCGCCATCGCGCTCGGACATCCGCTCGGCTGCACGGGGACGAAGCTGACCCTGTCACTCATTCATGAAATGAAACGGAGAAACGAGCAATTCGGCGTTGTGACGATGTGCATCGGAGGCGGCATGGGCGCTGCCGGCGTATTTGAACTCATTTAAAAAAAGGGGGAAATGAACATGAAACAGGAAACGGTCAACGTCAAAAAAGGCGGCAGCTTTCTGATTGAAGAGACGGGATATGATCAAATATTCACTCCGGAGGACTTTACAGACGAACATAAAATGATCGGCAAAACGACAGAAGACTATGTCGTCAACGATGTGCTTCCTTATATCGATGAAATTGAAAACCATCAGTTTGAGCATTCGGTCAGACTGCTGAGAAAAGCCGGAGATCTCGGCCTCCTCGGAGCAGACGTGCCTGAAGAGTACGGCGGTATCGGCCTGGATAAAATCAGTTCAGCCTTCATCACGGAAAAGTTTTCACGTGCCGGCAGCTTTTCGCTATCTTACGGCGCTCACGTCGGGATCGGTTCATTGCCGATCGTGTTCTTCGGAACGGAAGAACAGAAAAAAACCTATTTGCCGGACTTGGCTTCAGGACAAAGAATCGCGGCATACGCCTTAACTGAGCCCGGCTCAGGTTCAGATGCCCTCGGCGCGAAAACGACGGCTGTTTTGAATGAAGCGGGCACACACTATATTCTTAACGGAGAAAAGCAATGGATTACAAACTCCGCCTTTGCAGATGTCTTTGTCGTCTACGCTAAAGTGGACGGAGATAAGTTTTCCGCATTTATCGTAGAAAAGAACTATCCGGGCGTATCAACGGGACCGGAAGAGAAAAAAATGGGGATTAAGGGTTCATCGACAAGAACGCTGATTTTAGATCAGGCGGAAGTCCCGAAAGAAAATCTTCTCGGCGAAATCGGAAAAGGCCATGTCATCGCCTTTAATATCCTGAATATCGGGCGCTACAAGCTTGCCGTCGGTACAATCGGCGCTTCAAAACGGGTGATTGAGCTGTCTGCCGCTTATGCAAACCAGCGCCGGCAATTTAAAACGCCGATCTCAAGCTTCACGCTCACTCAGGAAAAGCTTGCGACGATGTCAGCGCGGCTTTACGCCATGGAGAGCTCTGTATACAGAACAGTGGGCTTATTCGAAGATAATATGAGCAGACTGACGGAAGAGGAGCAAAAAGACGGACGCGAAGTCGCAAAGTCCATCGCCGAGTACGCGATTGAATGCTCGCTCAACAAAATGTGCGGTTCTGAAACGCTTGATTACATTGCCGACGAAGGGGTTCAAATTCACGGCGGTTACGGATTTATGCAGGAATATGAAGTGGAGCGCGCCTATCGCGACTCAAGAATCAACAGGATTTTTGAAGGCACAAATGAAATCAACCGCCTGATCGTAACGAGCACGTTTCTGAAAAAAGCCGTAAAAGGTCAGCTGCCGCTCTTTGAAAAAGCAAAAGCGCTCCAAGAAGAACTCATGATGCTGATGCCTGAAGAGCCGGGCTCAGAACCTCTTGAACAGGAAAAATACATTGTCAGACAGGCGAAAAAGATCGCCCTCTTGACAGCGGGTCTCGCGGCGCAGAAATACGGCAAAGAGATTGAAGGCGAGCAGGAAATCATGGTGAACATTGCCGATATTGTCAGCGCGCTGTATGCTTTGGAATCTGCCGTCCTCAGAACGGAAAAAGCAATTGCGGCGGACGGTGCCGAAAAAGCCGCGCAGAAGCTGTTATATACGGAAATCTTTGCCCAGGAAGCCCTTCAGAACATTGAAGCGCACGCCAAAGAATCACTGATCGCCATGGAGGAAGGAGATTCCCTCCGCATGATGCTTTCCGTGCTGCGCAAACTGACGCGCCTGACGCCGAAAAACCTCATTCAGAAAAAACGTGAAGCGGCAGCAGCCGTCTTCCGTGAAGAAAAATATACAGTCTGATCACATGCTGAAAGCGCTCCTTCATCAGGGGCGCTTTTTCATGAAGCAACGTTATAGGTTTTTACAAGTGATTGTGTTAAAATAACGACGATCATTTACAAGGGGTGAAGAAGATGTCGTTAAATTTTTACTGGTACCCTAAATGCGGAACGTGCCGTAATGCGAAAAAATGGCTGGAAGACCGCGGTAAGGAAATAAACGAAATACATATCGCGGAGGAAACTCCGTCGAAAGAAGAAATTAAAGACCTCTATGAAAAGAGCGGTCTTGAGCTCAAAAAGTTTTTCAACACGAGCGGAATGAAATACCGCGAGCTGAACTTAAAGGAAAAACTGTACCATATGTCAGAGGATGAACAGCTCGAACTTCTGGCATCAGACGGTATGCTCCTGAAACGCCCGATTACGACAGACGGCGAAAAAGTCACTGTCGGCTTTAAAGAAGACCAATTCGAAAAATATTGGATGTAATGCCAGGTTCAAAGAATTATGGTATCTTCTTATTATAAGAAAAAAATGGAGGGATTTAGATGAGCACACCGAAAGATATGCGTTATTCCAAAGAGCACGAATGGGTCAAAGTTGAGGACGGAAAAGCCCGTATCGGGATTACACATTTCGCGCAAGCCGAACTTGGCGACATCGTATTTGTCGAGCTTCCGGAAGTCGGCGCCGAAATTAAAGCGGACGAGCCATTCGGCAGCGTGGAATCCGTCAAAACCGTATCCGAACTGTACGCACCGATTAACGGAACGGTGACGGAAGTGAACGAAGACCTTGATGACAGTCCTGAATTCGTAAACGAGTCTCCGTATGAAAAAGCGTGGATGATCGTCGTTGAACCGGCTGATGCTGAAGAAATCGAAAACCTCATGACTTCTGAGCAATATGACGAAATGACACAGGAAGACTGATCGGATAGCAAAGGGGCCATTTGGACACTCTATCTGTAACGGGAGGTGTCTAAAATGGCTTTTGATAAACAAAAGGTCGATGTGACGGAGAACGTCACGGGCCGCTTTCAAAACGGCCGGTTTTCCTTGTTTCATGAAAATGAAGCCATCGGCGAGATGACAGGCATGGACCAGTACGAGCTCAAACAGGGCTTTTCATTTGAAAATCAAAAATTTTATAAAACAGCCGATGTCATAAACGGCAGCGATCCGAAATATGTCGATTGCGATTATGAGAATGGCTGGTGTTAACAGTTGGCGGTGAATTTCACTGCCTTCTTTTTCAATCTGACGCTAAAACAATCGGCAGGTGACGCGCTTATGTACAACGGAGATGAAAAGGTCATTATCGTAGAAGGAAAATCTGATAAAATCAAAGTCGGGGAAGTGCTCATCGAACCCGCGGAAATCGTCTGTACAAACGGGACGATCGGCCAAACCGAACTGGAAGAGTTGGCGGACCGCCTGTTTGACAGAGACGTCTATATTTTAACGGACGCAGATGACTCCGGAGAAAAATTAAGAAAACAGCTGAAACGGGAGCTTCCCGAAGCGCGCCATATTTATATAGACAGAACATACAGGCAAGTCGAGTCGTGCCCGGGCCATCATCTCGCATCTGTGCTGATCAGAGCCGGCTTTGATGCTGACACTGTATTTTTGAAAAAGAACGACCTGAGGTGGTAATCATGAAAGAACTCCAAGAAAATGAACTCGAATCGATTCAGGATGACGTTTATCTCCTGTATTTGTACACCCCGTTTTGCGGCACATGCCAGCTGGCGTCCAAAATGCTTACTGTCGTCGAAGAAATGCTGCCCGGCGCCGCCTTCTATAAAAACAACGTGAATTATTCCCCCGCATTCGCCAAAGCCTATCAGATTGAAAGCGTTCCGTGCTTTTTGCTGTTTAAAGGCGGAGAGCTTGTTGAGAAAGGATACGCCTTCCGCTCCGTTTCCTATTTATATGAGCTGATTAAACAAAAAACATCGCAAACGTTCCCGATGTGACAATATTTACAGGAAAATGTCGTGCGGTTTATAAAGGGTTCTGTCCGTTAAAAAGAGAAAGTGTATGTATGGCCATTAAAACGGGAGGTTATACGAGTGGAGAAAATAGAAGTTTCAGAGAATGACGGACAGCATCTGTTTTTGAAACCGCTATTAAACGCCTCAACGCTGCTGATTACATTCCAAGGAGAAACAGAAGCCTTAACGGTCTCAATTAACGGACAGGGAGAAATGAGAAAAACGTCGGCTTCAAAGGAGAAATCTAATTTGACCTTTTACGGAAACCAGACGGAAATCATCCATCTCCTGCATGGTGATGTCTCTTTGCAAAAGCTTATCCAAAGCGGAAAACTCAAAGTGAAAGGATCATTCAGAGCCCTGCTGAAGCTGGAGGCCATCCTCTGGCTGACAAACGGATTTTTTCAGGCGATCAGTAAACGGCCGTAACTGCCAATCTCCTATGTGACAATAGCTTCCAATATTTATTTTATTGACTTTTTATCATTCGCCGTGCTATTCTACAGTAAGAATTTCCGGACGAAAATACGATATGTTTTCTCTTATCAAGAGAGGTGGAGGGAAGTGCCCTATGAAGCCCGGCAACCATCAACAATGTTGAAATGGTGCCAATTCACTCGAAGCGGTCTGCTTTGAAAGATGAGAGAAAGGCCTTTTTCAATAAGCCTTTCTGCTCATTTTTGCAGAAAGGCTTTTCTTTTGCGGAGAAACCCGGAAGATTTCTTAGAATAGTGTAAGGCGGGTGATTGCTTTGATCCATCTTCAAAATGTTTCAAAAATTTACAAAGCGAAGCATGGGGATGTCAATGCTGTCCAAGATGTCACTCTTGATATCAAAAAGGGCGAAATATTTGGAATTATAGGATATAGCGGAGCTGGTAAAAGTTCCCTAATCCGTCTCCTGAACGGCCTTGAAAAGCCGACGTCGGGAACCGTGGAAGTCGCGGGGACGGAATTAAATAAAGTAAGCAGCCGCGGACTGAGAAAAGCGCGCCAGGAAATCAGCATGATCTTCCAGCATTTTAACCTTTTGTGGTCGCGCACCGTCCGGGAGAACATTATGTTCCCGCTGGAAATCGCCGGCGTAAAAAAAAGCGAACGGGTCCGCCGCGCTGATGAATTGATTAAACTGGTCGGATTAGAGGGGAAAGAAAAATCTTATCCGTCGCAGCTGAGCGGCGGTCAAAAGCAGCGTGTCGGCATCGCCCGGGCGCTCGCTAATAATCCGAAAGTCCTTCTGTGCGATGAAGCGACATCAGCGCTCGATCCGCAGACGACCGATTCAATTTTGGATCTTTTATCCGATATAAATGACAGACTCGGTCTGACGATCGTGCTCATTACCCATGAAATGCACGTCATCCGAAAAATCTGCAACAGAGTCGCCGTCATGGAAAACGGGAAAGTCGTTGAAGAAGGCGAAGTACTCCAAGTTTTCAGAAACCCGCGCGAACCGATGACCAAGCGTTTCGTTCAGCAGGTGACAGAACCGGAGGAGACGAAAGAAACCATCCAGCATTTTCTGCAGGAAACAGCGACAGGGAAAACGATTCAGCTTTCATTTGTCGGGCAGGCCGCCGAGCAGCCCCTCATTACGGAAATGATCCGAAACTTTGATGTGGACGTCAATATTCTGCAGGGGAAAATTTCACAGACGAAGGACGGAGCTTACGGTTCATTATTCATTCATATTGACGGTCAGGAAAAAGAAGTAGAAAACGTGATCCGGTTCATCAAAGACAAACAGGTAGAAGCAGAGGTGATCACAAATGTTTGAAAAATGGTTCCCGAACGTTGATATAACCGAGCTGTGGACGGCCACATATGAGACCCTTTATATGACGGTCATCGCTTTAGTTTTTTCATTTATCATCGGAGCGATTCTCGGTCTTCTGCTCTTTTTAACGGGCAAGGGAAGCTTATGGGAAAATAAAATCATTAACACCGTGATTGCGGCGGTCGTTAATATTTTCAGGTCTATTCCGTTTCTTATTTTAATTATTCTGCTTCTCGGCTTTACTAAGATTCTGGTCGGATCGATTTTAGGACCGAATGCCGCATTGCCGGCGCTGATTATCGGCTCCGCGCCGTTTTACGCCCGTCTTGCGGAAATTGCGCTCCGGGAAGTCGATAAAGGAGTCATCGAAGCTGCCAGATCAATGGGAGCAAAGACATCGACGATTATCTTCAAAGTGCTGATTCCTGAATCAATGCCTGCGTTAATTTCAGGCATCACCGTGACGGCCATCGCCCTGATCGGATCTACCGCCATTGCCGGCGCCATCGGTTCAGGCGGACTCGGAAACCTTGCATATGTAGAAGGCTACCAGTCCAATAATACGGATGTAACGTTTGTAGCGACAGTATTTATACTCATCATCGTCTTTATCATTCAGATTATCGGTGATGTAATTACAAATATAATAGACAAAAGATAAGGGAGGATTTACATTGAAAAAGATTGTATTAAGTGCGCTGCTGCTTGTGTTCGCGGGAGTTTTAGCCGCCTGCGGATCAAACGGCTCGAATAAAAAGGAAATCGTTGTCGCCGCGACAAAAACACCGCATGCTGAAATCTTAAAAGAAGCGGAACCGCTCTTGAAGGAAAAAGGCTACACATTAAAAGTAAAAGTGCTGAACGATTACAAAATGTACAACAAAGCGTTAGCTGATAATGAAGTGGATGCGAACTACTTCCAGCACGTTCCTTACCTTGAACAGGAAATGAAAGAAAATAAAGATTACAAACTCGTGAATGCCGGAGCCGTTCACCTTGAGCCGTTCGGAGTTTACACGAAAAAATACAAATCACTGAAAGACCTGCCTAAAGGCGCGACCATCATCATGACTAACAATGTCGCTGAACAAGGCCGTATGCTGGCGATGCTTGAAAAAGCCGGACTGATCACACTTGATCCGAAGGTAAAAACGATTGAAGCGACTACGAAAAACATTACGAAAAACCCGAAAAACCTGACATTCAAAAAAATCGCCCCTGAATTAACGGCGAAAGCATATAATGAAGAAGAAGGCGATGCAGTCTTCATTAACGTCAACTATGCGATTCAAAACAAACTGAATCCGTTAAAAGATGCGATTCAAGTGGAATCAACGAAAAACAACCCGTACGCAAACATCATCGCCGTACGCAAAGGTGACGAAAAATCAGAGAAAATCAAAGCGCTTATGGAAGTGCTTCACTCTAAGAAAATCAAAGACTTTATTGAGAAAAAATACGACGGAGCCGTGCTTCCCGTATCTGAATAAAGCGAAAACCCCGGATGAATCATCCGGGGTTTTTTTCGGGTATTAATCGGAGAACTGTCCATAATAAAAAGGAAGGTTAACGATTGGAGGGAATGGCAGTGGCTCAATACCAGGATAACGGAAAAAGCGTGCATGACGCATTGAAACAATATAAAGAAGGTTTAGGCATATTCGAGCAAAAAATGCCCATGATGGGGCGGAAGTTTAATGAATTTACTGAGCAGTGTTTCTCAGCGGATTCATTAACTGAAAAAGAGAAACAATTAATCGCTCTGGGCATCAGCATCAGCGCTCAAGATGAATTTTGCATGATTTATCATACGAAGGGCTGCCTTGACCAAGGGGCCACAGAAGAAAACATCCTTGAGGTCATCAGCGTCGCGGCGGCATTCGGGGGCGGCGCGGCTCTCAGTCAGGGAGTGACCCTCGTGCAGCAGTGCATTCAGGAATTCGGACATACGACGCATTAGAATGAGCAATCGTGTGAATACCGTTTTTCAGATAAAGCGAGCGCCGGTTTCCGGCACATTCGAAAGGATTCAGGGGCACACCCTCTTTGGCCGGAGCAGCGGATCATTGTTACAATAGAAACAAATATATGAAGGGATTGATTCATTATCTGCACCAGCCAAGAGAGACTGGACCTTGACTATACGCCTGAAATGGAAAAAGCGATGCAGAAGTCACACGGCATCGGCTACGAGGAATACGGACGGCGTCTTTCAAAAAGGATGGAAGTCGAACGGCAGAGGGAGCTTGAATATCAAAAAAGCAAGTTCCTCGCAGCGCAGCTTAATGAGAAAATCGGTCAGTAAAAAAGGGTGGATTTCCGCCCTTTTTCTGTTTCAAACAGCTTTAATTACGCCTTGATCTTTGATAAACTTTAGGAATGTTCCGGGTAATATAAAAAGTTGTATTTACTTTTCATTTGTTATAAAATTAGAATGAGAATAAATTGAGAATAATGATTATATATTTTGGAGGTATAGATATGGCTGCTTCAACATTAACGATCAAGGATCTTCACGTTGAAATCGAAGGAAAAGAGATCTTAAAAGGTGTAAACCTTGAAATAAAAGGCGGCGAATTCCACGCTGTCATGGGGCCGAACGGTACCGGTAAATCCACGCTCTCAGCAGCGATTATGGGACACCCGAAATACGAAGTTACAAAAGGCAGCATCACGCTTGACGGCAAAGATGTACTGGAAATGGAAGTGGACGAGCGCGCTCAGGCGGGTCTTTTCCTTGCGATGCAGTACCCAAGCGAAATCAGCGGTGTGACAAATGCCGATTTCCTTCGCTCTGCGATTAACGCACGCCGTGAAGAAGGCGATGAAATTTCTCTTATGAAATTCATCCGCAAAATGGATGAAAACATGGAGTTCCTTGAAATGGACCCTGAAATGGCGCAGCGTTACCTGAACGAAGGTTTCTCAGGCGGGGAGAAAAAACGCAACGAAATCCTTCAGCTTATGATGATCGAGCCGAAAATCGCCATTCTTGACGAGATCGATTCAGGTCTTGATATCGATGCGCTTAAAGTCGTTTCTAAAGGAATCAACAAAATGCGCAGCGAAAACTTCGGCTGCTTAATGATCACTCACTACCAGCGCCTTCTGAACTACATCACGCCTGATGTCGTTCACGTTATGATGCAGGGACGCGTAGTGAAATCCGGCGGCGCGGAGCTTGCACAGCGCCTTGAAGCGGAAGGTTATGACTGGATTAAACAGGAACTAGGCATTGAAGACGAAACTGTAGGCCAAGAAGCGTAAGCGTTAGGGGGATAATCATGACATTGGAAACGAAACTATCCGTAGATCAGGAATATGTCAAAGGCTTTTCCGAAAAGCATCAAGAACCTGCCTGGCTGAAAAACCTGCGCTTACAGGCTCTTGAAAAAGCTGAAGATCTGCCGCTGCCTAAGCCTGATAAAACAAAAATCACAAATTGGAACTTTACAAAGTTCAACAAGCATACAGTAGAAAACGCGCCGCTTGCTTCTTTAGAAGATTTAGCTGATGAAGCAAAAGCGCTGATCGATATCGAAAACGAAGACAAAACGTTATATGTGCAGCGTGATCAAACGCCTGCTTTCCTTTCTCTTTCAAAAGAACTGAAAGACAAAGGCGTTATTTTCACGGACATCTTAACGGCTGCCCGTGAGCACAGCGACCTCGTTGAGAAATACTTCATGAAAGACGGCGTAAAGGTCGACGAGCATAAACTGACTGCGCTTCATGCGGCATTAATGAACGGCGGGGCATTCCTTTATGTTCCTAAAAACGTTCAGGTGGAGACGCCTGTTCAGGCCGTTTACGTTCATGAAAGCAATGACACGGCATTGTTCAACCACGTGCTGATCGTCGCTGAAGACCACAGCTCCGTCACTTACGTTGAGAACTACATCAGCACGGTGAATCCGAAAGAAGCGGTATTCAACATTATCAGTGAAGTGGTCACAGGTGATAATGCCAGCGTGACGTACGGCGCCGTTGACAACCTGTCAGCAGGTGTCACAACATACGTCAACCGCCGCGGAGCCGCGCGCGGACGAGACAGCAAAATCGAGTGGGCGCTCGGACTGATGAACGACGGCGACACGATTTCTGAAAACACGACAAACCTCTACGGAGACGGCACATACGGCGATACGAAAACCGTAGTTGTCGGAAGAGGAGAACAGACGGAAAACTTTACGACGCAGATCATCCACTTCGGTAAGGCTTCTGAAGGCTATATCCTGAAGCACGGAGTCATGAAAGATGCCGCATCTTCCATCTTTAACGGAATCGGCAAAATCGAGCACGGCGCGTCTAAAGCAAACGCTGAACAGGAATCCCGCGTCCTGATGCTGAGTGAAAAAGCACGCGGAGATGCAAACCCGATTCTCTTAATTGATGAAGACGATGTAACTGCAGGACATGCGGCATCTGTCGGCCGTGTGGATCCGATCCAGCTTTACTACTTAATGAGCCGCGGAATTCCGAAAGAAGAAGCGGAGCGCTTAGTCATTTACGGATTCCTTGCTCCGGTGGTAAAAGAGCTTCCGATTGAAGGAGTTAAGAAACAGCTCGTCTCCGTCATCGAAAGGAAAGTAAAATAATGAATATCACCGATATTCGTGAACAGTTCCCGATCCTTCATCAGCAAGTGAACGGACATGACCTCGTGTACCTTGACAGCGCGGCGACTTCCCAGAAGCCGCGTGCTGTCATTGAAGCAGTGGATCAGTATTACAGCAAATACAATTCCAATGTTCACAGAGGCGTTCATACTCTTGGCACGAGAGCGACAGACGGCTATGAAGGTGCGCGTGAAAAAGTCCGTAAGTTTATCAATGCGAAGTCAATGGCTGAGGTCATTTTCACAAAAGGCACGACAACTTCACTGAATATGGTGGCGCTGAGCTATGCCCGCGCCAGCTTAAAACCCGGTGATGAAGTGGTCATCACCCAAATGGAGCATCATGCGAATATCATTCCGTGGCAGCAGGCAGTAAAAGCAACCGGCGCGACTTTAAAATATATCCCGATGCAGGAAGACGGCACGCTTTCGCTGGACGACGTCCGGCAGACTGTCACAAGCCATACGAAGATCGTGGCAGTCGCTCATGTGTCAAACGTGCTCGGCACGATCAACCCGATTAAAGAGATCGCCAAAATCGCTCATGACAATGGCGCTGTCATCGTGGTGGACGGGGCGCAGAGCACACCGCACATGAAAATTGACGTTCAGGACCTGGATTGCGACTTCTTCGCGCTTTCTTCCCATAAAATGTGCGGCCCGACGGGAATCGGCGTGCTGTACGGCAAGAAAGAACTGCTTGAGAATATGGAACCGGCCGAATTTGGCGGCGAAATGATCGACTTTGTAGGGCTTTATGAATCAACTTGGAAAGAGCTTCCGTGGAAATTTGAAGCAGGCACGCCGATTATCGCAGGCGCGATCGGATTGGGAGCCGCGATTGATTTTCTTGAAGAGATCGGACTCGACGAGATTTCCCGGCATGAGCATAAGCTTGCAGCCTATGCGCTTGACCGTTTCGAGCAGCTGGACGGCGTGACGGTATACGGTCCGAAAGAGCGGGCGGGACTTGTGACATTTAATCTTGATGAGGTTCACCCTCATGATGTCGCGACTGTCCTCGATGCTGAGGGCATTGCGGTCAGAGCCGGCCATCATTGCGCCCAGCCGCTCATGAAATGGCTGGATGTATCTGCTACTGCGAGAGCGAGTTTTTATCTGTATAATACAGAGGAAGAGATCGATAAGCTCGCGGAAGCCCTCCAAAAGACAAAGGAGTACTTTACAAATGTCTTTTAATGCAAATTTAGATACATTATACAGACAAGTGATCATGGATCATTACAAAAATCCGCGCAACAAAGGGGTTTTGGATGACAGCATCGTCGTCGATATGAACAACCCGACTTGCGGCGACCGGATCCGACTGACAATGAAGCTTGACGGCGATACCGTTCAGGAAGCGAAGTTTGAAGGGGAAGGCTGTTCCATCTCCATGGCTTCAGCTTCCATGATGACGCAGGCGATTAAAGGAAAAGATATTGATACCGCCCTTTCCATGTCTAAGATTTTCTCAGACATGATGCAAGGGAAAGAGTATGACGACTCAATAGATCTCGGGGATATTGAAGCCCTTCAAGGCGTTTCGAAATTCCCGGCTCGGATTAAATGTGCCACCCTTTCATGGAAAGCACTTGAAAAAGGAGTCGCTGGCGAAAAAGGCGGCAATTAAAAGATTGGAGTGAAAATGGATGGCTAAAAAAATGCCTGAAATTGGTGAATACAAGTACGGTTTTCACGATAAGGACGTTTCCATTTTCCGTTCAGAGCGCGGATTGACAAAAGAAATCGTAGAAGAAATTTCACGCATGAAAGAAGAGCCTCAATGGATGCTTGATTTCCGCCTGAAATCTCTTGAGCATTTCTACAACATGCCGATGCCGCAGTGGGGCGGGGATTTAAACTCTTTAAACTTTGACGAAATTACGTATTACGTAAAGCCGTCTGAGCGTTCAGAGCGTTCTTGGGATGAAGTGCCTGAGGAAATTAAACAGACATTTGACAAACTCGGTATTCCTGAAGCTGAGCAAAAATACCTTGCCGGTGTTTCTGCACAGTACGAATCCGAAGTTGTGTACCACAATATGAAAGAAGATCTTGAAGCGCAAGGCATTGTCTTCAAAGACACAGACAGCGCGCTGAAAGAAAATGAAGACATTTTCCGCGAGCACTGGGCGAAAGTCATTCCGCCGACTGATAACAAGTTTGCGGCGCTGAACTCAGCTGTTTGGTCCGGCGGATCTTTCATCTACGTGCCTAAAGGCGTGAAGGTTGAAACACCGCTTCAAGCTTACTTCCGCATCAACTCTGAAAACATGGGTCAGTTCGAACGTACGCTGATCATCGTTGACGAAGAAGCAAGCGTTCATTACGTAGAGGGCTGTACGGCTCCTGTGTACACAACAAACTCGCTTCACAGCGCGGTTGTTGAAATCATCGTCAAAAAAGGCGGCTACTGCCGTTATACAACAATTCAAAACTGGGCGAACAACGTTTACAACTTAGTAACGAAACGTACGGTTTGTGAAGAAAACGCGACGATGGAATGGGTTGACGGAAACATCGGTTCTAAATTAACGATGAAATATCCGGCTGTCATTCTGAAAGGTGAAGGCGCGCGCGGCATGACGCTTTCTATCGCTCTTGCGGGCAAAGGACAGCATCAGGACGCAGGTGCGAAAATGATTCACCTTGCACCGAATACGTCATCCACAATTGTATCAAAATCGATTTCTAAACAAGGCGGAAAAGTAACATACCGCGGTATCGTCCACTTCGGACGAAAAGCGGACGGCGCCCGTTCAAACATCGAGTGTGATACGCTCATTATGGATAATAAATCAACTTCTGATACAATCCCTTACAATGAAATCCTGAACGACAACATTTCATTGGAGCACGAAGCGAAAGTATCAAAAGTTTCTGAAGAACAGCTTTTCTACTTGATGAGCCGCGGTATTTCTGAAGAAGAAGCAACAGAAATGATCGTTATGGGCTTCATCGAGCCATTCACAAAAGAACTTCCGATGGAATACGCAGTTGAAATGAACCGTTTGATTAAGTTCGAAATGGAAGGCTCCATCGGTTAATAGTAAAACCCCGCCATATGGCGGGGTTTTTTTGTTTATTGAATAGTGAAATTTCCGTATTCGCTTGACCGGACATGAATCGGCCCGTTTAAATTGTAGTTCTTCTCTTTGACAATATCGCGGAAAACGTCGACACGGGCAACCGATTCTCTCCATTCATCCTGGGTGTCCTCATCTGACGGATTCATCAGATCGTCATAGCGTACATCCAAGAATTTATTGAGCCATTTCTTCTCGTCCGTTCCGTCTTTCGGTGACCCGCCCATTTTTTTGTTCGTGCGTTTAATCAGGGCATAAAAGGAGTCTGGATCATCACCGTCACCATGCTGAATCACCGTATCGTACATCACCGCTTTGGCCAAGGCCGTTTTCAGTCCGGCATTTTCTGAACGTTTCATCGCCGGCTGATAATACAAGCTGTCGTTTACCTTATCCTGGGCAGCGCGGAAGGCTTTATCATTGCCAAGTGAGCGCCAGGCAGAAGCGAATCCTTTCAGATTGCTGATGTCATCGCTTTCGTCTTTCGCAAGACGGCGCAATTCAGGCAAATACTTTTTCAATTTGTTATTCGGCACCGCTTTCGTATATACTTCGACTACTTCCAGCGCATCTCCGGTAGCCGTCGTAAAGCCGGCCCGCCCGCAAGTGTAACCTCTTCCGTCATCCAACGCTTCAACATATCCATATTGGATTTCCGTCTTTCCGTTTTCAAAAATGCTGGTCAGCTGTTCCGCCCGGCGCTTCTGATCCTTATTCAGCCCGGCCGCAAAAACCGTACCGCTCATCATCAGGGTGAAAAACATGGTGAAAATAAGAGATGAAACCGCCGTCTTCTTCCAAAAACCTGCTTTTTTCTTCAAACTGATTTTCATTGCCATACCCCTTTCATATGTAAGTTACGGACTCAGTATACATGAGGGAGTGATTTTTTTGTTGAAAACACACGAATTTGTCAATATTTTGAATCCTAAGCCCTATCCGGCGCTTCATAAAAAGAACGCACCACCTTCACCAGACAGACAATCCCGTTCTCGCATCATTCTCATCTGTAACATAGTCAACGCGGTGAAACCCGCATTGTACAGCCTGCTGAAAAAGGGCTTCGAGCATGTCCGGATCTTTGCAATATAACGTTACATACGAGCAATCTGCGATGAGAAGCACAAGTTTACAGGAACTATCCAAATATTCCTCATACGTATTGATTTCCGTTACCATCCCGCTCGGGAAAGCTTTCAATTCAGCAAAAATCATATAATAAGGGTTTCCTTTCAGACGATGACGGAGTTCTTGACCCTGAATGATGCGCTGATTTTGCGTAAACAGGTCTGTATCGGTGTCTTCTTTGAATTCAGTATACGCCTCTCCATCACCGATAAACCACGTATAGGAAGAGATGGGGAACGGTTGTAATATATCTGCCGCAAACCGTCCGAATTGATTTGGGATGTTAAATGTAATGCCGCGTTTCACATGGTCGTATCTCCTTTCGGCTTTTGAGTATTATGGTATAATAGTTGGATAAATATTGAAAGGACTTGACAGTATGACAACACGATACGGAATTGATGCGCCTTATGGAGCGTTTGGATTTATCTTTCTTGCGCTCCTTTATGCTGCAGCCACGTTATGCGGTATGATTCCTCCTTACTGGGGCTGGCTGACGGGCACCTTGTTTTTATTGCTCGGTCTTTGGATGCTCTTGTATTCAACGGCCATTAAACTTTCACACCGCCATCGCATTCTTGCGCTTTCCGGTTTAAAGCCGGACATGAAGGTGCTTGATATTGGGACGGGACGGGGGCTGCTAGCCATCGCCGCGGCTCAAAAAGGCGCTGACGTCTCAGCGATTGACAAATGGTCAGGCTGGGATCTGGGCGGAAACGGGAGAGACGCATTTGAAAAGAACAGACGGGCAGAAGGAGCGCCGGAAATTGATTTGTATGACGGACTCGCGCAAGCCATGCCGTTTCCTGATAAAACGTTTGACCTTGTCATTTCACATTTTACCGTACACAACATTTCAGGCAGAAAAGAGAGGGAACGGGCGATCACGGAAATGGTGAGGGTGCTGAAGCCTGGCGGCACATTGGCCGTGTCAGATATAAAAAATACATCACAATACAGAGCAATTCTTGAGGAAAACGGCTTTCAGACAAGAACGTATTCCTTTTATTATACGTTTCCGTTTTCGAAACTTATCATTGCCGTCAGGACTCCGGTAGGAACCGGGCGCTCTATTTGTTAAAATAAATAAGACAAAACAGATAGAAAAGGTGTTACACATGAAGTCTTATATGATTATCGGAGCCGGCATTCTCGGTGCGTCCGCGGCTTATCATCTCGCAAAGGCCGGTGCGGATGTAACGGTCTTTGACAGGAAACACCCGGGGCAGGCGACTGACGCCGCGGCAGGGATCGTCTGCCCGTGGCTGTCGCAGCGCCGCAACCAGGCATGGTATGCGATCGCAAAAGGCGGAGCCCGCTATTATAACCAATTGATACAGCAGCTTGAAGCTGACGGAGAAACGGACACCGGCTATCAAAAGGTCGGTGCCGTCAGTCTCCATACGGATGAAAAAAAGCTCAGCCAAATGGAGGAAAGAGCTTATAAAAGAAGAGAGGACGCTCCTGAAATCGGTGACATTACAAGACTGACTCCGGCAGAAACGAAGGCGCTGTTCCCCGCGCTGTCGGAGGAATACGGGGCGGTTCATGTCAGCGGCGCGGCCCGGGTGAACGGGAGGGCGCTTCGTAAGGCGCTGTTAAACGCGGCCGTTAATCACGGCGCGGCTGTTTACAATGAAGAAGCGTCAATATTGACAGAGGACGGTGCCGTTATCGGTGTGAAAACCGCAGAACGCACGCTTACTGCCGGCCAGGTTCTCGTAACGGCCGGCGCTTGGGCGAGAGAGCTGCTTGAACCGCTCGGCATCCGTTTTTCAGTATCATACCAAAAGGCACAGATCGTTCATTTAGAGCTTCAGGGAGAGGATACGGGCGGCTGGCCCGTCGTCATGCCCCCAAACGATCAATACATTCTCGCCTTTGACAGCGGCAGAATCATAGCGGGCGCGACTCATGAAAACGATACCGGCATGGATTTGCGGGTGACGGCCGGCGGCCTCCGCGAGATTTTTGACAAAGCATTAACTGTGGCGCCGGGGCTTTCAGACAGTACTGTGATAGAGACAAGAGTCGGTTTCAGGCCGTTTACTCCCGGTTTTCTTCCCGTCATCGGCAAAGTGCCGAATATCAGCGGACTCCTCGTTGCCAACGGGCTGGGCGCCTCAGGGCTGACGAGCGGGCCGTATCTGGGGGCGGAACTGGCGAAACTCGCACTCGGCCAGCAGACGGAAATTGATTTGAGCCTTTATGATCCGGCCGGGGCGCTTGAATAAAAAATAGCTTTTGGCGCATTCTTATGATAGGATGGAGCTTTAATGAATAAGAGGACGTGACCCATTTTGATAAAAATAAACCTTCCTGCTCCTGATGTAACGATTACGGAACGGCAGCAGTCACCGTCGGAAAATGAACCGGCGATTAAAGCGATTTACGGTTTCATTGATTTTCACCGAATTCCGAGAGACAAAGGCGGCATCTTTATGTTTTATAACATTCATGATGAACTGCTGTTTGTCGGGAAAGCCCGTAAATTAAGACAAAGAATCAAAAAGCATTTTGAAGACAATGTGTCGCCTGTTAAACATCACAGGGACGAAGTGTATAAAATTGAAGTATGTGTCGTCCATGATCCGATGGAAAGGGAGATTTACGAAACGTACGCGATCAATACCCTGCAGTCGAAATACAACATTGAGAAAGTATTTTATAAATAAGAAAAACCGGAGCTTAAGGGCTCCGGTTTTCTTTATGTTTACAGTGCCAGCCACATCACTGCAATATGCACGATCAGCAGACAGTAAACGACGAGGAACAGCTGAACGACCTTTTTTCTGAATAACATGCAGATCATCATGAGCACAGGAAAAATCAGGACGCCGGCCGTTTTATTGATTGATGTATTCGGACGGTTCGACACGTCATAGTGAATGGCCATATCAGCAGGAAGAAACGGATAAAACACAATCGACAGAATAAAGGCGAGAACCACAGCTCCCCACAGCACCTTATCATTCATCAAAAACATATGAACACTCCCTTTTTACATATAATAGTATTTTAGTGTGAAAAAGTTCATTTTTCAGTATTTATTTGATGGCTGTGTGCTGTATAGGTATTTTTAAACGCGGCGGCCGCCATTGAGACGATCGCTCTTGCGGTAGCGGCCATCATTTTGACAGTAGCAAGCGTTGACGAAGATTCCGATTTAGGAAAAGAGCAGCTCATCGCTAATGTCGTTGACCGCATTAACGCACAGCACTGAGGATGAAGAAAGAAAACGCTAAGGAGACGAACCTTAGCGTTTTTTTGATTGAAGCATCTGTTTTAAATATGCTTCTGAATCAAAGCCGAGTTCCTCGTCGGCTTCTTTTTTCAGTTCAAGCTGAAGTCGCACATACGTGTCATATTTCGGGCTGAGCTTTTGAAGTAGATTGCTGAAAGGCGATCCTTCCTTCAGCGCGGGCAGATCAGAAGCGGATTCTCCGATCTTGATCAGGCTTTCTCTGTACTCTTCATCTGTCTCCACTCTTTTCACAAGCTGAATGATGATGTTTTTATGAGTGTCCCAAGTGGCGGGGTCTCTCTCCAAAATCCGCTCGATAAATTGGTCATGCTGGACTTTGTGCTGCTGGAGCTGAGCTGGGTCCTCCTTGCCGACCAGCTGCATCATCGGGTGTGCAGCCGGAACTTCTTCCATATCATCCAATACTTTAATAAGCTTTGCCCATATCGTTTTTTTCTCATCTGTATCAATAGAAAAGTCGAGGAACGGTTCAAACAGCGCGGCGATAAATTCTCCGAAATCTCCCGGGAACAGTTTTTTCAGCTGAAGTCCCATATACTTCGGTTCATCTATTTTGACCTCGCCGATATCATGCAGAATTGAATCGACATTTTCCGCATCTTCCACGCGCTTGATCAGCATTTCAGTCAGTTTCCGTTCCTGCTCAAGCTCTTCAATCTGCCGGCTGAGCTTTTGATGCTGCTGGCGCAGTATATCATGCAGACTGCTGCCCTCTAAGAGGAACGCTTTAATATCGCTTACAGACAGTGCCAGCATTCGGAGGGCGGCAATCATTTTCAGCGTATTCACGTTCTGAGCGGAATACTCACGGTATCCGTTATCAGGGTTTTTGCTGACGGTGATTAAACCTTCCTGCTCATAATATTTGATGGCTTTTTTCGTGAGACCCGTCTGCCTGGCGGCTTCTTTTATATTCATTCTGAATCACTCCCTGCTTTTCATTCTAAACGTGTCTCTAAGGGTCAGGTCAAGAAAGGGCGGGAAATTAGACGGGTTTATTCTATATTTTAGAAATTTCAGAAAATATGATTGACAACGCACCTTTGTTGCGATTAATATAACGTTATATAATGTTATATAACATTATATAATAAAACACTGAGGAGTGAAGGATTTGAGTCAAACTGCCGCACAAGTGAATCACAAGGTTCAGGCTTTCTTGGATGATCTGAAAGGAAAAACGATTGACCACGTCTTTTTCGTCGCTTGCGGGGGTTCTTCAGCCATTATGTATCCGAGCAAGTACGTGTTTGACAGAGAGGCGAAAGCCATCAGCTCTGATCTCTACAGTTCAAATGAATTTATTCAGCGCAATCCCATTCAGCTCGGAGAGAACTCTCTGGTGATTTTATGTTCTCAGTCAGGCAATACGCCGGAAACGGTGAAAGCCGCCGGTTTCGCCAGAAAAAAAGGCGCGCTTACGATTGCAATGACCTTTGAGCCTGGTTCGCCGTTAGCGAAAGAAGCCGAATATGTCGCGGTGTATGACTGGGGTGAGAACGCACAGGCGATAAATACGAATTACGGGGTTCTGTATCAAATCGTGTTCGGCGCTTTACACGTGCTGGAAAACCATCCCGCGTTTGAGCAGGCGATCGACGGACTCAATAAGCTCCAGACCGTATATGACAAAGCGCTTAAACAAGAAGCGGATCACGCAAAGGCATTCGCGAAAGCCCACGAAAAAGAAGATATCATTTACACGATGGCAAGCGGTGCGAACTACGGCGTCGCTTACTCCTACAGCATCTGCATTCTCATGGAAATGCAATGGATTCATTCTCACGCCATTCATGCCGGAGAATATTTTCACGGACCGTTCGAAATCATTGATGAATCCGTTCCATTTATTATCCTGCTCGGCTTAGACGAAACAAGACCCCTTGAAGAGCGGGCGCTTTCCTTCTCAAAAAGATACGGCAAAAAACTGACTGTGCTTGATGCGGCAGCATATGATTTTTCCGGAATTGACGATTCTGTAAAAGGCTACCTGGCTCCTCTCGTATTAAACCGGGTGCTCAGAAGCTATGCGGATGCGCTGGCGGAAGCAAGGAACCATCCGTTAAGCCAGCGGCGTTACATGTGGAAAGTCGAATATTAAGAACGCGCATTATATTTCACCGGACTATAATGATATATAACGTTATAGTCCGGTGACAAAGGAGGAAAAGCATCTGAAAAAGCTCATCTGCCTGTTCGTTCTGTTAGCTGTATGTCTGTCAGCCGCCGCCTGTTCAAGCCAAAGCAGTTCCTCTGACGGAAAAGTGACCCTGAAGTTTTTTCACAGGTGGCCGAAGGAGCCGGAAAAAAGCTATTTTGAAGAAGCGGTCAAAGATTTTGAAGCCGCTCATCCGGATATTCATATCCAAACGGAAGCGGTCTTAAACGATTCTTATAAAGACAAGGTGAAAGTCATGCTCGGAACAACGAGCCCCCCTGATATTTTCTTTTCATGGAGCGACCGGTTTGCTTATAAATTCATCAAAGGAGATAAAGCCCTCGATCTGTCGTCTTACTATCAGCAGGATAAAGATTGGTCCTCACAGCTTGTGCAGTCACAAATCAAACCCTTTACGCATGACGGAAAACAGTACGGTGTTCCGTGGCAAATGGACGCTAAATCATTCTTTTATAATAAAGACATTTTTAATACATTACATTTGAAGCCCCCGGCGACATGGGATGAACTGATCACAGTCTGTGAGAAATTGAAAGAGAACGGATATATTCCGATCAGTTTCGGCACAAAAGCGCCTTGGACCATTTCTCATTATATCGGGACGCTGAACCAGCGTATGGTGGATGAAAAAACGCGGGCGAAGGATTACAGCCCGGAAACCGGGGAGTTTACGGACGAAGGCTATGTCAAAGCGCTTGAAAAGCTTCAGGAACTTCTGCCGTACTTTACAAAGCACGTGAACTCCGTTGATCACGAATACGTGCGCCAGCAGTTTACGAGCGGCAAAGCGGCGATGATTTATGCGGAAACGGCAGAAATTAAGCTCGTCGAACCGGTCAATCTGGGCTTGTTTCCTTTCCCGAAAATCAGCGGCGAAAAGGGATCTCCCCGTGCACTGACTGGATCTCCCGAAGGATTTATGATTTCCTCAAAAACGAAGCACCCGAAAGAAGCCATGGAATTTCTTCAGTTTTTAACCTCGAAAAAAATGGGAGAGAAGCTGATAAAAGACGTCGGTAAATACAGCGCGGTTCAGGGAACGGCGACAGAAAACAATTCCACCCCGATCCAGCGCGAAGCCGTGCAGGATATCGTCCGTGCCGAAACAATGGTGCCGTGGTTTGATATGGATGTTGACGTTGAAATCGCCGATGTGTATGCGGCAGGCGTTCAGCAGATGCTCGGCGGCACAATGACACCGCGCGAGGTGATGAATTCCGTGCAAAAAGCGGCGCGTCAGGTCAAAGCGTCATCTGAATAGAACAGATTTCTTTGGAGAAAGGAGATGAGGATTTCCTTGGTCAGCCGAAAACGTTTCATTCCGTATCTGTTTCTCGCGCCCGCGCTGGTTTTTCTGCTGTTCGTTTACATTCCGATTATTGAGAATGTGTTTTTCAGTCTGTTTGAATGGAGCTCATTTCAACCCGAAAAGACGTTTATCGGTTTGAAAAATTATATTGACCTGTTCCGCGATCCCGTGTTTTTTACAGCACTCCGCAACAATGTGCTGTATGCGGTCATATCGCTGATTTGCCAGGTTGGCGGCGGGTTAATTCTGGCGGCCGTGCTGGAAGACAGATTGGTAAGAAAATGGTCGCCGTTTTTCCGTACGGTATTTTTTCTTCCGGTCGTCATTTCCATGACCGTCATTGCGCTGTTGTTTGATTTTATTTATAACCCGGAAATCGGGCTTTTGAATCAGCTGCTGGAAGCGGTCGGACTTGATGAACTGACCCGGGCGTGGCTGGGCGATGAAAATACCGCTATGCTGTCTGTCATTTTTGTGTCTCAATGGCAGTCTGTCGGTTACATCGCCATGCTGTACATTGTCTCGATTCAGAGCATTCCCGCTGAATTATATGAATCGGCGCAGCTGGACGGAGCCGGAAAAATCCAGCAGTTTTTTCACATTACGGTGCCGCAGACGAAAGAAATGTCGTTTGTTGCCGTGGTGATGACGCTGACCGGCGCATTTACCGTATTTAATGAACCGTATATTCTGACCGGCGGAGGGCCGGGCAATGCTTCAGAAGTGCTGAGCACATTTTTGTATAAGAGCGCTTTTACAAAGGATATGATGGGCTACGCTTCTGCGATCGCGACGGTGGTGCTTTTGCTGACGCTTGCTCTGTCGCTTATTCAGATGAAATTCTTTAAGACCGGAAAGGAGGAGTAGCCGATGCTTCCTGAAAAGACGGACTTGCGTCATGCCCGTCAGGCCGTCAGAACAGGCGGAAAACCGAGAAAATGGTATGTCGGGGAAACGTCTGTGTGGCTGTTTCTCTTTATCTACCTCATTGCCGTTGCATATCCGCTGTTATGGATGGCGGTCAGCGCCTTTAAAAGCTCGGATGAGATTTTTGAGCACAGCTGGTCGCTGCCCTCTGTCTGGCATCCCGAAAACTTCGTATCCGCATGGAACCAAGGGATTTCCGCTTATTTTATGAACAGCGTCATTGTGACCGTGCTGACTTGTCTCATCACCGTATTTGTGAGTGCCTGGGCGGCATACGGGCTGGCCCGTTTTCAATTTAAAGGAAAAGGGTTTGTGCTGATCATTTGTCTTGGCGGCTTGATGCTGACGCCGCAGGTCAGTCTTGTGCCGCTGTACTCCATTATCCAGTCATTGGGACTGTACAATACGTATTGGGCATTGATTCTTCCGTACGCAGCCTACCGTATTCCGTTTACCGTGATTCTGATCCGTTCCTATTTTTTGTCGATTTCCAAAGAGCTTGAGGAAGCGGCCTATCTGGATGGATGTACAAGTTTCGGAATATTTTTCAGAATATTCTTACCTATGAGCGTGCCGATTCTGGTGACATCAGGCATTTTGACGGCTTACCATACATGGAATGAGTTTATGTTTGCGATTATTTTTATCGATGATGAAAATTTACGTACGATTCCGGCCGGGCTGATGCAGTTCAGAGATGCGCTGCAGACGGATTGGGGCGTGCTGCTGGCCGGGCTGACGATTTCTGCTGCTCCGATTATCGCGCTGTTTTTATTAATGCAGAGATATTTTATCCGCGGCATTGCAGCGGGAAGCGTGAAAGGATAAGGGGGATGAAAAGATGAAACTGATAGCGGCCGGAGATAATGTAGTAGATTATTATCAGGATCAGGAGACGTTTTACCCGGGCGGAAATGCGTTAAATGTAGCCGTGCTTGCCCGGCGCTTAGGCCACGAAACTTCTTATATCGGGATTCTCGGCAGTGATGAAGCGGCGGATCACGTATTGAATGTGCTGAAACTGGAGAAGGTGAATGCCGATCTGATCCGCCGGGCATACGGAGAAAACGGGATGGCGGTCGTCACGCTTGATGAAAGAGGGGACAGGATATTTGCCGGATCAAATAAAGGCGGCGTGCAATCGCGTCTGACGCTCGCTTTTCAGGAGAATGACATCTCATTTATCGCCGGACATGATCTGCTGCATACGAGCGTATACAGCAGGATAGAACGTGACCTTCCGATGCTGAGCGGCCATGTGCCGATTTCCTTTGATTTCTCTGTAAAACGTGACGAAGCCTATTTAGAAGCGGTCTGTCCGTATGTGACGTATGCGTTTTTTTCCGGGAGTGATTTGAGTGAAAGTGAATGTGTGCGGCTTGCCGAAAAAGCCCGCGGTTTCGGAGCGAAAATCGTTTGTCTGACAAGGGGAGAACATGGCGCGGTGTTATCGGATGGGGAACGCGTCTATCATCAGCCGGTGGTAAGAGCTGATATCATAGATACATTGGGGGCGGGTGATTCTTTTATCGCCGGGTTTCTTACCGATTTCTACGAACATCAGGATATTCGGCGAGCGCTTACTGCGGCCGCCGGGACGGCTGCCAAAACATGCGGGGGGTTCGGAGCGTTCGGTTACGGGCATCCCTACAGGCCGGACGGCGGGAAAAGCAGTGAAAAAACGAGAATACGATAAGCATTGTCTCGTTTTTTATACTTGTTACGCATAGGGGCTGTTAATGGTAAACGTGACGCGGTCGGTATGCATTAAAAACAGCGAGCTGTATATCGGCTGGTCTTTTGACATAAAAGCGGTTTTGTCAATTTCAAAAAGCGCATCCCCGATATCACAAGCCAGATAGCGGCTTTCTTCCTGCTTGGCGTATACGACATTTAACAGTTTCGTATTATGGGTGGGCACCACCTGATAGTGCTGTTTCAAAATGTCATGCATCGACACGCCGCCTTTAATATGCTTGCCGATGTCGGGAAATAAACTGAGCGGATAGTGGGCGATTTCGAATGAGAGCGGCTGGTCGTCGTGAAATAAAATGCGTTTTAATTCAAGAACGGGACTTTCGGAAGCGACGCGAAGTTTTTGAGCGATGGATTTAGGCGCTTCAATGATTTCATGGGAAAGGATCTGGTGTTTCGGTTTTTTTCCCGTTGATTCCATAAATTCAGAGTAGCCGTTGACCGCGATGAGCTCCCGCTTCAGTTTAGGGCTTTTAACGAACGTTCCCTTTCCCTGCTGCCGGACGAGCCAGCCTTCTTCCACAAGATCAAGGATGGCCTTCCTGACTGTTATGCGGCTGACGTTGTACGTTTCGCACAGCTCATTTTCAGTCGGCAGTTTTACGGACGGCGAATAAACGCCCTTCTTGATATCGTCCGCGATAATTTGTTTCAGCTGAATATATAAAGGTTTCGAGCTCCCGTTATTTAACAATGGGACGGACCTCCTTTGTCAAGTAGTAGTACTATTATATGTATTATGACGTTATAATACAAATTTGCTTTTCATTTATGAATCTGTCAGAAACCCCGAACATTTTTAACATAACAGAAAGATGTGGCGGTTTCCAGTATTGGAGGAGGTTTCGAATGGCATCATTAACATTTGACCATATCAAAAAAACATACGGCGCCCAATCGGCGGCAGTGAAGGATTTTCACTTAGATGTAAAGGATGAGGAGCTGCTGGTGCTTGTCGGTCCCTCCGGCTGCGGCAAATCTACGACACTCAGAATGATTGCCGGACTGGAGAGCATTTCTGAAGGGAAGCTTTATATCGATGGAGACGCGGTGAACGATCTGCCCCCGAAGGATCGTGATATCGCAATGGTTTTTCAGAATTACGCGCTGTATCCCCACATGACGGTGTTTGATAATATGGCGTTCGGTTTGAAGCTCAGAAAGCTGCCGAAAAAAGAAATCGCAGAGCGAGTCCGGACGGCCGCTGATATTTTGGAAATCGGGCATCTGCTCAAGCGGAAACCGAAGGCTCTTTCAGGCGGACAGCGGCAGCGGGTTGCGCTCGGCCGGTCGATCGTGCGGGAGCCGAAAGTGTTTCTGATGGACGAGCCGCTTTCCAACTTAGATGCGAAACTGCGTGTGACGATGCGCGCCGAAATCAGCAAGCTCCATCAGCGTTTGAAAGCGACCATCGTTTATGTGACGCATGATCAGACGGAAGCGATGACAATGGGCGACCGGATTGTCGTGATGAATGAAGGAGATATTCAGCAGGCCGCAAGCCCCCATGAGATTTATCATTATCCGGCGAATATGTTTGTGGCGGGTTTTATCGGTTCTCCGAGTATGAATTTTATAAAAGGCGTCATAGAAGAAAGTCACGGGCAATGGTATTTTGCCGGTTCGTCCGTTCGTCTGCCCATTCCGAAAGAAAAAGCGGCCGTTCTTGTGCAGAAAGGATACAGCGGTCAGGAGATGACTGCGGGGCTGCGTCCGGAGCATTTGACGCTTGCCGGACAATCAGAGCACCCGCCTGAAGCGGTGTGCCGCGCTGTGGCGGAAGTATGTGAGAACTTAGGCGCGGAGATGTACGTTCATGCGGTGAGCGGAGATGACCGCATGACGATCCGCCTTGACGGCGCTTCAGAGGTGAAACCCGGCGATGCCATTCTGCTTGCGGTCAATATGAACCGGGCCGTGTTTTTTGATGCCGACACTGAAAACGCCGTATATTGAAAAAGGGAGCCTGATGATGGGGCTCCCTTATCACTTCTTAACGATTACCAGATTTCGTCCGCCCATTCCGGGTGGTCGATAAACGGATTGCGGTTATGCTGATAGTCTTCGTAAATGATTTCGTTCCGCCGTTTTTCCTTACTGTCGACGGGGTCTTGTTTATTCCATTTGAGCAAAACGGACAGTTTTCCCATGTAAGGAGCTGAGCCGTTTCCGGTTTTATCATTCAGCTCAAGGTCGGGATACCCGTCGCCGCCTTCATAACGCACCGCCATGTAAAACAGCATGCGGGCGACGTCTCCTTTGACCTCATCGCGCGGCTCCCAGGAATCACCGTCATAATAATTGCCCGGCGCTTTCGGGTATTCTGAGCCGCCGTTATCAAAATCCATGTTTCCTCTGGCGCTGTTCACCTGGACGTCTGCAGGGCGCAGATGATGAATGTCCGTCCCGGGGCCGGCAGCTGTTCCGAAGTTTCCGTGTGACTTTGCCCACACGTGTTCACGGTTCCAGTCCCCGACGCTGCCGCCGTTTTTACTTTTGGCCCGTGATTCCTGGGTGTAGAGCAAGATGACATTGTTCGGGTTTGCCGGATCTTCGTCAGTTTCCTTCAATGCATTCCATACTTGGCTGTAAGACAGCTTTGTATGTCCGCTGATGATGCGGTGCAGGGCGCTCTTTAAGGCTGTTCCGCTTTTTCCGGAAGCTTCTTTGTAATATGTCTCCGTATCCGCAGACGGAGTGATGACAGCTGAGGAAGTTTGCGGAAAAAGAGTTGTGCCGCCGGCAGTTGAAACCGCCAGCCGGCTGTACAGATTCGTGTCAGCCGGCGCGCCCGCAGAGGCTGACGGCGCGGTCCAACCCAAAATGAAAAACAGGCAGACAATCGGCAGAAACCAAAGTTTTTTTGTCATGACTTGCCCTCCTTTACCTCTATTATCCAAAAAATAAATCTAATATTCTATCTTTTTTGAAAAATGGTTCCTTCGGCTTATGGGACAGAGGGGCGGTTTCTTGGTCAAAGTATCCGGAAAATCATTGATTTTTTGGAAGATATGATAATGAACTCGTTATGCGCTCCTTCTATAATGAAGATCATCTTGTCAGTTTTTCAGTTTAAAAGGAGGGCGTGTATGGAACATCAGCAGCTTTCGGCGGCGAATATCGGGATTTCCGATGACATACAATGGCTGTCTCAATTCGGCGCTTCCGCTTCCGGCGGAGTGACGAGGCTTTTATATACGAAAGAATGGATGGACGCCCAGCTTGCCGTCAAAAAGAAAATGGAGGCGTTCGGGCTGGAAACGGCATTTGACGATGTCGGTAACGTGTTCGGCCGTCTGAACGGCACAGAATCGCCTGATGAGGTGATTCTGACCGGGTCGCATATTGACACCGTTATTGACGGCGGCAAATATGACGGTGCGTTCGGCGTGCTGGCGGGCATGCTGGCGATCCGGCATTTGCATGAGACGTGCGGGCGTCCGAAAAAAACGCTGGAGGCTGTGTCGCTCTGTGAAGAGGAAGGGAGCCGTTTTCCCATCACCTATTGGGGCTCAGGCAATATCACCGGTGCTTTCTCGCTTTCAGATGCGGAAACGCCGAAAGACGCGTCCGGCATTTCTCTGAAAGAAGCCATGCGGCAGAACGGCTTCGGTGCAGGCCGTTATCCGGCGCCGCTGCGCACTGATATTAGTGCCTTTCTGGAAATTCATATAGAACAGGGGCAAACGCTTGAACGATCGGGAAAGGATATCGGGATTGTCACCGGGATTGCCGGACAGAGACGCTATACCGTTACGCTTGACGGTGAATGCAACCATGCGGGGACCACTTCAATGAAATGGCGGAAAGATCCGCTCGCGGCGGGAAGCAGCATCATCCATGAACTCATGCTCTCAGCGGAAAGACAGCCGGAAGAGCTCCGCCTGACGTGCGGGAAAATGACGGTTGAGCCGAATATGGCGAATGTCATTCCGGGCCGTATCCAGTTTTCCGTTGATATTCGCCATCAGCAGGAAGACGTGCTGGCAGCCTTCCGTCAGAAACTGGTGTCGATTATTGAAAACATCAGCCGCAGCAAAGGAGTCAGACCCTTTATTGATGAATATATGAGGATAGAGCCGGTTCAAATGGATCAGACACTGACACGAACCGCAGCAGAGGCTGCAAAAGAGCAGGGGGCGGACCCGGAGAAGATCGTAAGCGGAGCGGGACATGACGCCCAGATGCTCGGCAGAACCTTTCCGGCCTGCATGCTGTTTGTGCCGAGCCGTGGCGGGATCAGTCACTCGCCGCTTGAATTCACACCCGCACATCAGCTTGAAACCGGCGTCCTTACGCTGGCGAATGTATTACATAAACTTGCCTATTAACGTAAAGGGGGAATCGGCGTGCCGACCAGAAAAGAATTGTGCATTCCGCAAAGAACGATTATGACACCGGGACCGACTGAAGCTGAACCGAGAGTGCTGAGGGCGATGGGCGCTCCGATCCTCGGCCAGTTTGACCCGGCGTTTACCGGCATCATGAACGAAACGATGCAAATGCTCCGTGAATTGTTTCAAACGGAAAACCGCTGGGCCTATCCGATTGACGGCACATCAAGAGCGGGGATTGAGGCTGTTCTCGCAAGTTTGATAGAACCTGGCGACAGCGTGCTCGTTCCGATATACGGACGCTTCGGACACCTGCTGACTGAAATCGCCGAGCGGTACGGAGCGGACGTTCATACGATCGAGTGTGAATGGGGAACGGTCTTCCGGCCTGAAGAGATTATCGGCGAGATGAAAAAGATTTCCCCGAAAATCGTCGCTATGGTGCACGGAGAAACATCAACGGGGCGGATTCATCCGCTGAAAGAAATCGGGGAAGCGTGCCGCGCCCAAGATGCACTCTTTATCGTGGATGCTGTGGCCACGATTGGCGGATGCGCCGTAAAAACGGATGAATGGAAGATTGACGCAGTCATCGGGGGAACGCAAAAATGCCTATCGGTCCCTTCCGGAATGGCGCCGATTACTTATAATGACCGGACGGCCGCTGTCATTGCCGCGCGTAAAAAGGTAGAACGTGGCATTGCAACGGCAGCTGACGGTAAAATGCTGTCCGGTCATCGGCCGGTTACGAGCAACTATTTTGATCTGAGCCAGCTCGAAGATTATTGGAGTGAAAGAAGGCTGAATCACCATACAGAAGCGACAGCAATGCTTTATGCGCTGCGGGAGGGTGTGCGCCTTGTCCTGGAAGAAGGACTTGAAGAACGGTTCCGCAGGCATCAGGGCCATGAAAAAGCGCTTACGGCGGGACTTGCAGCGATGGGCCTTGATTTATTCGGCGATCCGGAGGCGAAGCTGCCTGTCGTCACATGTGTGAAGATTCCGCCGGAAGCAGACGGCGAATCGATCAGGAGTATGCTTTTGTCTCAATTCGGAATTGAAATCGCCAGCTCGTTCGGTCCGCTGCAGGGGGAAATTTGGAGAATCGGAACGATGGGCTACAGCTGCAGAAAGGAAAATGTGCTGTTTGTGCTGGCCGGACTTGAAGCGGTTCTGATCAGACACGGAGTTGCAGTTAAAGCCGGGGAAGCGCTGCAGGCGGCCCTTAACATATATGATCTGCCGGCTGAAACCGGTGTGCTGTCATGAGATATGAAAACGAGATTGAAATCATCTGGACTTTTTTCCCTTTTCCCCGTTATACTGAATGTTATAAAAAATGACAAATATGGAATGATCATCTGTTTGTCTGGGGAGAAGGTAAGAAATCATGGCGTACATGGGACGATTGTCAATTTTAATGCTGAATATGTTTATTGCGATGCTTGGGATCGGATTGATTATTCCGATTATGCCCGCATATATTACCGAATTCGGAGCGACGGGGAGCACGATGGGTCTGCTTGTTGCGGCGGCGGGGCTTACACAGCTTTTATTTGCGCCTATTGCCGGGGAAATAACCGACAAATACGGACGGCGGAAACTGATTATTTTCGGCATTGCCGCCTTTGCCGTGTCACAATTGATCTTCGCCTTTGCCGGAAGCCTGTGGCAATTGTTCGCATCCCGCCTTTTGGGCGGAATGGGCGCGGCGTTTTTAATGCCGTCAATGTTCGCTTACATTGCGGATATTACGACCGAGGAAGAACGCGGGAAAGGAATGGGGCTGTTCAGCGCGGCGATGACGCTCGGTGTCGTCATCGGACCCGGTGTCGGCGGTTATTTGGTTCATTACGGCATGTCTGTGCCGTTCATCGTGTCCGCAAGTCTCGCCTGCTTTTCAACCGTTCTTTCATTTTTCTTTCTGCCCGAAACGCTGGGGCGTGAAAAGCAGCTGGAAGCCCGGTCAAAAACGGAAAAACGTGAGCATCTGTTTAAGCAAATGTCACGCGCGCTCAAATCGCCGTTCGCGTTTATGCTGATTCTGGTTTTTGTGCTGAACTTCGGAATTATGAACTTTGAATCCGTTTTCGGCCTTTACGTTGACCATAAACACGGATTTAAAGCCTCTGATATTGCCTTTATTATTACGGCTGCGGGTCTCATCGGCGTGTTTGTGCAGGCGGTCGGCGTCAGTTATCTCGTCCGCAGGTTCGGGGAAAAGCGCGTCATTAACGTGACGTTGATCGGGGCTGCTGCAGGACTTGTGTGGTGCCGGTTTGCGGGTTCATATTGGGCCGTTTTTGCCGCGGCAATCTTTTTCCTGACGCTGACATCGCTGCTCCGGCCGGCCGTTAATACGATGCTGTCGAAGCTCGCCGGTGACCAGCAGGGGTTTGCCGGCGGGATGAACACCTCATTCATCAGCTTAGCGAATATCGCCGGGCCGTCGGCCGCCGGTTTTCTCTTTGATGTAAATATGGAATTTCCGTATATGCTGGGAGCGGCCATTCTCGCCATCAGTTTTCTGGCCGCGCTTGGCTGGGGCAAAAAGACACAGACCCGGCCGTTCACGCAGCAAGGATAAGAATCAAAAGCCTCCGGGTATCCGGAGGCTTTTTGCTGATTGTCGTTTATTCTGCGGCTGTCTGCATCTCTGAAATTGCAGAGATGCGCATAGAGGGAAAATCATATAGCGAAAACAGTTGTTCCGTATGCTCAAGCATGGCGCGAATGGAAACCGGAACAGGTGTAGATAAAGTAAAACCAGCTTTATCGCTTGACGAGTCTGACGAATTTGATCTGCCGGAAGTTGATCAAAAAAGAAGGCAGTCAGGCAGGCAGGGACAACATTGAGCGGCGTAAATGCTGAGAAGGAAAAAGCAGGGTTTTGGGGCTTGCTGTTTCGTATGCAGGGGGAGAGCATTCTGATAAAACGGGTCATTGAAATAATACGAACTGTTCAGTAGGGGGCGATTGGTGACAACAAGGAGAGGTTATCTTATAAAACCTCTCCCGGAAGATGTTGTGATGGTTCTCCTGCATGAAAATTTTGCAGATTAAAACCCGCAATTAGGCCAACACACAATTATGCAAGAGACAATCATCTAAAAAGGATGTCGGTAAGTACAATATGGTGTACGGAAAAGGAGTTGAAAATGTTGTATTATTACCCGTCATTCCATTTGTATCAGCGGCAAGAATTTAATTATTATCCATGGGCCCATCAATTGACTCATTCAGGGGGCTCCCCCTATGTTTCCGCGCGCCCTCCTTTTTATAATTCCCCATGTTACAGAGAGTGCATAAGAAGCGGAGCGGATAGTTATTTCTGCTGCTATATCTGCGGTTTCTGTTAAAAAGAAAGACTTATAGAAGTAAGTGATCTTTCCAGGATGACAGTGAGACCATTATCCAGACAGCCATTAGCCAACACACGAAGCTTTATTACGGTTCACGGAGGGGAAGCGCCCCTCCTTTTTCAGAAATTTTATAAAATCCCCTTGCGCGGCCTGTCAGAAGCGGTTTTTGGTCTTGATGTGTTCGACTGTTGGTGTTGACGAAGAATTCAAGATACCAGGAAGCAGCGAAACCTGTATGTATCCGCGAGACACAAAGCTTTCCGCCGCTGAGCGGGTTCATTGTCACTGCGTTCTGTCTCGCTGTAGTAGATAACGAGATTTTGGGACTGTCAGTTGAGGAAAAATAAAAAATTCAAAACGTCGCAATCGTTTAATTAAAAAGAAGAGATAGAATCTATCTCTTCGGATTATTACTGAACTACAAAATGGTATCGGGTTTTCCAAGTGGAGGAATCATCATAGAATTCAATCCAGGCTTCTCCTTTAGCGACTGCAAATACCTGAATGGTTTTGTAGTCAGTACCTAAAGCTTTCCATGTCACAGCAGGAGGGTTATAACCCATAGGATTAAAGGTAATGCGATTACCAGAAGTAGAATAATTCCTTATCTCTCCTACTTTTAAATTGACGCGGGTTTCAGACTGAGATTGAAACAAATTCTTATTCACTTTAGTAGAGGGACCGACGGCTGATGCTGAAGAGTTAAAAAAAGGCGCGAAAACGAATGAAACAATTGCAAGTGATAACAAAGCATTTTTAGCTAGTTTCAACGTAAAACCTCCTTTTGGTATTTATAGGATAACAATAACACTTAATGGAAATATAACGATGGAGAAATTGTTAAATATTCTTTGAAATGAGTGAACACATGCCAAGTGAATTGATAAATGCAAACATCATACATGTTTCTTACGTAGATAAGGCTGCTAATCAAAAGCGGTTTTTTTATGAAATCAGAAAAGGAAAAGCAGCATGACTTTCAGGGCGGCGTTGGGGAAGTGGTTGAGTCTTGTGTCGCTCCCCGCTGATTTTCAAATGAATGGCGAAACCATCAAAAAAGGGTCATGGATACTTGTGACAAAGGTTCCGAGGCAGTTTAGGATGAAATCAAAAAGGGTGAGATTATCGGTTGCATCCCGAATATCGAAAAAGCCTGATGATATCAATGGCAGCATTTTTTGAGGATTTAGCTGAATGTTCTCCCTTAAATAAGATGCGGGAGAACACCCGCATCCTGGTCTATGGCTAAATTTTAACCGATCAGCCGCTGCATTCTCAGCGCGAGCCGCAGGCGCATCGTCGTCTCCGGATCTTTTAAGCTTTTGCCGAGCAGTTCCTCGCATTTTTCTAAACGATAGATCACCGTATTTCGATGGACGTACAGGCGCTTAGCCGTTTCTGAAATCTGGCAGTGGGTCTCCAGGTAAACAGACAGTGTATGAAGCAGGCTCTGGTCCTCCTTTTGCCGATCGGCCAGGCTTTGGAGGGTGGCTTCGTAAAACTTCTTCACATCTTCCGCCGGAAGCAGGCGGAGCAGCTCCGGCACGTCTTTGGCATGATAGATTTGAATAAACTCCGCGCTTCTGGACAAATGCCCGGATGAAATGGCGTCTGAAGCTTCAGTAAAAGCGTCAGGGACATCGATCAGCTTTTGGCATATGTTTGAGATGCCGAAGGAGACAGTCCGTTTAAACTGCGTCCGGACCTGTTTCTGAAACTGCTCCAAAAAGCTGATGACAGACGCGTGCATTTCATTCCAGCTGTCTGTCGCTTCAATTAAAAGAATACCGACATTTCCTTTAATAAAGAGATGAGGGGGAAACGGAAAGGATGACAGCTCCCCTTCAAGCAGATCAAATACATGATCGGAAACGAGCTGATTTTCGGTAAAGCTGATCGTTTTCTCATTTCGGTCGAGTTTTCCGCAAATGCACATGTATTTCTGATCCCAGCGAAGCCGGAATTCTTTGGCGCGGCTTTTGATTTCTTCATGGCCGGTAAACGAGCGGTCGATGAAATTGCTGAAAAATTCATTGCGCGCCCGTCTGCCGAATTGTTTGACGGCATTTTCTTTCAGCAGTTCAAAGGAAATGACGTTGGCCGCCTGTTCAATTGTCAAAATCATGCCTTTATCAGCGGTCTGCACCAGCTCCGGAATCACCAGATAACCGCAGTTTTTTTCAACATTCAGAATCGGCAGGACAGAATACGCCTTTCTGTCGGAGAGCATGGAAAAGCAGGTGAAATAAGGACCGGAAAAGGAATAACAGATGTTTTTCAATAAAGACGTGTCAATGGGTATGCTGTGGGACGATGATAAGAGTTTTGTATGCTGATCCAAAAGCAGCACGGGAAGCCGGAGGATGTCTGAGAGCTTCTTAAGCAGGGATTGCAGCCCTTTGCCGCTCATGATGTGGTTTGTAAATTTTTTATGGGCGTAAATGGCCTGCTGCAGCTCATTTGAACGCATATCAAGAATATGGCTCAGTGTAGCATTGACGATATCTCCCAGCCTGATGTCTTCCGGAAGCTCAATAATCGGAAATTCATACCGGTCGGCAAGCTCCGCGGCATCTTTCGGAATGACATTAAGATAGCGCTTCGTTTTGATCCCCAGTCCCGCGCATCCCCGTTTTGCCATGAGGCGGATTAAATCTTTCAACATCTGCGGGCGGTCCTTCAAGTGGTAAGCCGTCGTGACGAGCAATTCGTTTTTATGTAAAAAATCAGCGATGTCCGGCGCATCCATCATGTTGACGTGCTGCACCTCCCTCCAGCCGCCGGATCTGCCTGCGATTAATGCGGCCCGCTCATAAGCGGGAATCTTCATTACATCATAAATGTTCATCAGTCAATCTCCTTTCAGGTTCTAAAGACAACCATTGGTTAATATGAATAAAAATCATCAAAAATTATAGCGGTTTTGCTGATGTATTACGATCATAGTAGCAGTAAACTGGCAATCATAGACGCATGTTGTGATAAAAACTGACAGAAAATCGTCATCCTTACAGGGAGGAAGATAAAATGGCCTATGACGTAATTGTAAAGGGTGCGAAAGCTGTGCGAAAAGGCGGGACAGAGCGGGCCGATATCGCCGTCAAGGACGGGAAAATTGCATTGATCGAGCCCGGCATTGACGAAAACGCGGAACAAGTGGTGCAGGCAGACGGCATGTATGTGTTTCCGGGCGCGGTCGATTGTCACGTGCATTTCAATGAACCCGGACGCGAAGAATGGGAAGGCATTGAAACCGGCTCAAACATGCTTGCTGCCGGCGGCTGTACGGCTTATTTTGACATGCCGCTTAACTGCATTCCTTCGACGGTAACTGCTGAAAACCTGCTGGCAAAGGCGGAAATCGCCGAACGGAAGTCAGCGGTTGATTTTGCGCTTTGGGGCGGTTTGATGCCCGGGTATACCGAACATATCCGGCCGATGGCAGAAGCGGGGGCAATCGGGTTTAAAGCGTTTCTGTCTAAATCGGGAACGGATGAATTTCAATCAGCCGATGAACGGACTCTTTTAAAGGGAATGAAGGAAATCGCGGCGTGCGGCAGGATTTTGGCCCTGCACGCAGAAAGCGACGCCCTCACCCGATTCCTTGAAGCCGAGTACGCGCTCCAAGGGAAAATTGATGCCCGCGCTTACGCTTCCTCCCGTCCGGAAGAAGCCGAATGCGAGGCTGTGCAGCGGGCGATTGAATATGCAAGAGCGACGGGATGCGCGCTTCATTTTGTACATATCAGCACGAAACGGGCCGTGCTCTCCATTCAGCAGGCGAAAAAAGACGGATTGGATGTCACCGTTGAAACGTGTCCGCACTACTTATTATTCAGCTTTGAAGACTTCCTCAAAAAAGGGGCGGCTGCCAAATGCGCTCCGCCGCTCCGCTCAGAGGCTGATAAAGAGGAATTGATCGGGGTTTTGGCTGATGGCCTGATTGATATGGTGTCTTCGGATCATTCTCCCTGTCATCCGTCTTTGAAACGCGAGGATAATATGTTCCTGTCGTGGGGCGGGATCAGCGGAGGCCAATTTACGCTTCTCGGCATGATTCAATTAGCGATCGATCATGGGATTCCGTTTGAACATGTGGCCCGATGGACGGCAGAAGCACCTGCCAAACGTTTCGGTTTAACGAATAAAGGCCGGCTTGAAGAAGGATTTGACGCTGATTTTGCCATTGTCCGGCCGGAACCTTTTACCGTCACAAAAGAAACGATGTTTTCCAAACATAAGCAAAGCCTGTATGAAGGCCGCACCTTTCCATACCGAATTGCTGCGACCTACAGCAAGGGGCGCTGTGTGTACCAGGATGGCGGTCGTAAGCAGAGCGGGGCTTTCGGAACATTTCTGAAGCCTTCTGAAATAAAAGAGCCGATTCTCTGATGAGAATCGGCTTTTTTTGTCGTTTGGAAAGCGGGTCTCGTGGTATCTTTTTATAAAAAGGAGTAAAACACATTGTATGATCAAATCTTGAACATATTAACGGCATCCTGGTCGTGCAAGACCAGTACAAAATGGACGGAAGATTGCCCGGCCACAGGCCAGTGCGGCGTGACGGCTTTAGTCATCCAAGATGTTTACGGCGGTGACATTCTCAAAACAAAAACCGGCACAAGCTGGCATTTTTATAATCGAATAGACGGGGAGATATATGATTTCACGAGCAGTCAGTTTTCAGAGCCGATCGTCTATCAGCACATTCTTTCTTCCAGAGATGAGGCATTTTCGGACACCAATGAACATCAGTACCGTTACCTGAAAAGTGCATTCAGAAAAAACATGGAAACGGAAAGAGAAAAACACCTGTGATAAACTAGAATGAGAGGTGAAGGATTGTGATTTATATCGGACTGACGGGGTGGGGGGATCATGACAGCATCTATCCGCCTAAAACAGCGGGCCCGCAAAAACTGCAGGCGTATTCCTCCCATTTTCCCATCGTTGAGCTGGACGCGAGCTTTTACGCGATACAGCCCGCCCGCAATAACGAAAGATGGGTCAAAGAGACGCCGGAATCTTTTCAATTTGTCATTAAGGCATATCAAGGAATGACGGGTCATCAGCGCGGCGATATTCCCTTTGAATCGAAGGAAGAAATGTTTGAGGCGTTTAAGCTGTCATTATCGCCGTATATAGAGCATGGAAAGCTTGCCATGGTGCTGTTCCAATTCCCGCCGTGGTTTGACTGCAAGAAAGAAAACGTCGCATATTTAAGATGGTGCAGGCAGCAGATGGGCGATATCCCGTGCGCGCTTGAATTCCGCAACCGGTCTTGGTTTTCCCCGCCATTTTACGAACAGACGCTTTCCTTTATGAAGGAGGAAGGCTGGATTCACAGCATATGTGACGAGCCGCAAATCGGCGAGGGCAGCATTCCGACCGTCCTGAAAGCAACGGATGAAGAAAAAACGCTTGTCCGTTTTCACGGACGGAACAAGCAGGGCTGGATCAAACCTGACGGCGGACAAAACTGGCGTGAGGTCAGATATTTATACCGCTATAACAAACAGGAGCTCAAAGATTGGAAAAACAATCTTCAGGAGCTGAAAAAGCAGTCGCGCAATCTGTATGTGCTGTTCAACAATAACTCAGGCGGAGACGCCGCCGATAACGGGCTTGAGATGCTTGAAATGTTAAATATCTCATATACCGGGCTTGCTCCGAAGCAGCTCGACCTATTCAGCTAGAAAAGAGGTTTCAAGACACATGTCTTATCTTATTTTGATCATATTGGGATTTATCGCGGGAACGGTCGGCAGCCTGATCGGGCTTGGGGGAGGAATTATCATCGTGCCGGCGATGCTCTATTTAAGCACGATGACCCCGTTTTTCCATGACGTAACACCGCAGACTGCCATCGGCACGTCCCTTTTGGTGATTATTTTTACGGGCCTGTCATCAACTCTGGCCTATATGAAATATAAAACCGTTGACTACAAAAGCGGACTGATCTTTTTTATCGGTTCCGGCCCGGGAAGCATCATCGGCGCGTATTTGTCTAAACTTTTTAATGCGCATACGTTTTCCGTCTGGTTCGGACTTTTTATGATTTTGATTTCTATTACATTAATGCTGAAGACGAAAGCAAAACCGGTCAATAAAGCGCATAAAGGCATGATCCGGACATATGAGGATGAATCGGGTGAGCTTTATACATATTCGTACCGTATTTTTACCGGTATCGCCATTGCCTTTTTCGTCGGTTTATTGGGCGGTCTTTTCGGCATCGGCGGCGGCTCTCTTATGGTTCCGGCCATGATGCTGTTATTTTTGTTCCCGCCGAAAGTGGCTGTGGCGACGTCAATGCTCATCATTTTCTTATCCTCCGTGACGGGTTCCGTGTCACATATCGCAGAGGGCCATGTCAATTGGCTGTATGCGCTGTGCCTCGTTCCGGGCGCGTGGTTCGGCGGCAAAATGGGCGCGTGGGTCAATAAGCGGGTGCAGACGAAAACGATCGTGCTTTTCATGCGGGTCGTCTTGATTTTGATCGGCTGTGAATTGATTTATCAAGGGATATTCAGCTAAAAGGTAGGAGAGATGGTATGTTAGAGAAGCTCCGTTTATATCATACGAATGATTTGCACAGCCATTTCGAAAATTGGCCGAAAATCGTACATTATATTGAGCAGAAGAGAAGTGAGCATGAAAAGGACGGGGAGGAAACACTCGTATTCGACATCGGCGATCATATGGACCGATTCCAAATGATAACGGAAGCGACCTTCGGCAAAGCGAATGTCGACTTGTTAAACCGTCTTGAGATTGATGCGGCTGCCGTCGGGAATAATGAAGGGATTACGCTGCCTCATGATGAGCTGGCGGATTTATATACTCATGCCGCGTTTCCCGTCATTGTGTCCAACCTGTTTGACGCGGACGGACAGCGCCCGGAATGGGCCGAGCCCTACGTGATCAAAACGCTGAAAAACGGGATGACCGCCGGCATACTAGGCGTCACGGTGCCGTATTATCCCGTCTATCAGAAACTCGGCTGGACGGTGACGGATGCGGAAAAAAGCATTCAAGAATCACTTGACGATATCAAGGGTAAAGCGGACATCATCATTCTGCTTTCTCATTTAGGCCTGATCGATGACCGGGCCGCAGCGGAAAAATTTCCCGACATCGATGTCATTCTTGAATCACATACGCACCACCTTCTTGAGGACGGACAGGATATAAACGGCGTATTGCTTGCATGTGCGGAGAAATACGGGAACTATGTCGGCTGTGTCGAGCTGACGATAGAAAGTGAATCACGAACCATTGTCAGCAAACAGGCATCTGTACAGAAAATGGCTGATTGGCACGGGGAATCTGAAGATACGGCGGCTTTTCTGAAAGAGAAAGAACGGGAAGCGGAAAACCTGCTCTCCGTACAAGTCGCCAATCTGAATGAAGAAGCCGGCGTGAAGTGGTTTGAGGAATCGCCGCTCCCGCTTCTATTAGCCGAAGCGCTGAAAAGCTGGTGCGGCTGTGAAGTCAGCATGGTGAATTCAGGCGTCATTTTGGGGTCTTTACAGAAGGGGCCTGTCACAAAACTTGACTTGCACCGCATCTGCCCTCATCCGATCAATCCGGTCGCCGTTCGTCTTTCAGGCAGGGAACTCCGGGAAACAATCAGCCAGGCCGCCTCGGAACAAATGGAGCAGCTGCGGATTAAAGGCCTCGGCTTCCGCGGGGAAGTGATGGGCAGGATGGTATATGCCGGAGCGGAGGCAGAGGCCGGCATCCTTGAAGACGGTGTGACGCATCTCCTCAATGTGAAAGTGAACGGAGAAGAGGTGGATCCGGAGCGGATATACTCGGTTGCCGTTCTCGACATGTTTACACTCGGCAAGCTGTTCCCTTACATCCGCGATTCAAAAGAAAAACAATACTTTATGCCGGAGTTTTTAAGAGATCTGCTCGCCTGGAAGCTCGCGCGGCAGCCGTAATGTCAAATATCCGCCGGCCGTTCCATCTCACCCGAATGAAGGTAAGCGGGACTTTTTAAGAGTAAAAATAAAATACTATGTCCCCTCTTACAAGCATACATTGTGATATGTAAGGGGGGATTTTTCTTGCCTAGATACCGGAGCGCTCTTCGCAAGAGAGGGCCTTTGCCTTTTCGATATGTGCTTCTTCTGTCGTTTGCTTTTTTTATCATATCGACGGTCATCAGCCTCTGGATGATCAACTCCTCAATCAAACCGGTGCTGATGAACATAGGAGAAATGGAAACCAAACGGGTGGCGACAGAGGTCATTACGGAATCCATTGAAGAATACATGTCTCACAGCGACAATGTGAAAGATATGGTCGATATGAAAACGGATGAAAACGGAAAAGTCACAACGATGGATTTTAATACACAAATGGTCAACAGCATGAAGGCGAAAGTGACAAAGCAGCTTCAGGCTCATTTGAAGGAAGCGGAGTCGAACAATAAGCAGCATGAAACGGAAAAAGGCGCGAAAACGGCCGATGAAATTATGATTAACATCCCTTTAGGGCAGGTCACGGGTAACAGCGTTCTCGGAAATCTGGGGCCGAAAATCCCCGTGCGCTTTAACCTGATCGGTGATGCGTTAACTGATGTGAAAACAAAAATAAAGCCGTACGGCATTAACAATGCCCTGATCGATATCAGTATTTTTGTGGAGATTAAAGTGAAGGTCATTATTCCGTTTGCCAGTAAGACATCAGTCGTCACAAATAATATTCCGGTCTCCATTAAAGCGATTCAAGGAGAGGTGCCGCAGTTTTATAACGGAAGCGGCGGATCAGGTGTGACGCCTTCTGTCCAGCTGCCGAGTGAAAAACAGAAGAAAGATAAATAAAAACACACAGCCGCAATCTTTCCTGGCGGCTGTGTGTTTACTTTTTCCTGCGGATTTCTTTTCGCTCCCATGCCCTTAAATGGGGATACGGGTCAAAAGACCATTCCGATCTGCCGTTATCTTTATACATCCCGTAGTGAAGATGCGGCGGAAATTTTCCCGCGGTGCCCGGCGGTCCGTATCCGGAACTGCCGACAGAGCCGATCACCTCTCCGGGTTTGACGATCTGGCCTTTATGCACACCTTTTGCAAAGCCGTTCAGGTGAGCGAAGTAGTGATACGTGTTATTGATATCCCTGATGCCGATTCTCCAGCCGCCGAAACGGTTCCAGCCCTTCATTTCAACAATACCGTAGCAGGTCGATCTGACGGGGAGTCCGTAATGAGCGAACAGATCCGTTCCTTCGTGAATCCGGCGCCCGCCGAAACCCCGCGCGGCGCCCCATGTGCTGCGGTAGCTGTAATCCGTCTTCACGGGAAGCGGAAAAGCGTGCTCTCCGAGATCAAGGCGGCCGAACGTTTTAAACAGTGTCATGAATTCGGTGATAATGCCGACCGTCTGATCACGGCGGTAATAATTCCAGAGGCCGATGCGGATATGGTCAAGATCCGTTCCGAATCCCGCTAAATACTGTGCAAATGTATAAAGGATATCCTCATCATTGCTGACCTCGGCTTTTCCGTCGCCGTCGCCGTCCAGGCCGATCCCGTCAAATACTTTAATGCTGAGGGGCGCCTCGTCCTTAGGATTTGGATTTTCAGGCCCGCTCCACAAATGATCCGGAATATAAATGCTGATGATTCCCGCTTTTTCCGGCAGATCCTTTCGGTTCGAGCGGACATTTTCTTCATATTGATCAACCGCCGCAAGCACATACCAAGGAATCTGCGTGACTGCTTCGGCTTTGCGGTACAACTGCATCCGTTCACCGTAAACAGGAGCCGATTGTTCTTTCCCGCTTGCAGCCGGACAGAAAACTGATAAAAGGAGAAGAGCAGATAACAGAACTTTCACAACATGATCTCCTTTCAGGATTAATACAACTAGTTTGCGGCAACAATCCGAGAAAATGTAAGTAATTCTCTTCCCTTGTCGAGAAATTTTTCCTATGTTAAAGTGACTATTGAATAGAAATCTGCAAGTTTTATATCCATCGTGAAATAGAAATTTTTCGCACACGAACATGAATAAAGGGATAATGGAGATGATGGGGAAATGGCAAAGAAAGACGAGCATCTGAGAAAGCCGGAATGGCTCAAAATAAAGCTGAACACGAATGAAAACTATACGGGTCTGAAAAAATTAATGCGTGAAAATAATCTGCATACCGTATGTGAAGAAGCAAAATGCCCGAACATCCATGAATGCTGGGCTGTCAGACGTACGGCGACGTTCATGATTCTCGGTTCCGTCTGTACGAGAGCATGCCGCTTCTGCGCTGTCAAAACGGGTCTGCCGACTGAGCTGGATCTGCAGGAACCGGAACGCGTAGCTGATTCGGTTGCACTGATGAACTTAAAGCACGCCGTCATCACGGCCGTGGCGCGTGATGATCAGAAAGACGGCGGAGCAGGCGTCTTTGCGGAAACGGTCCGGGCGATCCGCAGAAAAAGCCCGTTCACGACAATTGAAGTGCTGCCATCCGATATGGGCGGAAATTACGACAACCTGAAAACATTAATGGATACCCGTCCTGATATTCTGAACCACAACATTGAAACCGTCCGCCGCCTGACACCGAGAGTCCGGGCCCGCGCAACATATGACCGTTCTTTGGAATTCTTGCGCCGTGCGAAAGAAATGCAGCCTGACATCCCGACGAAATCAAGCATTATGATCGGTCTCGGCGAAACGAAGGAAGAAATTATTGAAGTGATGGACGACCTGCTTGCGAACAATGTCGACATCATGGCGATCGGCCAATACCTGCAGCCGTCGAAAAAACATTTAAAAGTCCAAAAATATTATCATCCGGACGAATTTGCCGAACTGAAAGAAATCGCGATGCAAAAAGGCTTCAGCCACTGTGAAGCAGGCCCGCTTGTCCGTTCTTCCTATCATGCGGATGAACAAGTGAACGAAGCGTCTAAAAAACGCCAGGCCCAAGCATAAGATAAGCCGAAAAAACCCAAAACGCCGCAGGTTTTGGGTTTTTTGTGATGGAGCCGTCTGTGCAGGGAAAAAGTCATTCTTGAATAAGGATCGTCAGAACCGCTACACTGGATATAAAAGGGGAAAATTTTTCCGTCCATCCGAACCGTCTCATTTTGCAATTGATGGACAGAAGTCAATGAATTATGATAGTAAAGAGTGATAAAAGAGGTGAAGACATGATTCTTATTCAAAATGCCGAGTTTGAACTCGTACACGATTTTAAAAACGGCTTTAATGAAGAAGCGTTCAAAGCCCGCTATTCGGACATATTAAATAAATATGATTACATTGTGGGAGACTGGGGATACAGTCAGCTGCGGCTCAAAGGCTTCTTTGATGACCAGAATCAAAAAGCAACCTTTGAAACGAAAATCAGCACATTGGACGAATACATTTACGAATACTGCAATTTCGGCTGCGCGTATTTTGTTTTAAAACGAATCAGAAAATAATTGATGCAGAAGGGGATGCTGTCACGTGTATTTTGTTGACAGAAATAATATCGAACAAACACTCCGTTTTTTTGAGACCCAGCTGGCGCTGTTTGACAGCACGCCTGCATGGCAGAGCGAAATCGAAAAAAGAGCGCTTGAGCGGATCAGCCATCTTATGATCGAATGCATTCTCGATGTCGGAAATGATATGATTGACGGCTTTATCATGCGCGATCCGGGGAGTTATGACGACATCATGGATATTCTGACGGATGAAAAGGTGGTAGCTGAGGATGAAGCGAATAAGCTCAAGCAGCTGATCTCTTCCAGAAAGCGGCTTGTTCAGGAATATCAGCAAGCCGATCATCAGGAGCTGTTTACGCTGATCACGTCAAACAGGGACGTGCTGAAAGCCTTTCCGGCCCGTGTAAGAACCTACCTGGAAACAGAATTAGGGCCTGTTTCCGCATTTAAATAACAACGAGTGAGAAAATCCACAGGAGTGTTGAGTATGAAGGATTATAAAGGATATTTGATAGATTTGGACGGCACAATGTACAACGGGACGGAAAAAATCGAAGAAGCGTGTGAATTCGTGAGAACGCTTAAAGCGCGCGGCATTCCGTATTTATTCGTGACGAACAATTCTTCCCGGACGCCGAAGCAGGTGGCGGACAAGCTGATGAGCTTTGACATTCCGGCAACTGAAGAGCAGGTCTTCACGACGAGCATGGCGACTGCGCAGCATATCGCCCAGCAGAAAAAAGACGCGTCGGTGTATGTGATCGGCGAAGAAGGCATCCGCCAGGCCATTGAAGAAAACGGGCTGAGCTTCGGAGAAGAAAACGCGGACTTTGTCGTTGTGGGAATCGACCGCGGCATTACATATGAAAAGTTGGCAACGGGATGCCTTGCGATCAGAAACGGCGCCCGGTTCATTTCAACAAACGGCGACGTCGCCATTCCGACTGAAAGAGGGCTTTTACCAGGGAACGGTTCGCTCACATCCGTTTTGACGGTGTCAACGGGCGTTGAGCCTGTCTTTATCGGCAAGCCTGAATCCATTATTATGGAACAGGCGATGCGTGTGCTCGGAACGGATATTTCCGAAACACTCATGGTCGGCGATAACTATGCAACGGATATTATGGCCGGCCTCAATGCGGGCATGGATACGCTGCTGGTTCATACCGGAGTGACAAAGCGTGAGCATATGGCAGATTACGACCGGAAGCCGACATATGCGATTGACTCTTTAACCGAATGGATTGAACATCTATAAAAAAGGGACGGCCATGACGGCCGTCCTTATTCTGTATTTCTGGCGCTGTGGGCAAGCCGGCTTGAAGCCGCTGCTGCGATTGCGCCGACGATATCATCAAGAAACGTATGGCATTCCCCCGTAGATTTATCATTTAACCGCCCGAGAATGCCGGGTTTTTCTTTGTCAATGTAGCCGTAATTCGTAAAGCCGATTGAGCCGTATATATTCACGATAGAGAAGGCGAGCACCTCGTCAACCCCATACAGGCTTTCATCAATCGCCAGAATGGTCTGAAGCGGTTCAGACAGTTTTTTTTGTTCGGCGAGCACATCTAATTCTATTCCCGTTAAAATGGCGTTTTGCACCTCGCGTTTTGCGATGACACGGTCCACATTGAGCCTGCATACTTCCATCGTCAAATCAGGATGATATTTTTTCTGAAGGAAATACACCAGCTCGGCAATATCGTCCGTCTCAACCCCCCGTTCTTTTAAACGCGCTCTGGCGACAGCTTCCACCTGATTCAGTTGTTCCTTTTCTGACATTTGCTTCACCCAATCTTTTTTTACTAGTTTATACAACACCCTTCCGATGTGTACGATGTTTCTCCACTTGATTCAAAGGATTACAATATGTATTCATAATTCCGCCGGCGTATGACTACGATGTGAATAGCTCTAATTTTTCAGGCAGGTGATTATGATGAAAAGCATCATTAAAGAAAAGTACGGCATCCACGTCAGACAGCTTTCCGTTTATCAGAAATACCAATGCTTCCAGACGCCTAATTCCTTCTTTCTTATTATTCCCGTTTCCGGGTTTTCGCAATCAGAGCTGACGGAGCTTTACTACATGAGTCAGTATTTACAAGAACAAAGTGACCCATACGTTTCAGTGTTTATCTTTACGAAGGAAGGAGAACTGACCTTTGAGGACGAAGGCAAAACGTATGCGCTCTTAAAAGCGCCGATCCCCGTCGCAAACCGGTCGTTCTCTGTCGGAGGGGAGCTTGCCGAATTTCACAGAAAAGGACGGGGTTTTCCGTACGAAGTGAAAGAAGCGGGCAGGATCGGCCAATGGAAGGACTTATGGGGAAAACGGGTGGATCAGCTGGAATCATTCTGGATGCAGAAAATTCATATGTCTCCGCTTGAACCGTTCGAAAAGAAAATGATCGAAGCATTTCCTTATTATTCAGGCTTAGCGGAAAATGCGATTCAATATTTAGTGGATACGGAGCTGGATGACAATCCCGGCGCAGAAGACTCGGGGACAATCTGCCATCAGCGGATGGAACGGGATACCTGGTCGGAGGAATCATTGATCCGCATTCCGGGCGATTGGGTATTCGACCATGCCGCCCGTGATATTGCGGAATATATGCGCAGCACATATTTGTATCATCGTGACGACTTGCTTAACGAAGGGTTTTTGTTTTTGCAGGAATATGAGCAAGTTACGCCGTTATCCTCCTTTTCCAAGCGCCTGTTTTACAGCCGCCTGCTGTTTCCGCTTCATTTCTTTGAGACGGTGGAGAGCTATTACATTTCTCATGATTCTGAAAAACAGTTTTACGAAGAGCAGCTTGACTACATTCTTGCAGACTGCACCCGCTATGAACAGTTTTTACAGACATGTCACGACATGATGAATGTCAGGTCGGCGCAGGTTTTTGTCCCGCCTGTGGCGTGGCTCGGAAAAGGAATCAGTTCGTAAGAAAATATAACGTAAAAATATTTAGAAAATAAGGAATCTTGTCATATCAATGTGTTAAGCGTTTTCATGGCCGTAGAAACAATATTCAGCCGCTTGTCAAAACAAATACGGGCTTATATAATATTTGTAACTTAAATGTCTGTGAAGGGTTAACAATTGTCCTTTTCTAGTGGACAAAAGGAAGAAAGGTGGAGTTTCTCTTTGGAAGCGATTCGTATTGGACTGTTAGGACTGGGAACCGTGGGAAGCGGAGTCGTCAAAATTATACAAGATCATCAGGATAAGCTTATGCACCAGGTCGGCTGTCCGGTGACGATTAAAAAAGTGCTGGTTAAAGATATTGATAAAAAACGAGACGCAGACCTGCCGAAAGAAGTGCTGACGACAGAAGTCTATGATGTGATCGATGACCCTGAGGTCGACGTGATTATTGAAGTCATCGGCGGTGTTGAACAGACGAAGCAATATCTTCTTGATGCCTTGAAAGCGAAAAAACATGTTGTGACCGCAAATAAAGATCTGATCGCCGTATACGGGTCAGAGCTTTTAGCCGCCGCAAAGGAAAATGGCTGTGACTTGTATTACGAAGCGAGTGTCGCCGGCGGAATCCCGATTTTACGCACGCTCGAAGAAGGCCTTTCCTCTGACCGGATCACAAAAATGATGGGAATCGTCAACGGAACGACGAACTTCATCTTAACGAAAATGATTAAAGAAAAAAGCCCGTATGAAGAAGTGCTGAAGGAAGCGCAGGATCTCGGATTCGCGGAAGCGGACCCGACCGCCGATGTAGAAGGACTCGATGCCGCACGCAAGATGGCGATTTTAGCCCGTCTCGGCTTCTCTATGAACGTCGATCTGGACGATGTCAAGGTAAAAGGAATTTCCCGGATTACGGATGAAGACATCAGCTTCAGCAAACGGCTCGGCTATACGATGAAGCTGATCGGCATCGCCCAGCGTGATGACAATAAAATCGAAGTCAGCGTTCAGCCGACACTGCTCCCGGATCATCATCCGCTCTCTGCCGTGCATAACGAGTTTAATGCCGTTTACGTGTACGGAGAAGCCGTAGGCGAAACGATGTTTTACGGCCCCGGAGCCGGAAGCATGCCGACTGCGACATCAGTCGTTTCCGATCTGGTCGCGGTCATGAAAAACATGCGTCTCGGCGTAAACGGAAACAGCTTTGTCGCCCCGCAGTTTGAAAGAAATCTGAAGCAGCCGTCTGATATCTACGCCCAGCAGTTTTTAAGAATTCATGTCAAAGACCAGGTGGGCTCTTTTTCAAAAATCACATCGGCCTTCTCAGAGCGCGGCGTCAGCTTTGAAAAAATTCTGCAGCTGCCGATAAAAGGACATGACGATCTCGCGGAAATCGTCATCGTCACGCATCATACATCGGAAGAAGATTTCAGTGACATTCTGCAAAACTTAAATGATCTAGAAGTTGTACAAGAAGTAAAAAGCACATATCGTGTAGAAGGGAACGGTTGGAGCTAATGTGGAAAGGACTCATCCATCAATATAAAGAATTTCTGCCGGTGACGGATCGGACGCCGGCCCTGACATTGCATGAAGGCAACACGCCGCTGATTCACCTCCCGAAGCTTTCTGAAAAGCTCGGAATTGAACTGCATGTGAAAACAGAAGGCGTTAATCCGACGGGATCTTTTAAAGACCGCGGCATGGTCATGGCGGTCGCCAAAGCGAAAGAAGAAGGCAATGATACCATCATGTGCGCCTCAACAGGCAACACATCCGCTGCGGCTGCCGCATACGCGGCGAGAGCCGGCATGAAATGCATCGTCATCATCCCGGACGGGAAAATCGCCTTCGGAAAGCTTGCGCAGGCCGTCATGTACGGTGCGGAAATCATCGCGATTGACGGAAACTTTGACGACGCGCTGGCCATCGTCCGGTCGATTTGTGAAAAATCACCGATTGCATTAGTGAATTCAGTAAACCCTTACCGGATTGAAGGGCAAAAAACAGCGGCCTTTGAAGTATGCGAACAGCTCGGCGAAGCGCCGGACATTCTGGCGATCCCGGTAGGAAATGCCGGGAATATCACGGCCTACTGGAAAGGGTTCAAAGAATATCATGAGAAAAACGGCACCGGACTTCCGAAGATGCGCGGTTTTGAGGCGGAAGGTTCTGCGGCTATCGTTCGCGGTGAGGTCATTAAAAATCCAGAAACCGTTGCGACGGCAATCCGAATCGGGAATCCCGCCAGCTGGGACAAAGCCGTGCTCGCTGCGGAAGAATCAGCCGGAAAAATTGATGAAGTCACAGATGGAGAAATCCTTCACGCTTATCAGCTGATTGCCCGTGAAGAAGGCGTATTTGCCGAGCCGGGCTCCTGTGCATCCATCGCCGGCGTTTTGAAACAGGTGAAATCCGGTGAAATTCCAAAAGGAAGCAAGGTTGTCGCAGTCTTGACCGGAAACGGCCTGAAAGATCCGAATACGGCTGTGGACGTATCTGACATAAAACCGATCACGCTGCCGACAGATGAGGACAGTATTCTGGAATACTTAAATGGAGCGGCGCGTGTATGAATGAGGCGGAGATGCTGTTTTCCATTACGGTTCCGGGAAGCACCGCCAACTTAGGACCTGGGTTTGATTCCATCGGAATGGCGCTCAGCAGATATTTGAAGCTTTCGGTTTTCCGAAACGATGAATGGCAGTTCTCGGCGGAAACCGAAACTGTCGCGGGCATCCCTCAAGGAACGGACAACCTCATCTACCAAGTCGCCAAACGGACGGCTGACCGCTATCAGAAAGAGCTGCCGCCCGCCCATGTCAAAGTTTGGAGTGACATCCCCCTTGCGCGGGGTCTCGGAAGCAGCGCGGCCGCTATCGTCGCCGCCATTGAGCTTGCGGATGAGTTATGCGGCCTGCAGCTGTCGGAAAGCGACAAGCTGCACTTAGCCAGTCTTGAAGAGGGACACCCTGATAATGCCGCTGCTTCCCTTGCAGGAGGGCTTGTAATCGGCCTTCACGAAGAAGATGAAACACATATCGTGCGTGTTGCCGAAGCGGATATCGATGTTGTGGCAGTGATTCCGTTTTACGAAGTTCTGACCAGGGACGCAAGAGACGTGCTCCCGAAAGAGCTGCCGTACCGACGCGCAGTTAAAGCAAGCGCCGTCAGCAACCTTCTCGTTGCTGCGATCATGTCAAATGACTGGGCGCTCGCCGGGAAAATGATGAGAAAAGACATCCTCCATCAGCCGTACCGCGCCATGCTTGTTCCTGAGCTTTCAAAGGTGGAACACGCGGCCGAAATGAAAGGCGCTTACGGAACGGCGCTGAGCGGAGCGGGACCGACGATTCTTGTCCTGATTGAAAAAGGAAAGGGAGAAGAGCTGAGAAAACAGCTTTCTGAGCATTTCCCTCACTGTGAGATTGCGGCGCTTACCGTCCCGTCAGAAGGAAGCGTAATTGAACGGAATCCTTTAGAACAGGTGAAAAGTGTATAATGATAAAAAAGCGTTCTTCCCATCAGAGAAGGACGCTTTCTTTTTCTGGAGAAGGATTTTTATTTAGGGAAGCGAAATAAAAAAGAAAAGGAGGAGAAACGATTTGAAAAAACTCATAACCGAGGAGGACATTGCGTCTCTCGTATCCGTGACAGACCCGCAATATGCCCCTGACGGCAGAAGAGCCGCTTACGTCCGGACAACAGTCAATCATAAGCGGGATTCCTATTCCTCAGCTATTATGGTATATGACACAGAATCCGGCATCTCAAACCCGTGGACTTTCGGGGACGATAAAAATACAAGTCCGCGGTGGTCGCCTGACGGTCGGCGCCTCGCCTTTGTTTCTGACAGGGAGGACGGCATCCCTCAGCTGTACATCATCGACGCTGCCGGCGGAGAGGCGGAACAGGCTGCCGATATTCCTTGGGGCGTATCAGATCCGATATGGGCGCCCGACGGCAGATCCGTGCTTGTGTCCGTCAGTCTGACATCAGCGGAGCGCGCCGATGAGAAAGAAAAAAAGAAGCATGACGAGTATGAGCCGGTTGAGATTCAATCATTAACATATAAACGTGACGGGAAGGGCCTGCTGAACGGAAGCCGGACACAGCTTGTGCTGATTCATCTTGAAACGGGGGAGATTCAGCAGCTGACAGATCATGAAGCTGATCATTATGGCGCGGCCTTTTCACCGGATGGCAGGCAGCTTGCGTTTACCGCCAATTTATGCGAGCCGGGTGACGCCGGAAAGCCGAGCGATGTCTATCTGATGAATCTGGCGGACGGAAGCCTGAAGCAGATTACGCCGCACCGCGGTTCTTTCGGTTCCTGCGTGTTTTCACCGGACGGTTCTTATATCGCGATGCTGGGCCATGAGAATGAATTTCGCAATGCGACTTTAGAGAAAGCGTGGCTGTACGACGTGAAAACTGAGCGGCTGTCCTGCCTGACCGACATGCTGGATGTTCATTTGAGCGATGCGCTGATTGCGGATTCAATCATAGGAGGAGTGACGCCCCGGCCGGTATGGACAAACGACGGGCAGGGCTTTTACGTTCTCGGGAGCGAGCAGGGAAGCACCGGTATTTATTATATCTCGATTGACGGCCTCGTATATCCGATCCGATTAGAAGAAGAGTACGTGAACGGTTTTGCTTTTCATCCTGATCAGAAAAGCTGTATCGCTGTCATTGCCAAACCCGCACAGCCTTCCGAGCTTTACAGCATTTCACTTGAAAATGGGGAAGAGAGGCAATTGACATTTTACAATGATCGGTTTATAGAGGAGCGTATCATATCCGTGCCGGAAAAGCTGCAATATGAAACAAAGGACGGGCTGACGGTAAACGGCTGGTTTTTAAAGCCTTCCGTTTTTGAAGAGGATCAAACATATCCCCTCATTCTATACATACACGGCGGGCCTCACATGATGTACGGCCATACGTATTTTCACGAATTCCAAGTGCTGGCCGCACAAGGATATGCTGTCGTGAATGTCAACCCGAGAGGAAGCCACGGCTACGGACAGGATTTTGTCAATCGTGTCAGGGGTGATTACGGAGGCGGAGATTACCGTGATGTCATGCAGGCGGTGGATGAAGCCGTTCAGGCGTATCCGTTTATAGACAGCGGCCGTCTCGGTGTGACGGGCGGAAGCTACGGAGGGTTTATGACGAATTGGATTGTCGGACAGACAGGCCGTTTTAAAGCTGCCGTCACGCAGCGTTCTATTTCAAATTGGTTCAGCTTCCACGGTGTCAGCGATATCGGCTTCTTTTTTACCGACTGGCAGCTCGGACATGATTTGTTTGAGGAAGCGGATAAGCTTTGGGATCGTTCTCCTGTAAAATATGCATCCCGCGTTTCGACGCCGCTTTTGATCCTGCACGGTGAGCGAGATGACCGATGTCCGATAGAGCAGGCGGAGCAGCTCTTTACCGCGTTGAAGAAACTGAACAAAACGACGTCGTTCATCCGATTTCCGAAAGCTACGCATGAGCTGTCGAGAAGCGGCCATCCCGAACAGCGGATGAAACGCATCCGTTATATTTGTTCATGGTTTGATGACTATTTGTAAAAATAAAAAAACCAGGCTGTCATGCAGCCTGGTTTTATGATTAAAATACTTGTTCTACTTCAACGACACCCGGTACTTCTTCAAGAAGGGCGCGTTCAATTCCGGCTTTCAGCGTAATCGTTGAACTTGGGCAGCTGCCGCATGCGCCAAGGAGGCGAAGCTTTACAATGCCTTCGTCTACATCAACAAGCTCACAGTCACCGCCGTCACGAAGCAGAAACGGACGTAATTTATCCAATACTTCCTGTACTTGCTCTTTCATTTCAACCTCAGTCATGAGATTCGCTCCTTTCATATACATAAAACCATTATATTCACAGTAACGGTAAAAATCTAATGTTTGGTTTGCAAAGCTGCTTTCTCCATTATAGCATATTTAAACTTGAACATAAAAACCGTTTTTTATACAAAAGCTGCCCCGTCCTTTGTATACTGGTGTAAAGGGGATGATATACATGACAAAGCCGGTTACGCTCAGTGTTTACGGCGCTGAAACGCTTTGCGCAAGCTGCGTGAATATGCCGAGCGCCAAAGATACGTTTGAATGGCTGGAGGCGGCGCTGAAACGGAAATACCCGGAGCAGCCTTTTAACATGCGGTATATTGATATTGACGCACCGCCTCAGCAAAAGGAGACAGAAGAGCTTGCGGAGCGCATCAAGAACGATGAATTTTTCTATCCGCTCGTGTTGGTGGAGGATGTCATTGTGGGGGAAGGGAATCCGCATTTAAAAGATATATATGAAGAAATGGAAAAGCGCGGCTATGTGGCGGGCTCTTAAAAATGGCCGCTGATCGCAATCAGCGGCTTTTTCTTATCAGCCGTTATGATGCTTGTACATCCATAAAAGGCCTGATTTTAATAAACGGGGCACACGCCCGATGAGCGGACGGTCGTTGACAAGACCGAAGCCCGCTTTTTTTCCGAGTGAACCGAGGACGCCTTTCAGCTTAAATTGCGGCATTGTTTCCGGCAGCTCTTCATTGTTCCAGCGTTTCAGGAGGATCTGCACAATTTGTTCCGCCTGCGCTTCAGCCAGCTGGGCGCTCGGCGCATGCGGCAGGCTCGCGCAATCACCGACGACGTAAACATGCTCATCGCCCGGAAGGTTGTGATGCGGTGTTAAAACGATGCGGCCTTGCGGGTCTTTTTCAGCATCCAGTTCTCTGACGGCTTTATTCGGCTGAATTCCCGCCGTCCACACGATGGCATCGGCCGGTATTCCTTCATCATGATTATAAACGATGCCGTCTTCCACTTTTGTAATATTCGCATTATTGATAATGGTGACGCCGTGTTCTTCAAACCATTTCTGAACGTACTTGCTGAGTCTTTTCGGAAAGCTTGATAAAATCAGGTCGCCCCGGTCAAATAACATAATCTTCAGATCGTCACGGCTCTCTCTTAATTCACTGGCAAGCTCCACGCCGCTTAATCCCGCTCCGACGATAGCGACAGATGCATTGGCGCCGAGGTTGTTCAGCTTTTGATAGGCTTCGCGTGACTGATCAATGGTCTGAATGCTGTAAGTATGTTCCGGCGCGCCGGGCACGTTATGATACTTATCTTCACAGCCCAGTCCGATCACCGCGTCATCGTAAGAAATCGGTTCGCGGTCATGAAACAGAACCTGTTTGTTTTTCGTGTCGACGGAAGCCACCTCACCGTACTGAACATCCAGATTCGGATGCTCAGGAAAAGACACCCTGATATGATGATCAGAAATCGTGCCGGCTGCGAGCGCATAATATTCTGTTTTTAAGCAGTGATACGGGTTTCTGTCAATCAGCGTGATGGATACATCTGACGGAAGCTGGTTCGGCAGTAAGCGGTGCAGCACCCGCATGTTTCCGTAACCCCCGCCGATCAAGACCAATTTTTTCATAATGATTCCCCTTTTGCCCGAAAAATATGGTAGTCAATATTGTTACAAAATAACGAACTATGTAAAATAACATCTAGAATTATATCGAATTTGATCTAAAACCACAATAATAGTTTTAAAATAACCTACAAATTGACCAGAAAACACGCAATAGTAAAACCTTTAACCCGAATTAATATGTTACGATAACATTGAGCGTGAAACCGGATCTTTGACGAATAGAGGAAATTCCGTTAGGATAAGGTACATATGTGAGGTGAAACCGCATGAATCCGATGATTGAATTCTGTGTCAGCAATTTAGCGCGCGGTTCCCAGGAAGCACTTGAGATCTTAGAGAAGGATCCGAACTTAGACGTGCTTGAGTACGGCTGTTTAAGCTACTGCGGAAAATGCATGGAGTCCCTGTTCGCCCTGGTTAACGGCGAAGTGGTCACGGGGGGCACGCCTGCTGAGTTGGTTGACAACATATATACATTCATAGAAGAAAATCCGATGTTTTAATCAGAGGCTCCGAACGGGGTCTCTTTTTTATTGCGCCCGGGTTTTGGCAAAATAAAAAATTTGTAGACAGCAAAAATAAATATTGTTATCTTAATAAAGACTTTTTTTAAATAAAATTTTAGAGGTGGATTCATTGAATATCGTTTGGGGGCTGCTCGGGGCAGTTGCTATATTAGCCATTGCTTTTTTGTTATCAGAGAAGAAAAGCAAAATTAACCTGCGAACCGTCATTGTCGGTTTATGTTTACAAATGGCCTTCGGATTCATCGTATTAAAGTGGGACGCCGGCCGGGCCGTATTTTTATGGTTCTCAAGCCGTGTGCAGCTTCTCATTGATTATGCGAACGAAGGCATCAGCTTTATTTTTGGCCCGCTGTTAAAAGTGGGCAGCAGCCCGGCTTTCGCGCTGAGCGTTCTGCCGGTCATTATCTTTTTCTCAGCGCTGATTGCCGTTTTGTATCACTTGAAAATCATGCAGCTCATCTTTCGTGTCATCGGAGGCGGACTGTCAAAACTTCTTGGGACAAGCAGAACGGAATCGCTTGCGGCGGCTGCGAATATTTTTGTCGGACAGTCTGAATCACCGCTTGCCATTAAACCGCTGATTGCGGGATTGACCCGTTCCGAGCTGTTTACGATTATGACGAGCGGCCTTTCGGCTGTAGCGGGTTCGACGCTTTTCGGTTACGCCCTGTTAGGCATTCCGATTGAATACCTGCTGGCGGCCAGCTTTATGGCGGCTCCCGCCGGTCTCGTGTTCGGAAAAATGTTAATACCTGAAACAGAAAAAACGCAGACGATAAAAGGCGATTTTAATATGGACGAAGAAGGCGAAGGCGCCGCTAATGTGATTGATGCAGCGGCAAAAGGCGCGTCCACAGGCCTTCAGATTGCTCTGAATGTCGGCGCCATGCTTCTTGCGTTTGTCGCGCTCATCGCCGTAGTGAACGGAATTCTCGGCGGAATCGGCGGCTGGTTCGGTTTCAAACATATTACATTAGAATCCATTCTCGGTTACGTGTTTTCACCGATCGCATTTGTAATCGGCGTTCCTTGGCATGAGGCGCTCGGAGCGGGAAGCTATATCGGACAGAAACTTGTGCTAAATGAGTTTGTCGCTTATTCAAACTTCGGTCCGCATATTGCGGACTTTTCTAAAAAAACGTCTACGATTATCAGCTTTGCGCTGTGCGGATTTGCCAACTTCTCTTCGATTGCGATTATGCTCGGCACACTGGGCGGTTTGGCCCCAAGCCGCCGTTCGGACATTGCGCGCCTCGGATTAAGAGCGGTTATTGCGGGAACACTCGCAAACCTTCTCAGCGCGGCGATTGCCGGCATGTTTATTTAGTGAACGATAAAAGCTCCCTGCATATGCAGGGAGCTTTTATGTATGAAAAACGGGGGATATTTGTATTGTGTCCGAGGGGAAGAGCTTTTATACTAAGTAAAAGAAAAAAAGTTGGAGGCCGATATGAATTCATTCCGTTTTACCAAGATGCACGGTCTTGGAAACAGTTATATATATGTAAATCAATTTGAAGAACAGCTGCCGGAAGAACGGCTGGCTGAGATTGCCGTTAAAGTGTCCAGCATTCACACGGGCATCGGCTCTGACGGAATGATCCTCATCTGTCCGTCAGAAAAAGCGCCGGTCAAAATGCGGATTTTTAATAATGACGGCTCAGAAGGGAAAAATTGCGGCAACGGCCTTCGCTGTGTGGCAAAGTATGCATACGAACATAAGCTGACAGAAGAAACGTCCTTTTTCATTGAGACGCTTTCAGGCCTTGTGAAAGCAGATATTACGGAAGAAAACGGGATTGTGCGTGAAGTCGCCGTCGATATGGGCGAACCGCGCCTCACCAAAAAAGAGCTGCCGATGCACGGCAATGAAGATGAACGGACGATCGATGAAACCTTTGTTTTTGGAGAAACGGAGCTTTCCGGAACAGCCGTATCAATGGGAAACCCCCATATTGTTTTTCCGGTTGCGGATATTAATCAAGCGCCTCTTACAACGCTCGGTCCCGTCATTGAAAAAGACCCGAGATTTCCGGAAGGCGTCAATGTCGAATTTGTGGAAACCGTCAGCGCCGATGAACTTCATTTCCGCGTATGGGAACGCGGCTCCGGCATTACACAGGCTTGCGGAACGGGCGCCTGTGCGGCTGCTGTTGCATCCGTATTGAACGGTGTTTCCGAACGAAACCGGGATATCACCGTTCATTTAGCGGGGGGCGATCTTGTGATTAATTGGCAGGACAACGGGCACGTGCTGATGACGGGACCCGCCGAAACCGTATGCAGCGGCGTCTATTATTTGTAAACAGCTCGTTTGAGAAATACGCTCCTCAAGGTTTATAATAGATATCAGCATCCGTTTTTAAAAAAGGAGGTCTACCTATGAGTGTTCCAGTAACTATTACTGAAGCAGCGGCTTTGCATATAAAAGATATGATGAAAGAGCATGAAGAAGAAAACGCGTTTCTCCGTGTGGGCGTAAAAGGCGGCGGCTGCAGCGGCCTGTCTTACGGAATGGGATTTGAGCACGAAAAAGGCGAAAAAGACAGCATGTTTGAACAGCACGGAATCACCGTTTTGGTTGACAGCGAAAGCCTTGATATTATGACCGGCACGATCATTGACTTCAAACAGTCCATGATGGGCGGCGGTTTCACTATTGACAACCCGAATGCCATCGCTTCCTGCGGCTGCGGATCTTCTTTCCGCACGGCCAAAAACGCCGGTACGCCGGAAGAGTGCTAAGGGTCAGCCCGCCATTCTCAGGATGAAACAATAGGACGTCTTTCTTTTCGATGGCGCTTGCACCATTGTTAAAAAAGGCGTTTATCTGTTTAATAAAAGCAAAACCCGCTCAACAGAAGCGGGTTTTGCTTTTTCAAAGAGGTTATTCAATTGTATGTTTCATCGCATTGTACATATTTGCCGTATGTTCATCGGCTTTATCCCGGGACATGCGCAGCCGTTCCGCTGAAGAACCGTATCCGATTTCTAGTTTGCCCTCTTTCAGTCCTTTAAAAATCCCATCAGCGAATTCATCCAGCGGTTCTCCTTGAGTATGCAGCCCTGCTCCGCCTAAATCTGTATTTACCGCCGGAGGCGCAACTTCAATCACTTCTACAGATGAATCAGAAAGCTGATGTCTCAGACTCATTGTAAATGAGTGCAGCGCCGCTTTCGTTGCTGAATAGATCGGTGCAATAGCAAGCGGTGTAAAAGCCAATCCCGAAGAGACGTTAATGACAGCCGCATCTTCTTTTCCGGCAAAAAACGGAGCGAACAGCATAGACAGGTGGAAGGGAGCTTCAATGTTCGTTGTGATTTCTTTATTAAAATAGTCCCAATTGTCCTTCGCGTCCGCTTTCAGCACATGAAAACGATGTTGAATCCCCGCGTTGTTTACTAACACATTCACTTCCGGATAATTTTCTTTCACCCAATCAAACAGTGATACACGTTCAGATGGAATGCTCAAATCACTGACATAGGTAATAAGATCCGGGAATGTTTCCTTTGCTTTTTGAAGAGCGTGCTCACGCCGTCCGGTCACGATGACTTTATTTCCCGCTTTTAAAAACCGTTCTGCGAAAGCCAATCCTATTCCGGCATTTCCGCCTGTAATCAGTATTGTATTTCCCGTCAGTTTCATATTAACTCCTCTTTTCCGATTGTTTTTACTTCAACAAACTTACGTCTCTTGAACAGAGCTTTTGATATAAGCCTTTGTCATTGACGACATTTCATCCAGTACTGACCGCTTGTGTCTCCTCATCATGTCAAGCCGGAGTTTAATAGGACTCTCTCCTTCAATTACCCAATCAATATATTGCTTAAAGCCTTTGATGGTCATGCGGGTATTTTTTAAACAAATCACGATTTCAAGGAGCGGCATTTGATCTTCTGAAAATAACCGCCGGCTGGCTTCATCACGTTCAATCAGCGGCAGCAGTCCCTTTTTTTCATAATAACGTAACGTTGATTCTGTCATATTACACTTTGCTGCTGCTTCACGAATTGAACAACATGTCTTCGAAAGACCTCCAACAGTATTTTTTCCTTGTCACTGGGTGATGATACGACTTAAACCATGTTTTAAGTCAATAAAAAAAATGTGATGAATTCAGACATATGTCACAAAAGGAAATGGGCAGATTTTCAATAGGTTTAGGAGTGACGGCCTTCACAAAAATCCTCAAATCAACGGTTCAAATCATACTATTTGCAAATTCGGAAAAAAATAAAGGGTATATAGAATCAAAAAATATGAAAGATGTGCTCTTAGTCAACACGTTCTAAAGTCATATTTTTCGAAAGGATATTGATTTTTTGATAGGAATAAACTAAATTGTAAAAGTATAGAATAGTTAATTTATTTTGTAAGAAAAGGATGATAATATGATAGGTCAATTGAGCAATAAAAAAATATTTTTAAGTTCTTTTTTCATCATTTTGATCTGTTCATTACTCTTCCAATTCAGTATTTCCGATAAAGTTCTGCAGTCGTATTATTCTTCCGTCGGAGAAAGTACCTACGATATCGGGGAGAAAAGTGTTCGTACGATTGTCATGTTTCTGCAAGGGTTTATGATCTTCACAACTTTTGTGGAAATTCTGATAGGCGGATTTCTATTATTCGTTGCCGCTTTTATTCTCGGTACAAAAAAACCGAAAAAAATATATTTGCTTCTATATACACTGACTTCTTTAATCTCGGCATTTAAAATGTTGATTCTTTCAGTTGTTAACTACTTAACGGCTGATTCCTCGCTTATATATTCTGCCGGCGGCACCAGCTTGAGTCTGCAGCTGCTGGATCCATTTCTGCTCATATCAATTGCGGCTCTTTATGCTGCCGCAGGAAAACTGACCGATCTCAGTAAAGGCAAGAGAATCATTTTGACTGGATGTTTTGTTTTATTAAAACTCTTTACTATTTTCTTTAATTATTTTATGGCGGATAAAATTTAGCTCGGGAGAGAGTCAATTAAGCTGAATTTTATTATAAATTAAAAAAACAGAGCAGGGAGATGTTATGATGAACTTAGTAAAATCTAATAAAAAGTCTTTCATTTTGTTTGGCGCGGCTCTTGCTGCAGCAACATTGGTTTATGCACTATTATTAACGGGAACTGAATTAAACGTGGCGGCGGCTCATGCATTCTCAGCCAATGCTGAATTAGCTTCGACTCTGGGCATCTCTACAGCAGCAGCTAAAAAAGCAATTGATATTATTGATGCGGCATCAACAATTGCTTCTATCATTTCTCTCATCGGTATCGTTACAGGCGCAGGCGCGATTTCTTATGCAATCGTTGCAACAGCAAAAACAATGATTAAGAAATACGGCAAAAAATACGCAGCTGCTTGGTAAAATCGACCAATAAATAATTGCTCTTTTTGTACAAGCTGCAAAAAGAGCCTCTCTCCCAAATACATATGTAAGGATTGAAAGTATGATAGTCAAACAAATTGCGGCTCTTATCAAATATAATACCCTGTCATCGTTTCGAAAAAGAAAGGAAGATTGGGGCATTCCTCAACTCAACAGCAAACTGCTGTCTGCCATTATTATTTCTCTGTTATGTTTATATCTCGTTTTCCTGGGATGCGGTGTTGTATTCGGGACAAAACTGATTCAGCTGCCCCTCAGCGCATGGGGGCAATTTGTTTTAATCGCCGTTTCACTTGAGCAGCTTTTTTGGGCTGCCGGCTTCTTTAAAGAACATCACAATGCCTTTCTGCTGGATACGCGCAAGGTCATTCATCAATTAAAAAAGGTGCGTTTTTTACAGCTGTTTTCTGTTTTTGCCGGCCAGGCGATCAAAAAAACCATTTTCGTATGGTATCTTTTTGTTTTTCCGGTCTTTTTGTTTTTATCAAGCGCAGGCATGACCGGGTCTGCGGCGATCATCGTATTTTTCTTGGGCTTCGTTTATTTTCTTCTCAATTTATTTTTATCTATGCTGTTTTCTTATGTTGTTTATCTTCTTACAAATATATGGAGCAAATTGTTTTACTTGAAAATCCTGAAAGGCATTTTATTCAGCGTCAGCCTGCTGGTTCCGCTTGCAGTCGGGTATGCCGTTTATCTTCTCGTGTTTGGGGAGTATACCGCAAAGGATATTTCAAGCTTTACGGAGTCACCGGCTTTCCGGAACATCCTCATGAATACGCCGTATGTATGGTTAGCATTCCGCTCACATTCCGTACTCGTTTTCGCTGCGGTGTTTGCGGCCGCCGTCCTTTTAACGGCGGGGATGTTTAAACTGTGGTCGGCCACGCTGAAGAAAATGGACCTTATTCCTTATATGTTTTTGACAAACGCTGATTTTGCGCCAAAGCTGAAATTATATAGAAATAACAAAATATTTCATGCCGTTTTTCAAAAGGATCTGCTGTTTTTATCGAGAATTGACGGGTTTTTTATCAGGAACTTCGGCAGTATGCTGTATTTGTTCATGCTGTTTTTAGGTTTTTGTATTCCGCTTCTATCGCATCACTTTATCGGGTATTCGGCAGCCGCCATCGTGTCTGCGGCGGTTATTATTGCGAACTTTTCGTATCAGCTCGTCGGAGATGCGCTCAAAACAGTATTATCAGTTGACGGGGAAATAAAAAATCAGCATCTGTTTCACCGGAATATCAAACATGCGTGGCAGCTGGTGTTTCCGAAAGTATGTATTTATAATCTCGCCGCTCTTATCTATTCGTTCATCATCACCATTTTGATTACGGTGTTTTTTCCGTCTTCCGCGGCGCTGACGATTTACTTGTTTATTGTGTTTTTATGTTCGGGTTTTTTATACAGTCTTGTCCAGATTTCAAGCACCGCCCTGTATCCTAAGAAAAACTGGGAGCATCTGTACGAAATTGGAGAAGCGGGGAAAGCAAAGACGTATAACAACTTATACAGTTCTTTCATTTTCATTGTGTCGCTTCAAATCGCTGCGATCACGTCCTATTTTATCTATAAAAAGCCGGAACTTGAAACGATGCTTATTCATTCTGCATCAGGTATTTTTGTCCTGTTCACACTATTAAACTATGGAGTCATGTTTCTGTTTCTTCGCAGAATCAATATGGCGGAAAGGTTTGCGAACAATGATTAAATTAGTGAATATACAAAAAAACTATAGTGAAAAACAGGTATTGAAAGATATTTCGTTTGAGGTGAAAAAAGGCTCAATCTATGCTTTGCTGGGGACTAATGGAGTCGGGAAAACAACGACTTTGAAAATCATTTCGGGCCTGCTTAAACCGACTTCAGGCCGCGTCATGATTGACGGCAAGGAACTGGATTCAGAAGAGGGGGGGCAAATATCGGCTGATATCGGTTTTGTGCCCGACCATGCTTTTTTATATGATTACTTAACGGGAGTCGAATACTTGCGTTTTACAGCGGAAATGTTTCAAGTTCCGTCTCAGCGGACAAATGATTATATAAAGAATATGTTGGAGACGCTGAAGCTTTCTCAAGACGGAAATCAGCTGATTAAAACTTATTCACATGGAATGAAACAAAAATTATCAATTGCGGCAGCGCTCATTCATCAGCCAAAGATATTAATTCTTGACGAGCCGCTGACGGGCATTGATTTAATCAGCGGTAAAACGATACGGACGTTATTAAAGGAGTACGTCAAGCAGGGAAATACAGTCCTGTTATCGACTCACCTGCTGGAGCTGGCGCATTCGCTGTGCGATACGATCGGTATTATACATGAAGGCGTTTTTGCGGCGGAGTATCAGTCATCCGAGCATTCATTAGAAGAGATTGAAGAATTGGCTGAGCGTATCTATACATGATGAACCGCATGTTGCCGGCAATCAGAACGTCCGCCATTCCGTTAACCGCGTCAGTGCTGTTTTTTTCAGGCGGTGTGATCGCTGCGTTTTTTTCCGATCACTTTGTTTCATCAGCGTCTTACAACGGCTCGTCAGGCGCGGTTGAACTGCTGAAAAACAATGCAATCGCTTGTCTGTTTTTAGCCGCGGGTTTTTTTACCTTTGGGTTGACCTCAATCTTTTATTTATTCACCAACGGGTTTATTTTAAGCGGCTCTATTATAGAAAATCTGCATAGCGGGGTTCCTTTTTATCAGATTTTTTTACTGCTAATTCCTCATGGTATATTTGAAGTTCCTGCGTTATTATTAAGTGGCGCCATTGGTTTTAAGGGCGTTGAATTGGTCATCAGGCTGTGTTTTTCTAAGGAAAAAAAGATAATGGTTTCAATGTTCAGGCATATTGGAATATTGGTGCTGCTTATTATTTGTCTGCTGATCGCCGCTGCCGTTATTGAAGCTTACATCACACCAATTTTTAAGTAAAAGGGGCAGAAATCATATGAGAAGTAAATTATCATTAATCGGTGTGCCGATTGTTATGATTATCGGTTATATCATTTCTTTATCCTTTGAGTGGCTGTTTCCTGTTCTTACTTTTGGGGTGGCAGGACTATATCTCTTTATATTTGCTCCGGTGCAAAATAAATTCATTCGTTACATCTTTTTGTTTATTTTTGTGATTAATCTGTTAGCCAGTGCCGCTCTTTATTTCGGTATTTAATAAAAAAATGACATTCAATATGAATGTCATTTTTTTTATCTTCGAGCGGCTCTGCTGCGTGTTAAAATCTGTCGCCGTTGAAAATAGAGTTTTTTACGATTACATAGTCGACATTACGGATGGCTTCGAGTGTATTGCCGCCGGCGTAAGAGATGGAAGATTGCAGATCCTGCTCCATTTCAACCAGCGTGTCCCGCAAAGACCCTTTATGTTCGACATGCATTTTTTTGCCCTCGACGTTTTTCTTTTCGCCTTTTTGAAATTCAGAAGCGGAGCCGAAATATTCTTTGTACAGCTTTCCGTCGATTTCAATCGTTTGTCCCGGTGATTCTTCGTGGCCGGCGAATAATGATCCGATCATGACCATAGACGCGCCGAATCGGATGGACTTCGCGATATCGCCGTGCGTGCGGATGCCGCCGTCAGCAATGATCGGTTTGCTCGCCGCTTTTGCGCACCAGCGAAGCGCGGCTAATTGCCACCCGCCGGTTCCGAAGCCGGTTTTAATTTTTGTGATGCAGACTTTCCCGGGGCCGATTCCCACTTTTGTCGCGTCAGCGCCCGCGCGTTCCAGCTCTCTTACGGCTTCAGGCGTCCCGACATTCCCTGCAATGACAAAGCTTTCCGGGACTTGTTCTTTAATAAATTCAATCATGCTGATCACGGCATTGGAATGGCCGTGCGCGATATCAATGGTAATATAATCCGGCACCAGCTCCTGTTCTTTCAGCTCCCGGATGAATTCATAGTCATTTTCCTTCACGCCGACACTGATGGAAGAAATCAGTCCGCGCGCTTTCATATCCCGGACAAAAGCCAGACGTTTTTCCGGCTCGAAGCGGTGCATGATATAAAAATACCCGTTTTCCGCGAGCCAGGCCGCGATGTTTTCATCTATAATCGTCTGCATGTTGGCCGGTACGACCGGAAGTTTAAACGTGTGTCCGCCCAACGTAACTGATGTATCACATTCAGATCGGCTTTCAACAATGCATTTTGCAGGAATCAGCTGAATATCTTCGTAATCAAATACATTTTCCATATATAACACCCCTAAAAGCGAATAATATAATTAAATAAAATTAAAATGTTCGTCTTTTTATAATGTACTTTGTTTTGTCAGGAATGTCAAATGATTTCATGCTGCCTCATATGCGGTCAGCTTGTCATCCATTTGCAGTTTGGTTATCATAGTAGTATTGGTTGTTGTAAGACATTTGTTACGATAGATAGATTTGCAGAAGAAGGGAGGGGCCGGTATGGAACAAAAACAGCCCGGGCACAGTCCGAAAGCCCAGAAAATTCAGGACCGGATTATTTTAGGCACGATTTGGGTCGTGTCGGCGCTTGTCATTGCGCTCGTTGTCGGAACCGTCATGAATTATATTTGGATGTTTAAATAAAAAAGAGTCTGTGCCGGTATGACACAGACTCTTTTTTATATTATTTTTCAAACATGCTTGTAGAATGCAGTGGCTGGACGCGCGCTTTCGGGTCCATGTAAGCCTTCGCGTTGTTCACGGCTGTCGGAGCTTCGCCGAAACCGCTGGCGATCAGCTTGACTTTGCCTTCATATGTGCAGATATCTCCGGCGGCAAAGAAGCCTTCAATATTCGTTTCCATCGTGCTTTTGACGACGATGGAATTTTTCTCGATGTCAAGGCCCCAGTTTTTAATCGGGCCGAGAGAAGAAACAAAGCCGTAGTTTACGATCAGGTCATCAATTTCAATGATTTCTTTACGGTCGCCTTTCACTTCTTCAAGAACGAGCTGTTCGATCCGGTCTTCACCGACAAGTTCAGCGGGAACAAACGGTGTCAGCACGTTGACTTTAGAATTATGCAGGTTTTCGACACTGTGCTCATGCGCGCGGAATTTATCACGGCGGTGGATGATGCTGACTTCTTTGGCAATCGGCTCAAGCATGAGCGCCCAGTCAACAGCGGAATCGCCGCCGCCCAGAACGGCAACGCGTCTGCCTGCGAATTGATTGAGGTCGTCAATGAAGTAGTGCAGGTTTTTGCCTTCATATTGTTCCGCTGATTCCAGCTCAAGCTTTCTCGGCTTAAATGCGCCGTTTCCCGCGGTGATAATGACCGTTTTTGAATAATGCGTTTCTGAATTCGTGACAAGCTTAAACACACCGTCCGCCTGTTTTTCAACAGATTCAACGGCCTGCTCTAAGCAGATGGTCTGATCGAACTTTGCCATTTGCTCTTTTAAGTTGTTCACAAGTTCCTGGGCGCGGATTTTCGGGAATCCGGCTACATCATAAATATATTTTTCAGGGTACAGCGCGCTGAGCTGACCGCCAAGCTGAGGCAGGCTCTCGATGATTTTGACGCTCGCCTGTCTCATTCCCCCGTAAAAAGCGGTAAACAGGCCGACCGGGCCGCCGCCGATGACCGTAATATCATAAACCTTTGAATCCTCTTGCATACCAAATTGCCTCCTAATTGAAAATTGTTATTAATTATAACATACAATTTGAAAGGATGACGAGTGCCGAAAACCGCCCGGCCGCTTCATTCTTGAAAAAAATTGCGGCCGCCGCTAAGATGGGGACAAATTCCAATCTGTTTTTTTCCTGAATGTTTTCCGATTCTTCCGGATAGTATGGTGATATGCAGACATGTGCGGTTTTCTAAAAAATTTTATATTTCATTTCATAAAATCCCGCCAATAAGCTGAAGCTAATACAAATGTTGATTTGATTATGCGTCTAACAGCAAAAAAAAGAAGGTGGATGTGATGGCATTGAATAAACCCAAAATCGTGGTTTTAGGTGCAGGTTATGGTGGATTAATGACAGTAACAAGGCTTCCGAAGCATATCGGGGCAAATGACGCCGACATTACTTTGGTCAATAAACACAATTATCATTATGAAACGACATGGATGCATGAAGCGAGCGCAGGAACGCTGCATCATGACCGCTGCAGATATCAAATAAAAGATGTAATCAATGAATCACGGGTTAAATTTGTGCAGGATACCGTAAAAGCGATAGATGTGCAAAATAAAAAGGTGACGCTTTCACAAGGGGACATCCCTTATGATTATCTCGTCATCGGGCTTGGCGCCGTCCCTGAAACATTCGGGATTAAAGGTTTAAAAGAATTCGCTTTTCCGATCGCGAATATTAATACGTCGCGCCAGCTGAAAGACCATATTGAGCTCCAATTTGCGACATACAATACGGAGGCCGAAAAACGCCCTGACCGCTTAACCATCGTTGTCGGCGGAGCGGGCTTTACAGGAATTGAATTTCTCGGTGAACTTGCGAACCGCAAGCCGGAGTTATGCAGATATTATGATATAGATGAAAGTCTCGTCCGGATCGTCTGTGTCGAGGCCGCCCCGACGGTTTTGCCGGGATTTGATCCGGAGCTTGTCGATTACGCCGTTCAATACCTTGAGAGCAAAGGCGTTGAATTTAAAATCGGCACCGCGGTTCAAGAATGCCGCGCAGACGGTGTCACAGTCGGCAAGAAAGATGAAGAGCCGGAAGAAATCAAATCGCAGACCGTTGTCTGGGCCGCGGGTGTGCGCGGACATCCGATCGTGGAGGAAGCGGGTTTTGAAAATATGCGCGGCCGTGTCAAAGTCAACCCTGATCTTCGGGCGCCGGGACATGATGACGTTTTTATCCTCGGCGACAGCTCGCTCTTTATCAATGAAGAGACGGAACGGCCGTACCCGCCGACTGCTCAGATCGCGATGCAGCAAGGAGAAACGGTCGCCAAAAATCTGGGCGGTTTGATAAAAGGAGGCCAGCTTGAAGAGTTCAAGCCTGACATTAAAGGAACGGTCGCCTCCCTCGGTGAGCATAACGCCGTCGGAGTCGTATACGGCAGGAAGCTCAAAGGCACGCCGGCGTCCTTTATGAAAAAGGTCATTGATAACCGCTCGCTCTTTATGATCGGCGGGCTGGGTCTGACGCTGAAAAAAGGGAAGTTTAAATTCTTCTGAAAACCCGCAGCCGCGGGTTTTCTCTTCTTTTAAAAAAGAGCGCTATAAAAAGCATGTAAAAGAAAAAAATGAATGTTTCCGCTTACATGAGTTGTTATGTTACATATTCTGACTTGTTGCTTGACAAGTAAATATGATATATTATCAGAAAATTAAGAAAAAAGGGTGATCCGCATGAAAACGACAGCAAAAAGCACGGCGTCGTGTCCGTTCTGCTCAGGTAAAGGGTATTTTCAATTGCTTCTTGGCGGCTCCGAAACATGTCCCTCCTGCCAGGGAAGCGGCAAAGAGAGACGCTGATTTTTCCAGACGTTGACTTTTTTACCGCCCCCGAGGTACACTGAAAGTGCTGTAGGGGGTGGATGTTTGTGATTAGTTTGCCGGTTGTCCTGATCTCAATCGTACTATTTTTTGTACTGTTTTTCGGCATAGGCTTTCTGTTGAACATGCTGCTTAGAATGTCGTGGATTATGGCTGTTGTCTATCCGATTGTATGCCTTTTCATTATCAGCAATAAAAAGATGATCAGTTACGTGCAGGCGCCGGGGGAATCCTTTCAAAGCCTGTTTCAGCGCATCATGTCATTAGCGGTTGCGGATGTCGTGATTTTGGCGGGCGGACTGGCGGGAGCCATCATGTCAGGCATTGCCATAAAGGCGCTCAGAAAAAGAGGATATCAAATGTTTTAAACCGCTTTCTTATTCAAGAAAGCTTTTTTTGTGTCGCGGCGCTTTTGTATAGCACCTCACCGAGTTGGGAACAATGACTCGGAGGAGAGTGATTTCAGATTGACGATAATCAGACGCGTATTCATGATCGTGCTCTTTTTGGGCGCATGCCATGCGACATACTTTTCTATAACCGGTGTTGAAGCAAAGGATCTGACAAATTGGATGACGGAACATCGCGGCGCCGTTTTGAAAAACATCGGCACTCCGTTTCAATCCTTACAGAATCAGCCGGAAAAGAAGGCATCAGGCAGGGTAAAGCCGCTGGAAGAAGCTTTTGACTGGGAACGCTATCCGTCACAAAAAGTGACGGCCACCGGTTATACCGCCGGAGCGGAATCTACCGGAAAATCTCCGGGTCATCCGCAGTACGGAATTACATATTCAGGTGTGAAGGTCAAACGCGATTTATATTCAACTGTTGCGGCCGATCCGTCTGTTTTCCCGATCGGGACGATTCTGTTTATACCGAATTACGGTTACGGGGTTGTCGCCGATACCGGCTCAAAAATTAAAGGCAGCCGCCTTGACCTCTACTTTGACACCGTCAAGGACGTCTATAACAATTGGGGCAAAAAAACACTTGAGGTCTACATTATTAAAAAAGGGAACGGCACAGTGACCGAGGACGAACTTGTAAAGCTGAACGAAACAAAGTCGCTGCAAGTGTTCAGAAATCAATACAAAACGGTAAAAGAATAAAAACGCTTCAGCATCCGCTGAAGCGTTTTTACATAAAGAAATAATCTAAAATCAATGTCAGCACAATACCGGTGACGCCGCCGAAGAACACTTCAATCGGCTGATGGCCGAGCAGTTCTTTCAGTTTCTTCTGTTTTTCTTTCTCTTCCGCTTTCTGAAAGTCCTTCGCTTCGCTGACAAATCGATTAAAGTCGATGACCAGTTTATTAATGACTGTCGCCTGTTCACCCGCATGCCGCCTGACACCTGTAGCATCGAACATCGTAATGACGGCGAAAATCGCGGCGACTGCAAACAGGGGCGAGTCCAGTCCCTGTTCCAAAGCGATTCCGGTTGACAGCGCGGTGACGGCGGCGGAATGGGAGCTCGGCATGCCGCCGGTGCTCGTCACAAGAGACCAGTCAAGTTTTTTGGATACGATAAATTGAATAGGCACTTTTACAACTTGGGCAAAAATAATGGCGGCAAAACTCGCCAGTAAAGGAAAATTCATAAGTACATCCATATGCGACATCCTTTCTGTATCTGCTGATTCCGATCGTATCGAAAAACTGCAGAAAACGCCCTTAGTTTGGTAAAATAAAATCAATGAAAAATGTTTTTTCATTATACCACTTTACATAACAAATACCCACATAAGGAGTGTGTACTCATGTTTTATGCATCTGATCAACTGCGGCATCCCGAAACACTGGTCATCGGTCTTTTTCAAAAAAGCACGCTGAACGGATTTACGAAGGAATTGGATGATAAATTAGACGGTCATCTGACCCAGCTGTTAAAGGATGGTGATGTGTCCGCCAAACGCAATCGTGTATCAAAAGTATACCCTCCGGCTGCGACCGGTATGAAACGTATTTATTTTATCGGCCTGGGAAGAGAAGCGGATTATTCGTTTGAAGATACGAAAGAATGCTTTGCACGAGTATTTCAGCAGATTCATCAAGATAAAAAACAGGAAGTATCCGTGTTGCTCGATACATTCGTCTCCGGGGAAGTGCCTGCCGCCGATGCCGCTCATGCGCTTTCGGAAAGCTGTCTGCTTGCGGTTTATGAGGTGCAGGATTATAAACATAAATCGAATGAGCCGGATCAGGAACTGAAATCAGTCTGCGCCGTGACCGAAGAAGACCTGAGGGAAGTGCAGGCCGGCCTGAACGTCGGCGCGGCATACGGCCAAGGGACGAATTCAGCCCGCACGCTTGTGAATATGCCGGGTAATATGCTGACGGCCACTGATTTGGCGTCATATGCCGCTGAGCTTGCGGCAAAATACGATTTCGAGTGTGAAATTTTAGAAAAAGATGAAATGGAAGAGCTCGGCATGGGCGGGCTGCTTGCCGTTAACAAAGGCTCATCCGAACCGCCGAAAATGATCGTTCTGAAGTATCAGGGCAAAGATCAGTGGGAAGACGTCATCGGCCTGGTCGGTAAAGGAATTACCTTTGATACGGGCGGATATTCAATTAAGCCGAAAACCGGCATCGTCGGCATGAAAAGCGATATGGGAGGGGCCGCCTCGGTATTGGGCGCAATGGAAATTATCGGCGAACTCCGGCCTGAACAAAACGTGCTCGCCGTCATACCGTCTACGGACAACATGATTTCGTCCGATGCTATGAAGCCGGATGACGTCATCGTTTCGCTCAGCGGAAAAACCATTGAGATCCTGAACACCGATGCGGAAGGGCGTCTCGTGCTTGCCGACGGCATCACATACGCCAAGCAGCACGGAGCCTCTGTCCTTGTAGACGTGGCAACGTTAACGGGCGGTGTCATTGTCGCCTTAGGTAACGAAATGACGGGCGCCATGACCAATCACGCCGCGTTTTATGAACAGGTGGCGGAATCGGCGAAAGAATCCGGCGAGCCGATCTGGCAGCTTCCGATTACAGAAAAGGATAAAAAACGGGTGAGAAACAGTCAGATGGCTGATTTGAACAATTCTCCGGGAAGAGAAGGCCACGCGATTATGGCGGGGGCATTCCTTGGTGAATTCGCGGAAAACACGCCGTGGGTTCATCTCGATATTGCGGGAACCGCGACAGCGAATAAAGCGACATGCTTCGGCCCTGCCGGCGCAACAGGCGTCATGGCAAGGACGTTGGCTGTTTTGACTGAGCGGTTTACGCCCGAAAGATAACAGCATCCCGCTGCCTTGATGCAGCGGGTTTTTTGATTTCCAAAATCTTTAGTTGACTAAAGCGCGGAATGTATGTTAACTTTAATTATCTACTACATTATCAAACTAAAGGATTTTTGGAGGGACTCATCAATGAATGCTGTTGTTGTCGCAGTATTGCTTATGCTCGTCTTAAGCCTGCTGCGTGTCAATATTATTATAGCTTTAATGATCGGCGCGCTTGCCGGCGGGCTGACCGGCGGCTTAGGCCTCGGAGAGACGGTGAAGGCTTTTACGGACGGTCTCGGCGGAAATGCCACCGTCGCGGTCAGCTACGCGCTGCTCGGAGCATTTGCCGCGGCGCTGACGAAGACGGGGCTTCCCGATGCAATGGTGGAAGCGTCTGTCAAACTAATCGGAAAAAAGGAAGATTCGCGGAAAAAAGCACTGTCAAAAGTGTTAATCGTACTGGTTATTTTAATCATATCCTGTTTCTCGCAAAACGTGGTGCCCGTTCACATTGCGTTTATTCCGGTATTGATTCCGCCGCTTTTAAAAATATTTAACGAACTTGAAATAGACCGCAGGCTGATCGCGTGTGTGATGACATTCGGACTGACTGCGCCGTATATCGTTCTGCCTGTCGGATTCGGACAGATTTTCCAGGGGATGCTGAGAGATAATATGGCGTCAGCCGGTTTAAAGGTGCCGCTCAGTGATATTCCGTATGCTTTAATCATCCCGACGGCCGGGATGGTAGTCGGTTTAATTTTATCCGTCATCGTCTTCCGGAAACCGAAGAAATATGAGACGAAGGAGATTGCCGGACTGTCGTCTTCTCCTTATACGAAAAAAAGCATTGCCATCGCCCTGATCTCCATTGCCGTGTCGCTTGCCGTTCAGCTCTATCTGTCACAAGTGCTCGGAGTGGAAGGTATGATCATGGGCGCGCTTGCCGGCTTGTTTACGCTGTTTATCAGCGGAGTCATGAAGCGCAATGAAGCGGATAAGCTGATCACGGACGGCATGATTCTGATGGCTTTTATCGGGTTTGTCATGCTTGTTGCGGCCGGTTTTTCAAATGTATTGAACAAAACGGGCGATGTGGCTTCCTTGGTCAAAGCATCAACAGGCTTTATCGGTCACAGTCAATCATTAGGCGCGCTCTTGATGCTGGTGGTCGGTTTATTAATCACGATGGGAATCGGATCATCATTTGCAACCGTACCCGTCATTACGACCATATTTGTCCCGCTGTGCGCTCAGCTCGGATTCAGCCCGATGGCGACGATCGCCGTAATCGGAGCGGCCGCCGCGGTCGGTGATGCGGGTTCTCCTGCAAGTGACAGTACGCTCGGGCCGACGTCAGGCCTCAGCGCCGACGGACAGCACCACCACATTTGGGATACGTGCGTACCGACATTTATTTTCTATAACATTCCGCTTGTGATATTCGGCTGGATTGCCGCACTTGTTCTGTAAAAAAAGGCTCCCGGAAAGGGGAGCCTTTTTGTATGCTGAGAACATCTTACGCCGGATTTCTGCTGAACCCCGTCGCTTTATGAATAGACCTGTATACGGCAGGCGCGATAGATGCCAATAACAGTGCTAAAATGATATCTTTTATGAAAAACCATATCATGTAAAACCAGGCCATTCCGTAGCTGATCGGAGCATGAAGCCATAATTTCAGCGCAATATACGTATAGGTCGTGCCAATGATATAAATGACGGCGGTACCGATCAAAGAGGCCCATGCATAATGCAGGCGGCCGGGTTTTTTTGTTTTTTCCAGCAGCCATCCGGCTGCAAATGCCGCCGGGATGTAAGCGAGAATAAACCCGCCGCTCTTTCCGATAAACGGCGCAAAGCCTGCTGAGAATTGAGCGAAAACAGGCGCCCCCGCGAGTCCGGCCAATGCGTATACCGTCATGGCAATGGCTGCCCGTTTGGCGCCGAGAAGCATCGCGGCTAACAGACAAAAGAAAGGCTGCAGCGATAACGGAATTCCCGCAACTTGCAAAAAAGGAGCCATTGATGTAATGTTGGCGCCGACGGCCATCAGTGCGGCAAACATGCCGATAAGCGCCATATCGCCCGCGCGAAGGTTGCGTTGTTTCATTTGTTTTTCCCCCTTACACTTGTACCAGATTAGCGTAATCGAAGGGTGATTGATTGTCAACAAAGATTTACTAAAGGTTTACTAAATGGAGGGAGCCATATGTTTTTCGGGAAAACGAAACAAACAAAACAGTCGGAACGGATTCCGCCAAATCAAAATGTCACAACGAAGTTTCCCGTGCTTCACGCCGGAAATGTTCCTTATTATGAAGATATGTCAAAATGGAATCTGCAAGTGTACGGGCTTGTTGACCGTCCTATGCTGTTAAGCATTGAAGATATCAAAGCCTTTCCGGAAGCCGAAGTGAAAAATGATATTCATTGCGTCACGGGCTGGTCCCGTCTTGATAATATCTGGCAGGGAATACGCGCCAAAGACATCGCTGAGAAAGCGGGTGTGCACAAAGAAGCGGGATTCGTCATTCTGCACGCCGAAGAGGGCTGGACGGCCAACCTGCCGCTTTCTGATTTTACGCGGGAAACATCCCTGCTGGCATATGCGCATAACGGCGAGCCGTTAACGCCAGAGCACGGCTATCCGCTCAGAGGCGTTTTCCCCCATCTTTATTTCTGGAAAAGCGCAAAATGGCTGCGCGGCATTCAGTTTACAAAGGAAAACCACCCCGGCTTTTGGGAGAAAAACGGCTACCATATGAGGGGAGATCCATGGAAGAATGAGCGCTTTACATGGGATTAAGCCCCTATCCCTATATAGTTCTTAGGTACCTTATTAAAATAAGGTACTTTTTTTATATCAAAAATCCATTGACTTTGTTTGGCAAAAAACCTATTATTTGAGGTGTCTTTTGATATTGAAAATCATTATCAATAAGGATGGATAAAGCAATTGCCACAAAGGGGATGAACACATAATGGACGGAAAACAAATAAACCGGGGGTTCGCGCCGGCCGGCCGATACGCGGTTCCGGGCACAGAAGTAAAAGAAATGCGCTCAAAAGGAGGCCGTACGTATCGTATCTTTGTCTCTTTTCCTCAGGAAGAACCGCCTGCCTCCGGCTTCCCCGTCATCTACCTGCTTGATGCAAATTCCGTGTTCGGCACTATGGCCGAAGCTTTGCGGGTGCAAAGCCGGCGGCCTGAAAAAACAGGCGTTGTGCCGGCGGTGATTGTCGGAATCGGCTACCCGACAGATCAGCCGTTTTCCGCCGAACGGCACAGTGATTTTACGATGCCGCTATCTGAATCGGAACTGCCGGTGCATCCGCGCGGCGCGGCATGGCCCGAACAGGGAGGGGCGGAAGCGTTTCTGGAGTTTATAGAAGAAGAAGTAAAGCCCGCGATGGAGCGGGATTATCCGATCGACAGAGGCAGGCAGACGATTTTCGGCCATTCGCTGGGCGGTCTTTTTGTGCTGCAAGTGCTTTTGACGAGGCCGGACATGTTCCAGACCTATGTTGCGGGAAGTCCGTCAATTCATTGGAACAAGCGTTTTATTCAGGAAAACGCAGAACGTTTGTCAGACCGGCTCTCTGCGGAAAATCTTCAAGTCAGCGTATTGCTGGCTGCGGGAGAAATTGAAAAAACACATAAAAGCAGAATCCCGCAGCACGCAGAGGCGCTGTACTCTTTATTATCCGGATTTGAAGATGATGGAGTCCGTGCTGAATACAGCGAGTTTGAAGGAGAGGGCCATATTTCTGTCCTGCCCGTTTTAATCAGCAGAGCCCTGCGTTTCTGCCTGAATCCGGGAGGGCCGCATACCCCGTATTCTCCCGCATGAGAAAAAACAGGCCCTTCGAACTAAATGCGGCTGATTCTAATTTTCTAATTGACTGCGTGTTTTGATTTGGATATGATTGTCTTGAATCATAATTGATAATGATAATCATTATCAATGTAGAAAGGGAATGATAATATGGACGCATTGGGAATGAAAGGGAAAACGGCCGTTGTCACCGGCGCCGCTCAAGGCATCGGAGAAGCAACAGCGCTTGCCCTTGCTGAACAAGGCGTAAATGTGGCAGCTATAGATACAAATGAAGACCTGCTTCCCGGGCTAACTGACAGACTTCGGCAAAAAGGCGTGCAGGCGCAGGGGTTTGCCGCAGATGTATCTGACAGTGCGGCTGTCAATGATATCATCGCTGCCGTTGAACGTGACATGGGGCCTATTGAAATATTGGCGAACGTTGCGGGCGTGCTGCGGCCGGGTCCGGTGCAATCCCTCAGTGATGAAGATTGGGATCAAACATTTTCTGTTAATACGACCGGCGTATTTCATGTATCGCGGGCTGTCAGCCGGTACATGATGGAGCGGAAAAAAGGCGCCATCATAACGGTCGGTTCGAATGCAGCCGGCGTTCCGCGTGCTTCCATGGCAGCTTATGCGGCGTCGAAAGCGGCTGCCGCCATGTTTACGAAATGCCTCGGACTGGAGCTTGCGGCCTATCATATCCGCTGCAACATCGTATCTCCCGGTTCAACGGAAACCGACATGCAGCGGGCGCTGTGGCGGGATGAAAACGGAGCACAGGACGTTATCAGAGGTTCGCTTGATACATATAAAACGGGAATTCCGCTTCAAAAGCTGGCAAAGCCTTCTGATATTGCAAATGCCGTTTTGTTTCTGGCCTCTGAACAGGCAAGCCATATCACGATGCATGATTTATGCGTTGATGGCGGCGCTACTTTAGGCGTTTGATGTAACGAAAAGGAGGGACAAACATGACAAATCAACCTGTATTGACGGAAGTGGCTGCAAAAAAGGTGCTGGATACTTACAAGCCCGGGGCGTTCTTTTTAGCTTCCCCGAAAAGGACGATGCTTGCGGAAGGTTTGTTTGCAAAAGTGCCGGATGCAGACGCGGAGAATCAGCTGGATTCACTGCCTGAACGTGTGAGACAGACGCTTCTTGAGGCAAAGCAAGCCGGCATCAAACATCCGATTGCGGCCGGCGCCATTCCTTTTGACGGAAGAAAAGCTTCCCGGCTTTTTGTACCGAAGATTGTCCATACGGCAGGCCCGCTTTCGTTTGCGGAATCTTCCGCAGAAAAGCCGCAATCCAATACATATGACATCCGTCCCGTTCCGGAGCCTGAGGGCTTTATGAGCGGTGTGGAACAAGGCGTATTCAACATTACGGACGGTCCGCTCAGCAAAATCGTGCTGTCAAGGACGCTTCATCTGACCGCTGAAAAGGATATCGACATTCCTCAGGCCGTCAAGCATTTGGCGCAGCACAACCCGCGCGGCTATACATTCGCTGCGGATGTGACGGGAACGTCAGAAACAAGAAAAACGCTTTTCGGCGCAAGTCCTGAACTGCTGCTGTCCAAAAACGGAACATCGATTCTGTCCAATCCGCTGGCAGGTTCCAGACCTCGCAGCGCAGATCCCGCCGAGGATCAGAGAAGAGCGGAAGAACTGCTGCAATCAGCAAAAGATCTGCATGAACATGCCGTAGTCGTGGCCGCCGTGGCCGCCGCCCTAAAACCGTTCTGCCGTGTGCTTGATGTGCCGGAAAAACCGTCACTCATTAAAACTGAGGCGATGTGGCACCTGTCCACCGAGGTAAAGGGAGAGCTTAGTGATCCGTCAACGACATCGCTTGAGCTGGCCATCGCTCTTCATCCGACGCCCGCTGTATGCGGAACGCCGACGGATGCGGCGAGAGAAGCGATTCAGGAGATAGAGCCGTTTGACCGCAATTTCTACACGGGAATGGCGGGCTGGTGTGATGCTGAAGGTGACGGAGAATGGATTATCGCACTTCGCTGCGCCGAAGCGGAAACAAGGTCTCTCCGGCTCTTTGCGGGTGCCGGGATTGTCGCCGGATCAAAGCCGCAGGACGAACTGGACGAGACATCGGCGAAATTCCGCACCATGCTCCGGGCGATGGGGCTTTACCAAGATGAGTTGTAAAAAAGGAGGGGACGGATCGTGCTGACTGGATTTACGCCATGGCCGGAAGAATGGGCTGACAAATACCGAAAAGACGGCTGCTGGAAGGGTGAGACGTTCGGAGGAATGCTGAAAGAGCGCGCGGCTTTATACGGAAATCAAACTGCCGTGACGTGTAAAGATGTACATTGGACCTACAAAGAATTAGATGAAAGGGCCGATCGTTTAGCGGCGGGGCTGCATAAGCTCGGGATTCAAAAGGAAGACCGCGTTGTCGTTCAGCTGCCGAATATCGCTGAGTTTTTTGAAGTGATTTTCGCGCTGTTCCGACTCGGAGCACTGCCCGTTTTCGCGCTGCCTTCTCATAGAAGCAGTGAGATTACGTATTTCTGCGAGTTTGCAGAGGCGAAAGCATACATCATTCCTGATATGCATTCAGGTTTTGATTACAGGGCGCTTGCCAGACAGGTGAAAGACAAACTTCCGGATTTGGCGCATGTCATTGTGGCCGGCGAAGCTGAAGAGTTTCAGGAACTGAGCAGCCTGCATAGAGAGCCTGTTCAGCTGGAAGAGGTAAGCCCGGCGGAAGTCGCTTTTTTACAGCTTTCAGGAGGCAGTACGGGGCTGTCCAAGCTGATTCCGCGAACACACGACGATTACATATACAGCTTGCGCCTCAGCGCGGAAATATGCGGCTTGGATCATCACAGCGTTTATTTGGCCGCTCTGCCGACAGCGCATAATTATCCGCTCAGCTCGCCGGGTGTGCTGGGAACTTTATATGCCGGAGGCCGGGTTGTTCTGTCACCGACGCCGAGTCCGGATGACTGCTTCCCGTTAATTGAAAAAGAACGTGTCACGATTACAGCGCTCGTTCCGCCGCTTGCGATGGTGTGGATGGACGCATCCGGTTCGCGAAGTGATGATTTATCAAGCCTTCAAGTGCTGCAGGTGGGAGGGGCCAAATTCAGTGCTGAGGCGGCCCGCCGCGTAAAGAGCGCTTTCGGATGCACCCTTCAGCAGGTTTTCGGAATGGCGGAAGGATTGGTGAATTATACGAGACTGGATGATCCTGAAGAGATCATTGTCAATACGCAAGGCAGACCGATGTCACCTTTTGATGAGGTAAGGGTTTTAGACGATGACGGGCGGGATGTCGCCCCCGGAGAAGCGGGACATTTGTTTACACGCGGCCCTTACACGATTCGCGGGTATTATAAAGCGCCTGAACATAATGAAAGATCATTCACAGCCGACGGATTTTATCAGACCGGCGATATCGTCAAACTGACGGCGGACGGCTATATCATCGTCGAAGGACGTGCGAAAGATCAAATCAATCGGGGCGGCGAAAAGATTGCCGCTGAAGAGGTGGAAAATCACCTTCTGGCTCATCCTGCCGTTCATGATGCGGCCATGGTTTCAATGCCGGATGACTTTCTCGGAGAGCGGTCCTGTGTGTTCGTCATTCCGAAAGGAGAAGCGCCGAAACCGGGAGAGCTGAAAGCGTTTTTACGGGAGCGCGGGCTGGCGGCATATAAAATTCCCGACCGGGTTGAATTTATCGCTTCTTTCCCGAAAACCGGCGTCGGCAAGGTCAGCAAAAAGGACCTTCGCGAAACGATCGCCCAAAAATTGAAGCCTGCTGAAATCAAACAATCTTAAAAAAGGAAGTGTTTACATTGGCTATACCGTCTATTCCCGCATATGCGCTGCCGACAGCGTCAGATATGCCTGAAAATAAAGTATCGTGGACGCTGAACCCGAAACGCGCGGTGCTTCTGATCCATGACATGCAGAATTATTTCGTCGATGCTTTTGAGAAAGGGAAGGCTCCGATCACGGAGGCGGCTCAGAATATCAAGAAAATAAAAGAGCAATGCAAAGCGCTCGGCATTCCGGTGGTGTACACCGCGCAGCCGGGCAGCCAAGACCCGGCGGACCGCGCGCTGCTGACGGATTTTTGGGGACCGGGGCTGAAAAGCGGGCCTTATGAAGAAAAGGTCATTCCGGAGCTTGCCCCGGATGATCAGGACATTGTCCTCACAAAGTGGAGATACAGCGCGTTTAAACGGACGAATCTCCTTGACATCATGCGTGAAAGCGGCAGAGACCAGCTCATGATTACGGGAATTTATGCACACATCGGCTGTCTCGTCACAGCCTGTGAAGCATTTATGGATGATATCCAAAGCTTCTTTATCGGAGACGCCGTTGCTGATTTTTCTTCAGAAAAACATAAGATGGCCATCGAATATGCGTCTCAGCGCTGCGCTTACACGGCTTTGACAAACGAAGTGCTGGAGCTGCTGGGCGGCGCGCCGGTTTCTGAAGGAGAAGGGAAGACTTCCGCCGTATTGACAAAAGACCGGGTGCGGGAACAAATTGCGGCGATTCTTCAAGAATCACCGTCTGATATTCCGGATCATGAAGACCTGCTGGACAGAGGCCTTGATTCCGTCAGAATCATGAGCCTTGTCGAACAATGGCGCCGTGACGGAGCTGAAGTGACGTTTGTTGAACTGGCGGAGAACCCGACGCTTGAAGAGTGGTGGAGACTTCTTTCTTCCCGATCTCAAAAAGTCTTGCCGAACGCAGATTATTTATAAAGGGAGAGAATAGAATGCATGATACACAACAGCTGCCTCTGACAGGCGCACAGGCCGGTATCTGGTTTGCGCAGCAGCTTGATCCTGATAATCCGATTTACAATACAGGCGAGTATGTTGAGATAAACGGCGCGATCGATGTGAACATATTTAAAACAGCTCTCGAACGTGTGCTGACGGAAGCCGTGTCATTACACGCCCGCTTCGAAGAGGGAGCAGACGGGCCGAAGCAGATCATCAATCCTCCATTTGAAGCTGCGATCGATGTCATAGATGTGAGTTCAGAAGCTGATCCGAAGCAGGCCGCACTCAGACTCATGCAGACAGATTTGGCTGAGCCCGTTGATATGGCGGCCGGGCCTTTGTTCCGCGACATTTTATTTCAGGCGGGACCGGAACGCTTTTTCTGGTATCAGCGCATTCACCACATTGTGATAGACGGCTACGGTTTTTCACTGCTGGCACGGCGTACGGCGCAAATGTACACCGCAATACGGGAAGGACGTCCGGATAACGGGCGCTCCTTCGGCTCTTTGGAGGAACTGGTAAAAGAAGATCAAGAATACCGCGCGTCTGATCAATTCCTGAAAGATCGGGAATTTTGGATGGAGAAATTTGCCGATGAACCTGATGTCGTCAGTTTGGCAGAAAGAGCGCCGAGAACGTCAACAAGCTTTCGGAGAAGCACGGCTTATCTTTCTGAAACGGCTTTGCAGCATGTAAAAGCAATTCCGAACTGGCATGAAGCCGTCACAGCTGCAGCGGCGGTATATGTCCACCGGATGACAAACGCAGGGGATATCGTGCTCGGTTTACCGATGATGGGACGGATCGGCTCGATTTCACTGAATATTCCGAGTATGGTCATGAATCTTCTGCCTTTACGGCTTTCTCTCCGCCCGGATATGAATTTTCATGAGGCCGTCAGCCAAGTGGCAAAAGAAATCCGAAACATCCGGCGCCATCAGAAATACCGCCATGAAGACATGCGCCGCGATCTTAAATTGCTCGGAGAAAACCGCAGGCTGTTCGGCCCGCAAGTCAATGTGATGCCGTTTGACTACGCTCTTGATTTCGCAGGAGCGCCAGGCACCGTCCATAACTTATCAGCCGGGCCCGTTGATGATTTGTCAATTAACGTTTACGACAGAGCGGACGGAAGCGGAATGCGTGTGGACTTTGATGCGAATCCGGAAGTGTACAGCGCCGAAGATATTGAAAACCATCAAAAACGATTCCTGCTTCTGCTGGAATCCGCTGTGAAAGACCAGACACAAAAAATCGGCACACTCAACCTTCTGCCTGAAAGTGAACGTCTCTGCGTACTGGAAAGCTGGAATGACACGCGCAAGGCCGAGAAGCAGAAAAGTCTGCCGGAGCTGTTTTACGAACAGGCCGTAAAAACACCGGACCGGCCGGCAATCATCACCGAAAACGAAGAGCTCAGCTATGCCGAATTGAACAAGCGCGCGAACCAGCTTGCCGGCATGCTAAAGGAAAAGGGGCTCGGACCGGAACAATTTGCCGCTTTGCTGCTTCCGCGGTCACAGGAGTTGGCCGTGAGCATGCTGGCCGTTTTGAAAACGGGAGCCGCATACCTGCCGCTTGATCCTGATTTTCCTTCTGAGCGGATCACATACATGCTCAAAGATGCACACCCTGCATGCCTGATTACAACGATGGAATTATCCGGCCGCATGCCGGAAGATAGTGATGCAAAAAGGATCATTCTCGATGACCCGGATACGGTAAAAACCGTTGCCGCTCAAAATGCTGACTGTTCCGATCAGGCGGAATGTTCGCCTTTGCACCCCGCTTATGTCATATATACATCGGGTTCAACGGGCAAACCGAAAGGCGTAGTCGTGACATTAAAAAGCGTAAGCAATTTCCTCTTATCCATGCGGGAAATGTTCCCGCTCGGCGCACAAGACCGCCTGCTTGCCGTTACGACTGCGGCGTTTGATATTTCCGGACTTGAGCTCTTCCTTCCGCTCATCAGCGGGGCGGGGTGCGTCATCGCACGTAAAGAGACGATTCAGGAACCGCGGGCGCTTGCGAACATGATTCACTCATACGGTATTTCAATCATGCAGGCAACGCCGACATTGTGGCATTCATTAGTCACCAATGAACCTGATTCCCTCCGGGCGCTGCAGGTGCTTGTCGGAGGTGAGGCGCTTCCGAACGCGCTTATGCATGCTCTGCTTGAATCAGGCTGTACGGTGACGAATCTGTACGGGCCGACTGAAACAACAATCTGGTCGGCCGCACAGCCGCTTGCAAAAGACCATACAGGGGCGCCTCCGATCGGAAAGCCGATTTGGAACACGCGGGTATACGTGCTGGACGCCGCATTGCAGCCAGTCCCGCCGGGAATTGCGGGCGAGCTTTATATAGCGGGCGAGGGGCTTGCCAGAGGTTATTATAACCGTCCTGATTTAACAGCTGAAAGATTTATTGCCGATCCGTACGGGCCCGCGGGCGCGAGGATGTACCGGACGGGAGATCTCGTGCGCTGGCGTGAGGACGGCTCGCTTGATTATATCAGCAGAGCCGATCACCAAATTAAAATCCGCGGGTTCCGGATAGAATTAGGAGAAATTGAGTCAGTGCTGTCGAAATACCCGGGTATTTCGCAGGCCGCTGTTATTGTCCGTGAAGACCAGCCGGGAGATAAGCGCCTGGCGGCTTATGCTGTCGCGGATCAGCCCCTTGATATCGGCGGACTTCGTGAATATATGGGCGAAAGCCTGCCGGATTATATGGTGCCGGGCGCGTTTGTACAGCTGAAAGAATTGCCGCTGACGCCGAATAAGAAGCTCGATCGCAGCGCTCTGCCTGCACCTGATTTTTCAGCTGTCCTGTCTGACAGAGGGCCGCGGACGCCGCAGGAAGAAATATTATGCGACCTGTTTGCCGAGGTTCTCGGTCTCGCGCGGGTCGGAATTGATGACGGGTTCTTTGAATTGGGCGGACATTCGCTCTTAGCCGGACGCCTGATGAGCCGGATCCGGGAGACGATGGGCGCAGAGCTTGGCATCGGCCGTCTGTTTGATACGCCGACCGTTGCCGGGCTCGCCGCACAGCTTGACACCGCAAAGAGTGCGCGGCCTAAGCTCAAGCCGTTTGACCGGCCGGAGCACATTCCGCTGTCATTTGCGCAGCTGCGTCTTTGGTTTCTCTACTGTCTTGAAGGGCCGAGCCCGACTTACAACATTCCGGTGATTGTCCGCATGTCAGGCAAGCTTGACCAATCAGCGCTGAAACACGCCTTTTACGATGTTGTCAGCCGTCATGAAAGCCTGCGCACCGTTTTTCCGGAAAATAAGGGATCATCTCATCAGCTTATTTTACCTGCTGAAGAAGCCCGCCCTGTGTTTACAGTGACACGTGCAGACAAAAACGAGCTCCAAGACATGCTTGCCGCTGCGGCAAGATATCGGTTTGATCTCGCTAAAGAGCCGGCCGTCCGGGCTGAGCTGTTTGATCTTGGTGACGGCGAATATACGCTGATGGTTCTCCTGCATCACATCGCAGGCGACGGCTGGTCCTTGAATCCGCTCATGCGTGACTTATCCATAGCCTATATCGCCCGGCAAACAGGTGAAAAAGCAGAATGGGCGCCGCTGGCGGTTCAATATGCGGATTATGCGCTTTGGCAGCAGCAGCTTTTAGGCAGCGCGTCTGATTCTGAGAGCTTAATTGCGCGCCAGCTGGATTTCTGGAAGAAAACGCTTGAAAATGTACCGGATCAGCTGGAGCTGCCGTCTGATTTTCCGCGTCCCGCTGAATCAAGCTACAGGGGCGGCGTCATTCCGGTCAACATCGGCCAAGAGCTTCATGCCCGTCTTCTCTCACTTGCCAGAAATCAGCGCGTAAGCCTGTTTATGGTGCTTCAATCAGGGCTTTCCGCACTGCTGACCCGGCTCGGGGCGGGAACCGATATTCCGATCGGCAGTCCGATAGCCGGCCGCAGTGATGACGCATTAGGAGACCTTGTGGGTATGTTCATTAATACACTCGTACTGAGAACCGATACCTCTGGCGATCCGAACTTTTGTGAGCTTCTTGAAAGGGTCAGGGAAATGAATCTCGCAGCATATGAACATCAGGACGTGCCGTTTGAACGACTCGTGGAAGAATTGAATCCGGTTCGCTCCCGGTCAAGACATCCGCTGTTCCAAGTGATGCTCGCATTCCAAAATACGCCTGACCCTGTACTCAGTCTTCCTGATATGGAAACAAGCCTGCAAATCAGCAGTGTCGGATCGTCCAAATTTGATTTGACATTGGAATTGGCTGAACAGCGCCATGATGACGGCACGCCTGCCGGTATTGAAGGCCTGCTGGAGTTCAGTACGGACTTATTCAGAAAAGAAACGGCTGAAGCACTTGCCGGACGCCTGCTTCTTCTGCTCGAAGATGCCGTATCACATCCGGATAAACCGATCGGAAGCTTAACCATTCTTACTGATGAAGAGCGCCGGAAGCTTTTGCCGGTTAAACGGGCAAAACAGCATATTCAGCCTCGGCAGACACTGCCTGAACTGTTTGAAATACAGGCCGCCGCAAAATCGGATGAAACGGCGGCAGTACTTGAAGAGAGCGGACTCACTTATCAAGAGCTGAATGAAAGAGCCAATCAGCTAGCGCACATGATGATTGCCCGCGGCGTCGGCCCGGAGCAGTTTGTCGCACTGGCGCTGCCGCGTTCTTTAGATATGATTGTCGGGCTGTTAGCCGTCCTGAAGACGGGGGCAGCGTATTTGCCGCTTGATCCTGATTATCCCGCGGACCGCATCGCCTTTATGTTACATGATGCCAAGCCTGTATTTATGCTCACCAACCGTGAAGGCGCAAGTAAGCTCTCTGGCGAAAACGGCATGCCGGCCTTCATCCTGGATGATCCGCAGAACAAAGAAACACTTCGGCAATATGCCGTCACGAACCCTGAGAATGCCGACCGGATTCGTCCGCTGAGACAGCTTCACCCGGCCTATGTCATTTACACGTCGGGATCAACAGGTGTGCCGAAAGGTGTCATCATTCCGCACAGCAATGTTATCCGGCTGTTTGAGTCGACGCGGCATTGGTATCACTTTAATTCTGATGATGTATGGACGATGTTTCACTCCTACGCTTTTGATTTCTCTGTCTGGGAAATATGGGGGCCGCTGCTCCACGGCGGACGTCTAGTCGTCGTGCCGCATGACATCAGCAGATCCCCGGAAGCGTTTCTGCATCTCCTCGTGAAAGAGCGAGTGACCGTACTTAACCAAACGCCGTCAGCGTTTTACCAGCTGATGCATGCGGAAAAAGAACACAAAGAGCTGGGGCGTCAGCTCGCACTCAGATATATCATCTTCGGCGGCGAGGCGCTTGAGCTGAGCCGGCTTGAGGATTGGTACAGCCGCCACGCGGACAATCAGCCGGTGCTCGTGAATATGTACGGCATTACGGAAACGACGGTGCACGTCAGTTACCTTGAATTAGACAAAAACATTGCCGAACTGAGAGCAAACAGCCTCATCGGCTGCGGCATTCCTGATCTGAACGTATATGTGCTTGATGACCGGCTGGAGCCTGTGCCTCCGGGGATCACGGGCGAAATGTATGTTGCCGGAGGGGGCGTGGCACGAGGCTACTTAGGGCGGCAAAGCCTGACCGCCGAACGCTTTGTGGCTGATCCGTACGGCCCGCCGGGAACGAGAATGTACCGGACGGGGGATTTAGCCCGCCTGCGGACGGACGGTTCTCTTGATTATATGGGCAGGGCGGACCACCAGATTAAAATCCGCGGCTTCCGGATTGAATTGGGGGAAATCGAAGCGGTTCTCGTCAAACATCCGGATGTCGAGGATGCCGCCGCAGTCGTCCGTGAAGACCGGCCGGGAGATAAACGGCTGGCTGCCTACCTTGTCCGATCTGCCGGCAGCACCTTGGACACGGGGGACATGCGCCGGTTTGCCGAAGAAAGCCTGCCGGATTACATGATTCCGTCAGCTTTTGTCCAAATGAATGAACTGCCGCTGACACCGAATGGAAAGCTTGACCGAAAAGCGCTCCCTGCTCCTGACTTCCAAACGGAGGTCACCGGCCGGGGACCGAGAACGCCGCAGGAAGAAATGCTGTGTGAGCTGTTCGCAGAGGTGCTTCATCTGCCGCGTGTCGGTATTGATGACAGATTTTTTGATTTAGGCGGCCATTCTTTGCTTGCGGTTCATTTAATGAGCCGTATTCGGGAAGCGATGGGAGCCGAGCTCAGTATCGGAACACTATTTGAAGCTCCTACGGTGGCAAGCCTTGCTGAAAGACTTGAGTCAGGAACGGGCACAAGCGCGCTTGATGTTCTTCTTCCGCTCAGAACGGCAGGAGAAGAAACACCGTTGTTCTGTGTCCATCCGGCCGGCGGTCTCAGCTGGTGTTATGCCGGGCTGATGTCTTCTTTAGAAGCTGATTATCCGATATACGGCTTACAGGCGAGAGGCATCGGAAAAAAAGAACCGCTTCCGCAAAGCTTAGATGACATGGCGGCTGATTATATTGAAAAAATCCGCACCGTGCAGCCGAAAGGGCCGTACCGTCTGCTCGGCTGGTCTCTCGGAGGGAATGTCATTCAGGCCATGGCGACACAATTACAGAGCCGGGGCGAAGAGGTTTCGCTTTTGGTGATGCTTGACGCGTATCCGAATCATTTTCTGCCGATAAAAAATGCGCCTGATGACGAGGAAGCCGTCATTGCGCTGCTTGCCCTGGGAGGGTACGACCCGGACAGCCTCGGGGATCAGCCGCTTGATTTTGACACCGCGCTGACCATTCTCCGCCGTGAGGGAAGCGCATTAGCCAGCCTGGACGAGTCAGTGATGATGAATCTGAAAGACACGTACGTAAATTCTGTCGGGCTGTTAGGAACATACAAGCCGAAGCCGTTCCACGGAGATGTGCTGTTCTTCAGATCCACGATTATTCCGGAGTGGTTTGACCCGATCGAGCCGGATACTTGGAAACCGTATATTACGGGGAAAATCGAGCGGTATGACTTAGACTGCCGCCATAAAGATATGTGCCAGCCGGGCCCGCTTGCCGACATCGGCGCGATTCTGGCAGAGAAATTAAACGGACGGCGTACAGTCCGGTAAAGAAAGGAAAGAGATGATATGACAAATCCATTTGAACGGGAAGACGGTTCATACCATGTGCTCGTCAATGCTGAAGGCCAGTACTCACTGTGGCCGGCCTATCTGGATGTGCCGGACGGCTGGGAAACCCGCCTGACGAATGAAACCCGCCCCGTTTGTCTCGAATATATTGAAACAAACTGGCGTGATATGAGGCCGGAAAGCCTGAAGCGGACCGAAGCTGCTAAAATGTAATAAGAAAAGCCTGCCGTTATTTCGGCAGGCTTTTTATGCGGACATCAGCCGTTAAGCTGTGTATGATCACAAAATGTATAAGGGTGGCCTTCTTCATCCGTGCACCATGACTGAGACAGAAAAGCCAAAAAGACCGCGGCCCACTGGTCTGCAAACTGGATTAAAATACCGCCGTCGTGCCACGTTCCGTTATCCTTCTTCCAGCGTGTATCAATTGGGTTTCCCTGATTCATATGAATATTATGCATGCCGTTTGTCGGCTTGAACCCGAAAATCTTATCAGCGCCCGGCTCCGGCCCGAATTTAGAGCCGTAAATATAGACGGTGGCTTTTTCTGATTTGGCTTTTTGCATGTACGTCTCAATAAAGTCATTTAAGTCATTATCCGGACCGGTGACTTCATGCGGAAGGGGCACCATGTTCCGGGGATCAAACAATCCGCCGCGGACATAATCCAGCGCCAGCTCACGTCTGGTTTCATCAATTGGGGTATATCCGTACGGAATGTTCGGCAGCAGGGTGATCGCGCTTGCGTCAAAATGATCGCGTGCCGCATACAGCACCTCTGATTCTTTTGAACTTGACATGACATTGATCGCACAGCGATAGCGCGTATCAGGCTCGCCTAGCACCTCGACTTGAAAATGCGGAGAATCATCATCTGTTTCCCTTTTCATATCTAACACAGTGCCTTTTAATACACCATAGTACTGAACAGCCATATGAATCCTCCTTTTTCTTCCGGGATATGAATTGATATTCGAGACAGGGGGCCGTTTTTCCTTTTGTGAGAAAGAAAAAAGGACAGCCCGCTGATCAGGCTGTCCTCTTCATCTCTATTAAGCTTTTGCAGCCGAACCTTGCATTGCTTTTTCAGCAGGCACGTAGTCATAGCCTAAGTCTTTGGCTACCGCTTCATACGTGACATGTCCGTTAGCCGTATTTAAGCCCGCTTTAAGCGCAGGGCTGTCTGCAATGGCTTGTGCCGCGCCTTTATTGGCGATTTGAAGCGCGTAAGGAACGGTTACATTCGTTAATGCGAGCGTAGACGTACGCGGTACGGCGCCCGGCATATTGGCGACAGCGTAGTGAACGACGCCGTGTTTTTCGTAAGTCGGATTATCGTGGGTTGTAATATGATCAACGGTTTCCACAATGCCGCCCTGATCGATGGCAACATCAACAATGACGGAACCCGGTTTCATTTGTTTAACCATTTCTTCCGTAACGAGAGTCGGCGCTTTGGCTCCCGGGATGAGCACGGCGCAGATCAGAAGATCCGCTTCCGCGACGGAATCTGCAATATTTACAGGGTTTGACATCAATGTTTTAATCTGATGCCCGAAAATATCATCAAGCTGACGCAGGCGGTCTGCGTTCAAATCGATCATTGTCACATCGGCACCGAGTCCGACAGCCATTTTCGCGGCATTTGTTCCGACGCCGCCCCCTCCGATGATCGTGACTTTTCCGCGGGATACACCCGGTACGCCGGCTAATAAAATTCCTTTTCCGCCTTTTGGTTTTTCAAGAAACTGTGCTCCGATCTGCGCGGCCATTCTGCCGGCCACTTCGGACATCGGCGTAAGCAGCGGAAGGGAACGTCCGTCCGTTACCGTTTCGTACGCGATAGCTGTCACGCCTTTTTCTGTAAGCGCTTTAGCTAATTCCGGCTCTGCGGCTAAATGAAGGTAAGTGAACAAGACCAGACCTTGACGGAAATACGCATACTCTTCAGCCAGCGGTTCTTTTACCTTCATGACCATTTCCGCATCCCATACTTGCTTTCTGTCCTCCAGAATTTCCGCCCCTGCTGATACATAATCTTCATTTGTAAAGCCGCTTCCGAGCCCCGCTCCGGATTCCACAAGAACCCGATGGCCGTTTCCGATAAGCTGTGAAACGCCTCCAGGTGTTAATGCCACTCGATTTTCATTGTTTTTGATTTCTTTTGGAACCCCGATAATCATGTCTGTTTCCCCCAATGTTTGTGTGATGCTTCAAGTGTAGCGCGATTTTTGCGAAAATTCTTTGTTTGAAACAGAAAATAAAAAAACACGGATTTGTGAAATTTCACGAACCCATGCTGCGAAGTTTGATATCCAGGTAAATCGTAAACTTCTCATTCACATTTTTTAAGTCGATTTCTGCGATCTGGCTGATTCTTTTCAGCCTGTAATTCAATGTATTGACATGGATGTTAAGCGCTTTAGCGGCGGTGTTGACATTGCTGTCGGCATCAATAAAATGTTCGAGCGTTTTTACCATATCGGCTTGGTGCTCCCTGTCATACTGCTCAAGCTTTGACAGGGAATAGTTCATATAGCCGCTGTGCTTGCGTTTTTCATCCAACACATCAAGGTACTGATAAATGCCGAGTTCAGAAAAGCTGAAAAGGTGTTTGGTTTCTCTCACAAACCGCTCTTTCGCTTTTAATACGGAAAGCGCTTCCTGATAGGATCGGTAAACGTAAGAAATCGATTCGTAAATACCGCCGATCGCAATCGACGCATCCTCAATTTTATATCGTTCCTTCAACTGTTTTTGAATATGAAGAGCGAAGTGCTTTAAATCTTTAAAAGGCTGATCGGTTTTCGGCGCGGCTAATAAGATTAATTCATTTGAATCAACAGTCGCCAGCATGACATGAATCTGCTGTGTCGTTTCCTGCAAATATTGCAGCTGCTGTTCCGTCTTTTCAGTCAGCTCATCATGTAAACGGATGATCATGACGCTGAACACGGACGGCAGCGCCATTCCGAGCTTATGAAACCCTTCGGCCATCTCGGCTTCCTGATAAATATGGCCGGTCAGCATTTTCCAAAAAAACTCCTGGCCCCGCTCTTCGATTTTCGTTTTGTGGATCTGCAGGTGCAAAAGCTTGTTCCGCACCGCTTTGGCTGCCAGCTGAAGTGTCTTCAGATCTTCGTCATTGAGCTTTTTTTTGATCTCAAGCGCCCAAATAAATCCGAGAACCTGACTGTTTTTCCAGATGGAAATCGCCACGCGGTTGCTTAGGCCCACCTCGTCAATTTCTTTCACTTTGATCGGCTGGTCCGTTTTTAAAAGGGCCGGAATGGTTCCGTCTTTCCACAGTTTGTTGATGACTTTTTCCGGCACCCTCCGCCCGATAATCGTCGACGTCCGGGCCGGATCTGTACAATCGCTGTGCGTGCTGTATGCAAGCAGTTTATGATTAACGTCTTCTATTGTAATGGGGCATTGAAGAACTTCACTGATATGGTCGGCAACATCTTCAAGCCTGTCGAAACTGTACTTAAATGGATCTTTTGGATTGGTCATCTGTATCCCTACTTTTTCATAGCTTCATATCTTGATCTTACCATCTTGCTTTTCAGACTGAAAGGCATCTTTGCAGGGAAATAGACTAGGACAATAAGATCATTCAGCGAAAACGAAAATAATAAGAAAATCATACTATTGTATTTACAAAATGTGTAATTATGACGAAAAATCCAATATATCATAAGACTCATTTTGTAAAATTAAAACAGATTTGTTTGACTGTGCCGATTGGTTGTTTTTATAATAATGACGTTCAAAAAATAAGTGAATTAGCCCATATTTAGGCTGATGACACAGGAGGGTATAAGGAATATGTCTGGATTAATTCGTGTCACACCCGAAGAGCTAAGAGCGATGGCTAAGCAATATGGCGTTGAAAGTCAGGAAGTCATGAATCAGGTTGACCGCCTGAACCGCATGATTTCTGATTTGAAAGGCATGTGGGAAGGTGCTTCAAGTGAAGCATTCGCGGATCAATATGAGCAGCTGAAACCTTCATTTATTAAAATGTCTGAATTGCTTCAAGATGTGAATCATCAGCTCGATCAAACGGCAAATACGCTTGAGTCTACCGACCAAGATATCGCTAACCAAATTCGCGGATAATAAGATGAATGAAGAAACGGAGCGCCTGATTCAATCAAGAAGACGGCGCTCTTTCTATGTAAGGGTGATATGAATATGTATATCGATATTACAATAGATTTAACACATTATAACGGCAGCGTCTTCGATCTCAGATTGTCAGATTACCATTCTGTGAAAAAAGTCATTGATATTGCCCGGCAGGCTCAGCATGTATCCGTTCCGCCGCGTGAAGGCTATTGGATCAGAGTGGTCAATAAAGAAACGGTTTTTTCCGGAGAACAAAAGCTATCTGACTGCGGCATTACGAACGGAGACCGCCTTGAAATTTTATGAAAGGACATGGTGGAATGACAGGTCATAACAGATCTTATTTAGAAACAGAATTAGACGCCGTCCGGGAAGAAACCGAAACAGGCTTCACGTTCACCTTCCAGCGGGAAAAAATCAAGCTTCTTGACGGGCTGGAAGCGAATGTGATTAAAGATGCCGATCCTTTTTTTCAAAAAGAGGTCTCAGTTTCAGAAGACGAAGTAACCATCACAATCAAACCTCCTTCTTCTTATCAGGCTTTCCGCTATATAAAAGGAAAAGATAAAAAAAGCAGGTGGCAATTTGCCTACCGTCTCGTCCAAGCCGTGAAACAGCATAAGCTGAAACGTCTCAATCTGATTGCCGCCCCTGAAAATATCGTGTTTGATAAAGCGCTGACGCCTTACTTTCTTCATTACGGCGTAAAGGAGAGCCTTCCGCCTTATGAGGAAGATAGAGAAAGGGTGTTAAAAGAGCTCAAAGCCTGTGCGGCGCTTGCAGCTGACGGGGCGTACACCTTCGATGAATATTTGAAGTACAAGGAGACGCTTCATTTCTCTCCTGAGGTGAAAAGCGTGTTAGAGGCGGAGACGATTGAAGAACTGGAAGAAGCCATTCAAACCGCAATCGATTCCCTCGAAGAAAGGGACAAGACATACATAAAACTGCCGAAAAAGAAATGGAAAATCCAAAGATACGCCGGTCTGGCGCTTGCCGTCCTCCTTGTGCCGGCACTTCTTTACTCCTTATACGTTCTGTTTTTCGTCCAGCCGAAGCAAGAGGCAATTACGGAAAGCAACCGCTATTTTTTAAATCAGCAGTACAGCAAAGTCATTGACACACTCGCTAAATACGATGCGGAAAGCCTCCCGGAATCTGTGCAGTACGAGCTTGCTTCCTCTTATGTGGCAGTTGAAAATCTGAGGGAAGAACAGCGGAAAAACATCGGGAATCTGGTCACGCTGCAATCAGACCCGAAGCACTTCCTTTATTGGATTGATATCGGCAGAGGGGAAAATGAAGAAGCCATCAAAATCGGCCGCAATCTTGAGTACAACCCGTACATCTGGCTCGGACTTACAAAATATAAACAGCAATTATTAGCGGATGACAGTATGAAAGACGACGAAAAGCAGAAAGAACTGGACGCCGTGGAAAGCGAGCTTGCGAAGGCGAAAAAAGAGGCGGAGGAGCAGCATAAAGAAGCGGAGGAAAACAGTGACACCGCCGAAGCTTCCGCCGGACAGGATGAAAGCAAACAAGACAAAGCGAAAGATAACAAAGAGAACGACAAGAAAGATGAGAAAAAAGATGAAAAAAAATAACAGCACACATCAAATGGCCGCATGTAACGATCAGGCTGTCGTCAGGAGGTTCGCCATATGAGTCTGTTATGGGTCTTTTACCGAGAGCACGTACAAAAGGTTCAGCTGTCTGAACTCCCGCCCTCTCAGCCGATTACGATCGGTCCGGATATGAAAGATACAATCACGGTCGGCACACTTCCGTTACGGCAAAACGCCGCAACCCTTTATCGGAAAGAAACAGATCGTTATGATGTTTTCCTGGGAAATAACTGTGCCGGCGAATTGACAATAGGAAATGAAATGCCCTGCCGGATTGAAGAAGAGACGCTGCGGCTTCTGCTCACCCCTGACCAGGAAGAATCCTCCGTGTATTTTATCGGCGGGAAGGATGAGATCGTTTTCTCATCAGAAACAGAGGAAGCGGATATATACAAAGAGCCGTCCTCCGCTCAAACAGGGGCTTTTTATCTGCGTAAGTCGGGAGGATGCTGGTCTGTCGTCCCTGATGGTCAGGAAGTTTATGTGAACGGAAAGCTTGCAGAAGCTCCCGAAAGGCTCCGGACGGGAGATGAGCTGCTGTGGAATTTTCTGCGTGTGAGGCTGACGGAGGACGACCTTTTAGAAATCGTTCATCACGAAAAGCTTCAAACCGGTTTAACCAAAACGGTAAAACCAAGCACCGAAATGAAAAAGAAATACCCGCAATATCGAAGAACGCCGCGCATGGTCTACGATCTTCCCGAAGACCGCGTTTCATTCAGCTTTCCCTCGCAGGAAAGCGAACAGAATAACCGGGGGCTGTGGCTCGTCATTCTGCCTCCTGTGGTCATGCTGATTGTAATGGGGGTTGTCGCTATTATACAGCCGAGGGGTATATTCATCCTTGTCTCTTTGGCGATGTTTATGATGACTCTCATTACGTCCACCGTGCAGTATTTCCGTGAAAAAAACCAGCGGAAAAAACGGGAGGAAAAACGGGAGCGTGTGTACAAGCAGTATTTAGAAAGCAAACGGAAAGAGCTTCAGACGCTGTCGGAAAAACAGCTGCACGTGCTGACGCATCATTTTCCCCCGTTTGAAAAAATGAAATATTTAACTTCTGAAATCAGCGGCCGCATTTGGGAGAAATCGCTGGAAAGCAGGGATTTTCTGATGCTTCGGCTCGGAACGGGCACGGTCCCGTCAAGCTACGAGATTTCAATGAGCGGCGGAGACCTGGCGAACCGTGATGTGGATGACTTGATGGAGCAGTCGCAGCACATGCAGCGTGTGTATAAAGACATCCGCCATGCGCCCGTGACCGTTGATTTACAAGAAGGGCCGATGGGGCTTGTCGGGAAACCTCAGATCGTCAAAAATGAAATTCACCAGCTGATCGGCCAGCTCGCGTTCTTCAACAGCTACCATGACCTGCGATTTGTCTTTATCTTTCATGAGGACGAATATAAGGAATGGGAATGGATGAAGTGGCTGCCGCAATTTCAGCTGCCTCATATGTATGCGAAAGGATTTATTTACAATGAACAGACCCGCGATCAATTGTTATCGTCCATTTACGAGCTGCTGCGGGAGCGGGATTTGGAAGAGGATAAAGAAAAAAAGATCTTTCAGCCGCATTTTGTCTTTGTCATCACAAATCAGCAGCTGATCGCAGAGCACGTCATTTTAGAATACATCGAAGGCCGGCATGAGCATCTCGGCATCTCGGCCATCATCGCCGCGGAAACAAAGGAAAGCCTGGCAGAAAACATTCACACCCTCGTCCGCTACATTAATGAAGATGAGGGAGACATTCTCATTCAACAGAAAAAAGCGGTGCAGATCCCGTTTAAGCTGGACAGGCATGAACGGACAAACAACGAGCGGTTTTCCCGGACGCTTCGGACATTGCACCATCAGGTCGGAATGACGAATTCCATTCCTGAAACGGTCTCATTTCTCGAGCTGTTTCATGCGAAGGAAGTAAAAGAAATCGGCATCAGGCAGAAGTGGGAGACAAGTGAGTCTGCAAAATCGCTGGCTGTTCCGATCGGCTATAAAGGAAAAGACGACATCGTCTATTTAAACCTGCATGAAAAAGCGCACGGGCCGCACGGATTGCTGGCGGGAACGACCGGCTCCGGGAAAAGTGAATTTCTGCAAACATATATCCTGTCATTGGCCGTTCACTTTCACCCGCATGAAGCGGCGTTTTTGCTGATTGACTATAAGGGCGGAGGAATGGCGCAGCCGTTCCGCAAAATGCCGCACCTTCTCGGGACCATCACGAATATTGAAGGAAGCAGAAACTTCAGTATCAGGGCGCTTGCATCCATTAAGAGCGAGCTGAAAAAACGGCAGCGGCTGTTTGATCAATATCGCGTCAATCACATCAATGACTATACAAAACTGTATAAACAGGGAGAAACGGATATTCCGATGCCGCACCTGTTTTTGATTTCAGATGAATTCGCCGAGCTGAAAAGCGAAGAGCCTGACTTTATCAGGGAGCTTGTCAGCGCGGCCCGCATCGGACGGAGCCTTGGTGTGCATTTAATTCTCGCCACGCAAAAGCCGGGCGGCATCATTGACGACCAAATATGGAGCAACTCACGCTTTAAGGTCGCGCTGAAAGTGCAGGATGCAAGTGACAGTAAAGAAATCCTGAAAAACAGTGATGCGGCGAATATTACGGTCACCGGACGCGGCTACTTGCAAGTCGGAAATAACGAAGTGTATGAGCAGTTCCAGTCTGCCTGGAGCGGCGCCCCTTACATGGAAGATGTATACGGCACCGAGGATGACATTGCCATCGTTACCGATACCGGCTTAATTCCGCTGTCTGAGGTGGATGCGGATGATGCGGCGAAAAAAGACGCCCCGGCAGAAATAGAAGCCGTAGTCGAAGAAATCGAGCGGATTCAAAATGAAATGGGAATTGAAAAGCTGCCGAGCCCGTGGCTTCCGCCGCTTGCCGAACGTATCCCGCGCACGCTTTACCCCGCGCAGGAAAAAGACCGCTTCTTCATCGCCTGCGTTGATGAGCCTGATCAGCAAAGACAGGCGCCTCTCGTTTATACGATGATGGATGACGGCAACATCGGCATTTTCGGCTCATCCGGCTACGGCAAGTCAGTGGCTGCCATCACCTTCCTGATGAACTTCGCGGAAGGATACACGCCGGAAGAGCTTCATATGTACATCTTTGACTTCGGAAACGGCACGCTTCTGCCATTGGCAAAGCTTCCGCACACCGCAGACTATTTCTTAATGGATCAAATGAGAAAGATCGAAAAATTCATGATCCGCATCAAGGAAGAAATCGAGCGGCGGAAACGACTGTTCAGGGAGAAAGAAGTCAGCCATATCAAAATGTACAATTCGCTCAGTGAAGAAGAGCTGCCGTTTATATTTATCACAATTGACAATTTCGACATCGTCAAAGACGAAATGCATGAATTAGAAACGGAATTTATCCAGATTTCACGCGACGGGCAAAGCTTAGGCATTTACTTCCTGCTGACCGCAACGAGGGTAAACGCCGTCCGCCAGTCGCTGTTAAACAACATAAAAACGAAAGTCGTCCATTATTTAATGGATCAGTCAGAAGGATACTCCATTTACGGGCGTCCGCCGTTCAGTCTCGAACCGATCCCGGGCCGCGTCATGATCCAAAAAGAAGAACTGTATTTCGCGCAAATGTTTCTCCCGGCTGAAGCGGAAAATGACCTCGAGATGTTCCAGGCGCTGAAAGCTGATGTCAAAGCTTTAGCTGAGCGCCACGCCGGAACAGCCGGACCAGACCCGATTCCGATGCTTCCGGATATGCTGACGGCCAGCGAATTTTCACTCCGTCTCGGCCCGGAACAAGACCCGTTCCGCATTCCTGTCGGGCTTCATGAGGAAAAGGTCAGCCCTGTGTACTTTGATCTGGGTAAAAATAAGCATTGTCTTATTTTGGGCCAGACACAGCGTGGAAAAACAAATATCCTGAAAGTGATGCTGAATCACCTGCTGCGTGAAGGTGCGGAACGGGTCGGGCTGTTTGACTCGATTGACCGCGGACTGTCGCAGTATGCGCAGGAAACAAAGGTCAGCTATCTGGACACAAAAGAAGACGTCCGGCAGTGGATCGAAACGGCAGAAGCTATTTTCACGGAGCGCGAAGCTCAGTATACGCAGGCCGTCAAAAATGGCGATGTGCACAAACTCAGTTTCTCTCCGGTCGTGTTAATGGCCGACGGCATTACAAGATTCCAGCAGACGATCGACACCGCCGTACAGGACAAGCTGGCGATGTTTATGAAATCTTACGCGCATGTGGGCTTCAGTTTCATCCCGGCGGGCAATCACAGCGAATTCTCAAAAGGCTATGATTCCTTAACGACGGAAATGAAACAGATCCGCCACGCGATGCTGCTTGTGAAAAAATCCGAACAAAATGTCATTCCGCTGCCTTACCAAAGGCAGGAACCGGACATTCAGCCGGGCTTCGGCTATTTGGTTGAAAACGGGAAGGAGCAAAAAATCCAAATACCTTTATGTTCAGCGGAAAGGGAGGCCGTCAGATGACCGAACAACGAAAAAGCCTGATCAAATTAATAGCCGCGGTCGTCATCATTCTGCTGCTGCCGGTGCTGTTTTTCCGGTTTATCGGCGATGACCCGGGAAAACAAAAAATCAACGCCACCCGCCAAATCGCAGTCGTGAATGAAGATATGGGCTTACAAACAGATGAAAATGAGGAAGAGGAATCCGTCCATTTCGGCAAAGAAGTAGCGGCCGCTCTCGGCGGCCGTCCGGATTATTCATGGACGGTTGTCAACAGGAGCGCGGCAGAAAACGGTCTGGCGGCTAAGAAGTATGACGCCGTCGTTTACATTCCATCCGATTTTTCAAAAGACATCTTAAGCTATGACAAGGAGCGTCCGCAAAAAGCCACGCTGACATTCAATATTCAAAGCAACCTGAACGCCGTCAACAAAGAAAAAGTGCAGCGTGAGCTTGAAGACGCCCAAAAATCAATGAATAAAAAAATGTCGGCATTATATTGGAATTTCGTCTCACAAAAAGTGAACAATGTCCGAGGCGATTTTGACAAGATCGTCAATAAAGAATCAGAGTTTCAAAACGTCATGTACAACTTTTACAAGCCGAGCTCCAATGACTTGGCAGGTGAAATCAAACGGCAAAAAGACCTGATTGACGAACTGAAAAAATCAATGAATGAAGCGCAGGGCGCGGTAAAAGAAAAACTGACCTCGGCAGATGAAGCCAAAACCACGCTCAAAGACTTTGCCGACACGGTCGAGCGCTACAAACAATATCAAGAAAATCAGAAAAAACTGCTGATGGCCGCGCAGGAACAAAATCAAAAGCAAATCACAACCGGATTGAACGCCATTAAAGCACAGCAGGCCGCCAACCAGTTCAGCACGATGATGAGCGGGCTCTCTTCAGGCATAAATCGGGCGCAGACACAGCTTGACCAGACGGGATCGTCTCTTTTGGCCGCCCAACAGGTGAGAGAAGCGCAGATTCCTGAGCAGGAACACGGGATGGCAGATATTCAATCCAATTTACTGAACAATTATTTGACTCAATATAAAGCGCAAGCAAGATTTGAAACATTGAACAGCATTCAAACCCTTATGAAAAGGGATCGGCCGGCATTAACCGTTCCGGAAAAGGACCCGGGCGATGACGGCTCGGATGACCCGAATGAAGAAGAAAAACCGGAAGAAGAAAAACCCGGCGATCTGAAAATTGACCTTGACGATCAGCGTGACGAATTAAAACGCATCTCTGCTGAAATCAATCACATTTCTGACGGATTAAAAGAACCGGAAAAAGAAAAACCGGAACCGGAAAAACCGGGCCAAGGCGATGACGGTGAAAACTCCGGCGATACCGATCCGAATAACGGAACGAATCCCGGAGAAGACGGAAAAACGGAAGACGGCACAAAAGAAGAGCAGCCTGCTTCCGATAACACAGGCGATCAGGAGCCAAAAACCGTCCAGACCTCGACAGCCGCTGAAAACGTCACTCCGCCTGCTGATGAGCCGGCGGACGATCCAAACGATTCTGAAGGGGACGGCGGCACGGACATATCTGAGGCAAAAGAAAGGCTGAACCAAGCCGCAGAACGCATTCAGCAAATTGAAAAAGAGCTGGAAGAGAAACAGCAGACTCATAATGAAGAACTGAAAAAACGTCTCGATGCTCTTGATGAAGAAATCCAAGGCCTTAAAGACCAGATTGATGACGTCAAAAAACGCGCAGAAAAATTAAAGAAAAAGCTGGAAGAATCAGAAGAAACGAGAAAACAAGACTTCAATACCGTTTACAGAATGATTGTAAGAACAGAACAGAACATTCTGAACTACCCGTCATTGGACAGCGGCCGCAAATCTGCTCTTGAACAGATGTTTGCCGCTGACATCAATACAAAAAAGATATCCGATTTAATGAGTTACTATAATGATTTATCCCTGTATGAGGCGACACTCTATCACTCTCTTGACGCGGGCTCGCTGCCTGATGTGAAAAACCGGGTGCTGAAAGCCCAGCAAGGTGAAGTCCAAACCGTTCTCGCCATCAAACCGGAAGAAACGGCAAGCTGGGAAAATCTGAAAAACAACAAAATGCAGACTGATGAAGACATCAGCAATTTCATTAAAGGCATGACCGAATTCTCGGATAACTACAGCTCGTATATCAGGGATGAACAAGCGGGAGTGCTCGATGAGCTTGCCAGCATTTCAGACAGCGCGGCGAAAGCATCCGATCAGCTGGCTGAAGGTGCTGTGCAGGAAGCGGCCGCGTTCAGCGGAGACGGATTAACCGGAACGATGGCGCTCGGCGCTCAGGATACCGTCGGCCGCGAAGTCCTGCAAATGTCTGACACGATGGGCCATCTGTCAGAACGCCAGTCCGGCATCATCAGCTATACCGACAATATGCAGCAAAGCGTAAATGACGTCCAGCAAAAAGCGGACACCCTGAACAGCAACTGGGGCAAAAACGTCGATTCCACGAAATTGATCAGAAATGACGTGTACGGCATTTTAGGGAACGCGCTCGTTGACGGACAGGAAAACGGCTATGTTTACGATTATCTCGCCAATCCGCTTAAAATCAGCGGAGAGGTGCCGGAAGACCGGGTTCAGAATGTTCCGCCGGTCGTCATTTTGGTGATCGTCCTGATCAGCAGTCTTCTGATCGGCTATTTCAGCTCGTATTATCAGCAGGCGCCGCTTCTTGTCAAAGGCGCGCTCTTTGGGATTTTAAACATTATGGTCGGATTGATGATCAGTCTGTTCGGTCTGAATATCTATTCGCTTCCGGATGATCAGACGATTAAATGGTCAGTCTTTACGATTCTCCTGCTTGCGGCGAGTTCAGCTTTTATCCGGGCAGCCTTTGTCTTCAGCTCAATTACCGGATGGATCGCATCATCAGCGCTCATTCTCTTTTATGTGGCGCCTTTGATCGACCTGATTATGCCGAACTTCACCTTTGACAGTCCGGTTTCGAAAGTCTATATCGATATTCAATACGGAACGGGCCATCTGTTTGCGTTGGGGGTAACGGTTCTTGCGATCATTACGCTGCTTGCGGCGGCGCTTCCGCTCGTCATTCGGCTGTTTGCGGAAAAAACGGAGGAAAGTGATCAGTCTTATGAGGCGTAACACGTTCATGGAAAAAGGATTGCTGCTGTTTGCTCTCTCCTTTTTCCTTTTCCTTCCCCAAGCCGCAGCCGCGAATGAGGAAAATACTGATGTCAAGCCGAATGAATATGAAAAGAAAGACATTGAAATTCGTACGGACTACCTGCACGACGATGCCTACTCCGAGGAAAAAACGGCGCTTCCGAAAGAACAGAAGGATATCACGTTTGATCAGCCGGCCGAAAACCCGGATGACAAACTGATATCAAATTTGTTTACATCGTCAGACACGGAGCCGAATACGATCAAAGCGCAATCGAAACAACTGGGTATCACATTTGCCGAGCCGGCGGTGCGGCATACCTCGGCAGATATGGAAACGGAAGAGAAAAAGACTTCTTATCTGCTTCCTGCTATTTATGCCGTCTTGATCCTCCTCGGGATTGCGGCAATGATCTATCTGATCCCGAAAGTCACGGCGCAGGAAAAGGCAAAGCGGTAAAACGGATCGCTTGTGTTTGCGGGAAGACAGCCCGTAAAATAAGAAAAAAAGGGGGAGTTTCATGCAGTTTTTTCTTATAACAGGCGCGTCAAAAGGCTTGGGCCGGGCGCTTACGGAACAGGCGCTTCAAGAAGGAGCCGAAGTCGCCGCGCTTTCAAGAACGATAAGCGGGGAAAAGCGCGAGGGGCTGACAGAATACAGTGTTGATTTAACCGATCTCGCAGATACCGGGCGGCAGATGAAGGCGATTCTTGATCAAGCAGAGGAGAAGGGGTACTCCGCCGTCACACTGATCAACAATGCCGGAATGGTGGAACCGATCAAGCGGGCGAAAGAGGCTTCCGCCGAAGAATTGAACCGCCATTACACCCTTAACCTGACGGCGCCCGTTTTGCTCAGCCAAATGTTCACAAAGCGCTTCGAAGCGTTCAGCGGCAGCAAAACAATTGTCAACATCACATCGGGCGCGGCGAAAAATCCTTATAAAGGCTGGAGCGCGTATTGCAGCTCAAAAGCGGGGCTTGATATGTTTACGAGAACATTCGGGTTTGAACAGGAAGATGAAGAGCTGCCGGTCCGCATGATATCATTCTCGCCGGGAGTGATGGATACAGACATGCAGTCGGTCATCCGTTCTTCGTCAAAAGAAGATTTCCATGACATCGAACGGTTCCGCAATCTGAAAGAAACGAAAAACCTCAGAAGTCCTGAATACATCGCCGGCGTCATTCACTCACTGATCGCGGGCGAGCCGGAAAACGGACGGATATACGATATCAAAGAATTTTTGTAGAGCAGCTTTCACGCTGCTCTTTTTTGTTTGTACAATCACTTAGGGGTCCGGCGGCATATGATGAATGAAACAACATATAAGGGGTATAAGAAATGTATCAGATGAATTGAGTTTCTTCTCGATTTATGTTAGGATTCTAAAAATATATGAAGGAGGGGTTTCCATGAGAAATGTAACGTTAATGGATGTCTTCACCCATCCAATCGCACAAAAGTATTTACAGCGTTCCGGTGTCGCCCATGCGATCGCCTGCGCGTTTCATGCATACCGTCTTGCCGTAAAAGCAGGTGTCAGCCCGGATCTGGCGGCGAAAGCGGCATTACTGCATGATGTCGGCCATTATGAATGGTACACAGACGGCAAATGGGATTATGAAAAGTACAGAAGAAATGATATCCATGCCATTAAAGGCGCGGAACGGGCGCATAAGCTGCTCATCCGGCTCGGTGAAGAACCGAAAGCGGCGAAGGACATTGCGCTGGCGATTCTGCTTCACACCGATTCCTATCTGCCTGAAGGCGAACTGGACAAGAATACGCTCCAGCAAATCGTGAAACAAGCGGATGAACTCGATGAAGAACCCGGCGGACATCACCATTACCGCCAAATGGATCACACGGCCGCGCTCAAACAAATCCAAAAGCTTGATCAGTTAATTGACCGAGCCCAATATCCCATAAGAAGCTCAGTCTAGGCCACTCATGCGGCCTTTTCCGCTTACATAACTCCGCATGCTCACTAACACCTTTTCCGCTCTGATAGACGTACTGTGTCAAAGCCTTTGTCCGCTGCATATGCTGAAGGAAAACATAGTAAAGGGGATCAGCGAAAATGGCCCATCAAGGAAGCCCGCAAATCGTCTCGTTAGTGGATCCTTACGTTTATCAGACCATCCATAAGCTTATCGGCTCAAGGTTTATCATTCAAACCGTCAGACGCATTGTCAGAGGACGGCTGATTGATGCCACTCCGGATCACATCGCCATTGAAGAGACGCATGACCGTGTATTTTATATCAGAAACCGCCATGTGGTTTCCGTCATGCCTGATTATACCGAACGCGTGTAACAGCCCGAAAAGGCGCAAACCGGAGGCGGCACTATAGAACCCCGGTGCGTCTTCTTTTTTGAGATACATAGATGCACGGCGGCTTTTTTTGGTACAATCACAGTACAAGTTCACACGCCAATAGGAGGAAACCGCTTGTTGAAATCAAAGGTCCATTTTTGGACGCTGCAAATTTTGCTCGTTTTGCTCATTATTTACGTATCAACGAAAGTCTCGTTTATATTTCAGCCGTTTTTCGGTTTTATCACCACTCTGTTTTTTCCGATTTTGATCTCGGGCATTTTGTTTTTCATTTTTAATCCGATCGTGCGCCTGCTTGAGAAAAAAATCCCCCGGACATTGGCGATCCTGCTCATTTATCTCGTTTTCATCGGTCTGATTGCCTTTATGTTCACTGCCATCGGGCCGATTGTGGCTTCCCAGGTCACGGGGCTGATTAACAATTTCCCTGATTACATTCATCAGATTCAAGTCTTGACGGCGCAATTATCCCATTCCAAATGGTTTACGTGGATGATGACGCAGGATTATGTGTCGATAGAAAAAATCCAGCAGTCTCTGACGGGATTTTTACAAAGCCTTCCGCAAAATATTACGGCAAGCCTGTCGGCCGTGTTCGGCGTCGTTACGAATATCACGCTTGTCATGATCACCGTTCCGTTCATTTTGTTTTATATGCTGAAGGACGGCCGGCGGTTTCCGCTCTTGGCGGTCAAAATTCTGCCTTCTTCCTACCGGGCGGAAGGTCGGAAAATATTTAACGACTTATATGTCACATTGGCCGCCTATTTCCAAGGCCAGCTGCTGATTTGTCTCTTTGTCGGAACGGCATGTTTTATCGGATATTGGATCATCGGCCTGCCGTATGCGTTAATTCTCGGGATGGTGATCGCCGTCACCAATATCATTCCGTACCTGGGGCCGTTTCTCGGGGCGGCGCCCGCGGTGATTATCGCGTTTATGGATTCGCCGGCTAAGGCGCTGTTTGCCGTTATTGTTGTCGTTGTCGTCCAGCAGCTTGACGGGAACCTGCTTTCTCCGCTTGTGATTGGAAAACGGCTGAATACCCACCCGCTCACCATTATTCTTCTGCTTATCGGAGCGGGCAGTTTCGGCGGCATTCTCGCAATGATCCTGGCCGTGCCGGTTTACGCGGTTTTAAAAGCTTTCGTCTTAAATATCGTCCGGCTTATCAAACTTCGTCAGCGGTCAAAGCTCGAAGACAGCCGCAAGCCGAAATAAAAACGGGCACAACTCCCGGTGCAGCGCATAAAATGCTGTAAAGAAAAGCGGAGGTGTGGGTATGCCTGCAATTGTGGGACCGATTTATATTATGAGTTTAGCCGGAGACGCTGCGGCGAGCTTCGGTGACGTGTTTGCCATTTCTCCCAAAGCCGTTGACCACTCAGGCGCGGGGGCAGGGGCGTTTCATTCCGGAGATTTTGTCAAAATTACTAATAAATTCAGCAAAACGCGCTTTGAAGACATTGATGTGTTTGACGAACCTGATTGGTTTAACGCGTGACAGCCTCCTTTTAGGAGGCTGTCGCTTTTTTGTAGTATAATAGAATCAGTCTTTATAAAAGGGGAATGTTTTATGAAAATCAGAAAAGCGAATATTACCGTGCAGTCCGGAATGATCGGTGATGTATATCTGCATGAAAATAAAAAAGAACAGCATACCCTTGTAGCCGTTCCGGAACTTGAGTGGAGCACGATCATTTCCTATGAGGAAGAGAAAAAGGCGCTGGCGCTGCGGCTTTTACAATCATTCAGCAAGCTGATTGAAGAAGAACCCGCCGGAGAGCTCGCCGGCAAGATCTCCCATTGGGTGGCTGAAATGTAACGAAAACGGTTTACCGCGTCCCGTCCGGGGCGATAATTGTAAAACAAGCTGGGAGGGACAGGCCGATGAGCGACAAAACGGTTGACCTTTATTTACAGCAGGGGATGTACGGCCCTTTGCAGACGAAACCGGATGAACGCCATTTATTTTTAGGCTCGCTGCGTGAAAGAGTCATCATTGCCCTGACGAAGGGACAGGTGCTGCAAAAGCAGCCGTATGAAGAAGTGAAACAGGCGCTGAAAAGCCGAAAAGACGCGGTGCTCTATATAAACGGAAGGCTCCCGTATCATGCTTATTCACCATATATGAAGCTTGCCGCACTTGCCGGTGTCCGAAGCTCCGTCATCTCGGACCTTCAATTCGAAACGCCGCTCGGCCTGGTTTTTGCCGCCGATTATGCCGTGAACCTTGACGGCATTTACGTGCAGGATGACATTTTTCAGCGCTCACTCCTGAAATCTTAAAAGGGCAAAACACCGTTTGTCATTTTACAATGCCAATTCACTTACAAGTGGAGATAGGATATAATGGTTTTCATATGAATGGCGGGGAGGCCGGCTATGAAAAAAGCATTTATATGCATTGATTATACGAATGATTTTGCAGCTGAGAACGGGGCATTAACCTGCGGAGAACCCGCGAGACAGATTGAAGATACGATTGTCAGTTTGACGCAAGCATTTATAGAAAACGGTGATTACGTTGTCTTTGCGGTAGATTCGCATGATGCAGACGATGACTTTCATCCCGAGACACGCCTGTTTCCTCCGCATAATATCAACGGCACGGAGGGCAAAGAGCTGTACGGAAGGCTATCGCCTCTTTATGAGAAACATAAACACGCAAAAAACGTAAATTATATGGAAAAAACGAGATATTCTGCTTTTGCGGGAACGGATTTAGAGCTGAAACTGCGGGAACGACAGATCACTGAGCTGCATCTTGCGGGCCTGTGCACCGACATCTGCGTTCTTCACACGGCCGTTGACGCCTACAACAAGGGCTTTCAGATCGTCATTCATCAAAACGCTGTGGCCAGCTTTAATCCGGAAGGGCATGAATGGGCCCTGTCCCATTTTAAGAACAGCATCGGAGCGCAAGTGGCAGAGTAAGGAAGGGGAAAACAATTTTGGTGGAGCATGGTTTTAAAGACGACAGTTTGTCTTTACATACAGATCTTTATCAAATTAATATGGCCGAAACGTACTGGAGAGACGGCATTCATGAGAAAAAAGCGATTTTTGAGCTTTTTTTCAGAAAGCTTCCCTTTGAAAACGGCTATGCGGTATTTGCGGGCTTAGAAAAAGCAATCGAATACTTGGAGAACTTCAAATTTACCGACAGCGATCTGAATTATTTAAAAACGGAATTGCACTATGCTGATGATTTCATTGATTATTTACGGGATCTTTCTTTTACCGGATCTCTTTACAGCATGAAAGAAGGCGAGCTCGTTTTTAACAACGAACCGATTATGCGGGTCGAAGCGCCCCTGATTGAAGCGCAGCTGATTGAGACGGCTCTGCTTAACATTGTGAATTACCAAACATTAATCGCCACGAAAGCGGCCCGCATTAAAGGCGTTGTCGGTGACGAAGACGCCCTCGAATTCGGAACGCGGCGCGCCCATGAAATGGATGCGGCCATGTGGGGAGCGAGAGCGGCTTTGATCGGCGGCTTCAGCGCGACGAGTAATGTAAGAGCCGGAAAGCGTTTTAATATACCGGTATCCGGCACGCACGCTCATGCGCTCGTACAAGCGTACCGCGATGAATATACGGCATTTAAGAAATATGCGGAGACCCACAAAGACTGCGTATTTCTCGTAGATACGTACGATACGATCCGTTCAGGCATGCCGAATGCGATTAAAGTCGCAAAGGAATTCGGCGACCGGATCAACTTCATCGGCATCCGCCTGGACAGCGGGGACTTGGCGTACCTGTCAAAAAAAGCGCGTGAAATGCTTGATGAAGCGGGTTTCACAGACGCAAAGGTCATTGCTTCAAGCGATCTTGATGAGCACACGATATTAAATCTGAAATCCCAAGGAGCGAAAATCGATACGTGGGGCATCGGCACGAAGCTGATTACCGCATACGATCAGCCGGCTCTCGGCGCGGTTTATAAGCTTGTCGCCATTGAAGAGGACGGCAAACTGACCGACACCATTAAAATTTCGTCAAACCCTGAAAAAGTGACAACGCCGGGAAGAAAGAGAGTATACCGGATTATCAACAAGCTGAATCACCACTCGGAAGGTGATTATATCGCGCTTTATGACGAGCGGGTAAATGATCAGAAACGCTTAAAAATGTTCCATCCCGTCCACACGTTCGTCAGCAAATTCGTCACTGATTTCTATGCGAAAGACTTGCATGAGCCGATCTTTGAAAACGGCGTTTTATGCTATGATAATCCCGAAATTACCGACATCCAGCAATACGTGCAGGATAACCTCAAACTTCTGTGGGAGGAATACAAACGGATCAGTAAGCCGGAAGAATATCCGGTCGATTTAAGCGAAGACTGCTGGAGCAACAAGATGCAGCGGATTCATGAAATCAAAAGCAAGCTGAAACGGGAACTTGAATAGAAAACAAAGCGGCCTTTCCTATCTCTGGAAAGGCTTTTTTGTTGTGATAATATTTTTCACATTTAGACAAATTTCGTCAAGTTATTTGATATACTTATGTTCGAAGGCCGCATCTAAGGGGGTAAATGAATGAAGGTGTTTGTTGCGAGACAGCCTATCTTCAACAGAAACGAACAGGTTGTTGCTTATGAACTTCTTTACCGGGAGAGCGAAGAGAACCGTTATTCGGCCGCGGACGGAGATAAAGCTACGACGGATCTCATTATTAACAGCTTTATCAACATCGGAATCGAAAAGCTGACTGAGGGGAAACGCTGCTTTGTGAATTTTACAGAAAGCCTGATGTTTTCAGATCTCCCTACCTCCTTTGATCCTGACCAGCTTATTATCGAAATTCTTGAGGACATACCGATCACTCCGGCGCTCATCTCAAGATGCAGACAGCTGAAGAAATTAGGATATACATTAGCACTTGATGATTTTTACGCCATCAATCCGGAAAATGAAGAGTTAGTGGAACAGCTGATGAAATATATTGATATTTTAAAAATCGACTTTTTGCAATCCTCGCGTCTGGAGCGCAAAAAAATCATTCAGACGTACAGCTGTAAAAGTCTGATTTATTTAGCGGAGAAAGTGGAGACGAGAAAAGATTATAAACAGGCGGCCATAGACGGCTTTCACCTGTTTCAAGGATATTTTTTCAGTGAACCGCGTGTCATCAGCGGAAATGATCTGACGTTTCATTTTCATTCTTACTACCAGCTTTTAAGCGAATTAAACAATGACCAGCCTAATATACAGCGCGTGACGGAATACATAGAGCGTGACGTCAGCTTATCGTATCAGATTCTGCGTTTTTTAAACGGATCGCAAACAAGGCTGAAAAAAAAGATAGACAGCATCCAGCAGGCCATCATGATGCTCGGGCTGAATGAGATTAAGCGCTTGATTTACATTCTTTCATTCAGAGATTTAACGGCGAAAAGCCACTCAAGCCAAAAAGAAATCATTAAGATTTCCTTAATCAGGGCCAAACTGTGCGAACTGCTGGCGAAAAGAACCGGAAGGCCCCAGCCCTCTTCTTACATGCTGATCGGCATGTTTTCGCTCATCGATACGCTTCTCCACAGGGAACTGGAGGATATCATCAAAGAACTGCCTTTAATCGATGAAGTCGGACAGGCGCTGCTCGGTTATGAAAACGATTATTATAAGATGCTCGCGCTCGTCAAAGCCATTGAATGCAACAACTGGGACTGTGACGAGTGGGGAAAAGAACTGAACAAAGAAGAAGCGTATGAATGTTACTTACAGGCGATCGAATGGTGCCGGCAGCTGATCGATTGAGCCGCTTTAAGCCGACCATCTGAGGGCGATGATAAACCGGCTTTGCTCTCTGATCAGACTGACACGGATGCCGTCGGGATTATACGTCACGTCAAAGTCATTTTTGATGCCGGTCTGCTTAATGAGCCGCTTGACCGCTGCGGTGTCAGATGATTGCGCTGCGGTGAGGATGCTGCGCGCAAGCTCTTTTGACGCCGACAGCCGCGCAAGGAGCAGGCGCGCATCCTCCAGCATGCCCGCAGCTTCTTTTGCGGACGCTGTCAAAATATCTGCGTGAACCGGGGCACTGGGCGCTGGATGCCGGTATGGCGCGGCGAAAACAGGGCAGCATGGATACACATAATGCATACGGCGGCCTCCTTCCTGAGAAAACATTCGTTATACATGAGTATAGGCGGCGTGATAATGAGTTATGACATGCAAAAAGACCACAATGCGGGGGTTGCGGTCTTTTCGGTGTTTGTCGGTGGTTATGCGACGCTGTTCGCCCATTCTGTTTTGAAATTGTGACGGCAGGGACTATAGTCCCTGCCGGTTTGTCGGAAAACCGTTGAAAAAACAGCAGAACCGCCAGATTGGTCTGCTTTATCCTAAACGTCTGCCTTTGTGGTAGTTATATAGTCCCGTTCGCTAAATGCCCTGTTCGGGACTATGGAATTACCATAGTTTGCGGTGTCACGCAGATACTTTTACACATACTTTTCGGTGAAAAATCCCGCAAAAACGTTTACACTATTAGTAACAGATCAAATACCTAGGACTCGTTCACCATACACAATTCATTGATCTTTCAAAAAAAGGAGTGTGGAAACGGTGGAAAACAAATTAGAAGAAGTAAAGCAATTATTATTCCGACTTGAAAATGATATCAGAGAAACAACCGACTCATTACGAAACATTAACAAAAGCATTGATCAGCTCGATAAATTCTCATATGCAATGAAAATTTCTTAAAAAGACTTGGAAACAAGTCTTTTTTTTGTGCATTTGTTATACAATTAATGGATAAAGTATTATATGATTGTTAAAAAACAATAAACATGCTGTATTTGAACAAAAGGGTTTAGTAAAATAAAGTGAGGGATTCATATAGCTAAGAAATTAACTCTAGAAGCAGAAGATGTAAAGGACACAATAAACCATATTCTCAAAAAAAATGATGTGAATAAAGAAGTAAGTAAACATGTTTTGAATTTTGCTGATACAAAAAACAACTTTCCATTTGCTGAGTTAGCTTTAGATCATTATTTAGCTTTTGGAGGGAATGATTTTGAAGAAATACTAGATTTAGGAACAGGGATTGAACTGCTTATCTTAGCGGCTGATATTTTTGATGACATACAAGATAAGGATCGTCCAAATGCAGAGTGGATGAAAATGGATCAGGCTGTATCTTTAAATATTGCAACCTTAATTTATACAATAGCTCTCCAAGTTATATCATCTCGAGATCCGGACGGGTTATTACTCAAGACAGCTCTAAAGTATACAGTTCAAGCTATGGAAGGGCAACACATTGATTTGGTTGATAATACTTTAACTGAAAATCAATGCATTGAAATGATTAAGAAAAAGTCAGGGGCTTTGACAGCTTTACCAAGTATGCTGGGTGCTGTACTTGCAACTAAACGTTATCAATCAGATGTGGAGCAGTATGCTTTCTATATAGGGGTTGCAGCTCAATTAAAAAATGATTTATTTGAAATAATGTATATGAATAATACGGAAACCTTTTTCAAAAAGACAAATTTGGCAATTCAGTTCTTAGAGAAAAAATTCAACACAGTGTCCACAGAATTGTTAAACAACAACTTTCAACAATCAGAGTTAAAACGGCTTCTCTTAGAATCTGGCGTTATCCATTATATGTCAGTTATGATTAATGTATATAATTTGAAAGTGAAAAATGGACTCGAAAATTTAAATTTGACTTTAGAGAACAAAAACTATTTAATTAAAAAAATTTGCGAAAATGAGAAGGTGGATAAAGATGCAGGAAATAGTAAATTATTTAGTTCGTAATCCCGAAATTGTTCAAAAATTGAGAAGAGAAGAAGTCAGTATTATAGGTTTAGATAAAGAAGAGGTGAAAGGGGTATTGCTTGGATTTGATCAATTAATCTCAATGAGTTCAAAAGACGAGATATATTGGAAACCGTCATGAAACAGGGGTAAATATGAAGTTATCTAAAAATACGTATTCCATTTTATTGATTTTACTCAGCTTGTCTTATATTTTCTATTTAACTTATATAAATGTAAATAATTTGTTTGTAGGAGCCACCGCAAATGTTAATAACAAGAATCAAATAGAGATTACCAAAGTATCAGATTACACAATGGCTTATTATGCTGGTGTTAAAAAAGGTGACATTGTAATAAAAATTAATCAGAATAAGAGCGTTGAACCAAAAGATTTAAAACAAAATACATTGAAAAACGTTAGATCTATGACAGTTGAAAGATCTGGTGAAATAGTTGATCTCAAAAATTTAAGTTTATTAAGTGAAGACAACTTATTTGTTTATTTAATACCTGTTATTTTTTTCTTTGTATGCCTTAGTTGTATTATCCTTATTTTAAAAATTAATAAGGAGCAAGATTCAGTTTCAGCTTTTATATTGATCATCTTTTTACTCACTACAGGTATAGCATATGTGAGTGCGGGAGGTTCATCAAAAGGAGATATAATAAGCCGATACGTAAATGTCATAACTTTAATATCCGTACCGGTAAATTATCTCTTGTTTATTTATCAATATATCAAAGAATTTGGATACAAGATTTTTAACGGGAAAGTTTTTGTTGCTTTATATACAGTCCCTGTTATTAATATAATACTAGAGTTTTTTAGGCATTGCTTTGAAAGAGGAGTAGTGGGGAAAGTTAATTTAGTATCAATATCTCTCCTTTATTTAATAGCTTTATTTTTCATTACCATAGGTTTAATAAAGTACAAAAAAACAGAGCAAGCAAATATTCTTAAGACTTTTCTTTTAATTAATATTTTTGCTTTCTCACCATTTGTATTCTTGTATGTGGCACCCTACATCATTTTTAATGACTATTATGTTTCTTCTTTTTTAGTTGCGCCTTTTCTTTTATTAATTCCTTTTTCTTTAGTTTATCAATTTATGACTAATAAAATCTATGAAATTGATTTTATTATTGGGCGGTTGAAATATTATAGTCTTTTAGCTGTCACTCCTACTTTACTTATTATTACAATTTATGATCTTGTACAAGATCCAAACTCAGAGTTTTATACGTTTAAACTAACTTTGCTGACATATATTATTATGTTGGCTGTGTTTTATTCAAAAGAGATCTTAGATTTTCGTTTCCGTTTAAAGCGTTTTTCTGAAAAACATAATTATCAGGATAGCATATTCAAGTTTACTCAAATAATTAAAGGAGCTTCATCATTAAAACAAGTATTCACTGAACTTGAATCTACTCTACTTGAAGTTTTGATGATTAGTAAAGTATGTGTTTTAGAAGTAGAAGGAGACTTAAATATAAGGTGTTTTTTTAATGATAATGAGAAAAAATTATGGGAGCCGTATTCTCATCAATTAGCTGAAACGACAAGCGAAATTGGCAAAATAGTTCAGGTGGATAAAGGGTTTTTAATGAAAATAGGGGAACGGGGCAGTAAATCATACATTGTACTGTGTTTATCATTTATGAATACTCCGAAACTAACCTGGGATGAGATTTCTTGGTTAAAAACCTTATCATTCTACACCAGTATTACGATGGAGAATGTGCTTAAAATCGAAGAACTTATGAATCACCTCGAAGATTTAAAGAAACAGGAGACAAACCCGGTCTGGCTCAAAAAGCTGATGTTTACGATCGAGGAAAAGCAGCGTTCGGATTTGGCCCGTGATCTGCATGATTCAGTGCTGCAGGATTTGATTTCTTTGAAGCGCCAGTGTGAGCTGTTTCTGGCCGATTTTAAGAAAGAAGAGCCCTGCCACATAGAGGTGCAGGACAAGCTTCATCAGATGAATGAGCAGATGTCGGATGTCATTTTGATGACCCGGGAGACGTGCCATGAGCTTCGGCCTCAGCTGCTGTATGATTTGGGTCTGGTCAAGGCGGTATCCAAGCTTGCCGCGCAGCAGCAGGAGCGTGCGCCGTTTCATATCCGTCTGAATACGGGCCGGTTTACGGCGGCGCTGGATTTGGATACGCAGCTGAATTTGTACCGCATTATTCAGGAATTTCTTTCGAACGCCATGAAGCATTCACAGGCGAATGAGGTGCTGATTATGCTGATCAGCATTCAAAATAAAGTGATTCTGCATTATGAAGACGACGGTGTCGGCTGCAATCAGGAAGAAGGCGGCGGACAGTCGATGAGCATGGGTCTTTCGGGTATCAAGGAGCGCGTCCGTGCGCTTGACGGACGGATGAAAATCGACACAAGTGAAGGAAACGGTTTTAAAGCGGATATTGAAATGGAATTGTAACCATTTTATCACCAAATCGACTTGGCAGAAGCCAAGTCTTTTTAATAAAATGGAAATGAGTGAGTAAAAGGGAGGAAACCATGAAAAAGATACTAGTGATTGATGATCATCCGGCTGTCATGGAGGGGACCAAGACGATTCTGGAAACGGACACGAATCTTTCTGTCGATTGCCTCAGTCCTGATGCCAGTGAACAATTCGTTCTCCGGCATGATTTTTCAGCTTACGATCTCATATTAATGGATTTAAATCTGGGTGATGACATCAGCGGCATCGAGCTTTCCAAGAAAATCTTAAAAGAGAATCCTCTCTGTAAAATCATTGTCTACACAGGCTATGAGGTTGAAGATTATTTTGAAGAATCCATCCGCGCGGGCCTGCATGGCGCCATCAGCAAAACCGAATCTAAAGAGAAAATCATGCAATACATATATCACGTGCTCAACGGACAGATTTTAGTTGATTTCTCCTATTTCAAACAGCTGATGACCCAGCAAAAAACAAAAACGTCTTCTTCCCCTCAAAGTGAGCAGGATCGGTTAACCCCGAGAGAGCGCCATATTCTCCAAGAGGTCGAAAAAGGTTTGACCAATCAGGAAATCGCAGATGCGCTTCACTTAAGCAAGCGGTCGATTGAATACAGCCTGACATCCATTTTTAATAAGCTGAATGTCGGCTCCCGAACTGAAGCGGTGCTGATCGCCAAGTCAGATAACGTACTATAAATCTTGAAGGGAGAATGACCTATGAATCTGAACAATACATTGCTCGGCGCACTCGGTATTGAAATCACTGAAAACACGCCGGAGAGATGCGTGGCGGTGATGCCGGTGGATAAGAGGACGGTGCAGCCTTTCGGATATCTGCATGGGGGTGCATCAGCAGCGCTGGCGGAGACTGCTGCAAGTGTCGGGGCCCAGCATTTTATCGACCGGTCGAAACAGGCGTGTGTCGGGCTTGAGATTAATGCCAATCATTTAAAGTCCGTGAAAGAGGGCGGAACGGTCACGGCGATAGCGGAACCCGTTCACACAGGCAGGGCAACCATTGTGTACGGGATTAACATTTTCGATGAACGAGAAAGGCTGATCTGTGTTTCCCGCTGTACGCTGGCTGTTATAACAAAATAAACAAACAGCCGGAACCCTGAATCGTCCGGCTGTTTGTTTTTACAAATATGAATCTTCTTTTCGTTTGATCACAAAGTTTCTGATCCCTTTGTAATCATCCTGAACGCTTCTTTTATCAAGCGCCGCTCCCGAATTGTACGCGGCCCTGCATATGAGGTGCGCTCCGACCGGCGCCGTCAGCAGGATAAAAATGATGCCGAGCAGTATTTTTACAGAAATTTCTCCGGTCAGCATCCACAAGTAGCCTAACACCCCGAGCAATACCAAATTAACGCCGAGTGTCGAGCCTTTTGAAGAGGCGTGGGCGCGCGTATACACATCAGGAAGCCTGAGTGTGCCGAAAGACGCGACCAGGCAGATCAGCGATCCCATCAGAATACAAACGGCGACGGCCCATTTAACGATTTCGATCATTTTCGATAATCTCTCCTTTCTCCAAAAACTTAGCAAAGGCAATCGTGCCGATAAACGATAAAATGCCGAGCAGCAGAATGATGTCCAAAAAGGCCGATGTGTTTAAGAGAATGGATACAAGCGCGGTCATGGCAATCAGATTAATGCCGATTCCATCAAGCGCGACGACCCGGTCCGGTATCGTCGGCCCTTTCATGACGCGAATGACGTACAGAAGAGTCGAAACCGCCATAATGCCGAGTGATAATTGCAGAATAAACGTAAACATCAGCGGCTCACCTCCTGAATGGCTTTCTCAAAAGAGACGCGGATGTCGTGGATCGCTTTCTCCGCATCTTCAATATCCATGGCGTGTATATAGAGAATCGACCGGTCATCGGAGATATCCATCACGAGCGTACCCGGTGTTAAAGTGATTAACAGCGAGAGCAGCGTGATCTCCCAATCCTCCGTCAATTCCGTCTTAAACGCGAAAATGCCCGGGCGGATGTTCAGTTTCGGCGCTATAACGGTTTTCAGCACGCTGACATTGGCCAAATATAGTTCCTTTATAAAGATCAGCACCAGTCTGATGACTGACCATATTTTCCAAATGTAAAACGGCCGCGAGAAGAAGCGCCGGAAAAAAAACAGCGCCGCCAAGCCTGCGATAAATCCGGTTATAAAACCCGCCGTGCTGAGGCTGTTTGTGAGAAACATCCAGCAAACAGCGAGAAGAACGTTTAATAATAGTTGAAAAGCCATGCCATCTACTCCTTCAAAACAGCTTCAATGTATTTTTCCGGATTCAGCAGATTCTCAGCCGTCTGATTGACATACGGTGAAACCCATTCGGTTCCGAGCCCGAACAGAAGCGACAAAAGGAGAAAAGCGGCTGCCGGATAAAGAAGTCCTTTTGCGGACCGTCCGCCTGCGCCGGGGATTTCTTTTTCTTCGCCCCAAAAAGCCGTCGTAAAAACCTTCAGCACCGAATAGAGCACAAGCAGGCTTGATACAAGAATCAATACGGAAAACAATGTTTCCCCCTTATCGAACCCGCCTTCCGCGATCTTCAGCTTGCCCACAAATCCGCTGAACGGCGGGATGCCGGCCAAAGATATGGCTGAAATAAAGAACATCCATCCTAAAACGGGATAACGGGTGATCAGTCCGCCCATTTTATGCAGGCTGGCAGTGCCTGTCAATGCGATAAGCGTGCCGGCAAGCATAAACAGCGCTCCTTTAATCAGCATATCGTGAATCAAGTAATAAACCGCTCCTTGAATGGAGGCCGGCGTGTTCATGGCAATGCCGAACAAAATCACGCCGACGGCTGTAATAATATTGTAGATGACGATTTTCATGACATCCGAAAAGGCGATAGATCCGATTACGCCGAATAGCACCGTCAGCATCGCAAGCCACATCATCAATTGGTGGGTAAAGCCCGTATCGTGAATAAAGATCAGGGTGAATACTCTTAAAATGGCATACAGGCCGACTTTCGTCAAAAGAGACCCGAATAAAGCCGAAATTGCAGCCGGCGGGGCGTAATAAGAGCCCGGCATCCAGAAATACAGCGGGAATATCCCGCCCTTTAAACCGAAAACGACGAGAAGAAGGACGCCGATCACGGTTATCAGCCCGGTCTGGCCCGATTCGCTTATTTTTACGCTTAGATCAGCCATATTCAGCGTGCCCGTCACCGCATATAAGTAACCGACGCCGATGACAAAAAACGCGGATGACACAATGTTAAACACGATATACTTCAATGATTCTCTTAATTGAATTTTCGTTCCGCCAAGCACGATCAGCATGTAGGACGCGATAAGCAGAAGCTCAAAAAAGACGTACATGTTGAACAGGTCACCCGTCAAAAACGCTCCGCTTACGCCGGCCAGAAGAAACTGCACCCCTGAATAATAGAAAGCGCGCTCCCTTTTTTCTCCGATGGAGCGGAAGGAGTACAGGGTGACGAGCAGCCCGATTATGGCGGTTGTCAAAACAAGCAGTGCGGCAAGCTGATCCGCGGCGAGCACAATGCCGTACGGCGCTTTCCAGCCGCCGAGTGTCAGCGTCTGAATCCCGTGTGTGAAAACCGTCTGAACGAGAGCGGCGCTGATGACGATGGAGACACAGGAAGCGGCAGTGCTGAATATCCGCATCAGCATCACGTGCCTGTTCATAAAAATCAGCAGCACTGCGGCAAGCAGCGGCACCAGAATAGGCAATATCACAAAGTTATTCATGTTGATCATTTCCCCTCATTCGATCCATATCGTCCGTTTTCAGTTCCTGATAGGCGCGAAACGCCATCACAAGCAGGAAGGACGTGACGCCGAACGAAATAACGATCGCCGTCAGTATGAGTGCCTGCGGCAGCGGATCGACAAAGGACGTGCTTTTTCCGCCCAGTATGGGAGGAGCGCCTTTTTTCAGTCCGCCCATGGTCAGGAGCAGCAAATGGACGCCGTGGCTCAAAAGCGCGGTGCCGATAATCACGCGCAGCAGACTTTTAGAAAGCAGCAGGTAGGTTGCCGCCATAAACAAAATACCGGCAATGACAGACATTAAGATTTCCACTATTCTTCCTCTCCAATCGTTTGAATAATGGTCATCGTCACGCCGACAACAACGAGATACACACCTAAATCAAACAAAGTGGCCGTCGCAAGCTCCGTATTCCCGAGCACCGGGAGATGAAAATGGCCGAATGTATGGGTGAGAAAGGGCGCTCCGAATAAGAACGAACCTGCACCCGTTGCAATCGCGATAAGCAGACCCGCGCCCGCCACATAAATAAAATTGACGGGCAAAATCGATTTGACGGTTTTTAAATCAAAGGCCAAAAGCAGCAGCACGATGGCCGAAGACGTAATCAGTCCGCCGACAAATCCTCCGCCGGGGGCGTTATGCCCCGATAAAAATAAATAGAAAGAGAAAAGCAGAATGATAAAAGATACAAGCTTCGTTGCCGTCTGAAGGATGATGTCGTTTGTTTTTGGCTGTCTCAACGCTTTTCTCCCTCCTCTGTTACTTTTGTTCTGATCATGCCGTAAATCCCGAGTGCGGCAATCGACAGCACCGTAATTTCAAACATCGTGTCAAATCCCCTGAAATCAACGAGGATGACGTTGACGATATTGTTTCCTCCCCCGAGCTTATGGCTGTAAGCGGTGAAAAAGGAGGAGATGCTGTCTTTTGTTTTTTCGCTGGAAGACGCGATTCCGAGCATTGTCACGATGACGCCGACACCGAGAGAAATGATAAAATTCGTCATCCGGAATGTTCTTGTCTTCTTTTTCCGCCGCATTTTCGGCAGATGGTAAAAACAAAGAAGAAACAAGGCGACGGATATCGTCTCAATGACGAGCTGCGTGAGCGCCAGATCGGGCGCTCTGAAAATCACGAAAAACAGCGCGAGTGTGTACCCGACAACACCGAGTGAGATAATGGCCGTCAGCCGTGATTTGGCGAACACAGTCGCAATCGTTGCGCTCACCATAACGAGGGACAGCACGATTTCATACAGGCCGATCTCAGCCATTCCTTTCGCTGTCATGGAAAAGCCGCCTTTCATGACGAACGCCGCTCCGATGAGAATGATAAACGACGCAAAGATATACAGCAGATAATCCCGCAAAAATCCGGTCATATAAGATGACGTCAGCTGGTAAGATCTTTTTTCCATACTGCCCGTCACCGCATCGTAAAGCTTGTTCAGCGTCAGTTTTTTCGGAAACAGACCGTACAGACGCTCCCATTTAGACAGCGTTACGTAACCGATCGTGCCGACAATGATGATGCCGAGGGTCATCATTACCTCAGCCGTCACCCCGTGCCACTGGGAAATATGGACATGGAATGTATCTCCGCCGGTTAACAGAGCGGGATAAATGGAGTTCATCGCCGGTTCAATCAGGCTGTAAGACAAAACGTTCGGGGCAAAAAACAGACTGACGGCGCAAGCGGCAAGAATCACCGGCGAAATCAGCATGCCGAGCGGAGCTTCATGCGGCGTCTTTTCAAGCTGATCCGTTTTGCGCGCGCCTCGGAACGTTCTGAAAAACAGCTTCATGCTGTAGATGAAAGTGAAGACGCTCCCGATCCATGCGAGAACGGGGAACAGCACGCCCCACGTATCCAGGCTGAAAATATCTGCATGAGCAATCCGCAGCATACTTGTAAAGAACATTTCTTTACTTAAAAAGCCGTTAAACGGAGGGAGACCGGCCATGGAAAACGTTCCGATCAGTGAAACGGTGAACGTTACCGGCATGAGCGCCATCAGGCCGCCGAGCCTGCGGATATCCCGCGTTCCCGTTTCATGGTCGATAATGCCGGCCGCCATAAATAAACTTCCTTTAAAAGTAGCATGGTTAATTAAGTGAAACACAGCCGCGGTGACAGCCGCCGTAAAATACTCTGAATGCTCATAATGAAGCGCGGCGGCTCCTGCGCCGAGCATCGATACAATCATACCGAGCTGGCTGACTGTGGAAAATGCCAGAATCGCTTTTAAATCGGTTTGTTTAATCGCATTAAAGGAAGCCCATACCATCGTGATCAGACCGACTGAGGCAACCGTCCAAAACCAGACGGGTGAAAAAGCAAAAACCGGACTGAATCTGGCAATCAGATAAATACCCGCTTTCACCATTGTAGCCGAGTGCAGATAGGCGCTGACAGGAGTCGGCGCCTCCATGGCATCAGGAAGCCAGATATAAAACGGAAACTGCGCTGATTTTGTAAAGGCCCCCAATAACAGGAGAACCATCGCCGGAATAAAGAACGGGTGGCCTGCGATAATATGCACCTGGTTGACCATTTCCCTGATACTGAAAGAATCCGTCATCAGATACAGCAGGATAAATCCGCCGAGCATGCACAGCCCGCCGCCGACGGTAATCAGCAGTGATTTTTCCGCCCCGTAGCGTGATTTCTTCCGCTTATGCCAATACCCAATTAATAAGAAGGATGACAGGCTTGTCAGCTCCCAGAACATATAAAGCACGATGACGTTATCGACGAGCACAACGCCGAGCATCGCGCCCATAAACATCAGCAGGTACACATAAAAAGGGCCGAGCTTTTCTTTGTCCTTCGATAAGTAAAAAATACTGTAAAGCGTCACCAAAGAGCCGATGCCCGTAATCAATAAAGCGAATAACAGCCCGAGTCCGTCAATATAAACGGTATAGTTAATACCGAGGGACGGAATCCATTCGGCCGCATACCGGACGGTTTCTCCAGCCATTGTGACAGGGAGCTTGCTGATAAAGTAAACAAACAGCACAACGGGCACTATCAGCACAAACCAGCCTGTATGGACTTGTTTTACCCGTTTATAAAGAAAGGGAACGATAAATGCAAATAAAAAAGGCGCCAAAATCGCGAAATGTAACAGCTGCAACAGAAGACCTCCTTTGCTTGTTTTTTCATCAAGCAACTGCTTTATGTAAGAATGAATCAATCAATTCACGGTCATAGGACCCAGTACAAATTATATCGCACTTTTTTTTACCCTGCTACGGCATAATGTATTCCTCTTTGTGTTTTTGTGGTCTTTTGAACCCAAAATAAATTTATCAAATATCCGGATCTTTGTATATACATTTCTTTTTCAGATCAAGCTTTACAAAAGGAGCTGGTCAGATGAAGAGAAAGGCGGCGGCCTGTATTGGAATATTTTGTTCTATTATTGCAGGAACATTCATAGTTGATGATTTCTGCAAAACGCGGCAGCAGACGGAAGCAGATGATTGGGAGCATTTTTTTCTCGGTGCGGAATACGCAGAAGACAAGCTGAGTGCGGCTGAATCAATGCAAACGCCGTTTCAGCCGCGTGAGTATATCAGAATCGTATATAGATGAAAAGAGTTCCGGCACCAGGGTGCGGAACTCTTTTTGTGTGGCAATCAGCGTTTTCCTTTAATATAAGGGATGCCGTTGGCTTTAGGCGCATCCGCGCGGCCGATGAAGCCGGCAAGCGCGAGAATGGTCAGAATGTAAGGAGCCATCAGCATGTATACATTCGGAATGTCTTTGAACAGGGGCAAAAGCGAGCCGATAATGCTCAAACTCTGCGCAAACCCGAAGAACAGCGCAGCCCCGAGCGCGCCGATCGGATGCCATTTGCCGAAAACCAGCGCGGCGAGAGCGATAAAGCCTTGTCCGGAAATGGTGGAGTGCGTGAAATCAAGCGCGATCGTGGAAGCATACACACCGCCGCCGAGCCCGCCGAACAGCCCGCTGATCATGACGCCGATATAGCGCATGCCGAACACGTTGATTCCCATCGTATCGGCCGCCATCGGATGTTCCCCGACAGAACGGATGCGAAGGCCGAACGGCGTTTTGAATAAAATAAACCAGGAAACAAAGGCCAGTACGATGGCTAAAATCGATGTATAATATACGTCTGAAAAGAAAATCTTTCCTAAAACCGGAATATCGCTTAACCCGGGAATGTTCGTTTTGTAAAAGGGCTCCGGGATTTTATCAGTCTGCGCCTTTCCGTAAATCAGTTTGACGATAAACAGTGTCGCTCCTAACGCGAGCATATTGATCGCCACACCGGTTACCGTCTGATCGGCGCGGAAAGAAACCGCGGCAGCCGCGTGGATCAGTGAGAACAGTCCGCCGGCAATCATAGCCGCAGCCAGAGCGAGCCACGGAGCGGCGGCGCCAAGCTCGCGTCCGAAAAATAAGTTGAACATGACGCTTGTAAAGGCGCCGATAATCATCAGTCCTTCAAGACCGATGTTGACAACCCCCGATCTTTCAGAAAACACGCCGCCGAGAGCGGTTAAAATAAGCGGAGCCGCATATACGAGTGTTGCCGGAACAATAATGGATAAAATCTGCAGGAAGTCCACTTACTTCGCCCCCTTTTTCTTCAATTTATCAAGGATGAGACGGATGGCGTAGCTTGATGCCACAAACAAAATAATAATGGCGATGACGATGTCAACGACTTCAGAAGGCACCCCGGATTCAATCGGCATATTTAATGCCCCGACTTTAAGGCCGCCGAGAAGACATGCCGCCAGAACAACGCCGATTGCCGTGCTGCCGCCGAGAAGCGCAACCGCAATGCCGTCGAAGCCGACGCCGGTAAAGGCGCCCTTAACCGCCGCATATTGAAAGGTTCCGAGTCCTTCCATCGCGCCGGCAAGCCCTGCGAAGGCCCCGGAAATCATCATGGCGTACATCATATTTTTTCTGACGCTCATTCCGGCGTATTGTGCGGCGTGCTGGTTAAAGCCGACAGCCCGGAATTCAAATCCGCTTTTTGTTTTATGAATGATAAACCACATGAGGACTGCCGCAAACAGAGCGATCAGAATGCCCCAATGAAGGCGGGAGTAATCTGTCAGCTGCTCTAAAAACGGCGAGCGGAGCGACGCGCTTTCATGAATTTTGTCTGTTTTGTCCCGGTGGTCCGTCATGACATCGGAAATGAGATAATTGGTTAAATGAAGAGCGATATAATTCATCATGATCGTGACAATCACTTCGTGGACAAAAAAACGGGCTTTTAAAAATCCGGGAATCAGGCCCCAAATGCCGCCCGCAGCCGCAGCCGCCAATAACGAAAGCGGAAGGTGGACGTAAGCTGGGGCGTCAAAGGAAGCGCCGACCCACACCGCGGCGGTCCAGCCGACAAGGAGCTGTCCTTCAACCCCGATATTAAACAGGCCGGTCCGAAATGCGAATGCCACGGCCAATCCGGACAGAATATATGGCGTAATCTGCCGGATCGATTCCCCGATGTAATACACTTCACCGAAAATGCCGCTCCAAAGAGCCGAATACCCGCTTACGACATTGTAGCCGCTGGCGAGCATGATGACCGCACCCGCAGCTAATCCAAGGATGATCGCAATCAGCGGCACAGCCAGATGAGAAAGTCGATTAATCATGTGTTTTCCCCGCCTCCATTTGCTTACTTCCCGCCATTAAAAGTCCGAGCTCCTGCTCGTTTGTTTCAAGCGGATTGACGTTTGCGATGATGCTGCCTTCAAAGATGACGGCGATGCGATCGCTGAGATTCATTATTTCATCAAGTTCAAAAGATAACAGAAGCACCGCTTTACCGGCGTCACGCTGCTCAATGAGCTTTTTATGGACGAATTCAATCGCGCCGACATCGAGTCCCCGCGTCGGCTGGGCCGCAATTAAAAGATCCGGATTTCTGTCCACTTCCCGGCCGATAATGGCCTTTTGCTGATTCCCCCCGGAGAGAGCGCGCGCAGGCGTATATTCATCAGGTGTTCTGACATCGTATTCTTCAATCAGGCTTCGCGCTTTGTTATAAATCGTGTGTTTATTTAATATGCCGAAAGAAGAGTAGGGCTTTTGGTAATAACTTTGCAGCACGATATTTTCTCCGATCGGAAAATCAAGGACGAGCCCGTGTTTATGTCTGTCCTGCGGAATATGCCCGATTCCGGATTCAGTGACTTTCCTGGGCGGCATATTTTGCAGCTGTTTGCCGTTTAACGTAATCGTGCCGGCATTTGTTTTTCTGAGACCTGTAATGGCTTCAATTAATTCAGACTGGCCGTTTCCGTCAACGCCCGCAATGCCGACGATTTCACCGGCTCTGACAGAGAGGGAGAGCTGTTTGACCGCCTCAACGCCGCGCGCGTCTTTCACCGTTACATCAGAAAGCGAAAGCACTTCTTGTTTCGGTTCAGCCGGCTGTTTATCCGTCTTGAATGACACTTCGCGTCCGACCATAAGGCTTGCCAGTTCATCTTGATCCGTATGTGCGACATCAAGTGTTGTAATGCCTTTTCCTTTCCGGATGATGGTGACACGGTCGCAGACTTCCATAATCTCTTTTAATTTGTGGGTGATGAGGATAATTGATTTTCCTTCATTGACAAGATTTTTCATAATCTGAATCAGTTCTTGAATTTCGTGCGGAGTCAGCACCGCGGTCGGCTCGTCAAAAATGAGAATGTCGGCGCCCCGGTAGAGGGTCTTTAATATTTCCGCCCGCTGCTGCATACCGACGGAGATATCGGCAACTTTGGCTTCAGGATCAATGTGCAGGCCGTAACGGTCGGAAATATCACGCACGTCCCGGGCGGCGCGCTGTCTGTCAATTCGGCCGAAAGTTTTCGGCTCTTTTCCGAGAATGATATTTTCTGAGACGGTGAAGGTATCCACAAGCATAAAATGCTGGTGCACCATCCCGATGCCGAGATCGTTGGCTTTGTTCGGACTGTTGATGTGAACGCGTTCGCCACGCACCCGGATCTCGCCTTTTTCCGGCTGATACAGGCCGAATAAAACGTTCATGAGTGTCGATTTTCCGGCGCCGTTTTCACCGAGAAGGGCGTGTATTTCGCCTTTTTTCACTTGAAGCGTGACGTCATCATTGGCGACGATTCCGGGAAATTCCTTGCGTATATTAAGCATTTCAATGATATAATCCACAGATTTGTCGCTCCTTTTCAGAGATACTTTGATGAGAAAGAGCTTGGCAAAAGAAAAGCTGCAAGAGATGCAGCTTTTCCTTCACCGCTCTTTTCAAAAAAGAGAGGGGATAAGCACGAAAGTCTCCTTATCCCCTGGTTCTTACTCAGCCTTGAAGGATTTCAATTCTTTTTCAGTTGAAGGGATCACGAGTCCGTCCGCGATTTTCTTCTTCCAATCGTCTGTTGCTTTGATGACATCGTCAGAAAGGTTCTCCTTGTGATCCGAGATGCCGACTGCATCTTGCGCCAAACCGTATGTTAATGTTTTGCCGCCCGGGAATTTACCGTCACTCGCTTTTTTCGTTAAGTCCTCCACGGCAGTATCCACTTTTTTGACCATTGATGTGAGAGTGACATTGTATTTTGTTCCTTTGACTTGGCCTTCCGCGTACTGGTCTTTATCGACACCGATAACCCATACGTTCCGCTTCGGATCTTCTTTTTTCAGATTTTTCGCTTCTGTGAAGACACCCGTTCCCGTTGCGCCGGCCGCGTGATAAATGACGTCAACGCCTGATTTGTACATGCTTTCAGCCGTCGCCTTGCCGACATCGGCTTTGTCAAACCCGCCCGCATATTTCACTTCGACGGTCGCTTTCGGATTTGCGGCTTGTACACCCGCGCGGAAGCCGATTTCAAATTTTTTGATCAATTCAGATTCCATTCCGCCCACGAATCCGACTTTTCCCGTTTTGCTCGATAGCGCAGCGGCCGCTCCCACGAGGAATGAACCTTCCTGTTCCTTAAATGTAAGGCTCGCCACGTTGTCTTTTTTGACAACGGCGTCAATGATCGCAAAATGTGTGTCTTTGCGCTGATCGGCGATTTCGCTGATGGAATCCTGCATCAGATACCCGACGCCGTAAATCAGGTCAAAGTGTTCCCGCGCTAATTTATTTAAGTTCGTTGTATAATCTGCATCTGATTTTGATTGAAGATAGTCAAAACCGCTTTTGCCTTTTTTAAGCCCGTTGTCTTTTCCGAATGCCTGGATGCCTTCCCAGGCGGACTGGTTAAATGATTTGTCATCAACACCGCCGATATCCGTTACCATGCCGACGGTAAAGTTTTTGCTGCCGGAGCCGTTTGCTTTGTCACTTGAACCGCATGCGCTTAATATGGTTCCGGCCGCTGCGATGAGCGCCATCGCCATTCCGATTTTGCGTTTTTTCAAAGATATAACCCCCCTGTAAAATATGGCTGTGCCGTTCAATTCAGACTTGAGTCCCCGTGCCGGATGCAGAATCGAAAAAACTTTCTGATAATAATGATGAGACGTCTCTCTTTTTCCCGCCTTGAGCGGCTGTCTCTTCCGGGTTCGGGACTTATGACTTATCTGAAAAGATCTGCTAACCAATCATAATTTATCATTTTACCCGCCATAAATAAATAGAAATTTGCTTATTTTTTAAAAAATATCAATTTTATGAATCGGCTTCCTCATCTGGTTAAAACAGAGGAGGATCAGCCGGGTCATTATCCTTATATAGCATATCAAAAAGGAATCTCAAGCCTTTTGTCACGGGATATGACAGTAAAAAAGCACCGTTCACAGCGAAACGGCGCTTTTTGACATTATAAATATTGTTTGATGCTGCTGACATTGCCGGTGTTGATATGATATTGAAAGACGGGTCTGCCGATCGTGCCGTACGCCATCTCTACATTCAGCACTTGTATGTCTTCCAGAAATTTAAGGTATTTCCGGATGGAGACTTGCGAGATTTCAGTATGCTTGGCGAGATCTTCCGTGGTAAAAGAGCCGTCGCCGAAAGACTCAATGCTCGCCCAGATGAGTTTAAGCGTGCTCTTTGTCAATCCCTTCGGAAGGTGAACCTTTTCCGCTGCTTCTTTCTTTTGAAAAAGCTCGGCATCCAATTCTTTCTGTGTCATGCTTCTGTGTGATTGATAAACTTTCTGCTTGCGTCTGTAGTCGGAAAGAGCGGTTTGAAAGCGGTCAAATTCAAATGGTTTGATTAAATAATCGACGGCGCCGTACCGAAGCGTTTTTTTAATGACGTCCAGCTCGCTTGCGGCCGAAATGACGATGACATCAACCGATTCATTCTGCTTGCGGATTTCCGTTAAAAGCTCAAGCCCGTTTTTTCCCGGCATGTAAATGTCAAGAAGGATGAGATCGATATGATGCTCGCTCAGCACGTGCAGCGCGCTTTGAAAGGATGATGCGATCCCTTTCAGCTGAAATCCTTCAATCTGGCTGAGGTAGCGCTTATTTAATTCACCCACCATGGGGTCGTCTTCAACTATGAGTACATTAATCATCATTTTCCTCCTTCGGTTCATACGGAATGCGAAGACTGAAAGTCGTTCCTTCATTCTTTTCACTTGTCACAATCATATGGCCTTTTAAATTTTCTGTTGCCTGCTGGGTGAAATAGAGGCCGAACCCCCGGTTTGTCCCTTTCGTGGAATAACCTTGTTCAAAAATACGGGCTTGGTCTGCCGCAGACATTCCGGCTCCCGTGTCCGTAATCTCTATGTCAAGCTGGCGATCCTGAAACCGCATCGAGCACGTAATGTTTTTTTTCGGCATCTGCGCCACCGCGTCGAGCGCGTTGTTTAACAGGTTTCCGATAATCGTAATGAGCTCATGGATGACGGCCGGATCCGCCGCATTCGGAATCAGGCTGCCGAGCTGAATGTCCAGATCAGCGCCCTGCTCGCGTATGTAGCTTTGTTTTCCCAGAAGAAACCCTGCGAGAACCGGACTTTTGACATCACTTATAATCTCGCTTGTTTCCGTCTTCTGCTGAATGGCAATGTCTTTAATGTAAGTGCCGAGATCATCGTATTCTTTTAACTGGACAAGCCCTAAAATGACATGAAGCTTATTCATGAATTCGTGAGACTGGGCTCTTAATGCGTTTGCATACATTTTAACACCGGACAGCTGTTCTGCTAAATGTTTGACCTCCGTTTTGTCTCTGAACGTGGCGATCGCTCCGACGGTTTGTCCTTTCAGATGAATCGGAACTTCATTAAAGACCAGCTCAAGTCCATTAATGCGGATATCCCTGTCCTGAAGCGGTTTTTTCGTTTCAATCACCTGTTTCAGCCGGCTTTTCGGGAGAATATCGTTCACATCTTGATCGACCGGATTAGTCGGAATACCCATTTTAATAAAAAGCCGTTTCGCTTCCGCATTGGCAAGCTTTATTTTTCCCCGCGCGTCAACCGCAAGGATGCCTTCCTTCGTTGATTCGAGCATGGCGCTCCGCTCTTCCAGGAGGGTGGCGATTTCATAAGGCTCAAGACCGTACATAATGTTTTTGACGGTGCGGGCGACAATGACGGCTCCGATGACGCCGACAAAAATACTTACGCAGATGATGAAATAAAGCGGTCTCAAACTGTGGCTGACGACATCCTGTATTTTGTTAAGCGAAATTCCGACCGAAACGACGCCCACTTGTTTTTTATCTTTTCCATAGATCGGTACGAAGGCTCTCATGGATTTTCCGAGAGTTCCCGCTGATGTGCTCGTTTTGATATGGCCGTGCAACGCCGGCTGTTCGTCTCCGCCGGTGAATTTCTTCCCGATTTTATTTGCGTCGGGGTGGGTGAGGCGGATGCTGTTCATATCCATCACCACGACAAATTCGGTTCCTGTCGTATGCTGGACATCCAGTGTATAATTCCGGAGCTCTTTCAGCCCTTTTCTTGTTTGCAATGCCTGCGCGACACTCGGTGTTTCCGCGACCAGCTTTGCGGTGCGCAGCGCGGTTGTCCGTTCTTCTTCTTTCACGCGGTCCGCGGTCTGGACGCTGATCGTGAAAAAGGTGATACAAAGTGCGATAAGGACGACAATACAGACGAATATCGTTAACCGGGTTTGCAATTTTAATGTTTTTTTCATAACAGCCTTCCTTACGTTTATCATTCCCGCGTTCTACTTTACTCCGAAAAAGCCGGTTTGTGAAGATCAGGCCCTTATTTCGTAAAAGTGAGGAAAAATGGAATTTTTTATCTTGTCAATGTGTTTTAAGTCCTCCATAATAAGTGAGGTAGATTACAGAAAGGGACTTTTTATATGAAAAATACTTATTGGACGGGTTATTTTCCGCTCGTTGCGATTCTGCTTTTTAGTTCGTCATTATCCATTTCTACCTCGCTTTATGTCATGAAGATACTTCAGACGCTCGGCATGTATCAGGGGATGCTGGATTATTTCTCTGAGAAAGGGATCAGACTGGCGCTTTTTGCAGCGTTCGCCCTTGTGTATTTTATGCTTTTTTCGGCTTTGAAGCTGATTGCAAACACAGTGACAGAGCTGTCTCTTTTGTTTTTCACAAATGACCCTGAGGGGGACAATCTGAAAAAAATCAGATTAGGCTCTTTAATTTATGTAGGCGGAGGAATTCTTTCCTTTGCGCTCGTGCAGAATGGTTTTTGGATTGCGGCGTTATTTGCCGTTGTTACGCTCATTTATTTGATTTTCATGGTGTACAGAATCTATTCGACACTCTCGATCGTTTCGCTGATCGGTTTTATATTGCTTGAGATTCTGTTTTGGTTTACTTTTGTTATCGGTATTTTGTACATCTTTATCAAGCTTTATAATAGCATAATGGCTAGCTTACCTGTGTAAGCTAGCCATTTTTGTTAAGACAGAAATCTGTTTTTGATCTCAGGGGAGGGGAGCATGCATGCTTCCCTTTTTCCGAACCATTTGTAACGGCGCCGGGCGATGAAAGAATAGGCTCTGTCCCTGAGGGGGCGGGGCACTGCGAAAAAAACCGCTGACAGCCGCCAGGCTCCGCGGAGATGACGGGAAACCTTTAACACGGCTGCGGATTTTTTGTATATCCGCCCGTTTTCGATAAAAATCATGCTGTCAAATTGTTCTGTCGGAAGTCCTTCTGATGCCAAAAGCTCCCGGGCGGTATCTGATTGCAATGAAGCAAATGAGATTTTGCCGGCCGGATCGCGTTTAATGATGAATTGAACGGCGCCGCTGCATAAGTTGCAGACGCCGTCAAACAAAAGCACGCGGTCCGGAAGCTGAGCTGGTTTCAAAGCGGATCCCCTCCGTTATCTTTAATAAGCTGCCTGCAGCGTGTTTTTCCAGATCGAAAGCTGAGGGCTTGCTTCATGAAGGTATTCGACGCTTGACGGTGTATCCTTGCCGACCCATACCCCCATCGTATAAGCGTCCGTCAGGCCGACAAACCACATATCGTGATAGTCATTTGACGTTCCTGATTTTCCGCCGACGTACGGAGCTTTAAAGTTCGCTTTTTTTCCTGTTCCGCTTTTGACGACGGCTTTCATCATTTCTTTGATCTGCATGTTGGTCCGCACGCTGAATACCTGCGCCGGCTCATCTTTCCATTTTAATATCGTTTTTCCTTTTAAATCAGTCACTTTTGTAATCGCGTGACTCGGCGTATAAACGCCGTTGTTGCCGAACGTGGTGTACGCATTGGTCATTTCAAGCGGCGTCATGCCGTTTGTAAAACCGCCCAGCGCCGCAGGCAGGCGGTAATCCGCGCTGACCAGCTTCGCGAAATGAAACGGTTCAAGGTAGCTGAACGCCTTATTGACGCCGACGCGGTCCATGATTCTGATGGCCGGTGTGTTGTACGAGTATTTAAACGCCGTTTCCAGCGTAACCGTGCCGTATGTGCGGTTATTATAGTTCTGCGGGCAGTAATCCGCACTGCAGAATTTGCTTGCGTCAATTTTGCTGTGTGGCGTTGCGCCGGTCTTTTCAATGTAAGGTCCGTAATCAAGCAGCGGCTTAATGGATGAACCGGGCTGTCTGTATGCTTGATAGGCGCGGTTGAAATCATATTTATGATAATCTTTCCCGCCTGAAAGCGCGATAATCTGATGTGTCTGATGATTAATCACGGCCGCTCCGCCCTGGACGCCTGCATACGGCAGATTTTGATTCACTTGGGTGACGACCTGGTTTTGCATATACGGATTCAGCGCCGTATAAATCTTCACGCCGTCTTTTAACAATGTGCTGACTCTGTCGGAAAGCTCACTCTGTATTTTTTGTTTCGCCTTTCCGGAAGCTTTTTCAAGACGTTTGTCATAGCCTTCGGATGAGGAAACAAGCTGTGTGAATTCATCATTTACATAGGAAACATAGTCAGGATATTTATTTGTTTTTTCGTTTATATCAAGCTTGATCTTTTCCTTTTCGGCTTTTTTCAGCTGTTTCCCGGATATAACGCCTGCTTTTTTCAATCCGTTAAGCAATCTGACTTGTCGTTTTTTCGTATAATCAAAATGCTTGAGAGGATCATATAATGTAGGGTTATTAGGGATGGCGCAGATAAAGGCCATCTCTCCCAAAGTGAGAGATTTCAGCGGCTTGCTGAAATAAAATTGTGCCGCCGAACCGACACCGTATACACCGTTATTAAAATAAATCGTATTTAAGTAGCCTTCTAAAATCTCATCTTTGCTGTATTTTTTCTCAAGCTGATAGGAATAGGCCAGCTCCGTCAGTTTTCGGCTGAAGGTGCGTTCATGGCTTAAATACACATTCCTTGCCAGCTGCTGGGTGATGGTGCTGGCGCCCTGGTCAATTTTATGATCTTTGAAATTGGAGGCGGCCGCCCTGACCATCCCCATAAAGTCAAACCCTTTATGCTCATAAAAATGGCGGTCTTCAGAGGTTAAAAACAGCTGTTTTACCTCATTCGGTATTTTATTAAAGGGCACGATCACGCGGTTCTCATGATCGCTGACAATCTCAGAAACAAGGCTTCCGTCCCTGTCATACATGTAACTGTTTTGAACCAGGTTGATCGCTTTTAAATCAATATGTTTATCGAGCACCTGATCAAAAGGCTTGATTTGTTTTACCTCTTTGCCGGAAGCAATAACTGTAAATGCACACAACGGGATAATGCCGAGCAGCAAAATCCATCCGATTATTTTACGTACCATGGTCACTCTCTTTTCTCCTGATTTCTAGCCATATCGTATCATTCTTTTAAGAATACGAGAAGGTTAAATTTAGAAGAAATCGTGATCGCTGCCGGTCAGCCCGCATTTGACGCTGTATCCTTTTGCAGATGTCCCGCCATCCATAAAAGCCCCGCGCCTATTAAAAAGAGAAAGGCGGTGACGTAGAAAGCAGCCGAAATAGAAAAACCGCTTGAGACCGCACCTCCGAGCAGAGGGCCGAGCACGTTTCCGAGAAAACGAAAGCTGACGTTATAGCCGAGCACCTCTCCCTGGATGCTGCCCGGAGCCTTGACGCGGATCGCGGCCGTAATGCAGGGGAGCGTGCCGCCCATGACCATGCCGAACAGAAATCTGAAGACTAACAGAATGGACAGAGAGGAGGCGAGCGCCTGCGGAATAAAAAACACCGCTGATGCAATCAAAAGCACGATTAAGATCCGGCTGTGGCCGAAGCGGTCGCCGAAGTCCCCCCACTTCCGGGCAAGCAATAAGCTTCCGAGTCCGGTCGCTGAAAACGCCATTCCGGAGAAAAAGGCTAAATTAACAGGTCCGTGCAGCTCATTGACATATAAAGCGAGCAGCGGCTGGATGCTGAAATTGCCGGTCTGCACGATCATGGTAAGCACCATCATCGCCCAAAGCGCGGGCTGGTGAAAAATATAAGAGAGCACCTGTTTTCTGGAATAGGTTTTCCGCTTGTTTTGTTTCTCGCCGAGCGGCTGCTCATTCACCTGAAATAAAACGAGAAGCACGGATACAAAAATAACAAAAGACGTAATAAAAAATGTGTACGTAAACCCGAAGCTGTCAGCGAGCAGCCCGCCCAGCATCGGTCCGAATAAAGTGCCTGACACCTGACCCATCTGCAGCGTGCCGAGCGTTTTCCCGGCAGTCTCTTTCGGCGTCTGCGCCGAAATCATGGCAAGCGAAGTCGGAACAAAGCCTGTTACAAGACCCATAAGCAGCCGGAGGACAAACAGCTGATAAACGGATGTCACAAACCCCATCAATAAAATGCTGACGGCAATGCCGGTGCCTGTGATCAAGAGAATTTTTTTGTAGCCGCGCTTATCGCCGAATCTGCCCCAAAACGGGGAAATCACAAACGCCATTAAAAACGTGACGCCGAACACATACCCGCTCCATCTCTGCACATACCCGCCCGAATGGGGGCTGATCGTTTCGATATATAACGAAAGAAACGGAACAATCATGGTCATGCTGGCGGAAATAAAGAAATTTGTAATCCAAATGACGACGAAGTTCTTCTTACGGACAGAAATAACATCACCTTCTTTAATTTTCGTGTGTCTAATCATTAGTATATAGGAATGAATCCGGTATTTGTATTTTCGATGCGGATATAGGAAAATTCATTATTTTTAGAAAATGAAGAAAGTTTCAGAGGGGAAACTGATATACTATCATAAAATATCATTTTTGATCGGAGGAAAGGCAGGTGTAAAAAAGTGGATCAGCGCAGTCTGCTCATTATTGATTTTGAATTTACGATGCCTGACGGAAAATACAGCCCGCAAAATTTCTTTCCCGAGATTATTGAAGCGGGGATTGTCAAGACGGTGAATGATGAAGTGACTGAAACGTTTTCGAGTTATATCAAACCGAAAAAATTTCCAAAGCTGACGAAACGATGCAAAACCTTTCTGAACATCACCCAAAAAGACGTGGACGGCGGAATCACGTTTAATGAATTCATCCGCAAATTAAATGAGCTTGATCCTGATAAAAACTGCACGATCGTCACCTGGGGCAATATGGATATGAAAGTGTTAAAGCAAAATTGCATGTTTAACCACATCCCTTTTCCGTTCAAAGGAGAACTTCGGGATCTGTCCCTAGAATATAAAAACTTCTTTGGCGACAGAACATTGACCGGCCTTTGGAAAGCGGCGGAAGAGTATGGCGATAAAGGGACGGGCACGCATCATAAAGCGCTGGATGATGCGCGGACGACATACAAATTATTCAAGCTTGTCGAGCGGGATAAACAATATCTTGAAAAACCGAAACCTCCGACGATCGGTGATCGCGTCGATCTGACAGAACTGTTTCGCCGGGCCACATAAAAAAACCCAATCATGCCGACTGGGTCAAGTTCTTTTAAAATAGTCACGCTCTAACGCGGCCAAGTTGGCGAGCGAACGTTCCGCCCATTCTGAGCCGTCCGCTGTAAGCTGATCTTTCAGCCGGGCAGACGCCGCTTGTAAGGAAGCCGTATAATCAGGAACTTCGCCATCAAACGGTTTGACCATCTGATGCGGTATGTTTGTCTGTTCCCCGAATGCAAGCGCTCTTCTTTCATGAAAGAACGGAACATCCGCCTGCTTCGGATGATGAAGATCTCCTTGAGCGGGATGCGTCAGAACGGCTTTAATTTTCACTAAATAGTGATTGGGCCTGACGTCTGTCACTTCCCCTATGTATGCTCCTGTTTTATAAAACCCTTTTACGATTGTGCCGATTTCAAACGAATTCATAGCGTTCACCTCTCTCTAGTTATTCTATAAAAGATCAACGCGATTGGCTAGTGAACAGCTGCCGGAAGCCTGACTGAAGCCGTTGTGCCCGAGTGCTCGCCGCTGGTGAAATAGACGGAGCCTTCATGATGCTGAATAATCGAGAATGTCACGGTAAGCCCGAGCCCGGTGCCATTCGTTTTCAGCGTATAATACGGTTTGCCGAGTTTCTGCAGTTCTTCATCGGACATGCCGATTCCGTTATCCGTAATCTGAATGAGAATCATCTCTTCCTGTTTTTGGACGGAGACCTCGATTCGGCCGTTTTCAGAGGGCACGGCTTCAATACTGTTTTTAATCAGATTAATGAAGGCCTGTTTCAGTTTTTTTACATCGCCGAACACATATAAATCAGGCTCGCTTTGAACAGTCACGGTCACCGATTTAAAATTGGCATAAGACTCCATTAAGGAACCTGTTTCCTTTACGAGCAGTGAAATATCAAACTTTTCTTTTTCATAGTCATCCTGCTTCGCCATATCGAGATAATTCGTAATGATCGTCTGAGCCCGGTCGAGTTCGGACAGCACAAGTTTCTGATATCCGGAGTGGGATTTGTCCTGAAGCTGCTCGCCGCTGAACAGCAGCTGCACAAAACCTCTGACGACCGTAAGCGGATTGCGGACTTCATGGGCGACGCTTGCCGCAAGCTCGCTGACGACGGCCATTTTTTCTGAGTGAATCAGTCTTGCCCGCATGGACGCATTCTCATCAATGATCTCAATCAAATAAATGCACAGCAAAAGGGCGCTGACTTGAAAAAAAACGGATACTGCCGCCTCATAATAAACGGAAGATAGATTTTGAAAATTGAAAATATTGGTCGCGGAATAGATGAAGACAGATGCGGTTAATAAGGCGGTTTCAGTGCAGCCGATGAGAAGAGCGAAAAGCAGTTTCTTCCGCTTTGAGAAAAAAGGCCATTTCGTTTGGAGCTGGATAGGGATGATGATTAAAAAAGGAATTAAGGATAAGAAAAAAAGAGCGGAAGGTTCAAACCATATGAGCTGAAAAAAAACGGATGCCGCCCCTGCGGCAAGTCCTGCTGCGGTACCGGAATAAAGCAGGCAGACGATAATGGGAATCAGCTGCAAACCGTAACGGACGGAATGAAGCTCCTGGATGGGAAAAGCCGTACATAATAAGGAAGATGACGCTGCAAATACGGCGACCAGCAGGCGGTTCGCTCTCGGCACAAGCAAATCGGGCTTGCTGAGCCAGAAGACTTGATAGAGAAAAATAGGGAATAAAATAAAAGAGAAGTGAAGCAGGTAATCCTTTACAATCTCCATTTATGCGAAATCCTTTCCTATGTAAATATGAATCTATTATAACATCTTTACCGGCAAAAAAAGTATTTATTTCTCTAAAGCGAACGCCCTTATCTCATCTGATAAAGGCGTTCTTTCCGCTGCTAAGAGAGCGCTGCTTTCATTCTCTTAAGCCCTTCTTTTACGGCGGCGGCTGAACAGCCGACATTAAGTCTCATAAATCCTTCGCCGCCCGGTCCGTATTTCGTTCCCGGCTCTAATATGATTTTCCCTTTTTTGAGCATTCTTTCTTTGAGCTCGGCATCCGAAAATCCGTATCCGCTGAAATCCATCCAGATCAAATAGGAAGCGTCAGGTTTCATCATGCGGACTTTCGGCAATTCTTTTCTTAAAAAGTCCTCAGCCAATTTCATATTCCTTTCAATGTAAGGAATCAGTGCGTCAAGCCAAGGGCCTCCCTTTGTATAAGCCGCTTCGATTGCTGCAACCGCAAATGTGTTGAGGCTGGAAATCCCGTTCTGATGCAATGCGGCGGAGAATTTCGCCCGCTTATAACGGTCGGGAATGATAATGGCGGATGCCTGAATGCCGGCAATATTAAACGTCTTGCTCGGCGCGACACAAGTAATGGAAATCCGCGCAAACTCCTCAGACAGAGAAGCAAAAGGCGTATGCGGCTTTCCGTACAGCATCAAGTCGGAATGTATCTCGTCAGAAACGACGGTGACGTTATGAGCGGCGCACAGCGATCCGAGCTGCATAAGCTCATCCCGGCTCCACGCTCTGCCGGACGGATTGTGGGGATTACAAAGAATCATCAGCTTGACCTCAGAATCGCTCAGCTTTTTCTCAAGATCCTCAAAATCCATGCAGTAGACGCCGTTCTCTTCCCGTAATGGGTTATGTAAAACCTGCCGTTTGTTTTCCTTGATCATCTGATAAAAAGGCGTATACACCGGTGATTGAATCAACACCGGATCGCCCGGTTCGGTAAAGGCTTGTACTGCCATGCTGATTGCCGTGACAACCCCGGGACTGAACGTGATGCTTGCGGGATCGGGCCGGTAGCCGTGCCGTGTCTCAAGCCATGAAGCGACGGCTTCTCTTGTGTTTTCGTCAGGAGACGTATAACCGAATATGCCGTGGTCAAGGCGGGCTTTTAAGGCGTCAGTGACCGCTTCGGGAGCGCGGAAATCCATATCGGCAACCCACATCGGAAGTGCATCCGATACGCCGAATAACGCTTCCGCCTTGTCCCATTTCACCGATTGTGTGCCAAGACGGTTTTCTCGAAGATCAAAGTTCATGTATGTCACTCCTGTAGTATCATTATTTTGCACAGCGTATCTATGATAAAATAGATTTGCAAACTTTATTATAAGCGGTGATGAAAATGGAAGAAAGCCAAGCGGTCATGGAAATGATGAAAATCATTGCCAAGTGGGACCCATTTAAATATGGAGAAGATTTTTATGAGACAGAAGCCGTCGACATCGTTCAGGCCGTCTACAGTGAAGACCGTGCCGACAAGCTGGCAGCAGCCATTCAGGATATCTTTGAAGCTTCATTTGAGCAAAAGCTACCGATCGAAGGCTGCCAAAAGGCCGCCGAGCAGCTTCTGTTCATAAAAGAAAGCAGCTCCTGCACCCCTTAAAAACCGGCGGTTCCGCCGGTTTTTTTTATTGAATAAATTCAAAAATCCGCTCCGAAACAAACTCCGGGCGCTCTTCGGGTACGAGGTGTCCCGTATCCTTGAGTGAATACAGAATGGAATCCGGCAGGTCGTCATGAAGCCGTTTTCCGACTGAAACCGGAACGACCCGGTCTTCTTCTCCCCATATTAAAAGAGCGGGGTTTTGCACTTTCTTCAAATCCTCGGGCTCTAAATCGCCCTCCCTGTGTCTGATGAACCTTGTCATCGCTTTGAAAATCTGGCGGTCTGTAAATGGTTTTTCGTAACCGTCAATCATTTCCTGATCGATAAGCGTCCGGTCGTGAACGACATTTAACAGGTTTTTCAGCACACCGTCTTTTGAAAGCCAATACTTAAGATACAGGTCAAAACAAGGGAGGTGCGTCCCGAATATAATCGACGGGTGCGAGCGCTTTAAATACCCCGAGCTGCACAGCAGGACGATTTTAGAAAAAAGCTCGGGTCTGAGAAGAGACGCGGATAAGGAAATCTGGCCGCCCATCGAATGGCCGATGAGTGCGGCCCGGCTGATACCGAGCTTTTCCAGAAGTCCGATCAGAAGCTTGGCGAGGTTTGCGTAAGTATATACGAAAGTCCGTGACTTTTCCGATTGCCCGAAAGGAGGCAGGTCAACGGCGATAATATCATAATGGTTTCTGAGCAGCGGGATCAGTTTTCTGAAGCTGAATGCCGAAGATAAAAAACCGTGTACGCAGACGAGTGTCTGTCTGCCGGGATTTTCATAATGCTCGTAATACAGTTCAACTCCGTCTATCGCGGCCCGTTTAATCGGTGAAACAGCTTCCATGAGAGCCTTCGCCGTCCTTTCTTTGTTGTAATGTAAAGGCTTTTTTGATTGTCAGATTTTAGTTCTGGTTTCTTTCGGGTTTTTCTTAGCATTTGTCGAAAATCGTGATATAATGTCATGAAGATTTTTGATAATGCAAAGGTGTGAAACGTATGAAGCTGACGGAAAAAGAAACAGAAATATTAGAAATTTTAGACGAAAACAGCCGCGTTGATGCGGAAACGATCGCGAAAATGGCGAACATTCCCGCCGAAGAAGTCAAAAGCATCATTGAAAAGCTTGAAAAGGAAAAAGTCATCATTGATTATGCGGCGATGATCGACTGGCGCAAAGTCGACGGTTTGGAAGGCGTCACGGCGATGATTGACGTAAAAGTCACTCCGAAACGAAATGTCGGCTTTGATGAAGTCGCTGAACGGATATACAGATTCCAGGAAGTTGAATCAGTGTACCTGATGTCAGGGGTGTATGACTTATCTGTCGTTATTCGCGGCAACACGATGTCAGACGTGGCAAGCTTCGTGTCTGAAAAATTGTCCACCCTTGAGTCCGTCGTTTCCACGACGACGCACTTTATCCTGAAAAAATATAAGCATGACGGCAAAGTCTTTGAAAGCGGAGACGATGACAAAAGAATCGTGGTGTCTCCGTAAATGGAAACGAAGACTTCTTATTTATCTGACTACGTGCAGCAGATTAAACCGTCAGGCATCCGCAAATTCTTTGATCTGGCTGCTACGATGGAAGGCGTCATTTCACTGGGAGTGGGAGAGCCTGACTTTGTGACGGCCTGGAACGTGAGGGAAGCGAGTATTCTTTCTTTAGAACAGGGTTATACGGCTTATACGGCAAATGCGGGTCTTTATGAACTGAGAGAAGAAATTAGCCGCTATTTAGATCAGCGGTTCGGCCTGAGTTATTCGCCTGACAGTGAACTGATCGTTACGGTAGGGGCAAGCCAGGCGCTTGATCTCGCTGTCCGCGCCATTATGAATCCCGGAGAGGAAATGTTAATTCCCGAACCGTGTTTTGTTGCATATGAATCACTCGTGACCCTGACGGGGGCGAAGCCGGTGCCGATTCAGACTGTAGCTGCAAAAGGTTTCAAAGCATCAGCAGCCGATTTTGAAGCGGCCCTGACGGACAAAACAAAAGCGCTGCTTCTATGCTCGCCGTCAAATCCGACTGGTTCCGTCTATTCGAAAGAAGAGCTTGAATCCATCGCTTCCTTCGCTGAAAAACATGACTTGATCGTGCTTGCCGATGAAATTTATGCCGAGCTGACGTATGATGAGCCATTCACGAGCATGGGAGCCATCCGCGGCATGAAGGAACGCACGATTTTGATTTCGGGTTTCTCCAAAGCGTTTGCCATGACGGGGTGGAGACTCGGGTTTACGGCGGCGCCTCCCGTGATCAGGGATGCCATGCTCAAAATTCATCAGCACGCGATGATGTGCGCGCCTTCCATGGCTCAGTACGCGGCGCTTGAAGGGCTGAAAAACGGTCAGGAAGACGTCGAAAGAATGAAAAAAAGCTACCGGAGACGCCGAAACCTGATTGTGGAAACATTGAACGAAATCGGACTCGGCTGCCACCACCCCGGCGGAGCGTTTTACGCCTTTCCTTCCATTCAGTCGACCGGCATGAGTTCAGAAGAATTCGCGGAACAGCTGCTCATTGAAGAAAAAGTAGCCGTCGTTCCGGGGAATGTATTCGGCCCGAGCGGCGAAGGCTACATCAGATGTTCCTATGCGACATCCATTGAGCAGATTCAGGAAGCGCTCGTCAGAATCAAACGGTTTGTTGAAAAAAGGGCATAAAAAAAGATACGAACCCGGTTCGCATCCAAATAAAAGGGGGGAATACTAGAAAGCCTTCGTAATCATAGTATACCCCCTTTATCTGCGCTTAAACATGATGATGTAAAAAAGTTCTCTTTGCGAAAAACAAACTTGTATGATATAATTTTAAATTGCGTATAATCTGTATTTAATTTAACTTAGGAGTTGTTATGAATGGCAGCAAAATTTGAAGTGGGCAGTGTTTACACTGGTAAAGTAACAGGATTACAAGCGTATGGTGCGTTTGTTGCATTAGATGAAGAAACTCAAGGACTTGTTCACATTTCTGAAGTCACTCACGGTTTCGTAAAAGACATTAATGAACACCTTTCTATCGGTGACGAAGTACAAGTAAAAGTACTTGCGGTTGACGAAGAAAAAGGCAAAATCAGCCTTTCTATCCGTGCGACTCAAGCGGCGCCTGAAAGAAAAGAAAGCAAACCAAGAAAACCGAAAGCGGCACAAGTTTCTGAAGAAACATCTGCTCCGCAAGGTTTCAACACATTGAAAGATAAGCTTGAAGAGTGGATCGAACAGTCCAACCGCAAAGACCTTATCAAAAAATAACCATCAAAAAAAGCACCGGATATGTATGTTCGGTGCTTTTTTTATGTTTATCTGACTTCCGGATTTGCCGCTTCCTCGCGGGATGTTTCTTCGTTCGGCTTAAACAGCAGGCCGAGATTGATCAGACCGGCGATGCCGACAAGACCGTAAATAATCCGCGACAGAGCTGATCCTTGGCCGCCGAAGATGGCTGCTACTAAATCAAATTGGAAAAATCCGATCAGTCCCCAGTTAATAGCGCCGATAATCGTTAATACGAGACAGATACGCTGAATAACACTCATGTAAACAACCTCCTCTATAAATTCGTGAAACAGTTATAGATTGTGACAAAGCAAAGAATCTATGCATACTACATTCTCCGCCGTGTAAATCACACACTGTCTCAAGCTGTACAAGTGCCTTTCCCGGGAAACCGCTGTCTGTAAACCGTGTGATGTGCCGTCAAAAAAGCGGATTGCTTTACATTGAACGTCAACTTTCTGCATAATATAAATCCAAAGGAGGAGATGTCATGCAAAACTTTACATATTGGAATCCGACCAAATTGATTTTCGGAAAGGGAGAGGTCGAAAAACTTCCTGAAGAAATCAAGCCGTACGGAAAGAACGTACTGCTCGTATACGGAGGCGGCAGCATTAAGCGCAGCGGTCTTTATGATCAAGTAACCGACCTGCTGAAAAAAGCAGGAGTTACCGTACATGAATTGGCAGGCGTAGAGCCGAATCCGCGTGTCTCAACGGTGAACAAAGGTGTTGCGATCTGTAAAGAAAACAGCATCGATTTCTTATTGGCCGTCGGCGGCGGAAGTGTCATTGACTGCACGAAAGCCATCGCGGCGGGCGCTAAATATGACGGCGACGCGTGGGATATCGTCACGAAAAAACACCAGCCGAAAGAAGCGCTGCCGTTCGGAACAGTGCTGACACTTGCGGCGACCGGTTCAGAGATGAACTCCGGATCAGTCATCACAAACTGGGAGACACAAGAGAAATACGGATGGGGGAGCCCGCTCGTTTACCCTAAATTCTCTATTCTCGATCCGGTAAACACATTTACCGTTCCGAAAGACCACACCATTTACGGCATGGTCGATATGATGAGCCATGTGTTTGAACAATATTTCCACCACACGTCAAACACGCCGTATCAGGACCGGATGTGTGAATCGCTTCTGCGCACGGTGATTGAAACAGCGCCGAAGCTGATCAACGATCTGGAGAACTACGAGCTTCGTGAGACGATTTTATATACAGGCACGATCGCATTAAACGGAATGCTGTCAATGGGCGCAAGAGGGGATTGGGCCACACACAACATCGAGCATGCGGTATCAGCGGTATACGATATACCGCACGCCGGAGGTTTAGCGATTCTGTTCCCGAACTGGATGAGACATGTGCTCAAAGAAAATCCGGCCCGCTTTAAACAGCTTGCCGTCCGTGTTTTCGATATTGACGAGACAGGCAAATCAGATGAAGAGATCGCACTTGAAGGAATCAGCAGGCTGTCTGAATTCTGGACGAGCCTCGGCGCTCCGAACAGACTCGCTGATTACGATATTTCTGATGAGAAGCTGGATACGATTGCAGATAAAGCGATGGCAAACGGAGCATTCGGACAGTTCAAGTCACTGCAGAAAGAAGATGTGCTTGCGATACTGAAAGCATCATTGTAATAACATAAAGGGGGGCGGCCGGATTGGCAGCTCCTTTTTTTCTGTGTTATAGTAATTCCCTTACGATTTTTTTGGAGGTCATGATAAATGGAGAACTTTACGTACTGCAATCCGACGAAACTGATTTTCGGAAAAGGTCAAATCGACCAATTGAAAAAAGAGCTGAAGCAATACGGGAAAAACGTGCTGCTTGTTTACGGAGGCGGCAGCATTAAGCGAAACGGCCTGTATGACCAAGTAACAGGCATTTTAAAAGAAGAAGGCGCATCCGTTCATGAACTTGCGGGCGTTGAACCGAACCCGCGTCTGGAAACGGTAAATAAAGGAATTGAGCTGTGCAGACAGCATGAGATTGATTTCCTTCTCGCAGTCGGCGGCGGAAGTGTCATCGACTGTACAAAAGCGATTGCGGCCGGTGCGAAATATGATGGCGACGCATGGGACATTTACAGCAAAAAAGTAACGGCGCAGGACGCGCTCCCGTTCGGCACGGTGCTGACGCTTGCGGCAACAGGCTCTGAAATGAACCCTGATTCCGTTATCACAAATTGGGAAACAAACGAAAAATTCGTATGGGGCAGCAATGTCACTCATCCGCGTTTCTCCATTTTAGATCCTGAGAATACTTTCAGCGTTCCGGAAAACCAAACCGTATACGGCATGGTGGATATGATGAGCCACGTATTTGAACAATACTTCCACAATGTTGAAAACACGCCGCTTCAGGACAGAATGTGTTTTGCGGTCCTTCAGACGGTAATTGAAACAGCGCCGAAACTTTTGGAAGACCTTGAGAACTATAAGCACCGCGAAACGATTTTATACGCGGGTACGATCGCATTAAACGGCACGCTGCAAATGGGCTATTTCGGCGATTGGGCTTCCCATACGATGGAGCACGCCGTATCAGCGGTTTATGACATTCCTCACGCAGGAGGACTTGCGATTCTGTTCCCGAACTGGATGAGATACACGCTTGATACAAATGTAGACCGTTTTAAAAACCTCATGCTTAATATGTTTGACATTGATACTGAAGGCAAAACGGATAAAGAAATTGCGCTTGAAGGGATCGATAAATTGTCCGCGTTCTGGACAAGCCTCGGCGCACCGTCCCGCCTTGCGGATTATGACATCGGCGAAGACAAGCTTGAGCTGATCGCAGACATCGCCGCAAAAGAAATGGAATACGGCGGATTCGGCAATTTCCAAAAACTGAACAAAGATGACGTACTTGCCATCTTAAAGGCGTCACTGTAAGATACATTCCCGGCCGGAGTGATTTTCAAGCTGCAGATGTAACCGTTTTGGGAATCCCTCTTTCCGGATTCTCTATTAGTTCATTAGGAGCAAGTGAAACACCCTTTGCCATGAGACAACTATGGAAATCGTTTCATCCGTAAAGGACCAATTAACTTTGCGATTGCCTGTCATCTATTTACACGAAATCTAAATCACGAAGATGAAGAGCCGCGAATTTAAAAAAGGGGCGCTGATTCAATCAGCGCTCCTTTTATGCATTTTGTGTACTAAGGTCCCGCTGCGCCCCCATATAGCTTCCCATTAAGTTTTGATAACCGGGAAGATGACTGGAGATTAATGCACCAAAACCTTCAACATCGTTGCGCCAATCACGCTGAAGCTCGCATGCTGTGCTGAACCAGTTCATAAGCTGCGCGCCGCCATGAGCCATACGGGTTAATGATGCATCTGCTACTTGCTTATTAAACGTTCCCGAAGCATCTGTCACAACAAACACTTCGTAGCCTGCTTTAATGGCAGAAAGCGCAGGAAAAGCAACGCAGACGTCTGTTACCACCCCCGCGATAATCAGCTGTTTTTTGCCGGTCGCTTCAATGGCTTTAACAAAGTCTTCATTGTCCCATGCATTAATTTGTCCCGGACGGGCTATTTTTGGCGCATCAGGAAAGAGATCAACGAGTTCTTGCATGAGCGGTCCGTTGGGTCCATTTTCAAAGCTGGTTGTTAAAATAACCGGTAAATCAAAGAATTTAGCCGTATCACCGAGAGCCAATACATTGTTTTTAAATTCATCAACGCCATAGTCACGCACGAGACCGGAAATAAGGCCGGTTTGATGGTCAACTAAAAGCACGGCAGCATCATCTTTTGAAAGACGGGAATAAAGATCAGACATTTTATCATCCTCCTTGAATAAAGGCAAGTCAGTTTGTCAATTGAAAACGGTAAATCTATTCATATGCTGTATAGATAGAAAGTTATTTCTGAGGTGACTTTTCGTGAGGGTGATGATCTTTCAATTAATCCGGAACGGGAACCGGAGCATGATCAATCCAATGGATGAACTGTTGTAAATAGCGTTGAAGATAACGTTTTGTTTGTTCATCCGTAAGTATGTGTTGAGCGGAATCAATTTTCTCATGGACTTGCGAAATCAGCATTTTTTGAAAGGGCAGAACATTGACTTGCATAGCTTCGAGTACTTCTCTCATTTGCATTTGACCAAAAGAGGTGCCGAACCCTCCGGGGGTTGCGCCGATTAAGCCAACCGGTTTTCTGTTTAAAACGGAAGAGGTCCGCGGTCTCGATGCCCAGTCCAATGCATTTTTTAATACCCCCGGGATTCCGGAATTGTACTCTGGACTTACAATGATGACGCCGTCAACGTCTCGTATATCAGCTCTAAAGGATGTTACGGAGTCTGGTGCTCCGGCCATTTCTAAATCTTCGTTAAAAAAAGGAAGACTGTCTATTTCAACCCAGCGAAATTGCGCCGCATTATCGAAGTCAATCAATGATTGAGCAATCACTCGATTATACGAGTTTTTTCGTAAACTTCCACAAATAAGACCAATGGTTTTAGTCAAAGAATCACCTCCCGGTTTAAAATTATTTTCATCTTAACATGATAACCCAAATATAGACACTATTTTTAAAAATGGACATTTATACCTTAATATTCCTTCTTAGCAGCCTCTCAAGAGGAGTACTATATAAAAAGAACCGTCCCATCGGTATTGGCGATGGATGTCATCCTGCTCCAAAGTAAAAGTGATACGTTCCTGGATCACCAACATTCACGGTCTGTTTGACCAAACGGAACCTTAACACACCCGCATAGAAATCGGACATGTTCTTGGATGTCTGCAATTGCAAGTCATTCGATTCGTTATCCCTCTCACCGTTAATACAAATATAACCATCTCGAATATTGTATAAAAAATGAACGCATATTTAGCGCAAATCCCGTATTCATCATGCCTTCTTCATGACTTGATTTAGCGGGTGAGTTCATATAAAGTGAAAGAGAAAACAATTCACCGTGATGGAGGGACAAGCAAATGACGCATGTACGCTTTGATTACTCAAGAGCGTTACCTTTTTTCAATGAACATGAACTTACATACGCACGTGATTTCGTAAAAACGGCACACCATAATATCCATGAAAAAACAGGCGCCGGAAGCGACTTTTTAGGCTGGGTGGACCTCCCTGAAAACTATGATAAAGAAGAATTCGCGCGCATTAAAAAAAGCGCTGAAAAAATCAAATCAGATTCTGACGTGCTTCTCGTCGTGGGTATCGGCGGTTCATACTTAGGCGCCCGCGCGGCGATTGAAGCGCTCAATCATTCTTTCTATAATGTTCTGCCGAAAGATAAGCGCAAAAACCCTCAAGTTATCTTTATCGGCAATAATATCAGCTCAACTTATATGAAAGATGTTATGGATCTTTTGGAAGACGCTGATTTCTCTATCAATGTCATTTCTAAGTCAGGCACGACGACGGAACCTGCAATCGCTTTCCGGATTTTCCGCAAACTTCTTGAAGAAAAATACGGAAAAGAAGAAGCGAAAGCGCGGATTTACGCGACAACAGATAAAGAACGCGGCGCTTTAAAAACGCTTTCTAATGAAGAAGGCTTCGAATCATTCGTTATTCCTGATGATGTCGGCGGACGTTTCTCCGTTCTGACTGCGGTAGGCCTTCTGCCGATTGCGGTAAGCGGGGCTGATATCGATGAAATGATGAAAGGCGCTCTTGATGCAAGCAAAGACTTTTCCAGCTCGGAATTAGAAGAGAACGCGGCTTACCAATACGCCGTCGTCCGCAACGTTCTGTATAATAAAGGCAGAACCATTGAAATGCTCATCAACTATGAGCCTGCGCTGCAATACTTTGCTGAATGGTGGAAGCAGCTCTTCGGCGAAAGTGAAGGAAAAGATGAAAAAGGCATCTATCCTTCTTCCGCTAACTTCTCAACAGACCTTCACTCTCTCGGTCAATACGTGCAGGAAGGCAGACGCGATCTGTTTGAAACCGTATTAAACGTTGAAAAACCGAAGCATGAGCTGACAATTGAAGAAGCGGAAAATGATCTCGACGGCTTAAATTACTTAGCCGGCAAAACGGTCGATTTCGTCAACAAAAAAGCGTTCGAAGGCACGATGCTTGCCCATACAGACGGAAAAGTGCCTAACTTAATTGTCAATGTTCCGGAGCTTAACGCATATACATTTGGATATCTCGTTTATTTCTTTGAAAAAGCGGTGGCGATGAGCGGTTATCTGCTCGGAGTCAACCCGTTTGATCAGCCGGGTGTTGAAGCCTATAAGGTGAATATGTTCGCGCTTCTCGGCAAACCGGGCTTTGAAGAGAAAAAAGCAGAGCTTGAAAAACGCCTTGAAAAATAAAAAGAAGGGCTGGCCCTCAGCATGACGGGTCAGCCTTTTTTAAACCGTGAAAGGTGTGATGATGAATTGATGCGGCTTTTATGTAAGCATGTCTTCATTTCCGTCTGTTCCGCCGCTATCGTCTATTCGGCACTAAAACTGTCTCCCGAATCCCTCTTGCAAACCATCCTGTTTTTCGCTTTCCCTCTCGGCTTGTTTACGGACATGGTCCGGCTGAAACTGAAGATTGGCCGGATGCATACGCTGATCACGAAGTGCTGTCTCTATGCCGACGTTTTCTATATTTCAACGGAAGCCGTTCTCTCCGCAATTGTGACGTATGTTCTGATTGAATGCGCCGTCACCTCTTTTCAGCGTCTGTCTGCCGCTCCCGATTCTTCCCGGACGCCGTATGAAGATACCGCAGAGCGGGGACGCTAAAGACAAAAAGGAGCATATGCACATGATCAGCATACCATCTTCACTTGAAGGGCAATCGTTTTTACTCCGCGAACTGGAACAGGTGATGAAACCGATCGGTTATACCATCGGAGGCGGATGGGAGTATGACCGCGGGTTCTTTGATTACAAAATTTCCGATCAGGACGGCTATTTATTTCTCCGTATCCCTGTTGAAGCAAATAAGGGACACCTGGATGAACGGGGGGCCGCCGTTACAATCGGCACACCCTTTTTGCTGAGGCACGTTTATCAGCAGGAAACGGATGATGCAGCAGGCGGCGGTGTTTTTGAGTCATTATTCAACCAATTCTCCGAGCCGAAACGGCGGGATGCGGCAATTGACCGCTCATATACAGATATCGGCATCTCGCTTGTGAAAGAGCTGGAAGACGTCCTGCTGCATTAAAGAGCCAAAAACAGATCAGTATCGAGCACCTGGTATGACAGGGGAGGGGTCAGCATCGGCCCCTCTTCTTTTTGTATGCCGATGATCGTGGTATTCCGTCTGAGATAATAGAGCGCGCAGTCATGATAAGATGAGCCCTTTAGTTCCTCGGGGACGGGAATGATGCGAACCTTTTTCTCCAGCGTCAGATCTGACAGCGTTTGCGGTTTGGCAAGCTGCAGCTTGACCCGGTAATGCTCAAACATCACCCGGCTCGACAGGCGTGATGTGCACAGAATCTTATTGGCTCCTGCGCGCTCGGCGTTTTTGACATACCGTTCCGTTAAAATTTCTACGATACAATAAACGGACGGATGCAGCCCTTTGATGGCGAGAAGCGTTAATACCGACAGCATATCAGCTTCGGATTCATTTTTCTGCTGGTCCGCTGTCAGAATGACGGTATCAGCTTCCGTAATATTCGCCTTATTGAGCGTGCTGTCATCAGCGGCATGTCCGCGGATGAAATGGACGTTTTCAATAAGCGGACCTTCCCTTAATGAATCATCAATCAGGACGACAGTTTTTGACGGTGCGATGTGCTGCAGCTCTTTCAGCAGCATATGCGATTTTTCGTTCCATCCGATAAGAATGACGTGCCCCTTGCCTTTAAAGGCGACCTTCCCTTCGACATAGCGGTGCTGTTTGCTGAACACGGCTGAAGAAAGCGTGGCGAAATAGGCGGTCACAAAACTCGCTCCGCTTAATACAAGCACCATGCCGGCAATCTGCCCGAGCGGCGTCTGCGGAACGTAATCGCCGTAGCCGACTGTGGCCACCGTAATGACCGCCCACCAAACCCCTTCAAACACAGACGTGAATTGCTTCGGTTCGAGCATGTAAATGAGTTGGCCGAACAATAAAATCAAGGCGATAATGATCAGCCCGATCCGAACATATAACGGCCATCTCAGCCAGGAAATAAAAATACGGTTTGATTTCATTCGTCCGGCTCTTCTTTCGACAGAGAGATGGATAAAATCTGCTTAATAATGGTGTTTAGTTTTTCGTCCAGCTGTTCCTGGCCGTATGAGTCACGCGCATGTCTGATTAAATCGGCCGTCTCATCTTCAAACTGAATGAGAGGTTCGTCGTTTTCTGATTCATTATAGAGCTGGATGAAGGCGTCAAGCCCTTCGTTCATTCTGTCTATCGCATTGCTCAGCTGTTCTTTCTCGCCATTTGTCACTTTCATGTCGATCACACCTGTATCTTTTTTTATACAGTATGTCCCAGTTCGTTTGATGTCTTTCAAAAATCGCCGAAAACATATTCACCCTTATTTTTTCATATGATAAAGAAAGCGGACCGAAAAAGGGTGAGTCAAATGACGGTCATTCAAAAACTGTTGGCGGCGCTGGCCGGAGCGCAGCTGCTTGCTTCGGCGGCCGTATTGCTTATTTTCGATTTGAATGGATACAATCACATGTCTGGCGGATTTTCATGGCTTGTTTTTGCAAAAGAGACCGCAGGCACGTTTCCGTTTTACATCGGAATGGCCGGGTGTATCCTCATCATGCTCGGGGGATTGATTCCTGTCAGAAAAAAGAAGCGGATTTCTGTACAGGAAAGCGGGCAATCATTAAAATAATATATAAGCAGATCGTACGATATAAGAGAAAAAGGAAGAGGATAATATGCTGTTTATCTTTTTAACAATTGCTGCATTGGGTTTGTCGTTTTGGGCACAATTTAAAGTGAAAAGCAATTTTCAGAAATACTCAGACGTGGAAGCCTCCAGTCAGCGGACGGGGGCGGAAACGGCAAGACGGATTCTTGATATTAACGGTTTATATGATGTGCCGGTAGAACCGGTAAGAGGCACTTTAACAGACCATTACGACCCGACGGAGCGGGTGGTGCGTTTATCTGAGCCGGTATATTACGGCCGCTCCATTTCCGCCATTTCCGTCGCTTCCCATGAAGTCGGACATGCTTTGCAGCATCAGGAATCATACGGCGCGCTTGTGCTGAGGCACAAAATTTTTCCGGTCGTCAATTTTGCCTCCGGGGTCGCCCCTCTGCTTTTCTTGGGCGGGATGCTCCTGGGCAGCTTGAACTTAATCGGACTCGGCATTATTTTGTTTTCGGCCGCTGTTTTTTTCCAGCTTGTCACACTGCCTGTCGAGTTTAATGCCAGCGCGAGGGCGAAGCGGATTATCGTGTCGGAAGGATTCATTCGCAACAGTGAAGAACACGGCGTGAATAAAGTGCTGAACGCCGCCGCGCTGACGTATGTGGCTGCGGCGCTCGTTTCATTATTCGAGCTGCTTCGTTTTGTGATGATTTTCTTAAATGGTCGTGATGAGAATTAACACGAAGGAGGTGGCCCCTTACCGTTTGCGGTAGGGGTTTTTTTGCTTATATTAAAACTGATTCTCATTATGCTGTTAATCGGATTAACGGCCATCTTTGTCGCTGCGGAATTTGCGATTGTCAAAATCCGCGGTTCAAAAATCGCGGAGCTGGTTGAAACCGGAGACAGCCGGGCGCTCGCGGCGCACAGGGTGATTTCAAATCTCGATGAATATTTATCAGCGTGCCAGCTCGGCATTACGATTACGGCGCTCGGACTCGGCTGGCTCGGTGAACCGACGATTCAGCGGCTTCTTCATCCTGTTTTCAGCCTGATCGGAATGCCGTCATCTATTACGCACGTCGTCACGTTTATTGCGGCGTTTATCGCCGTCACGTATCTGCACGTCGTCATCGGAGAGCTTGCGCCGAAAACGATATCCATTCAAAAAGCCGAAGCCGTCAGTCTGTGGACGGCGAAACCGCTCATTCTGTTTTATAAAGTGATGTATCCGTTTATTAAGCTGTTAAACGGCTCAGCCGGATTTTTGGTCAAGCTGTTCGGTTTTCATTCGGTGAAAGAACATGAGGTCGTGGTCAGTGAAGAAGAATTGCGGCTGATTTTGTCCGAAAGCTATAAAAAAGGTCAAATCAATCAATCTGAATTCCGTTACGTCAATAAAATATTTGAATTCGATAACCGGGTCGCCAGAGAAATCATGGTGCCGCGCACCGAAATCGCCGCCATCTCGCTTGAACAGTCAGTTGATGAAGCCATACATTTGATCATCAACGAACGGTATACGCGATATCCGGTTATTAAGGAAGACAAAGATCACATTCTCGGCATTATTAACAATAAGGATTTATTTAAAGCGTATTTTCTCGGCCGCTCCATTGAATTAAAAGAAATGATGCGCCCGGTCATCAGAGTCATTGAAAGCATCCCCGTTCAGGAGCTTTTGATCCGCATGCAGAAGGAGCGGATTCATATGGCGATTCTCGTTGACGAATACGGCGGCACGGCGGGACTTGTGACCGTCGAAGACATATTGGAGGAAATCGTCGGGGAAATCCGTGATGAATATGACCAGGATGAAATGCCCCACATCGTCAAAAAAGGCGAACACCATTATGTGATGGACGGCAAGGCGCTCATAGAAGAGGTGAATGATCTCCTTGATATCGCCATCGAAAATGAAGACATTGACACGATTGCCGGCTGGCTCTTAACACAAAAAATGGAGCTGAAAAATGGTGATGTGTTTCATGCCGAAGGGTGTGAATTTAAGGTGCTGGAAGCGGAAGACCATCATATCCGCTTCGTTGAGATTAAAAAAACAGATTTCTGAGCCTCCTGCTTTTGCAATGAGGCTTTTTTTATGGAAAAAATGCTTCTTCGTCCCGCTCCTTCATATGCTGTAGAGAAAGGAGTGGACGGTATGAAAACGGATTGGTGGAAAACGGCGGCCGTCTATCAAATTTATCCCCGAAGCTTTATGGATTCGAACGGGGACGGAATCGGCGATATTAACGGCATCAGAGCAAAGCTTCATTACATAAAAGAGTTGGGGGCGGATGTGATCTGGCTTTGTCCCGTTTTTGACTCGCCGGGCGCGGACAACGGCTACGATATTCGGAATTATAAACAAATTGCCGGCGAATTCGGGACGATGAAGGATTTTGACCGGCTCCTTGCGGATGTCCATGCGCTCGGCATGAAGCTGATTATAGACCTCGTCATTAACCATACAAGCGATGAGCACCCTTGGTTTATCGAATCACGCTCAGCGAAAGATTCCGAAAAACGGGACTGGTACATCTGGAGAGACGGAAAAAACGGCAAAGAGCCGAATAATTGGGAAAGCATTTTCGGCGGATCGGCGTGGGAATATGATCAAGAGACCGGCCAGTATTACCTGCACCTGTTTGACAAAAAACAGCCTGATTTAAATTGGGAAAACGAAGCGATGAGGCAGTCCGTTTATGAGATGGTTCGCTGGTGGCTTGATAAAGGCATAGACGGCTTCCGGGTGGATGCCATTTCTCACATTAAGAAAAAAGAAGGGCTCCCTGACATGCCGAACCCGGACGGTCTCCCGTACGTCCCGTCTTTCCCGTATCATATGAATGGGGAAGGCATAATGGATCTCTTAAAAGAGCTGAAGCGGGAAACATTTTCGCGCTATCCGATCATGACGGTCGGCGAGGCGAACGGAGTGGCGGCTTGGGAGGCGGCTGATTGGGCCGGTGAAGAAAACGGCGTCTTTCAAATGATTTTTCAATTTGAACATCTCGGCCTCTGGGATACGGAAGATGATCAAAGCCTCTCCATTCCGGCGCTTAAGCGCGTCTTGTCCGGCTGGCAGTACAGCCTTGAAGGAAAAGGCTGGAATGCGTTATTTATGGAAAATCACGACCAGCCCCGATCCGTTTCGGTATGGGGTGACGAACGGTTTTTGACAGAAAGCGCCAAGGCACTCGCCGTGATGTATATGCTGATGAAAGGCACGCCGTTTATTTACCAGGGACAGGAGCTCGGCATGACCAATGTTTCGTTCCCATCCATTGAAGATTATGATGACGCCGCAATTAAATATCTGTATGAAAAAGAGACGTCCCGCGGCGTTCCGCATGAACAAGTGATGAAGATCATCTGGAAGAAGGGCCGGGATAATTCACGGACACCGATGCAATGGAGCGGTGAGGCGAACGGCGGGTTTTCTGATGCTTCTCCGTGGCTCGGAGTGAATCCGAATCACACATGGCTGAACGCTGCATCACAATTGCAGGATGAAACATCCGTATACCATTTCTACAAACGGCTGCTCGCCCTCAGAAAAGAGCACGGCGTATTGATCAGCGGCACATATGAATTGCTGCTTCCGAATGACCGGCAGATTTATGCCTATCTAAGAAAAAACGGAACAAAAACCGCCCTGATCATCACCAATCTGTCCCGAACCCCCGCTTTATACAGGCATCCCGGTTATCCGCTTGACTCCGATTCTCTCGTGCTTGCAAACGCGGAAACAGAAGCGCACCGCCATGTGACATCCTTTCTCTTAAAGCCTTACGAGGCCCGCGTGTATATATGGTGAAAAACTTCAGTCCCGAGGCTGAAGTTTTTTATGATCTGCGTTTATCATCGCGATCCGACAGGAAAAGACAAATACAGAAACGAATATGGGAAAGGAAGAGAAAAAGAAAGGAGGCATTCATATGCTGAAAAAATTGCAGATTCAAACAAAAAAAAGGGATGAAATGATTGACATCACACATGAAGCCGAATCGTTTCTCCGCGAAACAGGCGTAAAAAACGGTTTGGCGCTCATATACTGTCCCCATACCACCGCTGGCATTACCATCAATGAAAATGCTGACCCGGATGTGAAGAGGGATATGCTCAGAAGGTTTGATGAAATGTATCCGTGGGAGAACGAACTGGACCGACATATGGAGGGAAATACGGCGGCACATATGAAAGCGAGTACAACCGGCGCCTCTCAGCATGTCATCATAGAAGACGGGCGCCTGATACTCGGAACATGGCAGGGCGTTTATTTTTGCGAATTTGACGGTCCGCGAAACAGAACATGTTATATCAAAATACTGGCTGAAACGGAGGAAAACAAATGAGTGAGTGGATGAGTCCGTTATCATTAACAAAGCCCGTCATTCAGGCCCCGATGGCCGGCGGGCTGGTCACGCCGCGTCTGGCTTCGGCGGTATCAAATGAAGGGGCGCTCGGAAGCCTCGCTTCAGGATACGTCAGCCCGCAAGCGCTTGAAAAACAGCTTATCGAGATGAAAGAGCTGACGGACCGCTCCTTTCAAGTAAATCTTTTCGTCCCGGAAGAAAGACAGATGCCTGAGGCGGAACTTGTTGAAAAATGGAAAGCCCGCATTCCGAGGGCAAAAGACGCCAAGCCGTTCTCTGATCTGAAAGAAGAATGGAATGATTTCGAGGAAAAAGCGGAGCTTCTGATCCGTTACGGAGTCAAAGCATGTTCATTCACCTTCGGCCTGCCGCCGGAAAAAACGGCGGAAAAGCTGAAGAAAAGCGGTTGTTTCCTTTTCGGCACGGCGACAACGCCGGAGGAAGCGAAGGCTTTTGAAGAACGGGGAATGGACGCCGTTATCCTTCAGGGAATAGAAGCCGGCGGGCATCGCGGGTCGTTTCTGCCGGTTAAAGGAGAACCGGCTCTCGGCCTTATGGCGCTGATTCCGCAGGCTAAAGACACGCTGAATATCCCGGTGATTGCGGCAGGCGGCATTTTTGACCGCCGCGGGGTGCAGGCGGCCCGATGTTTGGGTGCGGACGGCGTTCAAGTAGGAACACCGTTTCTCCTTTGTGAAGAAAGCAGCGCCTCACCGGCATATCAAAAAGCCATTGCCGAATCAAAAGGTGCCGATACGCGGCTGACCACCCTGTTTTCAGGAAAACAGGCGCGGGGAATCGTGAATCAGTTCATGAAAACATATGAAGCTGACGAGGGAAAAACGCTGCCTTATCCGCTGCATAATACGCTGACAAAGCCGATGCGCGGGCACGCGGCTCAATCAGGAGACGCGGAGTATATGTCTTTATGGGCCGGCCAGTCCGCCGCGAAACTTGAGGGGCCGACAGACGTGAAAACCGTTTTGGACAGATTGTGCGAATCATAATCCAGAAATCGTGAGGTGATGGATGATGAAGATTCTTCAAATGTCCTATAAAAAAAGAGGGACTATTGAGTTTGTCTTTGAAGATTTTCCGCATTCCAAAGTCACCATGGCGCCGATTAAAGGATATTACTTTGTCCGCGCCATTAAATGGAGCAGACGGGACAGAGCCGTCACCCGCCATGATTTAGAGAAGTTTGAATGGGCTGCAAACCAAGCGCTCGGCACGACGGCTTTTTACCGGAAAAGAAAAGCATTTCACATCCCATCGTCACAATGACAGACGATGGGATTGTTTTAATGCATGATCTGATAAAGCGCGGGTGCATCAAGCCTTGTTGCCTGGTTAAGCAGATAAGCCGGCTGCACGGCATTTTTTTTTCTTAAAGAATTCAATCTCTGGATGATTTGTTCAGCGGTCAGAATCCCGAGACCGTGGGCGAAATATTGATCATTCCCCATCACAATGACATTTTCTCCCCGCCACTGAGCCTTTGCAGGGTTAAAATCAGGATTTTTAAAATATAAACAGTCTCCCCGTAAAAAGTGGCTGCCGGTTTCCGTGTAGATCGGCAGATGCTCATAGTGCCAGTCATACAAAGTGATATCCCGGAAACGCCGGTTAAACCGTTCTTCACCGATTGTCTTTAAGACGGCCAGATAATAAATCACAACAATGGCGGTAGCGCATTCAAATGCGTAAAACGCCCCGTTTTCAATAATATCCCGAATCGCTTTTGAAGCGGGAATCCTGTACTTCAGCTCCAGGGCTCCTTCCGGCGTCAGTCTCCAATAAGCCGTATTTCCGTATGTTTTGGCGAAAGTTGCAAATTTCACACCTGATCCGTGCAGTTCTCTTGCGGCTTCCACAATATGGCGGCGCAGCCGCACCTCGAACATCAGTTCAGCAATCGACCCGTAATCGAATTGTACGGGAGAATTGAGCAGGTCATTTATATACGGAACAAGGCTTTCTTCCGTCTGCCAGTTCGCGATGTCCTGAGGCCGAAGCACTTGGCCGGATATGATAATCATCTGCGCGCCCCCTATCTTTTTTTATAAGATATGCGGGAAGCTTGGGCAATGAAAATCAAGTGATAAAAAAGGAGGAAATGTTAACAAAATGTGAAGACTGAGCCGATATATAAGGTATCACACTTGAGGGAGCAGCTTAATATGAAAAAATTCATTAATTGGTGCACAAAGGCATCGATTTCACGGAAATTAATCATTTCATTTATCGTGATCTTAATCATACCGATTCTCGTGTTAGAATTCAGTTCATACCATACGGCGAGCAATTCGCTGGATGATCAGATTTCAGGCAACGCGAAAAATAACATCGAATCTTTTAACACAACGATTACAAATGATATCGGCGCAAAAGCAAAGGCGATTGAATTTTTCAGTGAAACGTTAAAAGGATCATCCTTCTCAAAGAAAAACATGTCTGCTCTTGAAGAAAAGTTCGGGCAATACACGTCTATTCATAAGGACGTAGCCCGCATTTACGGAGGTACGGAAGACGGCAGCTACGCACAGGCGCCGAAGGAAAATACTCCGGCCGATTACGATCCGAGAACACGCACTTGGTATAAAGACGCTGTGAAGGCCGGCGGCACGCTCGTTGTCACCGATCCTTACACCGCGGCAAGCGACGGCAGCATGGTCATTACCGTGGCAAAGCAGATGCAGGACGGAACAGGCGTAGTGGCCATGGATATTACGATTGACCAGCTGCTGAAGCAGATGCAGGGAATCAAAATCGGGCAAAAAGGATTCGTGTTTATCACGTCCAAAAATAAAACCTATGTCGCGCATAAAGACCACAAACCGGGCGATAAAGTTTCAACCCCGTGGCTGAATGAGGTATACAGCAAAGACAGCGGCATTATTTCATACAAGCTCGATGATCAAAATAAAAAAATGGCGTTTACGACAAATAAACTGACCGGGTGGAAAATAGAGGGGAGCATGGAGCTCAACGAAATTAAAGATGCCTCACAACCGGTGCTGACGATGGGGATGATTGTCCTTGCAGCATCTATTATCATCGGGGGAATTTTAATTCTGTTGATTGTCAGATCCATTACGTCACCGCTGAAACGGCTTGTCCGCTCTTCTAAACAAATCAGCGGCGGAGACTTGACTGAAACCATTGACATCCGCTCGAAAGATGAATTGGGCGAACTCGGCGCGAGCTTTAATGAAATGGGAGAATCTTTGCGCGGACTGATCAGCGCGATCCAAAACTCTGTCGATAACGTGGCCGCGTCATCGGAAGAGCTGACCGCTTCAGCTTCTCAGACAAGCAAAGCGACGGAACATATTACAATGGCGATTGAGCAGTTTTCAAACGGGAACGAAGAGCAAAGCGAAAAAGTCGATTCAAGCTCAGCCAAGCTGAATCATATAAATGACGGACTCGCCGCCGTTTCCCGCACATCATCATCCATTACGGAGGCATCTAAACAATCGAAGGAAGCTGCCGGCACCGGGGAAGAATATGTGCAGCAAACCGTCGGGCAGATGAATCTCATCAATCAATCGGTCCAGCAGGCGGAAGCGGTTGTAAAAGGCCTTGAGGCCAAATCAAAAGACATTACTCATATTTTAAGAGTCATCAACGGTATTGCCGATCAGACAAACCTGCTTGCATTAAATGCAGCCATTGAAGCGGCAAGAGCCGGTGAATACGGGCGGGGCTTCTCAGTAGTAGCCGAAGAAGTGAGAAAGCTTGCCGTCCAATCCGCCGGTTCTGCCAAAGAGATTGAAAAACTCATTCAGGAAATCACGGCTGAAATTAATACTTCGCTTCACATGTTTACATCCGTTAATGAAGAAGTGCAATCAGGACTTGCCGTAACGGATCGCACGAAAGAAAGCTTCCAGAATATCTTCGGCATGACGAACGACATCGCCGAAAAACTGCAATCAATGAACGGCACGGTTGAACAGCTGTCAGACAGCTCTCAGCACGTTTCAGCCGCAGTGACCGATATTGCGGACGTATCACGGGAAAGCGCAGCAAGCATTCAGGATATTGCCGCATCCGCAGAAGAACAGCTTGCATCAATGGAAGAAATCAGCACATCCGCCGATACTTTGGCGCAAATGGCCGAAGAACTGCGGGAATTAACGAAACAATTTAAAATCAACTAGTAAAAAAGGACGCTTTCCAGGTGGAAGGCGTCCTTTTTTATAGTGACAGCCGGATAATTAAATAAAAAGTCTTGCATACAAAGGGAGTACATAGAACTATTTTTCATTTATGACTTAATTTTCAATGTAATAAAAAGGGAGTCGGCCGATATAAACAGTAAATGATTGAAAGAGGTTTACAAAATTGAAAAAAACAGCAAAAAAAATCGCCAGAAAATCAATAGCCAAAAAACTTATCATTTCATTTTTACTGATCTTAATTATTCCGGTAGCAGTATTGGCCGCCGGCGCCTACCGTTCGGCGGCTTCATCCGTTGAAAAGCAAATGATGGAAAGCGCCGAAGGAAATGTGCAAATCTTAAACAATATGATTGATGACCGGATCGGAATGTTTACAAAAAGCTCTGCATATTTCAGCGAATGGGCGACAAGCGCTAAATTTAAAGAAAAAAACCAAACGGAAATGCAAGAAAGGTTCAAACAGTTTATTGAAAGCAATGATAAAGCGTCCGCCATATTTTCAAGCAGCAAGGAAGGAACGTTTACCCGTTATCCGCATGCCGATATGCCGGCCGATTTCAATCCGCTTGAAAGAAGCTGGTATCAGGAAGCCATGGAGAATAAAGGCCAAACCATCATCACGGACCCTTATGAGTCCATCTCAAACAAAAAGATGGTCGTCACCATGGCCCGCGCGGCGCAAGACGGATCAGGCGTCGTCGCCATTGATATAAAAATCGACGATCTCATCACGATGACAAAAGAAGTGAACATCGGAAAAGAAGGATACGCCTTTATCCTCAGCAAAAATAAAAAAGCCGTTGCCTACAGTGATGAAAAAGCCGGCGCGGCGGTATCGGGAAAATGGGTTGATACATTATACAGCGGGCAAAAAGGCGACTATGAATATACGCTGAACGGGAAAGCGAAAAAAATGGCGTACGTGACCAATGAAGCGACGGGCTGGAAGATCAGCGGAACCATGTCCGTGGATGAAATCAAGGATGCGGCAAGACCGGTTCTGACTCTGGCCGTTATCATATTGGCGATAGCCGTTGCCGCAGGGATGATTTTCATTTATTTTGTCATCCGCTCAATTACCAAACCGTTAAAACGTCTCGTAGCTTCAGCGGAAAAAATCAGCAGCGGAGATCTGACTGAAACCATTGATGTCAGCTCTCAAGATGAGCTCGGCGTGCTCGGTAAAAGTTTTAATCATATGACAGATTCACTCCGTTCGCTTATTCAGGGAATTCAGGACTCTGTTGAACATGTCGCTTCTTCCTCAGAGGAGCTGACGGCTTCGGCTGAGCAGACGAGCAAAGCAACGGAACATATCACCCTTGCGATTGAACAGTTTTCTAATGGAACGGAAGACCAAAGTGAGAGTATTGATAAAGCGACAGCACAAGTGAATGAGATGAAAGACGGGCTCAGCGATCTGGCGGAAGCGGCAGCCGTTGTGACGGAAACTTCAATTGAATCGGCGGAGATATCCGGCGCCGGTGAGCGGCTTGTCAAGAAAACAGCCGGCCAGATGGGCGCCATTGACCAATCCGTAAGTAAAGCGGAGCAAGTCGTACAAGGGCTTGAACTCAAATCGCAGGACATCACCAGCATTTTGCGCGTCATTAACGGCATTGCCGATCAAACGAATCTCCTTGCTTTAAATGCAGCCATTGAAGCGGCAAGAGCGGGAGAATACGGACGCGGTTTTTCAGTTGTTGCCGAAGAAGTGAGAAAGCTTGCCGTCCAATCCGCCGATTCAGCGAAAGAAATCGAATCCTTAATTCATGAAATCGTCAAAGAAATTCATACTTCGCTCGGAATGCTGGAATCCGTCAATCACGAGGTGAAAAGCGGACTTCAGTTAACGGACGAAACGGAAAAAAGCTTCCGGGACATTTCCGCCAAAACAAATCAGATTGCCGGTGAACTGCAAAATATGAATGCAACCGTGGAACAGCTTTCTGCCGGATCTCAGGAAGTATCAAACGCTTCAGAGGATATCGCGGCAGTCTCCAGACAAAGCGCGGCCGGCATTCAGGACATCGCGGCTTCAGCTGAAGAGCAGCTTGCGTCCATGGAGGAGATCAGTTCCTCAGCCGTCACGCTGGAAAAAATGGCGGAAGAATTACGCGAACTGACAAGGCGTTTTAAGATAAACTCTTAATTAAGCCTAAAAGACTAATTTTATAGTAGGTAAAAAGTATGTTTCGTTATATTTCTTCTTTTTGGATGTGTATATTTACCCATAATTGCCGATATGAAGGGTAAACACGCAAGAGGAGATATAGCAGATGAAAAAAATTGTGCAAATCATCAAGCAGAGATCGCTTACAAGAAAACTGCTCATTTCTTTTTTGGCCATTCTCATTCTTCCTATTTCAACGCTGGCTTTTATCGCCTATCAATCGGCGGTAAGTACGCTTGACAGGCAGATGATGGGAAGCGCATTAGATAATGTGCAGCAGATTAACGATATGATCAACACAAGCATCAGCCAAAAGGAAGACGGAACGGCATATTTCAGCGACTGGCTCACAAAGGATCGGTACAAGCCGAAAAACCAATCGCAAATTACCGATAAATTCACAGAGTACATGAAGATTAATAAAGACGTGGAATCCATCTATACGAGTGACACGGAAGGACATTTCACACGGTATCCGGATCTGCAGATGCCTAAAGGATATAATCCGCTTGAAAGAGACTGGTATAAAAAGGCCGTGGAAAATAAGGGGAAAGTTGTTGTAACAGATCCTTACCGCACGGCTTCCACCAATACGATGGTCGTGACGGTCGTTCAGCAGACGAAAGACGGCTCAGGGGTCGTCGCCATCAATATGAAAATCGATGAGCTTCTGAAAACGACAAAGAAAGTGAACATCGGAAAATCAGGCTACGCTTTTATCCTGACGAAAGACAAAAAAGTGGTCGCCCACCCGAACCGTGCGTCAGGCACAGTATTAAACGGGGAGTGGGCTGAACAGTTGTTCACCAGCAAAAAAGGTGATTTTCAATACAAATACGACGGCCAGGAAAAGAAAATGGCTTATGATACGAACGGGCTGACAGGCTGGAAGATTACCGGAACGATGTATCTGGACGAAATTCATGAAGCGGCCCTGCCGATCCTTCATCTGTCCCTGCTCGTTCTCGTATTAGCGATTGTCATCGGAACCATCGTCATGGTGCTGATTATCCGTTCAATCACAAAACCGCTCAAGCAGCTTGTGACATCATCGAAACAGATCAGTGAAGGCGACTTAACAGAAACGATCGAAATTCAGTCAAAAGATGAATTAGGCGAGCTGGGCAAAAGCTTTAACAATATGGCCGCTTCACTCAGGTCTCTCATCCATGCCATTCAGGATTCCGTGAATAACGTCGCATCTTCCTCAGAAGAGCTGACGGCTTCAGCGGAGCAGACAAGCAAGGCAACGGAACATATCACACTGGCGATCGAACAATTTTCTAACGGAAATGAAAGCCAAAGTGAAAATATCGAAAGCGCGGCGGAACATATTTATCAAATGAACAGCGGGCTTAAAGATATGGCGAAAGCATCTGCCGTCATTACCGAATCCTCCGCCACATCAGCGGAAGTCGCCAATTCAGGCGGAAAGCTCGTCCACCAGACGGTCGGCCAAATGAACGTCATTGACCGGTCAGTGAAAGAAGCTGAACAAGTGGTGCGCGGACTTGAAACAAAATCAAAAGACATTACAAACATTCTCGGTGTCATTAACGGAATCGCTGATCAGACAAACCTTCTTGCGCTGAACGCGGCAATTGAAGCCGCGCGTGCGGGTGAATACGGCCGGGGCTTCTCAGTCGTCGCCGAAGAGGTCAGAAAACTTGCGGTCCAGTCTGCCGATTCAGCGAAAGAAATCGAAAGCTTAATTATAGAAATCGTCAACGAAATCAATACATCTCTCGGCATGTTCCAATCCGTCAACAAAGAGGTGGAGAGCGGACTGGATATTACGAATCAGACCGAAACGAGCTTCAAACGGATTTCTGAAATGACGAACCAGATCGCCGGAGAAATTCAAAATATGAATGCGACGGTAGAACAGCTGACAGCAGGATCACAGCAGATTTCAGGAGCTTCTGAGCAAATCGCGTCCATCGCAAAAGAAAGCTCCGCCAGCATTCAGGATATCGCGGCCTCTGCCGAAGAACAGCTGGCTTCAATGGAAGAAATCAGTTCGTCTTCGGAAACGTTATCCCAAATGGCGGAAGAATTACGTGATATGACGAAACGATTTAAAATAGATTAATAGATCATAGAACACCCAAATGTGCTGTTTGGGTGTTTTTTTTAGTTTTTTTAATAAATCTTTTGTCCTATCTGACGATATTAGATTTAGCTTTTCAAAGAAGGAGACTGAAAAAATGAAACAACTGATACATTGGATCAAACAGCCATCCATCAGCAAGCCGCTGATCGCGGCATTTTTAGCCGTATTGGTGCTTCCGGTCGGCATACTCGCCTACTTCAGCTACCAAACGGCGGGGAGTACATTAGAAAGCGAACTGACCCACAGCGCCCAGGGAAATGTCAGTGAACTGAACAGCGTGCTGGAAAACATGCTTGAGGGTAAGCTGAAAGCGATTGACTACTACAGCGAATCAATCACAAAGGAAAAACTGAACACGAAAAATAAATCGGTACTGCTCGACAATATGAAGCAGTATGTCACCGTAAATGGCGATGTCGCGTCAATTTACGCCGCGTCTCGCGACAAAGCGTTCGTGAAATATCCGTCCGCTGACATGCCGTCCGATTATAATCCGCTCACGCGCGAGTGGTATACAAAGGCGGTTGAAAAAAGCGGACAGCCGGTGTTTACCGAGCCTTATAAAGACGCTGCAACCGGACAGACGGTCGTTACGATTGCCCAGCAGACAAAAGACGGATCAGGCGTTGTGGCGCTTGATATTAATCTGGGCGACCTGCTGAACGCTTCCGAACGCGTCCAGATCGGTCATAAAGGATTTGCCTTCATTACAACGGGGGATAAAAAATACATCGCCCATCCGACTATAAAAGCGGGAACGGAAGGCTCCGGAGAGTGGACGAAAGAAGTATTTTCCAAATCAAGCGGATCGTTTGAATACATGTTTGAAGGACAGCAGAAGAAAATGGCCTTCACGACAAACAAACTGACGGGCTGGAAAATCGCCGGCACATTTTTTGTCAGTGAGATCCATGACGCAGCCTCGCCTGTCATGAAAATGGCGCTGATCATCCTGGCGGTTTCTCTTATCGTCGGCGGTATTTTAATCTTCTTTATCATTCGCTCGATTGCAAAACCGCTCAAAAAACTTGTCTCGACATCAGCTAAAATCAGTGACGGCGATTTAACGGAAGTCATTGACATCAAGTCAAAAAATGAATTCGGGCAGCTCAGCCAAAGCTTCAATGAGATGTCGGCATCACTCCGGTCTGTCATCGGCGTCATCCAATCATCCGTCGAACATGTCGCTTCTTCATCCGAAGAGCTGACGGCATCCGCCGGACAGACAAGCAAGGCGACAGAGCATATTACTCTGGCGATTGAACAATTCTCAAACGGAAACGAATCACAAAGCGAGAAATTGGAAGAAAGTGCCGATCACCTTTCCCAAATGAATGCCGGCATTGCCGAGACGGCGAATGTATCGGCGGAAATCACTGAATCCGCCATCCAAACCTCTGAAACGGCCGGAAGCGGAGAAGAATTAGTGGCGAAAACGGTCGGCCAGATGAAAACAATTGATCGTTCCGTACAGCAGGCGGAAGCCGTCGTAAAAGGGCTGGAAACGAAGTCGCACGACATTAAGAGCATTCTGAACGTTATTAACGGCATTGCCGATCAAACAAATCTGCTTGCCTTAAACGCGGCCATTGAAGCGGCAAGAGCAGGCGAATACGGGCGGGGCTTCTCCGTCGTTGCGGAAGAAGTGAGGAAGCTTGCCGTACAATCAGCCGGCTCCGCAAAGGAAATCGAAACGCTGATTCAGGAAATCGTCAAAGAAATCGCCACATCGCTTTCCGTATTCCAAGCGGTGAATCAAGATGTGAAGGAAGGCCTCGATATTACGGATCAAACGGCCGAAAGCTTCAAAAAAATCTCAGAAATGACGACTCAGATTTCAGGCGCCTTGCAGCATATGAACGGAACGCTTGAGCAGCTTGCAGCCGGGTCGCAAAATGTGACAAACGCGGTGGAGGACATTACCTCAGTCGCCAAAGAAGGGTCCGCCGGCATTCAAGACATCGCCGCCTCAGCTGAAGAGCAGCTGGCCTCCATGGAAGAAATCAGTTCATCCGCCGAAACGCTTGCGCATATGGCTGAAGAACTGCAACAGGTCACACGGAAATTTACGATTCAGTCTGAAGACGAAGAACAGCTGTAACGAGCTGTTTCTTTTCCTCATATGAAAAAAGCGATACACTAATATAAAAGAAGGGAGTGGCAGTGATGAGATTAGAAGGCAAAAAAGTTATAGCGCTTGTCAGTGACGATTTTGAAGACTTAGAGCTTTGGTATCCCGTCTATCGGCTGAGAGAGGAAGGCGCGATCGTTCATTTAATAGGAGAAGAAGCGGGCCGTTCATACAAAGGAAAATACGGCGTGCCCGCGACGGCGGATTACGATTTTAAGAGCCTGATTATTCAGGAGTATGATGCCGTGCTCGTGCCTGGCGGCTGGGCTCCTGACAAACTGCGAAGATATCCCGAAGTTTTGGACATCATCCGTACGATGAACGAGCAGAAAAAGCCGATCGGCCAGATCTGCCATGCGGGCTGGGTGCTTATATCTGCCGGAATTCTCGCAGGAAAAAAAGTAACGAGCACGCCCGGCATCAAAGACGACATGACAAATGCAGGGGCACAGTGGCTGGATGAAGCAGTCGTAACTGACGGCCACATTGTATCAAGCCGCCGCCCGCCCGACCTTCCGCAGTATGCAAAAGCGTTTGCTGACCTGTTAGCGTCCAAATAAAAAACATCCGCCCGAATCCGGGCGGATGTTTTTAGTTTTGATCGGCGGGAAAGACGATTCCGATTTGTTTTCTCGCTTCTTCCATAATGTTTGCCGTAATGAAAGAACGTTCAAATGTATTTTCGGAAGACTCCCGCTGTCCGTTTCGAAGAAGATTGATGAATTCAGCCGTTTCGTAGTACATCGAAGGTTTCAGATCAGGGACTGAAATGTCTTCCGTCCGGCCGTCACGATAGCGGATTTCCGCCCGTTCCGGTCCGTGAATGCTGTCCAGAACGATCGTGCCGTCTTCCCCCTGAATTTCCGCCGGGGCAAACGAATTTGAGATTTTCGAATGCATCAGCACCGCTTCAAATCCGTCGTATGACAGAATGACCGTGCCTTCGCCGTCAACGCCGGATGCTAGTTTATGACCGGTCGCAATGACGTTTTTCGGTTTGCCGAACAGGACGACGGCCGGATAAATGCAGTACACGCCGATGTCCATTAACGAACCGTTCGATAATTCAGGCTTAAACGCGTTAAGCACCGTACCGTTTTTATATGCATCATATCGTGATGAATATTGGCAGTAGCTTGCCGTGAATCTCCTGACGGGTCCGATTTTATGTAAGTGGTTTTGAAGCATGCTGAAGTTCGGCAGGAACGTCGTTTTCATGGCTTCCATCAAGAGAACGCCGTTCGTTTTGGCTGCGTGAATCATTTCATCCGTTTCCCTTGCGTTAGACGCAAACGGTTTTTCGCATAGTACATGCTTGCCGTGTTCCATAAAAAGGACCGCCTGCTCTTTGTGAAATGCATTCGGGCTGGCGAGATACACCGCGTCATAGGCTTTGCTTTCCGCCATTTCTTTCAGGCTGGTGAAATAATGAGCAGCGCCGTGTTTGCCGGCGAATTCCGCCGCACGTTCCTCAGTTCTGGAATAAACCGCCGTTAATTGAAAATCATCAATAGCAGAAGCCGCCTCCAGAAATCGTTCTGTAATCCAATTCGTTCCGACTGTTGCAAATCGAATCATTGCTATCGCTCCTTCTATGTATTGGCTTACATTATAGCTTTTTTTCAAAGAAACATAAATGGAAAAAAGGCTGCCAGCTAAACGGATAGGAAAAATTCCCATAGAGACCGGTTATTATTTTTCATTACAGGAACGATAGTGTACAATTTAAGTAAAATACATATGATGGAGGAACAATAGTGGAAACATTGCAAACATGGGGCGGCAGATTTAAACAGTTTTTCTTAGACAATAAATTTGTCTTGTTTTTGCTTGTATTGCTGCTCATCGGTCTCAATATCCTTGTCTTTATGAAGACATCATTTATTTTCACACCCATTATCGTCCTGCTCAAAACGATTGCGCTCCCCGTCATTTTGACAGGAATTGTTTATTATCTGCTTAATCCGATCGTAGATATATTGGAAAAAATAAGAGTGAAAAGAGTCTATTCCATCCTGCTCCTTTACCTCATTATTATAGGGCTGATTTCGATTACGGTCGTTTCAATTATTCCGTTTTTAAAGGAACAGATCATGAGCCTGATCGACAACCTGCCGAAATATGTGGACATCGTTGAAGATCAGACGAAAAGCCTGATCGGAAGCGATTTTGTAAATCAGGCGCAAAAGACGATGAATATCAACATTTCCGATCTTGCTAATAAAGTATCGGCGCAGGCGGCGACAATTGCAAACAGCACATTTACCGGGGTCGGGAATTTTATCGGCGCGCTGACTGAAGTGATTATTTCAATAGTGACCGTGCCGTTTATTCTGTTCTATTTGCTGAAAGACGGCAAAAAACTGCCGATCTATATCTTAAAGTTTGTGCCCACCCGTCTGAAAGAACAAACGTATACGATGCTGAGTGAAATGAACCACAGATTAAGCTCCTATATCAGAGGACAGGTCATCGTCAGCTTCTGCATCGGGTTTTTATTATTTATCGGCTATCTGATTATCGGACTTGATTATGCGTCACTGCTTGCGGTCATTGCCGCTTGTACGAGCGTTGTTCCGTATTTAGGGCCGACCATTGCCATCACGCCGGCGATTATTATCGCGTTGGTCACTTCGCCCTTTATGCTGCTGAAGCTTGCGATTGTCTGGACCGTTGTCCAGCTCGTGGAAGGGAAATTAATTTCGCCGCAGATCATGGGGAAAAATCTTCACATTCACCCGATTACCATCATCTTTGTTCTTTTAACCGCCGGAAAGCTGTTCGGGGTTGTCGGCATTATTTTAGCCATCCCGGGGTATGCGGTCATCAAAGTGGTCACGACCCATCTGTTTGATTGGTTCAAAATGCGCTCGCATTTATATGAAGAAGAAAAAAATGATGCTGTATCGAAGTCATAAAATCGGAACGGACATGATATTTATTATAAGACAGGCTTTCCTTCAAAGGAGAGCTTCTCTTTTGTAAATGATGAATGAAGGGAAGAATGGGATGACACTATGGGAGATGTTCACAGCAGCCGTTTTGGGAATCGTGGAAGGGCTGACGGAGTACGCGCCGGTTTCTTCCACGGGACATATGATCATAGCGGATGACATCTGGCTGAAATCCGGAAGCCTGATGAATCCGGAAGCCGCCAATTCCTTCAAAGTGGTGATTCAGCTCGGTTCGATTCTGGCGGTGGCCATTGTGTTTAAGGATCGGATATTACATTTACTCGGCCTCAAAAAAAACGTCACGCGCGATCAGCAGAAGGGATACAGGCTGACCATCGCGCAAATCGCCGTCGGTCTTGTCCCGGCAGCGGTGCTCGGCTTTTTATTTGAGGATTTCATTGACCGCTATTTATTCTCCGTCAGAACGGTCGCTTACGGATTAATTGCCGGAGCCGTGCTTATGCTTATAGCGGACTGGATCAATAAAAGGAAAGAAACGATCGATACGGTGGACAGAATCACCTACAAACAGGCTTTCTGTGTCGGATTATTCCAGTGTCTCGCCTTATGGCCCGGATTTTCCCGATCAGGCTCAACGATTGCCGGAGGTGTTATTGTGGGCTTGAATCACCGGGCAGCCGCAGACTTCACATTTATTATGGCGATTCCGATTATGGCGGGCGCAAGCCTTCTGAAGCTCGTGAAATACTGGAGCAGTCTTTCTTATGACATGATTCCGTTTTTTCTTGTCGGCTTTATCTGCGCCTTTGTCGTCGCCCTCTTAGTCGTCAAGTTTTTTCTTCGGCTCATTAACCGGATTAAGCTTGTCCCGTTCGCCATTTACCGTGTCATCCTCGGCATCATTTTAATCATGCTCGTGCGATAAACGAAGAGGCCCCCCGGAGGGTCTTCTTTTTATGTTCGAAAAACGTCTCAGGAAAATATGAGCAAACTGAATTTTCTGCTTGAAATTCATAGAAGAGTCGTCTATAATAAAACATGACGTTACAGCACGGGGCCATAGCTCAGCTGGGAGAGCGCTACGCTGGCAGCGTAGAGGTCAGGGGTTCGAGCCCCCTTGGCTCCATACCTTTAAACCCTTATTCTATAAATAAGGGTTTTTTTGTTTTTTCATCTTCTGCAGCAGCCTCTGTGTTCCGCTTCATTTCTAACAACTCAAAATAAAGGAAAGAGAGAAAATGAAAAAGAAAATCTATCTTATATTATCTCTGTCAGCTGCACTGGCACTTCTTTTAACAGCGCTCCCGGTTCTTTCTCCTGTCATCTTCACGTCTGCTTCAGAAAAAGGAGCCATCAGGCATGACATTTATAAAAAAGGATATCCGTATCAAAGCTACTTTGCGATTCTTCAAAAAGAAGAAGGAGGCGGAGAGGACGGGAACCTTTATTATGTAAATTGGTTCAATTGGAAAGATGAAACCGGACAGACGCCGCACGTATGTTATTCAAAAAAATCGTCCGAAGGCGAGTACAAAGTAAGCTGCGGGACCGGACCGTAATGATCAAGAGCCCCTCTGCAATGAGGGGCTCTTTCTGTCGATGCGGATCCGCTTAATACCCCCTATAGAACGGCTGAACATAATGCCGATACGGATCATTCGGATAATGCGTATTTGGCTGATAAGGCTTATTCATATCATGAATACCCGTGTTTTCAGACTGTCCGCAGTATTTATCGGGACCTATCACAGTTGATTGCCGGATCGGTGAAACGGCTTTTTCCCACTCGTGCTCATTCAGACAGTACGTATGCGCCATGATCTCCGGCGGCGTCAGACGGAGAATATCCGAGCCGTATATCACTTCAGGCGAAGGGGCGTCAAATATGGCCAAAAGGTGGGTTTTGTCTGAAGTGGCGACTTCATAATGCCACCACCCCTGCGGAACATTCGCCACTTGTCCTGGAGAGATCGGATAATTCCGTATTTTCTGGGTGAACGGATTCAGCATCGACACCACCGCGGAACCCGAAATACAGTACACCAATTCAGCGGCGTTTTGATGGGTATGCGGTTCAATCACATTTGTTTTACTCAGAAAGATATCTAATAATGAAATATTTTCAAGCGTGTTTAACTGTTTAATCCCCAATACATTGATAAAGTTCCGAGCATCTTTCGTAAAAAAACGGCTCTCATTTACATCATAAGTGAACTGTGTATTCGGAGACGTGTAATCGATATCGGAAACCATGCAATCCCCCGCTTTCATCTTTAAACGTATATTCCCAAATATATGTGTCCCTGTTTCACCGGGTGATAAAAAAGGAGGTGAAATCCATAAATTCCAAATCCAACACAATATTGTGACGACTTTTTTAAAGATTCATTTTATATATATCTTTTATTCGAAATATCTCTTACTATAAAGATATATTAAAAATACATCTTTAGAAGGGTTGAGGATGAACATGCTGGATGAGAGAACAGTAGACATCATCAAAAGCACAGTACCCGTATTAAAAACACATGGAGAAAACATCACCGGACGCTTTTATAACCTGATGTTTCAAGATCATCCCGAACTGTTAAATATGTTTAACCAAACGAACCAAAAGAAACAGACTCAGCGCGCAGCATTGGCAAATGCAGTCATTGCGGCTGCGGCGAATATTGATCAATTAGAACAAATCATTCCGGCGGTCAGACAGATCGGCCATAAACACACAAGCATCGGTGTAAAACCGGAACATTATCCGATTGTCGGAAAGTATCTGCTTCTGGCGATTAAGGATGTGCTGCAGGATGCCGCAACTCCTGAAATTATGCAGGCATGGGAAAAAGCTTACGGTGTTATTGCGGAGGCTTTTATCGGCATTGAAAAAGACATGTACAATGAAGCCGGATGGCAGGGGTATAAAGAATTTACGGTTATACAGAAAACAAAAGAAAGCAAAGATATCACATCATTTTATATCAAACCGAGTGACGGCTCTTCGCTTCCTGGATTTGAAGCGGGACAATATATCAGCATTAAAGTGAGGATTGCGGATTCTCCTTATACGCACATTCGCCAGTACAGCCTGTCTGATGCTTCTCGAAAAGGCGCATATCGGATATCTGTGAAAAAGGACGGAGCGGTTTCTTCTCATCTCCACAATGAAGTTCAAGAGGGAGATAAACTTGAAGTCAGTGCACCCGCCGGGGATTTCAAGCTGTCTTCTTCCGAAAAACCGGTTGTTCTTATCAGTGCCGGTTCCGGAATCACGCCGATGATGAGCATGCTGAAAACAGCCGCCGAAAAACAGCCGGAGCGTTCCGTTACTTTTATTCATGCCGCGAAAAACGGAGAGTACGCCGCGTTCCGCAAAGAGGCTGAACAAGCTGCGGAGAATCATCCGAATATTAACGTCATTTATGTATACAGTGAACCGGCAGAACAAGACCGCTCAGGAGACAAGCCTTTTTACAGCGGCCGGATTGATCAAACCTTCTTGGAGCAGCTTCATCTGAATCAAGATGCTGAATGTTACTTGTGCGGATCAGCGCAGTTTATGACGCAAATGAAAGATATGATTCTTGCACTCGGGTTTGACTCTGATTCTGTTCAATATGAATTGTTCGGCCCTCAGCTGAGCATGGCATAACAAAAAAAGACTCCTCAAAGAGGAGTCTTTTTTATTTGCACGATGTGTTCTTTCTCCGTCTTTTTCCCTATTTTATTGAAATTTTCATCAATGACCAGTAAAATTATAAATCTAGTGATTCCGGAATTAAAGGAAGGTTGATATGAAAAAGAAAGCAAAGACCAAAAGGGTGCTTGGGTGCCTTTTTGCTGTATCTCTTATATTCGGATTATTTCTGGTATCAATGGTATTTTCGAAATTCATAGTGACGGAAGAAAAACCGCCTGAAGAGGTGGACGAGCAGCAGGTCTTTATTGACAGCCTTTCCGGGCATGCTCAAATTTTATATGAGAAATATCATGTCCTTCCGAGCATCACCCTCGCACAGGCCATTCTCGAATCGGACTGGGGGAACAGTGAGCTTGCGGGGAAAGCGCGCAACCTGTTCGGTGTAAAAGGTGATTATAAAGGAAAACACGTCACGATGAAAACGGATGAATTTGAAAAAGGAAAACGAAAAACGATTCGGGCAAAATTCCGTAAATACAGCACGTTTTTTGAATCAATGGATGACCATGCCAAATTATTTGTCAACGGAACGTCTTGGAATAAAAAGAAGTACAAGCCCGTCATTGAAGCGGACAATTATAAAACAGCGGCGGCTGCCCTTCAAAAATCCGGCTACGCCACAGACCCCGGCTATGCTGAAAAAATTAAAGATGTCATAGAAACCTATAACCTGAATGAATATGACAAAATCAATGCCTCTCTTAAAGCAGTTGATAAGAAAGGCGCAATCAAAGACCACGCCATTGAAGACGTGTGGTCCAAGCCGTCGAAAGAGCGGCATTCTATTAAATTGGCATCGGCGCAAAAGTTTACCGGCCAGCATATTAAAGTCGTATCTGAAAAACAAAACGGAGAATCCGTCTGGTACCAAATTCAAGTGAAAGATAAGCTGATCGGCTGGGTTGACCAAACCGCCGTCCAGTTAAGTGAAGAAACATAAGCATCAAAAAAAGCCGGCAGCTTGCCGGCTTTTTTTACATTCCTTCAGTTTCAAACCTTTTAATATCACGTTTATGCCCCATCAGCACAAGGCAGTCACATTCATGAATGACAGTCTCCGGAGAAGGGGACAGCTGAATGTCTCCATTATGTTTCACGGCGAGAATGGTGCAGCCGAATCTGGCGCGGGCGCCGAGATCAAGAATGGATTTTAAATGCAGCTTTTTAGTGGCTGAAAGCTCCACAATGCTGTATTCATCTGACAAATCGATGTAATTTAAGACGTTTTCATCTGAAAGGCTTTGCGCAATCCGCACGCCCATATCCTTTTCAGGATGGATAATACGATCAGCACCGATCTTTTCAAGCACTTTGTGATGATAATAGTTTTGCGCTTTCACCCAAATATTAGGGATGTTCAGCTCCTTCAATAACAGCGTCGTCAGCGTGCTTGCCTGTATATTGGCTCCGATTGCTACGATGACATATTCAAAATTTCTGATGCCGAGCGACTGAAGCTCGCTTTCTTCCGTTGAATTTGCCCGCACGGCATGCGTGGCATAAGAGGAGTATGCGTTGACCCGCTCTTCGCTGATATCGATCGCAAGCACCTCATGCCCCATTTTAAAAAGCTCTTTACAGATGCTTCCGCCGAAACGGCCGAGTCCGATGACGGCAAATTGTTTATTTTTGATTTTTCCCAATCCTCATAACTCCTTAAGAAACTGTTTTCGTCACTCCAAATACAACAAACAAGAATGTACTCCTGTTTTAGGGGTTTGTCAATGCGAGGGCCGGAAGAAAGAAAACAGCACAAAAAAAGACCGGCTGACAAGCGATGAGCTTGTGCCGGTCCGTTTTTCGCAATTATTTGCAGTTGCATGGCTGTGTCGGCGGTGTGCTGCGTTTTTGAACAACAATTGTGTCCTCAGCATAGAATTTAGAGCCGATGCTTAATGATTTATTTTCTGCACGGAACTTATATGTACCTGCAGCAGGCAATGTTTTATTATTAAGAGAAAGCTTAAATTCCGCTGCGCCGAGCAAATCAATGTTTAACGGAAGTCTGACTGTTTTGCCGTTATTCAGAATCTGTCTTTCGCGCAAAGCGTGTCCGTTGACTGTATCTTTTGTTGTAGCCGCAAATCCGCTAGGAAGGGTAAATTCCATAACGCCTAAGCTCAGGATCGTGTTCGGACGGTACGTCAATTCGATATCAGAAAATGACCATTCCTGCTGGCTGGCACCTGTATATTTTGCAAATAAGGTAGCAGTCGCTTTCGTGGACATTTCCGGCTCGTGAACGGTTGAGCCTGACTCAGCGGCGAATGACGCTGTCGGCAGAGAAAGAAGCAAAACCAGGCCGAATAAACTTGCCATGACAGTTGAGAAAAACTTGTGTTTCATTTTTATAAATCCCCCTAAAAAAAATTTGCTGATTGTTCTTAAAAAAGAACGACCATACCTATAAAAATTTACCATCAATTTTAATGGAAGTAAATGGGGTTATGTTCCTATATTTTCTCAAAAATAATCAAATCACGACAAAAAACGCCTGAATCAAAATCAGGCGTTTTTTTCGTCCGTTTCTATCGGAATAAATTTAAAAATCTCCCCGCTCTGAACCGAGTTGGCGAGCCGCTTCAGCCAATGATAATAAGCTTTCGAGCTTTCAAGCTGATCATATAACTGCCGCGCTTCTTCCTGTAATTCCGCGCTGCCTTCCTCGGCCAGCAAAACGGACTGCAAATCCGCCTGAGCCTGTACGATGGCGGACAAATTCACCTGAACTTCACGGTCCCATTTCGGCGGAAAGAAATTCGTGAAAAACGTAAAGAAATCCTTTTCCGCTACAAATGTATGCTTCCGTGTGCCGCGGTGAAAGGTTTTTTTGACCACATTTAAATCCTGCAGCTTTTTAACGCCCGTGCTCATACTCGGTTTGCTCATCTGCAGTTCCTCACGCATTTCGTCAAGCGTCATTTCATCCCTCATATACATTGTTCCGTATAAAATCCCGACACTCCGGGTGATTCCGTAAAGATCCATCGTCTCTGCAATGGAATCAATGACAAGATCCCTGGCTTGTTCTATAGCTGCGAATTCTGGATTCTCATCCATACTGTCCCTCTTTTCCTCTTGAAGTTTAAATTTGTTAAGTCATTTCTTTATGTTCTTAATCTTAACGAATCATGACAAAATGTCAAAATCTAAACGGACTGTCCGGGTTTTGACAGGCAAAAAAACATGTGTTAAATTAACATTGTTAAAAACATTAAATTTTTATTTAACAAACTTACTTCTCGGTAAGGAGGACTCTTATGAGCAAAACGCTTTATATCGGCGGCGAATGGATCAGTGCAGAAAAAAAACAGACCCGCCGTATCATTAATCCATTTAATCAAGAAGAAATTGCAACGGTATGCGAAGGAGACCGGAATGATGCGGTGAAAGCCATCGCCGCAGCCAGAAAAGCATTTGATGAAGGGGAATGGCCGGTGCTTTCCGGGCTCGAGCGCGGACAATTTGTTCTGAAAATTGCGGAATTAATCAGACGCGATCTGAACGAATTAGCTGAGCTGGAATCGCTTGATACAGGAAAAACGATTGAAGAAAGTAAAGCCGATATGGATGATATCGCAAATGTATTTCAATATTATGCCGGTTTGGCGGATAAAGACGGAGGCGAAGTCATTTCATCTCCGATTCCCGATTCCGTAAGTAAAATCGTCAGAGAGCCAATTGGCGTATGCGGACAAATTACGCCGTGGAACTATCCGCTCCTTCAGGCGAGCTGGAAAATCGCTCCCGCTCTTGCGGCCGGAAACACGATCGTTTTAAAGCCGAGCGAGATTACTCCGCTTACAACCATTAAAGTCTTTCAATTAATAGAAGAAGCCGGTATTCCGAAAGGGGCCGCCAATCTCGTGCTGGGGCCGGGCGCCTCTGTCGGCGATGAGCTGGCGAGAAACCTCGACGTCGATTTGGTCTCTTTTACGGGCGGAATTGAAACAGGCAAAAAAATCATGCAGGCGGCAAGCGGCAACGTGAAAAAGATTGCCCTGGAGCTTGGCGGCAAAAATCCGAATATCGTATTTCAAGATGCAGATCTCGAAACAGCTGCAGATCAAGCGCTGAACGCCGTGTTTTTCCATGCCGGTCAAGTTTGTTCGGCCGGGTCACGTCTTTTGGTGGACGAAGCCATTCATGATGAATTTTTAGCCGAGCTGATCAAGCGCACGAAACGCATCAAATTAGGAAACGGTTTTCATGAAGATACGGAAAGCGGTCCGCTGATTTCCGCCGAGCATCGGGCCAAAGTCGAAAAATACGTAGAAATCGGTATCGAAGAAGGGGCAAAACTGGAAACAGGCGGCAAACGTCCTGATGATCCCGCCCTTCAAAACGGTTTCTTCTATGAACCTACTATTTTCTCAAACTGCAAGTCTGATATGCGAATAGTCCAAGAGGAAATCTTCGGCCCCGTTTTAACAGTCGAGTCATTCTCTTCAGAAGAAGAAGTGATCAGACTTGCCAACGATACCATTTACGGGCTGGCCGGAGCGGTATGGTCAAAGGATATTGAAAAATGCGAACGCGTAGCCGCCAAACTGCGGATGGGAACGGTATGGATCAATGATTTCCACCCGTATTTCGCGCAAGCGCCATGGGGCGGGTACAAACAATCGGGCTTCGGCCGCGAACTCGGCAAAATCGGCCTGGAAGAATACACGGAAATCAAACATATTTACCGCAATACGAAACCTGCGGCTGTGAACTGGTTTCAAGCATAATTAGGAGGAGATACAATATGACATTAAATATGAAAGTAGAAAGCATGCATAAATTCCATACATTCGAAATCCCGACAGTCATTAAACACGGAATCGGCGCGATTCAGCACGCGGGAAGTGAAGTCAGAGCGCTTGGCGTCACAAAAGCGCTGCTCGTAACAGACCCGGGAATTTATAACGCGGGAGTGGCAAACCCGGTCATTGAATCTTTGCAGGAAGCGGGCATCGAAGTCGTCCTGTTTAACAAAGTGGAGCCGAACCCGCCTGTACGTCTTGTAAACGAAGGATCAGAACTGTATAAAAAAGAAAACTGCAACGGTCTAGTGGCTGTCGGCGGCGGAAGCTCCATGGATACGGCGAAAGCGATCGGGGTAGAAGCGACACACGAAGGAAGCGTGCTTGATTATGAAGCCGCGGAAGGCAAAAAGCCGCTGGAAAACCGCATTCCTCCGCTGACAACGATCCCGACGACTGCGGGAACAGGTTCAGAGGTCACACAATGGGCGGTCATTACAGATGAGGAAAGAGAATTTAAATTCAATACGGGCGGACCGCTAATCGCCGCACATTTAACGGTCATTGACCCTGAGCTGCACACGTCCATGCCTCCGCATGTGACGGCCATGACAGGTATTGACGCACTTGCGCACGCCATCGAGTGCTATACGATGAAATTCGCGCAGCCGATCACTGATGCCGTCGCTTTAATGGCCATTGAATATGCGGCGCATTATATTAAGCGCGCGTTTGCGGACGGAGAGGATTTGGAAGCAAGATACGGCATGGCGCAGGCGGCGATGCTTGCCGGCCTTTCATACGGCAGTGAATCAGCAGGCGCGGCGCATGCGATGAGCCAGACGCTCGGCGGCATCATCCCTGTCGCTCACGGACAATGCGTCGCAGCTATGATGGGACCGGTAATGGAATACAACTGGAAAGGCTATCCGGAAAAATTCGCCCGCATCGCCAAAGCATTCGGAATCGATACAAGCAACATGACAACCGAAGAAGCGGCCAAAGCGTCCGTCAACTGGATGTATGATCTTGTAAAAGATTTAGAAGTGCCGAGTTTAGAAGAACAAGGTGTGTCTCCGGACATGATTGAACGTTTATCAAAAGAAGCCATGAAAGATCCGCAGACTTTCGGAAATCCAAGAGATTTGAATGAGAAAGCATACAACTGGATTTACAAACGCTGCTTTGACTTAACGCCGAAAACGGTATAATAAATGAACCCCGCTCCTTTACAGAGCGGGGTTTTTTAAGGATAATGTCAAGAAAAAGGCGGTGGTGGCTGATGTGGAAACGCATAACAGCAAAGACGGAAGGCGTATATATAGCGGATACCGAACAATTTGTTACCAAAAAGATGGACAAGCTTCGCGCGGAATACGGCGGGTTTCCCGGTGACCTGCATTTCGGACTGACAAAAAAGGCCGGCGCGCGTGAGCCGATGTATGAAAGAGGAACAGAAATTTTTAACCGGAGACAAATTTCAATCGTGTCCATGGAGGAATGTGATGACATTGCGGAGAAGATGGGGATTTCTCATATCTTTCCCGAATGGCTCGGCGCTAACATCGCAATCAGCGGTTTTTCTGCGCTGACGCCGCTTAAAGAAGGAAGCAGAATGATTTTTCCAAGCGGTGCGTCTCTGTTGTGCGAGGGAGAAAATGATCCGTGCATTCAGCCGGGAGAAGTCATTCAATCCTTTTATCCGGATCAGCCAAAACTCGCCGCGGCGTTTGTGAGGCACGCGATGGGCAGAAGAGGAATTGTCTGTATTGTTGAACGCCCGGGTGATATATGCACGGGCGATGCGGCCACCATCCATTCCTATGAACCGAAACGCGCCAAGAAAAAAATCGAGAAGGTCTGACTCAGACCTTCTCGATTTTTTGTTTGATTTCTTCTATTTGATCGATGTGACGCTTTTCATGATGGCCGATAAAGTCAATCCACTGGCGGATCGTCAGTTCTTGAAAAACGGGATGCGGAAGCACACGTTCAAAGTCTTCCTCGTTTAATGATGAAATAACTGCGGTCAGCTGCTGTCTTGCCGTATCTAATTCTTGTTTTGCCTCAATGACTGATATTCGGTTTTGCTCAGGTTCGAGGTGTGACGGCGCCGGCCGTTTATTTGATCTGTCCTCTATAAACTCCATCGGTTTGTCTTCGATTTTTTTAAACGGTGCGTCTTTTGCCTGCTTTGATAAAAGGGTCTGCGCTGTTTCGTCAATTTTCTTTAAATGGTCAAGGACTTCCCGCACGCTCCATTCATCAGCCGCGGGCTTTCGGTTGAATTCCTCATCAGAGAGTCCTTTCAGTTCTTCCCAGGTCTGCTGTCTGGCTTCATTAAAAATGCTCATCCTATCTCCTCCTTTAGAGTAAACATATCATATCCGGATTGGATAATCATGTAATCAGCCTTCCTTATCAGAAAATTGAAACCATTTACCTTTACATCCGTATATAAAGTAACACCCCGACACCTCAGCCGAAAGGAGGATAGAATGTGGACATATTTCATCTGCCGCTTGAAACGGTCTATCTTTACACATTGATTATTTCGGGAAGTCTCACGCTTTTGATTCTGTTTTTTCAAGATGTGTTTCACGGCCTCTCGGAAGCCATTCCTGTTTCATTTTTAAACCCTGCATTGATTCTGTCTTTTTTAACAATCTTTTCAGCCTCAGGTTATATCGGCGAAATCGCCGCTCCGCTATCAAGTCCTGTCATTGCGTTGCTTTCATTTGTTCTTTCGGTTCTTTTGGTCAGCCTGCTTCACTTCTTCGTCCTTGTCCCGCTTTCATCAGCGGAAGAATCGCTCGCATATCGGGAGACGGATTTAAAGGGCAGGGTCGGCAGGGTCATTACTTCCGTCCCGAAAGACGGCTATGGGGAAGTGATCATAGAGGGAATAGGGGGCGCCATTTCTAAATCAGCCGTCAGCTTTGATCAAGAACAGATCAGGTACGGAACGGCCGTATTAGTGATTGACGTGAAAGACGGAGTGCTTTTTGTGACGCCGCATGAACCAATCTGATATCTAAGGGGGAACTGTTATGACTATGCCGATTATCATTGTTATCGGAATCGTATTCTTTTTACTCATCGCACTTATTGCTGTATTTATTACGAAGTACCGGACAGCGGGGCCGGACGAAGCCCTTATCGTGACCGGAAGTTATTTGGGAAATAAGAACGTCCACATTGATGAAGGCGGAAATCGTCTGAAAATCGTCCGGGGCGGGGGAACGTTCGTGCTCCCGGTATTCCAGCAGGCAGAACCTCTCAGTTTACTGTCAAGCAAACTTGATGTCTCTACACCTGAAGTCTATACAGAGCAAGGGGTGCCGGTAATGGCCGACGGAACCGCCATTATTAAAATCGGAGGCTCCATCGGTGAAATCGCCACAGCAGCTGAACAATTTTTGGGGAAATCCAAGGACGACCGTGAGCAGGAGGCGCGGGAAGTGCTGGAAGGCCATCTGCGCTCCATCCTCGGCTCCATGACCGTTGAAGAGATTTATAAAAACAGGGAAAAGTTTTCTCAGGAAGTCCAGCGGGTCGCGTCTCAGGATCTTGCTAAAATGGGGCTGATGATCGTTTCTTTTACGATTAAAGACGTCCGGGATAAAAACGGCTATCTTGAATCATTAGGCAAGCCGAGAATCGCCCAAGTCAAGCGGGATGCGGACATTGCCACGGCAGAAGCGGATAAAGAGACGAGGATTAAACGCGCGGCCGCTGATAAAGACGCAAAAAAATCAGAGCTGGAGCGGGCGACGGAAATAGCTGAAGCGGAAAAAATCAATCAGCTGAAAATGGCGGAATACAGAAGAGAGCAGGATACAGCAAAAGCCAATGCCGACCAGGCATATGATCTTGAAACCGCAAAAGCGCGCCAGCAGGTGACAGAGCAGGAAATGCAAATTAAAATTATTGAGCGGCAAAAGCAGATTGAATTGGAGGAAAAAGAAATTCTGCGCCGTGAGCGCCAATATGACTCTGAAGTGAAGAAAAAAGCCGATGCTGACCGTTACTCGGTGGAACAAGCGGCCGCGGCCGCAAAAGCGAAGCAGCTCGCCGAAGCCGATGCCGAGCAGTACAGCATCGAAGCAATGGCCAAGGCGGAAGCGGAACGCGTGAGAATTGACGGTCTTGCTAAAGCGGAGGCTGAAAAGGCGAGAGGAGAAACCGAAGCGGAAGTCATCCGCCTGAAAGGTCTCGCAGAAGCGGAAGCTAAAGAAAAAATCGCCGACGCATTCGAAAAATACGGGCAGGCTGCAATCCTTGATATGATTGTGAAAATGCTGCCTGAATACGCAAAACAAGTCTCAGCGCCTCTTTCAAACATTGATAAAATTACCGTCGTGGATACGGGAGGAAGCGGTGAAAACGGCGGGGCCAATAAAGTCACAGGCTATGCAACCAATTTAATGGCCGGTCTTCAGGAAAGCTTAAAAGCATCTTCCGGAATCAATGTAAAAGAGCTGATTGAGAATTTTTCAGGCAAAGGAAACATAAAACAAAGCATAAATGAACTTACAAAAGAACTGAGTGATTCTAACGAACGGCACAGCCGGGAATAAAAAAACAGCAGGCGTAAACCGCCTGCTGTTTCAGTTCGTCCGCTTAGCTTCAAGAAGCCGCGGCGCAGTCATGAATAATAAGGTAAGGACAATGGCCGAAAGGATAAAAGAAGGAATCATGTAAGTCGCGTTATAGACGGATGAATAAATCCAGACCGGCGTACCCTTCGGAGCATAGCTTCCGAAAAAGACCGCTCCGGAGACCACATGCGCCGCATACCGCAGCACACTGCCGGTGAAAACACCGCCTATAACATACATCGTTAAAGCGCCTCTTTTTTTATTCAATGCCGATTCTCGTACACCGGAAGCGAACAAGCCGCTGAAACCGAGAACTGCAAATGCCGCGATGTAATCAAGAAATAGCTGCACCGGGTGCTGCAAAAACAAATTGCCGATGGCGATCTGGACAATCCCTGTTAAAAAGCCTGTCGTAAGCCCGGCCTTCACTCCCCAGCGGAATGAAATCAAAAAAATCGGAATCATCATAATAGAGACCGAACCGCCTTGGGGCATCCGGAGAAACATGCCTGAGACAATGTCCAGAATGACAGCCGCCCCGGTCATAATCGCTATTTCAATTAAGCGCACAAGCTGTGTTGAATGATTCATAGTTTTCCCCCTGGTCAGACAACCGTATCAAGGATAAACAAAAAAGCAGCGCGGGGAAGGATGGGAAAAGGTCCGCGCGCTGCTTACATAAACTGCAAATCATTTGGCTTTGCCACATCCCTACGCCAGCGTTAACTAACAGGTTCAAAGGGTCAGAACAAAACGTTCACTCTCAGCTTTAATGCTCCCCTTGTGGTCATCAAGTATTTAGTTCAATCTTACTATACAAGAAAATAGGCCAAACCACAAGACAGCTTATCTTTCTATAGAAGAGAAACTGAAATAAGTATGAAAGAAAATAACTAATGATTTTTTAAAAAAAACTATTGTCATATTTTCAAAAGGGTGTTATATTATTAAACGTCGCTGATGAACAGCAGACAACAACGAAAAGCTTCGGAAACAACTTGAAAAAAGTTGTTGACATAAAAGAAGCTGAGTGGTAAGATAATAAAGCTGCTTCAACAAGCGGTCATGATCTTTGAAAACTAAACAAGACAAAACGTACCTGTTAATTCAAAGTTTTAAATAAATCGCACAGCGATGTGCGTAGTCAGTCAAACTAAGGTCTGCACGATGCAGATCACACAGACGTTACTGCAGGATGCAGTGAACTTAGTCTGTGATCCATTTATGTGATCCATTTATCGGAGAGTTTGATCCTGGCTCAGGACGAACGCTGGCGGCGTGCCTAATACATGCAAGTCGAGCGGACAGATGGGAGCTTGCTCCCTGATGTTAGCGGCGGACGGGTGAGTAACACGTGGGTAACCTGCCTGTAAGACTGGGATAACTCCGGGAAACCGGGGCTAATACCGGATGGTTGTTTGAACCGCATGGTTCAGACATAAAAGGTGGCTTCGGCTACCACTTACAGATGGACCCGCGGCGCATTAGCTAGTTGGTGAGGTAACGGCTCACCAAGGCGACGATGCGTAGCCGACCTGAGAGGGTGATCGGCCACACTGGGACTGAGACACGGCCCAGACTCCTACGGGAGGCAGCAGTAGGGAATCTTCCGCAATGGACGAAAGTCTGACGGAGCAACGCCGCGTGAGTGATGAAGGTTTTCGGATCGTAAAGCTCTGTTGTTAGGGAAGAACAAGTGCCGTTCAAATAGGGCGGCACCTTGACGGTACCTAACCAGAAAGCCACGGCTAACTACGTGCCAGCAGCCGCGGTAATACGTAGGTGGCAAGCGTTGTCCGGAATTATTGGGCGTAAAGGGCTCGCAGGCGGTTTCTTAAGTCTGATGTGAAAGCCCCCGGCTCAACCGGGGAGGGTCATTGGAAACTGGGGAACTTGAGTGCAGAAGAGGAGAGTGGAATTCCACGTGTAGCGGTGAAATGCGTAGAGATGTGGAGGAACACCAGTGGCGAAGGCGACTCTCTGGTCTGTAACTGACGCTGAGGAGCGAAAGCGTGGGGAGCGAACAGGATTAGATACCCTGGTAGTCCACGCCGTAAACGATGAGTGCTAAGTGTTAGGGGGTTTCCGCCCCTTAGTGCTGCAGCTAACGCATTAAGCACTCCGCCTGGGGAGTACGGTCGCAAGACTGAAACTCAAAGGAATTGACGGGGGCCCGCACAAGCGGTGGAGCATGTGGTTTAATTCGAAGCAACGCGAAGAACCTTACCAGGTCTTGACATCCTCTGACAATCCTAGAGATAGGACGTCCCCTTCGGGGGCAGAGTGACAGGTGGTGCATGGTTGTCGTCAGCTCGTGTCGTGAGATGTTGGGTTAAGTCCCGCAACGAGCGCAACCCTTGATCTTAGTTGCCAGCATTCAGTTGGGCACTCTAAGGTGACTGCCGGTGACAAACCGGAGGAAGGTGGGGATGACGTCAAATCATCATGCCCCTTATGACCTGGGCT